>NZ_PQBY01000006.1:0-204081 GCF_002964645.1 Pseudoalteromonas sp. T1lg22
TTACCCGGTTTCGAGTTGCTTTCGCGTCTCGAGGGCTGTGCATTCTACTCAACCCTGATTTGTTGTCAACACTTAATTTTGAGAAAGTTTTCATTTTTCAAAACTGAAGTTTTATTTGACCCCCTGAGTCGCTAGCGCCTCGCTATGCGTTGCTGCCTGCCGTCTCAGTGGGGTCGCATTATAGGGAGATTCGATTTTGACGCAACCCCTTTTTTAAAGAAAATTGCGAAAAATAGCCTTTTGCGTATCAATTGATTAATAAGCACCCAAAACCGGATGTTAAGTAGCCAAATTCAGGTCTTGAATTCAGGCCTTGTTATGATTCTTCCGTGGCAGGACTACTAAGTATTGAACAACTGCGGTAAAGATCAAGGTAGGAATCTAAAAATAATAACGGCGAGTCTAAGCTCGCCGTAGTCATATCTATACCTATATATGTAGGTACTCAAAAATAGCCCTAGTAAAGAATGCTATATAGTTTTCGACGTGACGCCGCCGCCAGGGCATCCCCCTCAGGTAGGCTGGCGATAATATCAAGATAGAACTTCTTCGCATCGGCAAAGTTAAGATCTTTCTTTAGCACTAAAAATAAAGTTTCGAGCGCTTCAGCTTTACGACCGGCATCATTAAAAGCCACCGCCAGTTTCACCTTAAGCTCCAAATTATCGCCTTGCTGCTCAATTTCCTGCTGCAATAAGCGGATCTCAGGAGAGTCTTGTGCTTGCTCTGCTTGCTCTAATTTTGCTTTGATATTGTTGTAGTAGGCGTCCTGATCCGCCAACGCTATGGTATCTAGCAAGGCTTTTGCATCATCCAACTTATGTATTTGGATGCAGATATCGGTTAGCACCAGCTTAATTCGAGCATTCTGCGGGTCGATTTCATAGGCCTGCTTGGCGTATTTAAAGGCTTCATTCAGGTTATCCGCCGCCAACGCTGCTTTAGCCTGCTGTAATAAAGCATCTTCCGGCTGTGGCAGGTGCTTTTGCAATGCTTCTTTTATTTGTTGCTCGCTTTGCGCGCCTGGCAACATATCCACCGGCGCGCCACCTTTTAATAGCACTAAGGTAGGTAATGTCTGCAAACCAATTTGCTGCGCCAACTGGCTGGCCAGCGCTTGCTGAAGGTCACAGTCCAGGGTAGCAACGATAAGATGCTGCTGATATTGCTGCGCTAAACCATCGAGAATACGTGCCTGCTCTTGGCATTCATGGCTCTGCGCCGAGTAGAAGCTCAAGGCAACGATATTGTCTTCGGAAGTTTGTCCTAAAACCTGCTGAATATTTTCAGCAGTAAGTTGAATTTGATTCGTCATGGTTAAGTTGCCATCTATTTAGAATTAGGCTTTGATATGGAGTCAAAGATCACAATTACAAGTGTAAGGAATATTATGGGTTTTCTGCAAAATATGACAATAGCGAGCACGGCGTTATTATTAACCACGGCATTGCCCGCCGGCGCCGCTATTAAGGTTAACGAGCGCCTGCCCGAGCTGGAAAAGCTCTATTTGGACTTACACCAATCCCCTGAGCTCTCGTTACAAGAACAACAAACCGGCAAGAAAATCGCCAAGCAACTAAAACGTCTAGGCTTTGAGGTGACCACAGAGGTGGGCGGTTATGGCGTGGTCGGACTGCTAGAAAATGGTGCAGGCCCTACTATTATGATCCGCACCGACACCGACGGTTTACCCATCACCGAACAAACCGGCGTTTCCTATGCTTCTAAGGTGAAGGTGCTAAATAAAGAAGGGACTGAGGTCGGCGTGATGCACGGCTGTGGTCACGATATTCACATGACCAGCTTTATTGGCACCGCCGAGCACTTGGTCGCCCACAAAGACCAATGGCAAGGCACCCTAATGATGGTGGCCCAGCCCGCCGAGGAAGTGGGTGCCGGCGCCAAGGCCATGTTAAACGAAGGGCTCTTTAGCCAGTTTGCCAAACCGGATCATATTTTAGCCCTGCATGTCAGTGCCAGTGTGCCCGCGGGTAAGGTTGCTTTAAAGCCGGAGTACACCATGGCCAGCGTCGACTCTGTTGATATTCATGTCAAAGGCAAAGGCGGCCACGGTGCTTACCCGCATACCACTATCGATCCCGTGGTGCTGGCTTCTCGTATCGTGCTGGCCTTACAAACGATCACCAGCCGCGAACTCTCTCCTCTTGAGCCTTCGGTAGTCACCGTAGGTTCAATCCATGGGGGCAGTAAGCACAATGTTATTTCCAACGAGGTCAAACTCCAGCTGACATTACGCAGCTATAACCCGGCGGTACGCGAACAACAGATTGCGGCGATTAAGCGCATTACCGCGGGTATTGCCGCCAGTGCCGGGCTTGAAGAATCACTTTACCCTGAAGTGGTGGTTCATGAGGCCGAGTCTATTCCCTCGACCTACAATAACCCGGAGCAAACCGCTCGCGTCACCCAGGCCATTAAAGCGGCCATTGGCGCCGATAATGTTGAGTTGACCGAGCCAGTCATGGCCGGTGAAGACTTTGGTTTATATGGCCGCACCGAAGACAAGCTGCCTATTACCCTATTCTGGCTAGGTGGTGTAAACCCGGATACTTATAAGAAGGCAATGAAAAACAATACCCAGTTGCCGTCATTGCATTCGAGTAAGTTTGCTCCGGATTACCAAAAGGCGATTCCAACTGGGGTCAACGCCATGAGTAATGCAGCATTGGCCTTGTTTAATAGAAACTAAGCCTGAGCTTTACTGCTTTTCGGGCGCGTGCTTTTTCTTCTCGCGCCCTTAAACTTCCTTTTTACCTGACTCTTGATATGTGAAAACTGACGACTGTCACAGGTTTTTGCTTCTTCTATTAATGCCCCTAGTTGCCCAACCAAGGGCTGCATAAAATCATCGTACTTAAGCTGTTTCTCTGCAATTTGTGCCAAGGCCATTTCCCAATGAGCGGTCATATCCGGTGTTGAAAGGGTGTCAGGCAAGGCATTGATCAGCGCCACACCCGTTTCTGTGGCAACAATGGTCTTGCCACTGCGAGCAAGGAAGCCACGGGTAAACAATAACTCGATAATGCTGGCGCGGGTCGCCTCTGTACCCAGACCATCGGTTTCCCGCAGCACCTTACGGATATCCGGGTCTTTCACATAGCGGGAAATAGCAGTCATCGCTGCAAGCAAGGTGGCATCGGTAAAATGCGCCGGTGGTGTGGTGTTTTTATCTAATCGCCGCGCATCCTCGCACAGTACCTGCTGACCCAGGCTTAAAGGCGGTAAGCTAGGCGCTTCTTTTTCTTCTTTATTGGGCAATAACACCTTAAAGCCGCGTTCTATCTCTTCTTTGGCCTTGGTAGTGAACGTGCCGCCGGCTATCTCTGCTTCCACATCGGTTTGGTGATAACGGTAGGCCGGCATAAATTGCATCACGTACTGGCGACAGATCAGCTCATAAACACGACGCTCCGTTTCTGTGAGCTGCGCCGAGGTCTTTTTATTGGTCGGCACTATGGCATGGTGAGCGGCAACCTTGGCATCGTTAAAGCAACGTGCTTTTCTTAACGGATCCGCGGTAGCCAGCTGCTCTTTTGAAAACACGCCGTTGGCAATCACGCTATCGATAATGTCAGGCGCCTGCTGAAAATGATCCTTAGGCAAATACCTATTATCCGAGCGTGGATAGGTGATCAAGGTATGTTTTTCATAAAGACTTTGGCACGTATCAAGTACCGCTTTGGCTGGCAACCCGAAGCGCTTGGCGGCATCGATTTGCAGTGCCGACAGGTTATAAGGCAAGGGCGCCTGCTCTTGTTTTTCAGCCCTTTTGACCTGAGTGATCAATCCATGCTGCCCCTTGATACGGGAAACAACGTTATCGGCCAAGGCCTTGACTAATACCCGACCCTGCTCGTCCTGATAAGGTTGGCAGGCTTCGCTGGGTTGCCACTTTAAGGTAAAGCCTTGTTGCTCTTGAGTGCGCATCAGGGCTTCTACTTCATAGAAGGGCTTGCTGACAAATTCGTTAATTTCTTTATCCCGCGCTACCACCAAGCCAAGGATGGGCGTTTGTACCCGGCCAACGGAGAGCACACCCTTATAGCCGCCTTTTTGGCCCGCAAGGGTATAGGCCCGGGTGAGGTTCATGCCAAACAGCCAATCGGCACGGGAGCGCGCCAAGGCCGAGACGCTAAGTGGAATAAATTCCGCGTTGGCACGCAATTGTCCAAGGGCCTTTTTCACTGCGGGTAAATTTAGGTCACTGATCAGTAAACGCTGAATACTTTGCTTTTTAGCCGTGCTCACATTGGCTTGGGAGATCACCTCATCGACTAAGAGTTGCCCTTCCCTGTCGGGGTCGCCAGCATGAACAATTTGCGAAGCTTGCTTGATCAGCTTTTTAACTAGGGTAAGTTGTTTGCGGGTTTTGCTCTTGGCTTTAAGCTGCCATTGCTGTGGCACTATGGGTAGATGCTGTACTTGCCACTTTTTATAAGCGGCATCATAGTCATCGGGCTCAGCCTGCTCTAATAGATGACCGATACACCAGGTCACGCAATCGCCGTTGCCCAGCTCGATATAGCCGTCTTTTTTGTTATGGGGTTTAGGTAAAGCGGCAGCAATGGCACGCCCAAGGGAAGGTTTTTCGGCAATATATAGCTTCATAGCACAACAACTGTTCATCCATACAGTAAGAAAGAGTGTAGTGCATTTTTAATTTTGATGAAAGAATATTAAGAGCAAGTGCTCACTAAGTAACGCGCACCCATGCTTTAAATTGCTACCGAGCCACTTCAAGTACTTAACCCTTTATTTAAAATCCGCAGATTAAAAACAGCTACACTGGCTCTAAGTGGTCGAAAATCATCACCGCCTTTGACCTGGTCACGGAATCCCCCTAAAATTGGCGCTCTTAGCAATTCAGTAACGAGAGCGCAGGCAATGGCCCAAAAAAAACCAGAAAACCTCACCTTTGAGGACGCAATCAATGAACTGAGCCAAATTGTCACTGAGATGGAACAAGGCGATATGCCGCTGGAACATTCTTTAAAGCAGTTTGAACGTGGTATCAGCCTGGCCAATGTCTCGGCGCAAAAACTGGATCATGCACAGCAAAAGGTAAGCATGCTGATGAGTAATGATCTCGACAGCGAATTAACGCCTATGGACCCTCAAGAGTAATAGTCACTGTGGAATTAAAACAAGCCTTAGCGCAAGCGCAGCAAGACGTAGTGCACACCCTGGAAAACTATTTCCACAGCCAGCAAGATGCCCAACCAAGGATCCTCGCGGCCAGCCAATACAGCGTACAAAATGGCGGTAAACGACTGCGTCCGTTTTTGGTTTATTGCGTCGGCTCCATGCTCGGTGCCAACAAGGGCGATCTTGATAAGGCCGCCGCGGCCATCGAATGTATTCACAGCTATTCCCTTGTGCATGATGACTTGCCAGCCATGGACGACGATGAATTACGCCGTGGTCGCCCCACCTGCCATATTGCCTATGATGAAGCCCATGCCATTTTGGCCGGTGACGCCTTGCAGAGCATCGCCTTTGAACTACTAAGCAGCAGCGACTTTAACCTAGAGGCTGGCGCGCAAATTCGCCTGGTACAAAGCCTAAGCCGAGCGTCTGGTTTGCTCGGCATGGTCGGCGGCCAGGCCCTGGACATAGCCGCAACAGGAAAAGACATCAGTTTAAGCGAGCTTGAGCAGATACATAATGCTAAAACCGGTGCGCTCCTAAGCTGCGCCATCGAGCTTGGCTATTTATGCGCCCCCAAGGGCGACAGCGATACGCAAGCGGCACTGCAAAAATACGGCAAGGCCATCGGCCTGGCATTCCAGGTGCAAGACGATATTTTAGATATAGAAGGCGACACCCAGACCCTGGGCAAACCGCAGGGCTCGGATGAGGCCGCCAGTAAAGCCACCTACCCGGCTCTGCTTGGCTTAGATGGCGCAAAAGCCAAACTACAGCAGCTCTATGACGAGGCCATTACCGCCCTCGATAACCTGCCCTATGACACCAGGATGTTGGCGCAACTGGCGCAATACATCATCGCCCGAGATCATTAAAAATTACTACAGATGGCCGTGCCCATTTTGATATACTCGGGCCATCGCAGTGAAGGATAATAAAACGCATGAATTTGGATAGTAGCAAGTATCCCCTTTTAAATCAGGTCGATGAACCTGCACAACTGCGCGACCTGGCTCAAGATAAGCTAGGCGCGTTTAGCTATGAATTGCGGGACTACCTACTGAACTCCGTATCACAAAGCAGTGGCCATTTTGCCTCAGGTTTAGGCACGGTGGAGCTGACTGTGGCGTTGCATTATGTCTATAACACGCCATTCGACCGCTTGATCTGGGATGTGGGTCACCAGGCCTATCCGCATAAGTTGATCACAGGTCGTCGCGAGCAAATGCACACCATCCGCCAAAAAGATGGCCTGCACCCTTTTCCTTACCGTGGCGAAAGCGAGTACGACACCTTTAGTGTGGGTCACTCAAGTACCTCGATTTCTGCGGCGTTAGGCATGTCGATTGCGGCGCAAAAAGAAGGTAAAGGACGTAAAACCGTAGCCGTGATCGGCGATGGTGCTATTACCGCAGGTATGGCCTTCGAAGCCATGAACCACGCCGGTGATGTGAAGTCGGATATGCTGGTGATCCTCAACGATAACGAGATGTCTATCTCGGAAAACGTGGGCGCCCTGAATAACCACTTCGCTCGTATTCTTTCCGGCAGCTTTTACACCAATATTCGTGAAGGCGGCAAAAAGCTGCTCTCCGGTCTGCCGCCGGTCAAAGAGCTGGCCAGCCGCATGGAAGAGCACCTGAAAGGCATGGTGATCCCTGGCACCTTTTTCGAGGAGCTGGGCTTTAATTATATCGGCCCCATTGATGGCCACGACGTTAATATGCTTGTCGACACCCTGCGCAATATGCGCAACCTTAAGGGTCCGCAGCTACTGCACGTGAAAACACAAAAAGGTAAAGGTTATAAGCCTGCCGAAGCCGATCCTATCGGTTACCATGCGGTGCCCAAATTCGACCCAAGCGAAAGCAAGTTACCCAAGTCAAAGCCTGGCGCGCCGACCTTTTCCAAGGTCTTTGGCGACTGGCTATGCGATATGGCCGCCGAAGACAGCCGCCTGATGGCCATTACCCCGGCCATGCGTGAAGGCTCAGGCATGGTGCGTTTCTCCAAGGAATACCCAGAGCAGTATTTTGATGTGGCCATTGCCGAGCAGCATGCTGTGACCTTAGCCGCCGGTTTTGCCTGCGAGCAATTAAATCCTGTGGTGGCGATTTACTCATCTTTCTTACAGCGCGCCTATGATCAGCTGATCCACGATGTTGCCCTGCAAGAGTTACCTGTGTTATTTGCTATCGACCGTGCCGGTGTGGTTGGCGCCGATGGTGAAACTCACCAGGGCACCTATGATTTAAGCTTCTTACGCTGCATTCCTAATATGGTGATCATGGCTCCGGCCAATGCCAACGAATGCCGCAACATGCTTTACACCGGCCACAAGCTGGATAAGCCGGCAGCGGTGCGCTATCCCCGTGGCAGCGCCGGTGAGGGTGAATTCGATGCACAAATGCAAGCGCTTGAAATTGGTAAAGGCCGTGTGCTTCGTCAAGGTAAAGGTGTGGCCATACTGTCATTCGGTACCCTACTCGAGTATGCCGAGCCAGCCGCCGAAGCACTGGATGCCACCTTGGTAGATATGCGTTTTGTTAAGCCACTGGATACGGCGCTGATTGATGAATTAGCCGCTACCCATGAGCACTTGGTGACCTTGGAAGACAATGTGATTGCCGGTGGTGCCGGCTCAGCGGTGAGCGAATATCTGGCACAAAGCAAGCAGCTTAAGCCGGTATTACACTTAGGCCTGCCGGATGTCTTTATCAAGCACGGCACCCAGCAGGAAATGCACGCAGAGCTTGGCCTGGATAGCGCCGGTATCGAGCGACAAGTTAAAGCTTGGTTAGCGTAACTAGCAAAGCTAAATAAAAGCAAAAAGGAGCGATATCGCTCCTTTTTTCTGTCCGTGTTTTGGCTCATAGAGGCCAATGACTTAGCTCTGGCTTAACGCATCCAAATCTTAATATCCGCCAGGGACGAGCTCTGCAGCGTCGCTATCTGCTCATCAAGATTCTCGCTTTGCTCGAACTCAAAGGCATCAAGCTGATCATCAAATTCGATATGTGCACAGCCATCACCGCCGCGCTTTTTCACTTGATGCAGGGCGATATCCGCCAGATTCACAGAGGTTTCCCACCCGATCACCTGGCCGCCTAATAAAGGCATGGGATAGCAGGACCAGCCCAGGGAGGCGCTGAGGTTAATCTTTTTACCATTAGGCAGTAAGAAGCTCTTACTGGCGATGGACTTACACAGATTACGCACAAAGAGATTAACCTGATCGACCTCAAAGTCACGCAGCAGCAATAAGAACTCATCGCCACTCCAGCGCGCCACATAGTCCGACCCTTGAGTACAGGAGTTAAGCAGGGTGGCCATTTGCTGCAAGCAGCTATCGCCGCTTAGTGGCCCGTAGGCATCATTTATACGCGAGAAGTTGTCGATATTGACGATTACCAGCACCAGGGCACGACCCTGCTTTTGCAAGGACTCTGCATTGCGCTGATAGTGCTCTATATCCTTGGGCAGCTGATCGAACAAGAAGCGGCGGCTTCGCAGCCCGGTCAGCTCGTCGGAATGGCTCACTAACTTCAACTGAGAGTTAACCTGATTGAGCTTGTCGTTGGCGTCACGCAGCTCCAGGGTGCGCTCTTCCACCAAGCTTTCCAACGCCGCCTGTTTACGTCGCTCCTGTGCCCTAAAGACCCACAGCAACAGATACAAAATAAAGAAGAAGCAAGAAACGATCAGCAAACGAAAGTAAATGGTTTCATCAAACCGACGTGGCACGGTAAAGGCATACTCTGCGCTGCTGGCCTCTTGCCAATTGCCGCTGGTGCGCTTGGCTTCAAGTTGAAAGACAAAAGGCCCGGGCGGTAAATTGGTATAAATGGCCTCGCGGCGATTGTTGGCGTAGCGCCAGTCATTGTCCAAGCCCTGTAAGCGATAGCGAAACTCCACTTCCGCCGGCGCATAAAAGTCGATGGCGGTGTAGCTGATGGTAAGGTCGCGCTCATCGGTATCAAGCACTGGTTTCTTGCCCAAGGCACCCGTGTAAAGGGTGCGTCGTGGCGTAGCTATGCTTTCCACCTGAGGAGCTAGAGGATCCTGGCCAAACAGCTGCACGCTTTTGGGAATTTCCACCACCCCCTGCAAACTGGGGTACCAAATCGAACTGCCATTATCGGCAACCGCATCATGGCCTAAACCGGCACAGCACTGGCTGGCCTTACCGTCTAATTGGCGGTCGTAGGAGGAGATCACCTGCTCCACCTGCAAGTTGCCTATTTCATCGGAGAATTGCTCCACCGGCATGCGATACACACCCTTCATGGTGCTGACCCAGACCCGCTGCAGATCTTTGTCATAATGCAAACTAAAGATGGAGCCATAAGGCAGACCGTTAGAAACATCAAGCTGATGCCAACGCCCCTTGGTACTGCGATAGAAAAGGCCATCATTGAGTGAGCCAACTAAAGTGCCCACCCCGTCTATTTCTAAGATACTGGTGACATAAGCGCTCTCAAGGGCGGTGTTATCACCGGCACGCTCTATGCCCTTGTCGGAGAAGATATAGCCGCCCTGACTGGTGCCGATCAGGCCGTATTTGCCCTTATCGACGACAAAGGTGATAAATTTACTGTCGAGCACCGCATTATAGTTAAAGGGAGTCAGCCCCTTATAACCAAGGCGATACATGCCGCGACCAGTACCAAACCAAAGCCCACCGGCGCTGGCCTCACTAATGGCAAACACAGGGTTAAGACGCAGCTCGCGCGCTTCTATATTAAAGAGTTCTTCATTTTCAAAATAGAGGACACCGCGGTCGGTGGCGATATAGAGGCGCTCGCCGACAAAATGCATATCGTGCACGGCGCTGCGTCTGAGCTTGGCGCGAGGAATACGATTAACGAAGTTATTGTCCTGATCGAAATAGCCGACTCCAGAGCGGTTGGCAACCCAAAGTTGCCCCTTGGGAGAGAGGGTCAGCGCCATCACGGCTTCGGTCATGCTTGATAAGGCATTGTGGCGCTCTACCCGCCCGGCATGCGCCAGCCACAAGCCTTCACTAAAACTGGCCAGCCAAATATTATTTTGATCGTCACGGTAAATGTCTGAAAACCAGATGCTTTGATCCAGTGCTGCCGGCTCCACCCACTGCCACTCTTTGGAGTTATCGCGATACAAAAGGCGGCCATAGGTCGAAATCCACAACGCCCCATCGGAGTCACTCATAAACTTATAAACGGCGGCATTACTGGCGTTTGGCAAGGCAAAAGGACGTAATTCATCGTCTATATCAAGGAAATAGGCGCCGAGCTCGGACGCCAGATAAAGAGTGCCTTCAAGCCAGGCCAAATCATGAATTATGGTTTGTGCCAAGCGCTCGGGTAAGGTCACCCGGGCGGTGATTTTTAAGCGCAGCCTGGATGATGAGGACGACATATTGGTTAGGCGCAAGAGGTGATTTTCACTGACCAACCAAACACCTTGCGGCGCCAGCGCCATCTTACTGACGGAAATCTGGTTAATCGCAGTTAAGCGGCTTTGCATGCGGCCGCTGCGGCGGCGCTGCTCTTCGTCAAGGTGGAAGGCAATTTGGTTACGCTCGATATAAAAAAGTTCGCTGGCGGCAACCCAGATATTGCCCTTGTCATCTTGCAAGATATCGCGCACCGGACCGCTAATGCCGAACTGAAAGTAGTTCATCGAGTTGGGGTCGAGCACAGAAACCCCTTTCTTGGTGCCGATCCACAGCAGGCCTTCTTTATCTATCAGCAGCTTGTTAATGGCATTGCTGCTTAGGAAGTTGCTGTTTTGCTCATTAAAGTTGGTGAAGTGCTCGCCATCGAAGCGACTGAGGCCGAACTGGGTGCCGACCCAAATATAACCCTGATTGTCCTGGGTCACACTCTTTAAGGATTGCGAAGGCAAGCCATTACGTGTGTTCCATTGTTTGACTACATAATCGGTAATAGATGCCGACGCCGTTGATGTTATCAGCGTCGCCGCCAGCAGCAAAAGTGACTGTAAAAACCGCAGCAATGTCACACCCATGTTCAAAACTTATAGTCCAGGCAAATAACCTACTTTAATTAACGCCTGTAGGCAAATTAGAGAGCAAATCCCGGCCAAAATATCGTCTGCCATAATGCCCAAACCACCGTGTAGGCGTTTATCCAGCATGCGTATCGGTCCTGGTTTGGCGATATCGAAGAAGCGGAATAATAAGAAGCCAACCAAAAGCGTTTGCCAATTCAGCGCCGCACCTATCATGGTGATATAAAAACCAGCCACCTCATCCCAGACGATTGCCGGGTGATCGTGTACGCCCAAATCATCAGCTGTTTTGCCACAGGCCCAGATACCCAGCACAGAGATCACCACCGCAAACACCAGTTGCAGCCACAGCGGAAAGTTCATGGTCATAAAGATAAAGGGCAAGGCGGCAAAGGTGCCGACAGTGCCAGGCGCCTTGGGGCTTAAACCCAGGCCAAAGCCAAGACCTAAGAACTGATGGCCACGGCGTAAATTATAGCTGTTACTGGTCATGCTTAGCATGCGTCATCCTCGGCAAAATGTTCAAATCCCATGGCGCTGATATCCAGCTTATGCTCACCATCAAAGACGTCGACTTTGCCTTCGCCACCGCGGATCTGGCCGATACACACGGCATCGATACCATACTGGTTAAGCTTGTTATCGAGCATGGCCTTGTGGTTCTCCGGTACCGTATAAAGCAGCTCGTAATCGTCGCCATAGGCCAGGATATACGGCCATTTGGCTTCACCCTCGATACTTTGGCGGAACGCCTCAGTGGTAGGGATCTTATCGGCCTGTATGGTGGCACTGACCTGAGACATCTCAAGGATGTGCTCTAAGTCCGCCAATAAACCATCGGAGATGTCGATGGCGGCACTGGCATAACCGCGCAGCACCTGCCCCGCAGCAACGCGCGGCGTCGGGTATTCAAGCTTATGAGTTAATTTTTTCAGCCACTCCGGGTCTATGTCCAGGTGTTGCTTGCGTGCTTCCACCGCCAATCCGGCATCCCCAAGCGGGCCGGTGACATAAATCCAGTCGCCTGGCTTGGCACCACTGCGGGTAATAGCCTTGCCTTCGGGAACCGTGCCCTTGGCACAAACGGTTACCGTAAGCGGCCCTTGAGTGGTATCACCCCCTATGATCTGGACATTAAAATACTCGGCAATTTCATGCATGCCCGCAGTAAATTCTTCCAGCCATTGCGCATCGGCATGAGGCAAGGTTAAAGCCACCGACACCCAGGCCGGCTCGGCGCCCATGGCCGCCAAGTCGCTCAGGTTTACGGCGATGGCTCTATGTCCCAAGGCTCGTGGTGACATATCTTCAAAGAAATGCACGCCACTGACCATGGTGTCTGTGGTGACCGCCAACTGGCTGTTTTGCGGCACTGTGACTAGAGCACAGTCATCCCCAATACCCAAGTTAACGTCGCGACGACTGATGCCACGGCCTTTAAAGTAGCGATTAATTAATTCAAATTCTTGCATACACAAAAAAGCCGGCCTGAGCCGGCTCTCCTTGTTGTCAGGTGCTTAGCTACGCAGTTCCTTGACCGCCTTATCCAGCACACCATTAACGAATTTATGGCTGTCTTCGGCACCAAAAGTTTTTGCCAATTCAATGCCTTCGTTAATCGCTACCTTGTAAGGTACGTCTTCACGGAACTTTAACTCATACGCGCTTAGACGCAGAATGGCTTTCTCAACCATGTCGATGTCTTCGTAAGGACGCGTTAGGTGCGGAGCCAAAATGGTGTCCAACTGTTTAAAGTTAACGGCCACGCCACGAGCGAGATCTTTAAAATACTCTACATCAACCTTAGAAATGTCGTTCTCAAGCAACATATTCTGTTCGATGTCGGCAATGGCATTGCCACTCATTTGCCAAGAGTAAACGGCCTGTAGGGCCAATACGCGCGCTTTGCGTCTAGCTGCTGGTTTCACTGTGAACCCTTAAATTTTGTCTAAAACATTAACCATTTCTAGGGCACTTAGTGCAGCTTCGCCACCCTTGTTGCCCATTTTTGTACCAGCACGCTCAATGGCTTGCTCTATGCTTTCCGTGGTTAATACACCAAAAGCAACTGGTACATCATACTCTAGCGATACTTGTGCCAGACCCTTGTTCGACTCACCGGCAACCAGATCGAAATGCGGTGTGCCGCCACGAATAATAACGCCAAGGGCGATAATGGCATCGTGCTCGCCTTTAGCGGCAAGACGCTTAGCCACAAGTGGTAACTCAACGGCGCCCGGTACGTAAACTACTGTGATGTCGTCGTCACTGACGTTGCCAGTGCGCTTTAACTCATCCACCGCGCCATCAAGTAGGCTGCTGCCAATGAAGTCATTAAAACGTGAAATCACGATGGCAAATTTTTTGCCCGGTGCAAACTTGTTACCTTCAATAATTTTCATTTATAAACCTTTATTGATATTGCCAACGCGTGATGCGGGGCGAATTAGGGGGTATCGCAAAATTGCCGCGCATCATACCATAACTGAAAAAAAATAGCTGCTTATTCTGGCTGTACGTATTCAACCACTTCAAGGTGGAAGCCTGACAGCGCGTGATACTTCTTCGGCATGCTCATCAGGCGCATCTTGGTAATGCCCAAATCCGCAAGGATTTGCGAGCCAATGCCCACGGTACGCGAGGTGCCCTGGAATTTACGATGATTGGCCTGCTGACCTTCATCTTCCATGGCAAACGCCTTGACCATGGCTTCGATATCCTCGCTGCACTCTTGTTTGCCAAGAATAACCAGTACCCCTTCATTTTTGGCAATGTAATCCATGGCCTTAGAAAGCGTCCAGCTGCGATCGGCACCGCGATCGGATAGCAGAATGTCGTTAAAGGTACTTTGCAGGTGCACACGCACTAAGGTTGGGTCGTTAATTTCACCCTTCACCATGGCATAGTGAAGCTGACCATCGATAGTGTCTTTGTATGTTACCAGCTCGAACTCACCATGCTCGGTCGGCAGCTTACACTGGGCAACCTTCTCAATGGTGGTTTCATTAAGGTTACGGTACTCAATCAGATCGGCAATGGTGCCCATCTTAATACCGTGCTCCTTAGCGAACACTTCCAGCTCTGGGCGTCGGGCCATGGTGCCATCTGGGTTCAGGATTTCGACAATTACAGACGACGGCTCAAGACCGGCCAGACGGGCTAAGTCACAACCTGCTTCGGTATGACCTGCTCGGGTTAAAACGCCTCCTGGCTGGGCCATAATCGGGAAAATATGCCCAGGCTGAACGATATCCTCGGCTACCGCGCCTTTGGCCACGGCGGCCTGCACCGTGCGCGCACGGTCGGCGGCAGAAATACCTGTGGTCACACCCTTGGCGGCCTCAATAGACATGGTGAAGTTGGTCGAGAACTGGGCACCATTGTTTTTCACCATCAGCGGCAGTGCCAATTGCTCACAACGCTCTTGTGTCAGCGTTAAGCAGATCAGGCCGCGGCCATAGGTCGCCATAAAGTTAATCGCATCAGCACTGATGTGCTCGGCGGCAATAATCAGGTCGCCTTCGTTTTCACGATCTTCGTCGTCCATCAAGATGACCATTTTGCCATTTTTAATGTCTTCGATGATCTCCGCTGCGCTATTCAAACTCATATCTTGCCCACTATGTGTTATTTGATAAATCCGGCCTGCACCAGCAGGCTTTCGGTTACTGTTGATTCTGCTTTCGGAGCTTGCGCCCCTTGAATTAGGCGCTCCAAGTAACGCGCTATTTGATCGACCTCGAGATTGACCTTAGTGCCAACCTGAAATTCGGCGATCGTGGTTTGTGCCAGTGTGTGCGGCACTATGGTTAATTTAAACTGGTTGCCGTCGATTTCATTAACGGTCAAACTGGCGCCGTCGATGCACACCGAGCCCTTGTAGGGAATATATTTCATCAGCGCTTCCGGCGCCGCTAGCCAATAGTCGATGGCGCGGGCATTAGGGCTGACTTTTACCACCTCGGCAATGCCATCCACATGGCCGGAAACCAGGTGCCCGCCCAGGCGTGAAATCGGCTGCAGAGCCTTTTCTAAATTGACCCGCTGGCCGCGCTGATAATGCGCAAAACGCGTCAGTGACAAGGTCTCTTTTGAGACATCGGCACTAAAACCATCGCTGAATTTTTCAGTAACGGTCAAACAGACGCCATTGGTAGCGATACTGTCGCCAAGCGCGACGTCACTCATGTCCAAGTTGTCACTTTGTACGCGCACGCTTAAGTCGCCATCAACCAAGGTCAGGGAGCTGAGCGTGCCCGTTGCTTCAATAATGCCTGTAAACATGGCTATTCTACTCTAAGTTGTTCTAAGGTAAGGCGAATATCCTCACCAACTGGGGTCATATCGCTAAAGTGCAGGGTTGGCACTTGAGTCATGGCCGTAAAGGGGCCCATAGTTAACAAGCCTTTGGCATCACTGCCCATTAATTTTGGCGCAATATAAACAATGTAGCTATCAATAAGTTGCTGCTGCGCCATGGCACCGGCCAGGGTCGCCCCCGCCTCCAGCCAAACTGAGTTAATCTCGCGCTGCGCCAGCTCCGCCAGCAAGGCGTCGAGATTAACCTGCCCATTTTCAAGGCCTTCGCACATCAACTCGGTTACATTGTTGGGCCACACGGACTGTTTATCAAGCTCTTTGCGCGTCACACTGGCTGTGCGTGAGCGCACTAATAATATCTCGCCGGGCTGTTGAAAAAGCGCTAAATCCGGGGTCAGCCGATAACGGCTATCTAAGATCACCCGCAGCGGCTGGCGCACCTCCGGCAGCACATACTCGGCCAGTTGCGTGTCGTCCAAACGCACATTGAGCTTAGCGTCATCCACCAGCACGGTATCGGCGCCACTTAAAATGGCACAGTGCTGGGCGCGAAACGCCTGCACATCTTTACGTGCCTCGGGGCCGGTGATCCATTTACTCTCACCATTGGCCAGGGCGGTTTTACCGTCCAGGCTGGCGGCCAGCTTACAGGTAACATAAGGGCGCCCGGTGCGCATGCGCTTTAAAAAGCCGAGGTTTAGCTTTTCAGCTTCATCGCCAAGCAAACCAGATGCGACTGCTATGCCCGCCTCGGCCAGCATCTTCATGCCGCGACCACTGACCTGTGGATTAGGGTCTTGCATGGCACAAATGACTTTTGCCACCTTGGCCTTGATCAGGGCGCCAGCACAGGGACCGGTACGGCCGGTATGGCTGCAGGGCTCCAGGGTTACATAAGCGGTAGCGCCTTCGGCCTTGTCACCGGCCGCCGCAAGTGCATGCACCTCAGCATGTGCTGTCCCCGCTTGTTGGTGAAAACCTTCACCGATAATCTGACCATCTTTAACCAGCACACAGCCGACATTGGGATTGGGTGTGGTGGTGAATCGACCTAGATACGCCAGCTCAATGGCCCGGCGCATATAACGCTTATCGTCCGCACTGAAGATCATCTTAGTCTCCTAGGCGGGCGATTTCTTCACCGAATTCACGGATATCTTCAAACGAGCGATAGACAGAAGCAAAGCGCACATAAGCGACCTTATCCAGACCCTTCAACGCTTCCATAATGCATTCGCCTATCAGTTGCGAGCTGACTTCACGCTCGCCAGTGGCGCGAATTTGCGATTTAATTTGATGCACCACCTCATCGATTTGTTCTGTTTTTACTGGTCGACGTTCGAGGGCGCGATGCAGGCCATTTTGCAACTTGTCTTCATTAAAGGGCTCACGGGAACCATCACGCTTGATCACCCGTGGCATCACTAATTCCGCCCCTTCAAAGGTGGTAAAACGTTCGTGACAGTCATTGCATTCGCGACGACGACGAACCTGGTGGCCACCACCGACCAGACGTGAGTCAATTACCTTGGTGTCTTTAGCGCTGCAGAAAGGACAATGCATAGTGAATGGGGTTCCTGTAGATAACAAAAAGGCCGCAAGCTACTGCATCGTGTTTACTGTGCACATTAGCACCCCATAAACACGAAAAGGCCGCAAAAATTGCGGCCTTTATCATACACAAATGTTTGTGTAATAGCTATTTCACACTGTTATGCGTAAACAGGGAACTTAGCGCAAATTGCTTTCACTTTTTCTTTCACTTGTGCCTGAACATCAGTGCTTTCGATATTGTCTAGTACGTCACAGATCCAACCAGCTAGCTCTTTCGCTTCGGCTTCTTTGAAACCACGGCGAGTGATAGCCGGAGAACCGATACGTAGACCAGAAGTTACGAACGGTGAACGCGGATCGTTTGGTACCGAGTTCTTGTTTACCGTGATGTTGGCATTGCCAAGGGCAGCATCGGCATCTTTACCTGTGATGTCTTTGTCGATCAGGTCAAGAAGGAACAAGTGGTTGTCGGTTTTGCCCGAAACTACCTTGTAACCGCGCTCTTGTAGCACTTCAACCATGGCTTGAGCATTAGCAACAACCTGCTGCTGGTATGCTTTAAATTCAGGCTGTAGCGCTTCTTTGAAAGCAACCGCTTTAGCCGCGATTACGTGACATAGAGGACCACCTTGGCCACCTGGGAATACGGCGCTGTTTAGCTTTTTGTAGATCTCTTCGTCACCACAGTTAGAAACGATTAGACCACCACGAGGACCAGCAAGCGTCTTGTGCGTAGTGGTTGTTACCACGTGCGCGTAAGGCACTGGGCTTGGGTATACACCAGCGGCGATAAGGCCAGCAACGTGAGCCATATCAACAAACAGGTAAGCACCTACTTTGTCAGCGATTTCACGAAAACGTTTCCAGTCAACGATACCTGAGTAAGCAGAGAAACCACCGATGATCATTTTTGGCTTGTGCTCAAGCGCTAGCGCTTCAACCTGATCGTAATCGATTTCACCGGTTGCTTCGTTTAGGCCGTACTGAATAGCGTTGTACATTTTACCTGAGAAGTTTACGTGTGCACCGTGAGTCAAGTGACCACCGTGTGCCAGGCTCATGCCTAGTACGGTATCGTGCGGCTGAAGAAGCGCTTGGAAAACAGCGGCGTTTGCTTGTGAACCCGCGTGCGGCTGTACGTTTGCATACTCGGTGCCGAATAGCTCGTTCGCACGGTCAATAGCCAGTTGCTCAACCACGTCAACATGCTCACAACCACCGTAGTAACGCTTACCTGGGTAGCCTTCTGCATATTTGTTAGTTAGCTGTGAACCCTGTGCTTCAAGTACGCGAGGGCTACAGTAGTTTTCTGATGCGATAAGCTCGATGTGCTCTTCTTGGCGAGCTACTTCTGCGTTCATCGCATTAGCTAATTCTGGGTCAAAGTCTGCAATGTTCATGTTACGTTCTAACATGCTGTCTCCTAGGTGCAACGTGATTGTCGATATGAAAGGCCGCTATTGTACGCTTAAACGGCGCGTTTGCCTATTGGCTAAGGTTGAGCTTATTTAAACAGGGATTGAATTTTTTTCACAGCCCTAAAAAAATGATATTTTTTTATCTAATACATAAAAATTTAAAATAAATAAAACGAAAGTCATTTTTATTACTAATGAAAAAATCGACTCTTTAGAATTAAAGCCGGTAATTTATCACTGTGGTCGATTAAACGCCCAGCAATCACATGCACCACCCCTTTATGATGCTCCACCACACCTTTAACCTCCAGCAGGCGAGCCGTTAAAAACGCTTTTTGCTGCGCCTTGGCGGTGGCCAGCCACACCACCACATTGATATTGCCGGTGTCATCTTCCAGGGTTAAAAAGGTCACCCCCGCGGCCCTGCCCGGCGACTGACGCCCGGTGACCAAACCGGCAATGGTGACACTGGCGCCATTACGGCATTGGCTTAATTCGCTGGCTTTCTTGGCACGGGTAAACAAGCCTTGTTGACGTAAATAGGTTAATGGATGCGCTCCCATATTAACGCCCATACTGGCGTAGTCTTCCAAGGTATCCTGGATGCCGCTGGGCGCCGCCAAGACCGCCGCTTCCTCCATAATGCTTTCATCGTCGGCAAAGAGGGGCAAACGCTGCTGTTTATCCATAATTTGCCAGCGGCTGTTAAACCTGTCCTTGGCAATGGCCGCCAGGGCGTTGCTGCTGGCCAGCGTTTCCAGCTCCCCTTCTTGTAAACCATGATGGTAAAGCTCGCTAATGCTGCGATAGCCCGACGTAGGGCGCTGCGCAATCAGCTTATCTGCACTTGCCGCGCTAAAGCCCTTGATACAGCAAAAACCCAAACGCACGGCAACATGCTCGCCCTGGCGTATGACTTGATGCTCCCAGAGGGAGTGATTTACGTCTACGGCCAGTATGTTGATATTGTGACGCCGAGCATCCTGAACCAATTGGTCGAGGGAATAAAAGCCCATGGGTAAGCTGTTTGCCAAGGCACAGAAAAACACCTCAGGATAATAGTATTTTAAATAGGCCGACACATAGGCCAATACCGCGAAACTGGCGGAGTGGGACTCGGGAAAGCCATACTCGCCAAAACCACAAATTTGCTGATAGATACGCTCGGCAAACTGATAGTCATAACCACGCTGCAGCATGCCATCGATCAGCTTTTGTTTGAACTGGGTCAGCTCACCGTCGCGTTTCCACTTGGCCATGGCGCGGCGCAGTTGATCGGCCTCGCCCCCACTAAACCCAGCAGCAACCATGGCCACCTTGATCACCTGCTCCTGGAAAATGGGCACTCCCAAAGTGCGCTTTAATACCTGCTCTACCTGCTTGGAGGGGTACTCCACCGCTTCATCTCCGTCACGACGGCGTAAATAGGGATGCACCATGTCCCCTTGAATCGGCCCGGGACGCACAATGGCGATTTGGATCACCAGGTCGTAATAACAACGCGGCTTCAGGCGTGGCAGCATGCTCATTTGCGCCCGCGATTCAATTTGAAACACGCCCACGGTATCGGCCTTTTGCAACATGGCATATACCTGAGGGTCATCCCCCAGGCGAGTAATATCGGCAATGCTAATACTGTGCTGATAGTGCTTTTCCAAAAGCTTAAAACTGCGTTGAATAGCGCTCAACATACCCAAGGCCAGCACATCCACCTTAAGCAGTTTTAAACTCTCCAGATCGTCTTTATCCCACTGGATCACGGTGCGCTCAAGCATGGCGGCATTCTCAACGGGCACCAGCTCATGCAGCGGTCCTTCGGAGATCACAAAGCCACCCACATGCTGTGACAGATGCCGGGGAAAGCCCTTTATTTCATCCACCAAACGGAAAAAATGCCGGTTAATGGTTGCCTCAGGATCCAGGCCGAGTTGGATCAGCTGCGCCTGCCATTGCCCACCGCCGTGGCGGCGATTAAGCTGCTTAATATAATAATCGAGCTGAGTGTCGCTAAAGCCAAGGGCCTTGCCCACATCGCGCATAGCACTTTTTAAGCGATAGGTGATCACGGTCGCGGCCAGGGCGGCGCGCTGCCGACCATATTTTTGATAAATGTATTGGAACACCTCCTCGCGCCTTTGGTGTTCAAAGTCGACATCAATATCCGGCGGCTCGTTGCGCTCTTTGGAGATAAAGCGCTCGAACAAAACATCGATCTGTCTGGGATCGACGGCGGTAATTTCCAGGCAATAGCAGACCACAGAGTTCGCCGCAGAGCCCCGTCCCTGGTACAAGATATCGCGACGTTTGGCGAATTGCACTATATCGTGAATAGTCAAAAAGAAGGGCTCATAGCCTTGCTCGGCAATAAGCGCGAGCTCTTTGTCTATGGTGGCTTGGATCGCCGGCGGCGCCGCCCCCTTAAAACGCTTCCGCGCCCCTTGTTCTACCAGAGATTTAAGATGTTCGCTGGCGCTTAGACCTTGCGGCACCAGTTCATAGGGGTACTGATAACTGAGCTCATCCAGATTAAAGGTGCAACTTTGCGCAATCTGCTCACTGGTTGCCAACTGGGCCGGACTAAACAGCTTTGCTAATTTGTCCAAAGGGCGCAAAGCCCGCTCGGCATTGGCTAACAGGCTCTGTCCTAGCGAAGACACGGTTTGCCCTTGCTTAATGGCGCTGAGCACATGCTGTAAAGGCAGGCGCTCCGGCGTGTGCATTAGCACGGCACCGAGCGCCACTTCGCTTATCTGCCATTGCTCGCTCAGGGTGCGTATATAGGCCAATTGCTCAGGTTCAAAGCCATTGAGCTCACGGCGCACACCTAAGTAAAGCTGTTCGCCATAATGGCGTTGCAACCAGGGCCCCCACTCTTTATCCGCCGTTTTCGCTGCTTCGCTGCGCCCATGTACGAGCCAGATCAGGATGCAGCCCTTCAGGGTTTTTAAATCCCATTCACTGAGTTGATAGCGCCCTTTTTCACAGCGCCTGCGGGCATTGGTGATCACCCGACAGAGCTGGCTGTACGCCGACTTGGTGGGGCACAACACCACCAGCTCTAATTCCTCGTAGCAAAGGTAACTACCAACGATCAGCTTAATGGGCAATTGCTGCGCCTTGATGTGGCTATGGGCCCTGACCACCCCCGCCACCGAACATTCATCACATAAGGCCAGGGCGCTGTAACCCAGCTCCGCGGCCCTGCCTACCAGCTCTTCCGGGTGTGAGGCCCCGGTTAAAAAGCTGAAATTACTTTGACAAAATAATTCACTGTACGTGCCGGCCATCAGGCAAAATACCCCTGAATAAACCAGCCCTTGTGTTTATCCCTAAACACCCAGCACAACTGGCCTCGACTGTTTTCACCGATATAGTAATCGCGCTCTAACTGCGCTTGCTGCCACCAATGACTTTGGATCCTCTCCGGGCCGCGCAGTAAACAAAGTTGCTCCTGTAAGGGGGTGGGTTCGATCATAAAGTTGGGTCGCAAGAGGGCCTGCGGTGATGCGGGCAGCCCATCTTGATAAGGATGCAAGGTGGCCTCCTGCACCTGAGTAAATTCGGGGATATGCGCCCGCCCCGGTTGCAGACGATAGCAATGCTGCGGCCCTAAACGGGCGTTAAGCAAACTCAGCAGTTGTTGCTTTGCCAGCCCCTGCTGGCGCTTGGCAAAAAGGTTTTCGCTGTGACCGTCGGCGCTGACAAATTCCTCGCACTGCAAACGTATGGCAATGACCGGCGCCGGCAGCACTAAAGCCGCCAGCTTAATTTCCAACAAGGCCTGCCAGGGAGCCAGCTGTCCTTGTGGCTCAACACTGTCTAAGCAGAGTTCCAGTGCCGCTTGCTCGCGAAAAAAAAGACTAAAAACCAGGCGTTGAGTATGCAATTGATGCTGGCGCAGATAACGACACAAACACTCACACAACTGAGTTAAGGGCCGCAACAGACGCTCACTGTTATCGTTTTCAAAATTCAGCTCCCGGCTTTCACTAAAGCTCTGGGTTGGCTGGTAAAAGCGATAATACCCGGACTTTTTCGCCAGGCCCGCATGGGGCAGTTGCCCCTGTAGACGGGTTAAATAATCCACCACCTCATAATGAAAGCGCTGGCGCAGCTGACTCATGGGCAGGGCTAGGAGCTGCTCGACCCGCTCAATGCCTAAGCGCGCCAATTGCTGCTTATGTTCGACTGCGAGTAAGAGATCCGTCACCTCAACGCGGGCAAGATGCTGGCGACAGACGCTTGCCTCATCACTGATAAAGTTCAGTTGCTCGCGGGCCAAGAGCTCCGCCGCCTCCATGCTCTCTCCCGAGGCATAGTAAAAATGCGGCACAAAGGCACGAATGACCGGCGCTAAGGCGCCAAAAAGCTGCTCTGTACTGGGATAGAGAGCCCGCATACTGGTGGCCACCACAATCAAACAATCACTGCCGGCTAGGATGATGTCGCCACAGACTTGATAGCAGTGCGCCGCGAGCTCCTGCAATAATTGCCGCTCCAGCTCAGGCTCGTAGGGATACACTTGTAAGGTGGCGCACAGCGCCGCGGCACTGGCCAGGCCCATACCCAAGCGCACACCCAGACGCTGCGCCGCAGCATTTACTTGCACCACATGCTCTTTGGCCACCAAGACCGCAGGCTCCTGCAACTGCCGACGCTGCAATTGCAAGTGCGCACAATACACAGCCAAATACATTTACCCT
Source organism: Pseudoalteromonas sp. T1lg22 (assembly GCF_002964645.1). Classification (NCBI taxonomy): domain Bacteria; kingdom Pseudomonadati; phylum Pseudomonadota; class Gammaproteobacteria; order Alteromonadales; family Pseudoalteromonadaceae; genus Pseudoalteromonas; species Pseudoalteromonas sp. T1lg22. The sequence goes on from NZ_PQBY01000006.1 coordinate 23,177, forward strand.
ACCTCGTAATGCTGGGCAGCCGGTTGCAGCTGTGTCAAAGATGACGCCATTTGTTTGTGGCTATGGCGGAGAAAGGGCCAGAGCTGCACCTTACTCAAGGTCACCTCGCCACGGGCAAAACGCCCTTGCTGACGCAATAAAACAAGCTGCAAGCCTTGTTGCCGCTGTTGCAATCGCATACTGATTTGCACCGGTAAGGCTGCGCTTTGACACTGATAATCCACAAGCACCAAAAGCGCCTGCGATTGCTGACACGCCAGGCTAAAGCGCCGCGCCTGAGTAAAAGACAGACCTTGATGCCACAACCACACCAGGGCACAACTGCTGCTGCGACAGCATTGCTCTGCGGCCCACAGCGCATGCGCCGTACTTTGCGGGCGTAAAATCAGTAAGCGGGCAGGAGCAACACCTTGGGCAAGCAACCATTGGATACAGGGCTCTGCCGGCGGATTAATGAGCACCACCAGGCCTTGCTCGCGCGCCTTCACCAACGCCCCCTGTAGCAGGGTAAATTCGCCTATGGCCGGCTCGCTGCTAAGGTGGATCACCCCGCTCTGCGGCCAGCCGCCACCAAGCAGCCGATCCAGGGCCGAAAAACCACTGCTAAGCACCGCCTCGCTTTCTTGCTGCTCAGCGCCCCGGTCTTGATTGGCGCTGAAGATCAGTCCTTGATGGTGCATCGCTGCTAAAGTTGTGTTCATCCACACCACCTCAAAATACTGTATATAAATACAGTATAAATGATTTTCGCGGATGCACAAAGGATCGATTTTATTCGAGCAAAAAGACAGGTGCAGGGTCTTGCCAGGAGGAAGAAAACAAAAAAGCCCAGCGTGTTGGGCTGGGCTTGTAAGAAACTGAAAAAGCTAAAAACACCTTATTACGAATTAATAGCCAGGCATAGTTTGCTAATGCCATCGAGTATTCGGGTGCTGTAGCGATGCAGCAAATCGGCGTCGATGGCGCGGATCGCCTTATTTTGTACCGCCGGGATCATGCCCCATTGTTGCCACTGCTGGGTTTGTTCGGCGGCATTTTTTTCACTGCTTAAAACAATAATATCCGGCTGCGCCAGAGCAACATTTTCGACACTGATCTGCGGATAGTCGGTGCTGTTATCGGCGAAGGCATTCTCGCCGCCACACAGGGTAATCGCCTTGCCAATCAAGGTGTTGTTATTGACCGTCATCATGGGCGCCGACCAAAGTTGATAAAACACCTTGGGCTTTTGCCCCTCACTGCGCCGATAATCTTGTTGCAAGCGCTGATAACCTTGCTCAAATTGTGCGGCCACCCGCTCGCTCTGAGACACATTACCGGTGAGCTTTCCTAGTTGTCGCAACTCGGTGGCAATGTCCTCCACCCCTTGTATGTTACTGATATACAAGGGCACCCCTAAGCGTTCCAGGGTTTCCACATCGGCGGCCTTATTGCCGCCTTGCCACACCACTACCAAGGTGGGTTTTAATGCCAGTATTTTCTCTATTTGCACCCCGTAATAGCCGCCAACACGAGACAAGGCCTTGGCCTGCTCCGGGTAGTCAGCATGATCGACGCTGGCCACTAGATGCTCGCCGGCGCCTATGGCATAGAGGTTTTCCACTATATGGGGAGAGAGGGCGACAATACGCTGCTGTACCGCCGTAGGCTCTTCACTTGCAGCCGCACTTGCACCCGCACTTGCAGCCGTACTTGCACTCGTACTTGCAGCCACACTGGCAAAAAAGAGCGCCGTAAAGGTCGCTAACCAGCGAGAGATGCCCATTAGTAATCAAACCCTGCGCGTGCCTTAATCCCGGCATCGAAGGCGTGTTTCACATTGCGCACCTCACTGACGGTGTCGGCAAGCTCCACTAAACGACGGTGGGCACCACGCCCGGTGACGATCACAGATTGCATTTTCGGTCGATTTGCCAGCGCCTCCAGTACCTCGTCTAAATCGATATAGTCATAGGTCAGCATATAAGTGAGCTCATCGAGCAGGACCAGATCTAGGCTCTCGTCGGCGAGAAATTGCTTGGCCTGTTGCCAGGTTGCCTGCGCCGCCTGAGTGTCGGCCTCACGGTTTTGCGTTTCCCAGGTAAAGCCGGTTTTCATTACCGCAAAAGGCACACCCACCTGCTCCAGCAGGTTGCGCTCGCCACACTCCCAAAGACCCTTAATAAACTGTACTACCGCCGCTTTTTGCCCATGACCGACACAGCGTGCCACGGTACCAAAGCCGGAGGTCGACTTGCCTTTGCCATTGCCGGTGATCACCTGCAATATGCCCTGCTCCGTTTGCGCCTGCTCAATACGCTTATCCACTTCGGCCTTTACTTTTTGTTGGCGCTTTTGATGCTGCGCATTTTTATCCGTCATGCCACGACTCCATGAACTAAATTAGATTACTGATATCAAGGTGCGATTATCACACCCCGACAGGGGCTCGTTTTATTGTTTATGCCTGTCGGCTCTATACCGCACCCATTATACCCATTCACAACGCACATTTTTACTTGCGAGAATACTGACAATATTGCAATGACCAAGATGCCCAACTTATCTCCCGTCGCCAATATAAGGACGTCGAGCATCAAAGTTGTGAGAACTAAGTCTTTATTATTAAGTGAAATATTTCATCTGATTACAAATAGTGGCAATCCCACAACTCGCGACTAGGCTTGACTAAAGGGCAATAAACGGAACCTTGTCATGCACGCCTATAAAGATCAACAATCCATAGCCAATTGCAACCAAACTCACCTTTGTGACGGCAGCGTTGCCGGCTTGTTTGCCCACCAGCAACAACGTAGTTTACTAAAGCAACAGCTCAGCACCCAAGTTTTACCAACACTTACAAAAAAAGAACTCCAAACACTTAACGCCGGCACCGCTGCCACCATTTTGCAAGCACATAAACCAAGCCGCGAGCTGGTTACCCCGCTTTTTAATTCGCTTTTTACGGCCTATAACGCCGTTTATCAACACGCCGATATTGCTAAAGCCGAACGCAGCCAACAGTTTATCAGTAAACACGGCCTGGTAATGGCACCAGATCACTGTATTCACACCATTAAAGATGGTTTACGGGTGAGCGCCTATATGCGCGCCATAGACAAGGCTATCACCGCCTTATTTGGTGGCGGCCAGGAAAAAATCTTTATCGCCTATCCTGCCTGCGGCCCCTTTGCTCCTTTATTGTTGCCACTGTTGAGTCACTATCAACGCCAGGGCATAAGCGGCGAGCGGTTGCGCATCACCCTTATCGATATTCAACCCGGGGCCATCGCCTCACTGCATAAGCTGATCACCGAGTTGGGGCTGCAAGAATACATACAGCAAATGTATTGTGGTGATGCCTGTGCTTATAACGCCCCTATGCTCTTCGATCTGGTCATTGTCGAGGCCATGCAACATGGCTTTAGTCGGGAAGGACACTTCGCCATTGCCCATCATTTTGCTCAGCAGTTAAGTAACAATGGTTACCTTATTCCGCAGCAGGTCGATGTTCACGCCATGCTCAATATAGCCCAGCTTGAGTATGTGGAACAGTGGCGCAATGAGGGTCTCAGTGCCCAACAACTCAGTGAAAAATTAAGGGCCATTAGCCAACAACGCACCGAGCTCGGCGTGGTCATGTCGATCACGGCACAAAGCCTCAGGGCCATAGCTCCTAGCCAGATTGAACAACAAGCACTGCTTGGTGCCGCTACCTTGGTTCTGCCTCAGCTCGCCGAGCATGCCAATAAACAAACCCTGAGTCTGTACACCCAGATCAGCTTGTTCGCCGATGAGCGACTCGGGTTGTATGACTCGGGGATCACCCATCCGCTTCCAGATCTCAGTGTCTGCATCAACTTTATCCCAAGCGACCCGCAAGCGGATGACACCTTGGCAAATTCTGGCGACACCCTGAAGTTTTACTACAGTTTAAGCGGTCTTCCCGGCTTTTTGGTCATTAAGGAATAGGCAATGAAGGAACAACCTAGGACTCTTGTGTATGCCAGCAGCCTGTTTGCCTGGCCCTGTATTGAGGCGCTATTTGCCACTGAGCAGCTTGTCGGGGTGATCACCCCGGACCCGCAAACATTGGGGCACAGACAAGAGCCCTTGCTGCAGCTGTTGAATCAGCTGCAAGCCAATGGCATTCCCTTTGAAGTGGTATGCAAGGAGAAGCTGCATTTAATTCCCAGCCACTTACCGCACTTTAACGCCGAGCTTGCCCTGTGCCTGGGCTTTAGTCATTTATTACCGCAACCGGTCCTCGAACACTACAGGTTAGGAATTTATAACTGCCATGCGTCTCCATTGCCCGCTTACGGGGGAAGGGACCCCATCTATTGGCAGCTGCGCAACCAAGAAACATACAGTGCCCTGACCTGGCATGCCATGAATGAGCACCTCGATAGTGGCGACATTCTGCTGCAGCTGCCGCTGCCCCTTGGCGGTCAAGATACTTATGCCAGTTTGGTTCAGCGCTTCGCTTATCTGGCTCTTAGCAGCCTGGAACAGTTTTTTCACCAGCTCACAACCGCTACAGTCGCACCGCCGCCAAAGGGACAAAAAGCAGATCAAACAAGTGCTGCGCCGGAATTTATCACACTGGATTTTAATGCCCTCACCGGGGCGCAAATTGAGGCGCTCACACGCGCTCATAACGGTCACTATGGCCGGGTGCTGCTCAATATTAAAGGTATGGCGGTTGAGCTTATTCAAGTCAGCCTGGCCGATTACCCGGGCTATGGCACGGCACCGGGCACCATAGTGATGATTTCCTCGACGCAGGGACTGGTCGTCAATACGCAGGATGGTTGTATTCGCCTGGATATTGTCGCCTGCGAATTAGGCGTTATGAGCGCCGAACGTTTAGCACAATTAATTTACCTCGATGCCGGTGAGCAGCTGCAACGCCCACCGCACCCATTACAACAGCAAGTATAAGGACAACTACATGGACCCCTTTATCGCTCAAATTCAGCCCTTTGGTTTTAACTTTGCACCAAGAAACTGGGCCACCTGTGATGGGCAATTGCTGCCTATCACTGAGTACACTGCGCTCTTCTCGTTAGTAGGCACCAACTTTGGCGGTGACGGTCGCACTAACTTTGCGCTGCCCGATTTGCGTGGCAGAACAGCGGTGAGCCAAGGCTCAGGACCGGGCCTTACGCCTTGGACCATGGGCCAAAAACGCGGTGCGGAAACACATATCTTATCGGTGAACGAGCTTCCAGCTCATACCGCCGAGGCTAACCTTAACGGCGTAACGGGAACCCTGAGCGCCACTACGGATGGCGGCACCACGGAAACGCCGCAAGCTGGCTATGTGCTTGCAACGACCGTAGCCGGCGATAGCCGCAGTGATACCCCGGAAAAAATCTATGCCCCCAGCAACAGCGCCACCGAGGTCGCACTAGGGGGTGTCACCCTCAGCGGCACCGCCCCGGTACAGAGCCCGGGCAATAGCCAGGCCTTTAATATCAGCCAGCCTAGCCTGGGGGTTAATTACTCCATGGCGTTAGAGGGCATTTATCCATCCAGAAGCTAGACTGTTTTATCAACAGGAAGTAACTCGGTGGCGTCAAAAGGCGCCACCCTTTTGCGTTTATAAAGGTAGGAACAACAACAATGACGCAGTATCATTTTATTTCAGGCTTGCCCCGCTCTGGCTCCACACTGTTGGCCGGTTTATTAAGACAAAACCCCGCCTATCATGCCGCCATGAGTAGCCCGGTGGCCCCACTGATGGCCGGGTGTTTAGAGCAAATCGGTGCCGGCAGTGAGTTCGCCCCTTTTTTTAGCGAGCAAAAACGCCGCGCCCTGTGCCAAAGCCTGGTGAATAGTTACTACAGCGAACACGCCGATAAGCAGGTGATCTTCGATACCAATCGTATCTGGACGGCACGTATGCATCAGCTGGTAGAGCTGTTTGACGATTTTAAGGTGATCTGCTGTGTTCGCAACCCTGCCTGGGTGATGGACAGCTTTGAGTGCATCTATCGTAAAAACCCCTTTGACTACAGTCGCATGTATTCCCCGCAAAGCCGGCAAACCGTATATACCCGCTGCGAGTCCATGGCCCATCATCAGGGGGTGTTCGGCAGTGCCTGGACGGCCTTGAAAGAAGCCTACTATGGCGAATATTCGCAGCGCTTATTGCTAGTGGATTACGACTTACTTACCCAGCATCCGGCGCGCACCATGGAGCTGCTCTACCAGTTTTTAGACTTGCCTACGTTCGACCACGACTTTAATCATGTGGAATATGAAGAAGGTGAATTCGATAGCAATATTGGCGTCAAAGGCCTGCATACGGTCAAAAAAGAAGTCAAATTCACCCCAAGGCGCAGCATTTTGCCACCCGAGTTATTCAACAAATACAGTGACATGGCATTTTGGCAAGACACATCGGGCACACAAGCCAGTCTTATCTGCGCCACAGCCCCCCAAGGAGACACCTATGCATCATTTTAAACTCAATAAGGCCGCCGCCTTGCTGATGCCCTTGGGCCTGAGCGCACTCCCCACCTTAGCCGGGGCCTACGGCGGTTATATTCGTACGCAACAACAGCGGCACACGCCACCGGCATCACACACGCTGGGCCAGGAGAGGCACAGGGCTTTTAATGCCAGTAAGATGCTAGGCAACAAAAAGCCGCTGCCACCAGCAGATTTAAGCCTGATGCAAGGCACAAAAACCGCCTCCCCCACTGCCCTGCCAAACCACTCTGGAATCGAGTTAAAAGCAGGACAGCTCAGCCAGGAAGTAATGATCATAGATGCCTCACTGCCTGATAAGTCGACCTTTTACAAGGCCCTAAAACCGGGCATAGAAGTGATCGAAATTGATGATCAGACGCCGATATTTGCCCAGCTTAATAGCAAGCTGGCTGCCTATAAAAGCCTCGATGCCTTACATTGGGTAAGCCATGGCTCACAGGGAAAAATTCATGTTGGCCAACAACAAATCAGTGCCGCCAGCCTCAATGATTATGTGGCCGATATCAAACGCCTCGGTGCTAAACTGAGCGCCGGCGCCGACATTCGTTTTTATAACTGTAATCTGGCCCAAGGCGAACAAGGTATTGAGTTTATAGAACTCCTCAGCGCCCATACCGGTGCCGACATCGCAGCATCAAATGACCTAACCGGAGCCAGCGATAAGGGTGGCGACTGGCAGTTGGAAATCGTTCAGGGCGATATCGACAGCGAATCGCCGTTTGATGCCCTGACTCTGCAGGATTTTAGTGATGTGCTGGCAACCTATGTTGCCGATGACTTTTGCCCCGATGAGCTACCAACCAATGGGGAATGCGGCACAACAGAAACCTCAGCCAATGGTAACTTAGTAGCAAGCGGGCCAAGCGGTACTTATATTCATCAATACAGCACGACCCAGTCTCTTTATACGTTAAGCTATCCTGCTCCCCCTACGGCTACAGGGCACATAGAGTTTACAAAATCAGCTAGTTACACAAATTTTAATCTAAATTCCCTAAAGTTAGATGTTTATAACTCTTGCCGTATTGAAGTGACAAATAACTCAGGTAGTACTATTTACGCCAGCACGGAATTCACTACCGGGCAACACACCCTCAATTTGGGAGGAAATACTACAAACATCTCCTCATTTAGAGTAACCGGAACTAACTGCGTACCTAACTCAACTTCTTTTGGCGTAATAGAATTCAATACTACGCCCTCCAACAGCGCGCCAAGCATCGCCAACCTAAATGGCGATAGCCTCAATACTTACCCCGGCAGTGCGACACTCCTAGACCAAGGCAGCAATGCTACGGTCAGCGACGCTGACAGCTCGGATTTTAGTGGCGGTAACCTCAGTGCCACCATTACCTCAGGAGAAGATGCCGCCGAGGATCTGCTCAGTGTCGATACCTCGGGCGCAGTATCCCTGTCGGGCCCCACGGCCGGCAGTAATCTGTCGGTGTCGGGGACAGTGATCGGCACGCTCGCGAATAATATCGCCGCCGGCAACGACTTTACCGCCAACTTCAACGCCAACGCCACCCCAGCCAGAGTACAAACCCTGTTACGGGCCCTCAGCTATGAAAATACCGACTCAGTCAGCCCCACCACGGGAGCTCGAAATGTACGTGTGACGGTCAATGACGGCGATGGCGGCACCTCGGCGAACCAGGATATAACCGTCACCGTGTTAGCGGCTAACAGCGATGGTAATTTAAGCGCCGCGGATGGCGTAATTGAACCGGTCGCCCTGTTCACCACGGTCGATACCAGCGGCGAAGCGGTTAACCTCTTCGATTTCACCTTAAGCGATGGCGGCGGTGGCGATAATCTGGCCATGGCTGTGTCGGCTATCCGGGTGCAGGTCGCTGGCACCTCCAGCGACCCTGAACGCGACAACGTGACCTGGCGATTAAGTGGGCCTGACGCGAATAACGTCACAGGTGTGTACAATGCCCTCGCTGACGTGATCACATTTTCCGGGTTGAATATATCAATTGCCGATGGCGACAATGAAATCTATACCATCAACGGTTATTTCAATAACAATACGAACCTGACTGAAAAACATGCCTACCTGCTGAGCATTGATGGCGATACCGATGTCACCTTAGGTGCAGGTACACGCATGGGGGCCACCAGCCTAATCAACAATGGTACCGGGTCACCCATAGAGGTCTTGGCCACCCAGCTGCGCTTTAGCACTCAGCCGGCGGGCAGTGTCTCGGGCAGTGCGCTTATGACACAGCCCGTTGTGACAGCCTCCGACGCATTTGGCAATACGGATACCGACTTTAGTGAAACCATTACCCTGAGCGAAGGCTCGGCCGGTATGCTCACTAACGCCAGCGCCAGCGCCAGCAGTGGTATCGCCACCTTCAGCGGCCTGACCTATACCGCCACCGCCGACCAACAAGCCTTTACGTTAACGGCCAATGACCAAGACGGCGTTGGCAGTGACCTACCCAGTGTCAACGCCAATGCCGTTATTGCCGATGTGGTGGCCACTAAACTGGTGTTTAGCACCGAGCCCGCCCCCACCTCGATACCCGCATGGCAAAGCACCAGCTTTACCACTGCGCCCGTAGTCCAGGCGGTGGATGCAATTAACGTGGTGGATCAGGGCTATAGCACCAGTATCACGCTCGCCGAGGTCAATGGCCCAGGCACCGCCATAATGACGGCAACTGGCGACATTGATGGTAATGCCAGCACGGTTTCCCTCACCCCGAGCTCAGGGGCGGCCACCTTCACCAACTTGCAATTAACCTACAGCCCCGCCGGAGCGGATTCGGAAGTCTTTAACCTGCAGGCCTCATCGGGAGGCTTGGCCACTACCAACAGCACCGCGATCACCGCCTTGGATACCATACCGCCGCGAGTCACCGGTATTACACTGGTTGGTACTCCCCCGGCCAATGCCACACAAATCAGCTACCTGGTAAGCTTTGACAGTCACGCACAAAATATTTCCAGCGATGATTTCACCCTGACCACCCTCAGTGGCGATGCCAGCGGCACCCTAGCCACGGTATCGGCATCCAGTGGCAGCAGTGTCACGGTTACGGTCAATAACCTGGCGGGCGGTGGCTCCTTGCGCTTAGACCTGAAGGCGAATCGGATATTACCGACGCCCTAGGCAATGGGAATGGCAACAACGGTTATACCCCGGCCTTTACCGGGGGCGAGACGTATCAGCTTGATTTAGCAGGGCCCGTCATCAATACCCTGAGTATCGCCGATACGGCGCATAAGGTCGGTGATACGGTCAGTGTCAGTATTAACGCCTCCGAACCGGGCGCCAGCCTGGTTTTGGGTACGGTGAACGGCTATGCCTTAAACGGCTTTAGCGATTTAGGCGGTGGTAACTACAGTGCCGAGTTTACTATTGATGATGGCGGCCAGAATATTGCCGCAAGCGCCGATGTGCCGGTGAACCTGGTGCTGGCCGATGGCTTAAATAACCAAAGCAGCTATACCACGCCCATCAGCCAGGCGAACGATGCCATTTATGCCAACCTACCAGCCATTAGCCTAAGCAGTGACACCAGCAGCATAGACGAAGCCGGCGGCTCGGCGCAGCTCACCGCCAGCATAGGTAATAGCCTGAATAATCAATGGCCGGAAAATATCCTCGTCACCTTAAGTTACAGCGGCACCGCCGCGGTGGACACGGATTACAGTCGCTCGCCGAGTATTACCATTGGCGCTTTAACAAGCTCGGCGGGCATAGCCATTACCGCCATCGATGACGCTCTTACCGAAGACGAAGAAACCATTATTGTCGATATCACTTCCCTCAGTGGCGGGGCTATCGAGAACGCAACGCAACAAGTCATTATTAGCATCAAGGATGATGAGAACCTGGCACCTGTTATCAATACCACCAGCCTGAGCACAGAGGAAGATACGACGCTCATGGCCGAGCTGGATATTAGTGACGAAACCCCGCAAGCCGTCGAATTAAGCGTCAGTGTCGAGCCGGCACATGGTCAGGTCACTATAAACGGCATCACACTGAGCTATACGCCGGATGCCAATTTTAATGGCCAGGACAGTGTCACTCTGATCGCCAGTGACGGTAGCTTGCAAAGCCAGCCAACCAGCATACTGATCACAGTCAGCGGCGAAAACGATGCGCCCGTGGCGGAAGATGATGTTATTACCTTGGCCCGTGCCGACTCGGGGAGCTATTTCCTCGACGTTCTAGCCAATGACAGCGACCCAGATGCCGACGATCAACTGACCATCACCTCCGCTAACGCCGAGCTAGGCGGGGTCAGCATCAATGATAATGGCCTGATGTATACCCCCATAGCCGGGCTTAATGAAACCGTGGCACTAAACTATCGCGTGGTCGACAAAGCCGGAGCGGCAGACAGTGCCACTGTGCACTTTACCCTCTCGGGAGAGTTACCAGCGGATACGCCGCAACTGACGGTGCCTGCCGATGTGGAAGCAAATGCTACGGGGCTCTATACCAAGGTGAATTTAGGTATCGCCACGGCACAAGACAGCGTTGGGCAGTCAATTCCAGTTCAGTTGCTTGATAACCCTGTGTACTTCACCTCGGGTGAACACAAGGTCTATTGGCAAGCCACGGATGATGAGGGCCGCAGCGCACTTGCAGCTCAGCATGTCCGCGTCCATCCGCAGATCAGTTTCGCTGCCGACAGTACTGCCAGTGAAGGCGGCAGTCATAAGGTTCATGCCTACCTGAGCGGCTCTGCGCCCAGTTACCCCTTGGTGGTGCCCTACAGTGTCGGCGGTAGCAGTGACAACAGCGATCACTCCCTGGTCGACGGTGAGCTGGTATTTCATTCCGAGCACAGTACCCTGAGCATGGATATTTACGATGACAACTTGGATGAAGGCGATGAAACCATACTTATCACCCTCTCGGAGCAAAGTAACCTTGGCGAGCGCGGTGAACACAAGGTCACCATCAGCGAAGCCAATCTTGCCCCCGGGGTTAGCATTAAGGCACAGCAAGGACAGCAAGTCCGTACCTTGTATCGCCTGGATGAGGACATTCGGTTACATGCCCAGGTGACAGATGCCAATCATGGCGATAGTCACACCTACACCTGGCAACTGGAGCCGGCCCTGACTCTCAGCGATGCCCACAGTGCCGATGTGACCCTGGCCGCCGACACCCTTGTCGAGGGGGTGTATAAGGTCACAGTGACGGTCAGTGACAATGGCACTCCGGCATTGAGCACCACAGTACAGGGGCAATTGGATATTCGCGCCACCTTGCCGCCGCTTGATAACGGCGACAGCGACGGTGACTTACTGCCGGATCAGGAGGAAGGTTTTATCGATCAGGATGGCGATGGCGTCAGCGACCACCTGGATGCCCTGCGCCCATGCCATCTAATGGCGGCGGTGGCGGGTCAGGAGCAAGACTTTATCCTCGCCAGTGAGCCGGGAACCTGCCTGCACAGCAGTCCCTATGCCGACAGTGCCCAGGCCGGTGCGCAGTTAAACCCAGAAGCTCTCAGCCCGGACCCAGACAAGCGCCATGTCGGCACCCTCTATGGCGTGGTGGTATCGGCACTAGCGACTCAGGGCAGCAGCGTCAATCTCGTGTTGCCCCAGCATCAGCCGCTGCCGGGCAATGCCCAGTACCGCAAGTACGTTTCCTCACAATGGCAGGACTTACATCTCGATGAGGGTAATGCGGTGGCCTCGGCCTTAGGAAGCCGCGGCTATTGTCCAGCGCCGGGCAGCGAGCAATGGCAAAGCGGACTGAATATTGGCCACTGGTGCGTGCAACTCACTATTGAAGATGGAGGCGCCAACGACGGTGACGGCATGGTTAACGGCTATATAGACGACCCCGGAGTGATAGCCCTGAGCGTGTCGGGCAACCAGGCGCCAATAGCCAATGATGATGTCTATCGGGTGCCAAAAAACAGCGATACGTCATTGGATGTGCTGAGTAACGACACCGATGCCGATGGCGACGAGCTGCAACTACTCAATGTGGAAAGCACTCTGGGTCAGGCGGAGATCCTCGATAATCAGATACTCTATCGCACCCCGAGTCAGTACCTGGGCATGGATACCCTGCTCTACAGCATTGCAGACAGCCAGGGCAATACACACAGCGCCAAGGTACAGGTGAACATAGCCGCCAATCAGGCGCCAATTGCCAATGATGACGAGGCCGAAACCTGGTATCGCACCAGGGTCACCCTGAATGTGCTTAGCAACGACAGCGATCCCGAGGGACGTAGCATTAGAGTGGTTGAGGCCAGCAGTGCACAGGGAGAAGTGACAATTAACGCCGACTACAGCCTGAACTTTACGCCTATGGATGAGTTTCGTGGCATCGCCACCATCGACTATGTGATTGCCGATGAGTTTGGTGCCCAGGCGACGGCCAAGGTGACGGTGGAGGTGGTTGAGCCACCTAAACGTAAGATCAGCAGTGGCGCGTTCAACATGTATTGGCTGCTGTTACTTGCAGGATTCGTGACCCTTCGTCGCCGCGCCAAGCGCAACTGAGCCCGAGAGCCCCGCCTGGTTGCGGGGCTCTTATTTCTCTATTGGTGTTGACGCTGCTGTGTGTATAACAAGGCAAAGAAAAAAGCGCTGCCAAGAGATGCGGTGATCACCCCTATGGGCAACTCCTGATTGGTCATCATGGTGCGGGCCAATACATCCACCCAGAGCATAAACAGACCGCCGCAAACAAAGCTTAACGGATAGATTTGGGTGCTGCTAAAACGCCCACTGAGGCGCACCAAATGCGGGATCATTAAACCGACAAAGCCTATACCGCCGCACACACTCACCAATACCGCGGTGATCAGGGCACTGAGCAGCAACATAATAATACGCAGCATGGGCACATTCACACCCAGGGTATGGGCACTTTCATCGCCCAACAAGAGGGCGTTTAGGGCGCGGCGCAGCACCACCACCAGTGCCAGCACAATCAGTAACAACAAGGCGATGGGCAACAGCATGGCGAGATTGGCGCGGGCAAAGCTGCCCAGGGTCCAAAACACCACGGCGCTGATCGCCTGGGGTTCGCTAAAATACAGCAATAAACTGGTGAGGGCGCTAAAGCCGAAAGACAGAGCCACACCGCACAGCACCATGATGGAGTTTTGCATATAACGCAGCGATAAAGCCACGGATAGCAACAAGGCGGTGGCCAGCATGGCACCGATAAAGGCGCTGAGGGTCAACATAATACCGGCACTGACGCCAAGCACAGTCATAGCCACCACCACGCCCAGCGCCGCCCCGGAGGAGATACCAAACAAATAAGGATCGGCCAAGGGGTTGCGGGTCACGGTTTGCAGCATGGCGCCGGCTAAAGCCAACCCGGCCCCGGCCATAAAGGCCAAGGCCACGCGCGGTACCCTGAGCTGCCAGATAATCTGTTGCCACAGGGGGTCGCCCTCGCCGCCAAGCACAGCCAGTAACTGCGACCAGCTTAAATTAACCGCCCCCAGCTTTAGCGCCCATAAGGCGCTCAGCGGCACGATCACAACAAGCGCCATAATGGCGAGTTTACGCTGATTTATCATGACTTTTGGCTCCTGTCAGCGTAGAAATAGTGCACCAGGGGCCAGTGCTCTGGGTTTTGCGGATGAACGCCAACCTGAGTACAGACGCCAAACACATCACTCAGTAAGGACTCGGTGATCACCGCTTTGGGGGTGCCATTGGCAACCAGTTTACCGCCATCGAGTACCAGTAGCTTGTCGCACATGGCCGCCGCCAGATTTAAATCATGAAATGAAGCCAGTACAGTGAGGTTTAGCGAGCGTACCAACTCCATCAATTCAATTTGGTATTTTATGTCTAAATGACTGGTGGGTTCGTCCATAATCAATAACTTAGGTCGCTGTACCAGAGCCCGGGCAATGTGTACCCGCTGCTGCTCACCACCTGAGAGTTGCGCCAGTTGCTTATGCTGCTGCGCCGCCAAGCCGACATCGGCAATGGCTTGCTGTACCCGCGCCAGCGCCTCGCTATCCGGCCTTTGCCACAGAGCCATGCCGGGCAACAAACCCAAGGCCACCACATCGACCACGGTCAAGGACATATCGCTCGGCGCCTGCTGCAATACCACGGCCATATCCTGAGCCAAGGCTCGCGGTGCCATGCCTTGAATGCAGCGACCATCAAGGCGTACGGCATTTACGGCGCTGGAATAATAGCGATAAATGCAGCGCAGCAAGCTTGATTTACCGGCGCCATTGGGGCCGAGCAGGCCGATAAACTCGCCCTGCTGCAAGGAAAAACTGATGCCGTCGAGCACTTGTCGCTCCTGTAAACGACACTGCAACTGCTCCACGGTCAGTAAAGAATGATGAGACACAACACCCACTTAGATAAACTGGCAAGGCGCTATTATGAAAGCATTGCCAGCTAAAGTAAATTTTGTCTATCCAGACGTCTGTTCACTCGGCATATGCTGGCGTTGCAACCACTTAAACAGCGCCCCTAAACCAACCAGAGCCAAGCCAAGACCGATAAAGGACAGCGCCCGTAATAACCCGGTTAAGTTGGCCATATCGACCAGGAACACCTTGGCGATCACCAAAGCCAATAGGGCCACACCGACACGCTGAATGATCAGCTTGTTAAGCGTTAAACTCACGGCGACTAAGGCGGCGCCAAGCACTAACCAGATCACCGAATAGCTGTAGAGCTCCGCATCCTCCACGCCCATGGAAAGGGCAATGATGGGCCCCTGCCAATATTGCCGTACCAAAGCATTGATACCGACAAAGAGGTAAAAGCCCGTGGCACCAAAGAGCACACGACTTAAGCTCGCCTGAGACTGGCGCAGCTGATAACCAAGCCAGGCGCCAATACCGGCCGGCGCAAAATAGTATAACCAGGCATAACTGCTCAGCAAGGACTCGCCCATGGGCACGACGCTAAGCCAGGGGTTGTATTCCAGCCATAGCTGACTTTGCAACAAGGCCGCAGCACCGAGCAGAAGATAAGCACCAATGGTATAGTACTGCGCCATGGTTTGCGCCGCTTTGGCACGATACAGATACACGCAGCCAAGTAATCCCCAGTTAATGCTCAGCACCAGCTTTTCGAGCAGCGACAAGTCTTCCAAATGTATGGTATGACCCACCAGGGCATAGCTGGTCAGTGCACTTACCCACAGTGCCAACACGTGTAAAATCACGCCCAGCAGCCAAGGTTTCAAACCTTCACTGGCAAAGAATCGATAACCCAGGGTAAAGAGTGCCGCAACGCTTGGATATAACCATAAAGAAGGCTCGCTCAGCCCATTGCCATAAGATGGTTCTATCCACAAGAGGGTGAGGCGCCCCGCCACCACAGTAACCAAGGCCTTAAGCAACCAAGCAGGAATGGGCTGCGCAAAGCGCTTGCTCAGATAGGTCATCAACACCACCTGAAGCGCCAGCGCCAAGGTCAAGGCATGAGTGCCCAACACCAAAGTCGCCGCAAAGGCCAGGTGAGCATTGATGGCACACCAGTAAATCATCTGCTGCACCTTGTTGCGGGTGCGATTGGCAAGAAAGACCAAGAAGGCGCCGGCCAGTAACAATTCAATTACCCAGAACCATTTAACATCATCCAGCCAGACTTGCGGTAAGGCCAGATAAGCCAGCACCAAGGGCACCAGCACGGCGCCACCGGCTATAAAGCTAAAGCCCATGTGTCGGGGTGAACGACTGGCAAACACAGAGCCGTAAACTAAAAACGCCACCATGGCAATTTGCGCCTGCCCCAGCGCTCCGTGGAACATCAAAAGGCCATCATGGTTTAAATCAACGTTCATCGGATAAGGCTGATCCAATAACAGCGCCAGCAACACAGCACTGAGTATCGGCCACAGCTGCCAGCGGGTGTTCAGCAAGGCAGCAACCGCAAACAAGGCGCTCAGCAACCAAAACTGCACGCTTAGCACGGCCATTTCTTGACCGCTTGAGAAGAGCACAGTGGCGGCAAAGATCACCAGCAGCAAGGCATGATCCGGCTTTTGCAGCACCAGAGATTTAAACGACCAAACCCTGTGCTCAAGTTGCGAAAATGAGAAGCCCAAACGGGGGATCATAATCAAGAGCACCACGCTGATGGGCACGAAAACAACCATGGCCATGGCGTGCTCACGCGGGATGTCCACGGCAATAAGCAATAGCCATAACAGGTGCAGCGCCCAGATGCTGTACCACAACCACATGCGCCTGACCTTGCGCACCACAAAGGTTAAATTCAGGGTCAGCACGCTTAAGAAAATAACCAGTTCAAGGTAATTTGAGGAGCCGGTCGAGACCCACAGAGGCACGCTATAAGCGCCCAACATGCCGATAATAGCCAGCAGTGGGCCATAACGCAGCGCCGTCCAACTGGCCGCCACAGATACCAAGGTCAACATCACAAAGGCGCTGCCCGGGGACAGCAGTTTATAACTCACTAACGCCAGGGCGGTCAGCGCAAATAAACTGATATAGCCGCCGGCCGCCAGCGCCGCCGGCACATAGGCAATCATGGCATATTGTGCCTCGCTGTCGCGATAGAATTTACGGTGCACATATTCGGCACCGACCAATAGCAGCAGGCCAAAAGCCGCACCTAGCACCAAACGCGCGGTGACCGACAAGAGCCCCGCCTCAAGAGAATAAGAAACAAAGAAAATGCCACCAAAGGCCAACGCCAGAGCGCCTATCCACACCATCCAGTGCTCTTTAAATTGAGCAGTAAAACGCTGCCATAGATCAGGGGTTGCCGGGTCTTTGGGCGGTAAAATGGAATCGTTTGCATCCTGATAGCCCGCTTCCTGCGGCTCCGATGCTGGAGTAGCCACGGATGTGGCGGCAGGCTCAAGCGTGGGCGCCGCCATAGGCTTTGCCGAAGGCTTTGCCGGTGGCTGAGTAGTAATACTTGCCGTGCTCTGTGCCGTATTTGCGGCAGCACTCTCAGCCGCACTGGCAGTTTCGCCTGCAGCCGCACTTGCAGTCGCACTCACAGCCGAGTCTTTGGCCGCGGTAGCGGACTCGGGAGGTGTCTGGGGTGGTGTTTCCTTAGCGGCAGCTGCGCTCATAGCACCCGGGGCAGCCTTTAGTTGCCGTTGTAAATGCGCCAGTTGACGCTTAAGCTCACCTATTTGTGTGAGCGCGACTAACCCGCACACACTGCCGATCACTACAACCAGCATTAGTAAGCCCATAAAAGCGATCATCGTATCCATGGCCTAACCTTAAGTTATTGACTCGTTTAACTATACTCACAAAAATGAAAAAGGAAAGTTCGCCGCGTCAGAGTGCATTAAAACCAGATTTTGACTACATTCTGCTCTTTACCCGAGTGGTTGCCTGCGCATTCGCCGGATCGTCGGGCCAAAAATGCTTCGGATAGCGTCCCTTCATTTCCTTTTGCACCTCACGATAACTGCCCTGCCAGAACTGCGCCAAATCCTGGGTTAATTGCAGTGGACGCTGTGCCGGCGACAGTAATTCCATAAGAATAGGCAGCTTGCCCTGCGCCAGTTTCGGGCTTTCGGTGAGGCCGTACACTTCCTGCATACGCACGCTAAGCTTGGCCGGACCATCAAGTTGAAAGTGGATTCTATGGGTGGCGCCGGAGGGCACGGTTAACTTGCTAGGTAACAGCTGCTCGAGTTGCTGTTGCGCCGGGTAATCCAGCAAACTTAGCAAGGCCGGACGGTAATCGAGTTGCTGTAATTGGGCCAATGACTGCACCTCACTCAGATAAGGCGCCAGCCACTGTGGCGCCGCCGCCAGCAAGCTCTGCTCGTCGCTGTAGGTAAAAGGCGCACCCAGCAACTGCCCGGCCAACAATAAACGGGTTCGCAACTGTTGCGCCTGCGGATGCTTAAGCAGCGCCCACCCTTGTTTTTGCAACAGCCCAAGCCAGGCTTGGCATTTCATTTGCGAGCTAATAGCTTGCGAGGAAGGCTGGCTGCGCAAGGTAATGGCGCCCAGTTTAAAGCGGGTTTCATTGGTGAACTGCGCTGTTTTGTCGTTAAACTCGCACACCTCTTGCTCGCTAAATAAATGCGGCAACTGCTCCTGCAATTGCTGGGGGCAAAAAGCGGTGGCAGAAAAGATACGTTGGCCGCCTTGGCCGCCCACCTCGGCAATGGCCAGGTAGTCTTCATCAAGCCAGTGCTCAACGGACGCCTGCACCCCGGCGCCATTACTCATCAGCATGCCCTGCCCACGGCGCTTGGCCAGACGATCCGGGTAGGCCAGCGCCACTACCAGGGGCAATAAGGACATGGGTAAAGATTGGCTGGGCGCTAACTTGAGCCTTTGCTGCCAATACCTGAGTTGCTGGCGAAACGCCGGATGGGGGCGATGCAATTGCGCATTAAGCGCCGTGCTGAGCTCAGCGGCTGTGCTAATACGCGCTTCCATCAGGGCAACAAAATGGACCGCCAGCTGTAAAAAACCTGGCCACTGGCGTTCAAACTTCTCGGCCTTATACAAAAGATGGGCAAAGCGCAATTCGGTCCCCATGGCGTGCATGATGTGGGCCTGGGGCGATAATTTATCGCCTTCCAGCACCTCAAGCATCTGCAATAACACCTGGGCCTGCTGTTGCTGCGCTTGGGTTGGCGGATCCAGCAACTGCAGCTCGTCAAGACTGGCCCCCCAAAGCTTGGCCTCTAACAACAAGGGGCTGATATCACTGGTGAGCATCTCGGGGGCATCGTGACTGGCGCGGCGTTCAAGCTGCTCCCTGGCACCAAGGCGATAGACCACGCCAGGTTGCAAACGCCCGGCTCGTCCGGCCCTTTGGGTGGCGGAGGAACGCGAAATGTTCACGGTTTTAAGCTCGGTGACCCCGGTTTTTAAATTAAACTCGGCGGCGCGACGTTTGCCGCTGTCCACCACCACGCGAATGCCATCTATGGTTAAACTGGTTTCCGCCACATTGGTGGTCAACACCACCTTGCGCTTACCCTCGGGTGCCGGGGCAATGGCCTCTTGCTGCGCCTGTTTATCCAGCTCACCATAGAGTTTATGCACCTCGATGTCGGCCGGTAAATCCGCCAGTTGCTCGCCCACGCGGTTGATCTCGCGCTGACCGGGCAAAAACACCAACACACTGCCTTCTTGTTCGCTCAGAGCCTTCTTCACCAGCGGCGCCATGGCCTCTAACCAGCGCTCGCTCTGCGCCAGGGGTTCATACACTTCCTCTATGGGATAACTGCGCCCTTCGGCAGACACCATGGGACAATCGAAAAACTGCTGATAACGCTCGCCATCCAAAGTAGCCGACATGATCAGAATTTTTAGGTCATCGCGCAGCAACTGGCTTTCCAAGGCAAAGGCCAGGGCCGTGTCGGCGGCCAGTGAGCGCTCATGGAATTCATCGAAGATCACCAGATCGACGCCGCTCAACTCGGGGTCGCTTTGCAGCATGCGCGTCAACACCCCTTCGGTGACGATCTCCAGCCGCGTGTCGGCACTCACCTTGGTTTCCTGACGCAAACGCAACCCCACGCTTTGCCCCACCCGCTCGTTTTGTTGCGATGCCAAAAACTGAGCGATGTTGCGCGCCGCTAAGCGCCGGGGCTCAAGCATAATAATGCGCTGAAAGTGGCCATCGCGCAGCAATTGCAGCGGCAGCCAGGTTGATTTACCGGCACCGGGAGGCGCTTGTAATAAACACAAGGGGTGGTTACTGAGTTGCTCTATAAGCTGAGGGTAGCTTTGTTGTATTGGTAGCACGGCGTTCACACGAAGCGATTCATGGTGGCTATTGTATGCCATTGTCCGCTCAGGATCAGCAGCTAGGGCTAATCCATGGCCACATCGTCGTCGAATACGACCCGGTTTTTACCACTGCTTTTGGCCAGATACAAACGCTTATCGGCAATATTGAGGCAATGATCTATGCTCTCACCAAACTGACGTTGGTGAGCACCTATGCTCAGGGTCATTTGCAAGCTATGGCCATCTGTGTGCAGAGCGTTATCCTGCAGATGTTGCATTATCTGCGTAGCAACCCGTTTGGCACTGCGCGCCGCGGTGTTATGCACCACCAGCAAAAACTCTTCACCGCCCCAACGAGCGACAATATCATCGGGCCCGGCATGGTCCTTTAAAGTCGCGGCGATAAAGCGCAGCACCTGATCGCCGACCTGATGACCATAGCCATCATTGATCTGCTTAAAATTATCGGCATCAAGCAACATATACACGGCACCGGCGCCGAAACCAGGCTGAGTCAGACATTCCAGGGCATAACGGCGGTTGCTGAGCCCGGTCATGGCATCGGTGCGCGCCAGTTGCTCATTAATCTGCAACTGCTGCATTAACGCCCGGCTGTATTTATTGCGGTAATACTCATAAAAGCCAGCCAGCGCACAGAGAATGGCAAAGCACAGCATCACACGAGCGGGAAAATGGTAATTATCGTATTGATACAAGCCTAGGTTGGGCGTAAAGATAAATAACAGCAAAACCACCACGGCCAGTAAAATAAGGTCCACCGCCCCTTGCTTTAAACCGCGAATGAAGAAGGTCACCGGCGAGACAATAAATAACCACAAGGGCCCGGTACCATGGCTGCCTCCGGATACCACCAGGTACGACATCAGCGCGTAAAGGGAATACAACATAAGCACAGCAATAAAGGCATCATGCTTTGTTATCACAAAGGGCAAGGCAAACACGACTACGGCGCTGGCCAACAGCAGGCTAAGCAAAAGGTAGCCATCGAGGTAACTGTTGATGGCCATTATCAAGGAAGTACAGGCGCCGATCGCGGCAAATACACGTAAGAAATGGGCCTTATCGGCATCGGTGGCATTAAAAGTATCTTTCACTGATCCGCACTACTTATCCTTGTTATTCGATAACTTACTGTATCATAAAAATATTAATGCCCAAGTTCTGGGGTTGTTAAAAATTGTTCGGGGTTGATTGAACGCATAAAAAAAGGCGACCTCAGTCACCTTTTTTATTCAATATAATCACCTTAGTAGTCATAGCCCAGATTAGGCCCGAGCCATCTGTGCGCTTCGTCCAGCGTCATGCCCTGACGCTCAGCGTAATCCTCAACCTGATCGCGCTGAATGCCCGCCACGGCGAAGTACTTGGAATCAGGATGGCTGAAATACCAGCCCGACACAGCCGCCCCCGGCCACATGGCGTAAGACGAAGTCAGCTTCATGCCGATGCGTTCTTCCACATTCAACAAGTCCCAAATTTTGGACTTCTCTGTATGCTCCGGACAGGCCGGATAACCGGGCGCCGGGCGAATACCCTGATAATTTTCGCGAATTAGCTCATCATTGCTGAGCGCTTCATCCGTGGCGTAGCCCCAATGTACCTTACGCACCTGCTCATGCAGATACTCGGCAAAGGCTTCGGCGAGACGGTCAGCCACGGCCTTGACCATGATCTTATTGTAGTCATCACCTTGGGCATCAAAGGCATCGGCCAGGGCGTCTTCTTCCAAGCCGCCGGTGACGGCAAAGGCGCCAAAGTAATCCGGCGTGCCTTTCGGCGCCACATAATCGGCTAAGCAGTAGTTGGCAAAGCCCTTTTTCTCGGTTTGCTGACGCAACTGACACGAACGCAACAACACCTGAGAGCGGGTTTCATCGGCGTAAATTTCGATGTCGTCGCCGACGCGGTTGGCCGGGAACAAACCTATCACCCCCTTGGGCTGTATGCTGCGCTCACGGGCAAACTTATCGAGCATGGCATTGGCATCGGCAAACAGCGACTGCGCCTGCTCGCCCACCACCTCGTCATTGAGAATGCGTGGATACTTACCCGCCAGCGACCAGGTCATAAAAAACGGGGTCCAGTCGATATAGTGACGCAAGGTGTCTATGGCCACATCGTGGAACTCCTGCACGCCCAGCTTACTGGGAACCGGTGGCACATAGTTTTGCCAGTCCAGCTTGGCATGGTTGGCCCGTGCCTGCTGTAAACCAATGGGCTTGGAGCGCGGTTTCTTACGCGCCTGTTGCTCACGCACCTTTTCGTACTCGACCTTGGTTTTCGCCACAAAGTCCGCCTTGGCGGTTTTACTCAACAGGCTGGAGGCCACGCCCACGGCTCGGCTGGCGTTATTCACATAGATCACGCCCTTGTCGTACTGGGGCTCAATTTTCACCGCCGTGTGCGCCTTGGAGGTAGTGGCGCCGCCAATCAGCAGCGGTATCTCAAAGCCGCGACGGGTCATTTCCTTGGCCACATGCACCATCTCGTCAAGGGAAGGGGTAATAAGGCCGGATAAACCGATAATATCGGCGTTTTCATCGATGGCGGTTTGCAGAATTTTCTCCGCCGGCACCATCACGCCCAGGTCTATCACCTCATAGTTATTACATTGCAGCACCACGCCGACGATGTTTTTGCCTATGTCGTGCACATCGCCCTTTACCGTGGCCATAATGATTTTACCGTTGGTCTGCCCTTCTTCCTTTTCGGCTTCAATATAGGGGTCGAGGTAGGCCACTGCGCGCTTCATAACCCGCGCCGATTTCACCACCTGAGGCAGGAACATCTTACCGGCACCAAAGAGGTCACCGACCACATTCATGCCATCCATCAGCGGCCCTTCGATCACCTCTATGGGCTTGGCAAATTGCTGGCGACAGGCCTCTGTGTCTTCTTCGATGTAATCGGTGATGCCCTTAACTAAGGCGTGCTCCAGGCGTTTTTCCACCGGCCAGGAGCGCCATTCAAGGTCTTCCACCTTTTCGGCCTGAGCCATGCCCGAGTATTTGGGCGCCAGCTCAACCAAGCGCTCGCCCGCCCCCGGGTCTTTATTGAGGATCACATCCTCAACCGCATTGCGTAGCTCTTCGGGAATATCGTCATACACCGCCAGCTGGCCGGCATTAACTATGCCCATGTCCATACCCGCTTGGATGGCGTGATACAGGAATACCGAGTGAATGGCTTCGCGCACCGGGTTATTACCACGGAACGAGAAGGACACATTCGACACCCCGCCGGACACCTTACAGTACGGCAGGTTTTCTTTGATGCGGCGGGTGCCCTCTATAAATTCAACGGCGTAGTTATCGTGCTCTTCGATGCCCGTGGCCACGGCGAAAATATTGGGGTCGAAAATAATGTCTTCCGGCGGGAAGCCGAGCTCGTCCACCAAAATACGGTAGGAGCGCTCACAGATTGCAAACTTACGATCGGCGGTTTCCGCCTGGCCGGTTTCATCAAAGGCCATGACCACCACGGCGGCGCCAAAGCGCTTCAGGATTTTTGCCTGGTGACGAAACGGCTCTTCCCCTTCTTTGAGGGAAATGGAGTTCACAATGGCCTTACCTTGAATACACTTAAGGCCCGCTTCGATCACCTCCCACTTGGAGGAGTCGACCATAATCGGCACCTTAGAAATATCCGGCTCCGAGGCGATCAGATTAAGAAACTTCACCATTGCCGCCTTGGAGTCCAACATAGCTTCGTCCATGTTGATATCAATCACCTGGGCGCCGCTTTCTACTTGTTCGCGGGCCACATCCAGGGCGGTTTCATAGTCTTCTTCCATGATCAGGCGCTTAAAACGCGCCGAGCCAGTGACATTGGTACGCTCACCGACATTGGTAAAAATGGCTGTATTGGTCATAGTTGATAGCCCCTTAATTCAAGTTACAGGCTTCAAGGCCGCTGAGACGCATGCGCACCGGCAGCTCGGGGAGCGCTCGTGGTGCGGTGTTCTTTAAGCCGTCGCTAAAGGCTTTAATATGCTCCGGCGTGGTACCACAGCAGCCACCAACGATATTGATAAAGCCCTGCTCGCCCCAGTCGATGATCTCCTGGGCCATTTCTTCGGCTTCCAGGTCGTACTCACCGAACTCGTTGGGCAAACCGGCATTGGGGTGCACCGAGGTGAAAGTTTCGCAGACGGTGGATAGCTCCTCCACGTACTGGCGCAGCAGATCCGGGCCTAAGGCGCAATTAAGGCCGATGGAAAGCGGCTTAATATGACGAATGGAGTTATAGAAAGCCTCTGTGGTTTGTCCCGAAAGGGTGCGGCCCGAGGCATCGGTAATGGTGCCGGAGATCATCACAGGCAAACTGGTGCCGGCCTGCTCGAAGGCTTCTTCCACCGCAAAGGCCGCGGCCTTGGCATTGAGGGTATCAAAAATGGTTTCGATCAAGATCAGGTCGGCACCGCCTTCCATCAAGGCCAGCGTCGACTCGATATAGGCCTCAACCAGTTTATCGAAGGTAATATTACGATAACCCGGGTCGTTCACGTCCGGCGAGATAGAGCAGGTCTTGGACGTGGGCCCAAGCACACCAGCCACGTAGCGCGGTTTATTTGGCTCCTTGGCGGTAAATTCATCGGCCACCTTGCGGGCTAAGCGCGCCGACTCGAGATTAATCTCGCGGCTAAGGCTTGCCATGTCGTAGTCTTCCATGGAAATGGTGGTGGCGTTAAAGGTGTTGGTTTCTATAATATCCGCACCGGCCTCAAGGTATTCGCGATGGATTTGCGCGATCACCTCGGGTTGCGTCAGGCTTAACAAATCGTTGTTGCCCTTTACCAGCACATGCCAGTCTTTAAAGCGCTCGCCGCGATAGTCGTTTTCCTCAAACTTATGTTTTTGGATCATGGTGCCCATGGCGCCATCGAGAATTAAAATACGCTGTTTGAGGGCCGCTTCGAGGGCGTGACGTTTATTCGGCATAATTATCTGTCCTTACATCCTGGCTCACCAGATTAATATCATAGGGCGTGGTTTGATACACGTAGTAGTTTAGCCAATTGGAAAATAACAAGAAGGCATGGCTTTGCCAGGTTTTCGACGGTTTTAAGGCCGGGTTATCCTCGGGAAAATAGTTTTTCGGTTTATCCACATCCAGGCCCTTGTCGACATCGCGTTGATACTCTTTTTGCAAGGTATCGGCGTCGTATTCCGGGTGCCCGGTCAGGTACACCTGCGAGCCGCTTTGGTTTTTAAGTAAGTAGGCACCCACTTCCTCTGAGCCGGCAAGCACCACGAGATCTTCGCGCGCGGCAATTTTATTGATATCGATATGACCGTAGCGCGAGTGTGGCACCAAGAAACGATCGTCAAAACCGCGGGTGAGCGCGCCGTGGTCGAAATAACACTGGTGTTCAAACACACCGCATAGTTTGTTGGCCTGGAGTTCACGTTTCAGACCATAGTGATGATACAAACCGGCATGAGCGGCCCAACAGCTAAACAGGGTCGAGGTGACATGATGCTCGGCCCACTCGAAAAACTCCTGTAATTCCTGCCAATAGCCTACCTCATCATATTCAAGATGGGCCAGCGGCGCGCCTGTGATGATCACTGCATCATAGTTAGTGTCTTTAACGTCGCTGAAATAGCGATAAAACATGTCCAGGTGCTGCTCGGAGTTGGCGCTGGATCTATGGGTATCAAGACGCAGTAAGTCCACGTTGACCTGCAAGGGGGTGTTGGCCAGCAAGCGAATAAACTGCACTTCCGTTTCCACCTTATTCGGCATCAGGTTCAATATGGCCAAACGCATAGGCCTGATCTCCTGCGTGCTGGCACGACTTTTCGGCATCACAAAGACATTTTCTTGGCGCAATTGCGAAATCGCTGGCAACGCATCCTGAACCGTAATAGGCATAGTGAACTCCAATGCAAATATTAGAAGGGCTATTATGACCCTCCCACTGGAAATATCAACCTCTAGATGTTTAGACGTCCATATAAATTTTACAGCACGGCTCTCCCTTGCCATAATGCCGCGCGTCGAATTAAGTATAAGGGACCCAAGGTGGGATTAGGAGAATTAGCAGCAATCTGTGCCGCCATTGTCTGGGCGTTTTCAACCCTGCTCTACAAAACCTTTAGCCATCACCTTTCGCCCTTACAGCTCAATGTCAGCAAGGGCTTGCTGGCGTCACTGATGATGGTCGCAGCAATTGTTATCACCGCAGACTCTAACATCCCGCAGCAAGTAGCCGCCTGGGGTTGGCTGATTGCCGGCGGCATTATTGGTATTGCCATCGGCGACAGCGCCTACTTTGGCGCCCTGCGCAATATTGGTCCGGCGCGTACCCTGATCATAGAGTCACTTGCCCCCGCCTTGGCAGGCATACTCAATATCCTGTTGCTGGGACACTACCTGTCCACACTGGCTTGGGTCGGTATTATCGTCACCACGGTCGGGGTGGTGATTGCCATTCGGCCACAGCATGCCTTACCAAGCCTGGATAAGCGTCATTATGTAATCGGCGTATCCTTAGCACTGCTGGCGGCACTGTGCCAGGCCACCGGCATGGTGATGTCCAAAGGAGCAATGAACCTAGAGTCAATGAGTAGTTTGTGGGCGGCGATGATACGTCTGGTATCGGGCACCCTCACCGTGGCTTTGGTGGTGGCGCTGCTCAAACACTCGGACCTGTATCAGGCAATCCGCTTAAAAGGCATAGATAAGAAGCACTGGTTGTTGGTGGCGGTATTCTTCGGCACCTTTATCGGCCTGTGGCTGCAGTTAGCGTCGGTAAAATACACCGACCCGGCCATAGCGCAAACCCTCTTTGCCACCGCCCCGTTGATGGTGATGACCTTCGGCTTTTTTAAACGTGAGCCGGTGAGCGCAAACATGATCCTCGGCGGCGTTTTAGCTCTGGCCGGCGTCGGCATTCTACTGGCAAATTAATACCTATTCCCTTAACAATTCTTCAAATTTTATGGAATGGCTTTTAATCGCCAGTCTCAGCAGCTCATATGACTCTGTGATTTGTAGCTTTTCATAAATATTGCTTTTATGGGCATGGACCGTCTTAACCGCTACATTTAACTTTTTTGCTATTAACTTTACCGAGTAACCAATGGCTAAAAGGTTAAAAACATCCTTTTCTCTTTGTGTCAGCTTCTGCACTTTGCTGGTCGAATCACTATGAGAGTTATAATAGATATTTTTAATAATATCCTGACCTAAATAACTATCGCCGTTTAGCGTACGCCTTATCGCCGTGATTATTTCATCGGATGCGTTTTGCTTGGATAAATACGCATTTGCACCAAGATTAATTGCTTCACTGACGTAGGGGTCGTTATCGTACATGCTCACAACGATAATTTTAGCCTTCGGAGAGCACCGCTTTATCAGGGGGATTAGACCTAGCCCATTCTTATCCGGAAGTGATATATCTAAAATAGCAATATCAAATGTACTAAGAGGTAGCTTCTGCTCTGCCGCCTGAAAGCTCGAGGCCTCTAGTGATACGGTATGTGTATCATTGAGCTCGAGTAAGCGCTTGAAGCCTTCCCTGACAATGGAGTGATCATCTATGAGAGCGATATTAATCATGAATGTAAGCAATCCTTTTATACCAGAGCACCATTAAAACGCATCTGATCTAGAGACACAATTTTATTGACACTAAGGAGGGGTCCGTAAACAACTTAACGCCACCAGTTTAAGAGGTTTACCCAATAGATTACCTGTTCGTAACCTCTATAAAGACACCCAAGAATGGGTTAAGCTGGATGAACTCCACCACCATAACCTCCCAAAGCTCAATCTTGTGCAATTAATAATGAAAAAAATAAGTTATAGATACTTGGGTATTTTCTTTATTATCTCAGTCGCTTACTCTTCGCTTTGGTATCACTCCTGGTACCTACCGGTGAGCTTCGCAGTAATTGACAATACCGCCAGCTGGTTTTTACCGGCTGGCTATCGCTTTGCGGCTTTTTTATTCGCACCAAAAAGATATTGGCTGGCTATTATTCTTGGCGAATGGACCGCTATCATCCTAATAACTAATGAACGCGGCGAAATACCCGCCTTAAGTAATTTCATTGCTACTACTTTCCCCGCGTTATTTTATTTATGCGCCGCCCACTTCTATTTAAAGCTTTATAGAAAGCCCGAATTAAAAACAACCCATCAGGTCTTTGGGTTAATTATGGGTGCTATCTGCGCTGCAACACTGACATCAGTAACACTGACCACAAGTATGATTTACCATAATGAGCTGGCGACGATCCCTAAGACTGAGCTCTTTACTCAAACGCACCTGCTCAACGCAACTGCATTTGCCTTTGGCGATATTGTTGGGGTGCTGCTTATTTTGCCGCTGAGCATCTTACTCGTAGAGCTCTACGGTAAAAAAAAGCCTTCCTTAAAAATCACTAACAAAGGGATCTTTAAGATTTCATTTTCGCTTGCCCTATCCTTGTTGGCCATCTTAAACATCCAGCAAATACCTTTATATTATATAAAAATACTCTCGGTGACTTTCGTGATAGCGGCATCTCATAAATGGGGCTGGAAGGGAGCCACCTTAAGCGTGTTCGCTATGTGTATTTTAGTTGTGTATACCGCTCTGAGAACAGATGTAACAATTTCGGTCATTGAAAACCAAGCCTATTTAATCACCATTGCATTTACGGCGCTCATTTTAGGCGCGGCAATCACCCAACAAAAAAGCGCAAATACAAAGCTACAGGAACAAAACTCAGCACTTAACAGATTAAATACCCGCTACAAAGAGCAAGCAAAGAAAAACCAGTTACTCGCGACAAAAGTCGTTGAGATCCAGGAGCTGGAGCGTAAAAAAATATCAACAGAATTACACGACGATATTGGCCAAACCTTAACAGCGATAAGAACGGAGATAACCATCTTAGAGCAGCTCACAAAGGATAAAAAAGTACTCCAGTCTGCACTCAATCTGCGCGCTCTATCGAACAAGGTGTATAACGTTACCCGCAACCTGATCATTTTATTACACCCTCGAGAGCTCAATGATTTAGGTTTGCAAAAAGCCTTACAAGGTAGGTCCTTAACTAAATTACTTGATAGCGCCGGGATAAATTACCACTTAAATATTGCAAGTGACTTAGATAACTTATCGGAAGATAAGAAAATTGCCATTTATCGTATTATTCAGGAATCTTTTAACAACATAGTCAAGCATGCCGCTGCAGATAACGTCTATGTTGATTTATCTATTAAACAAAACCGGCTTCGACTCTCGGTGAAGGATGATGGCAAGGGCTTTGAAACCAAGAGGAAGGAGGCGTTCAATGGGGGTTTTGGCTTGCTCGGTATTGAAGAAAGAGCTTTGGCGCTAAAAGGAAGTTTCCAAATAGATAGCTCAGGGTCTGGCACACACCTACTAATACAGCTTCCCGCTACCTAAGAAGTTTTCCTAGTCTTTTTAGGAAGTCTTCCCCTTAATTTAAAGACATCGATTTGTAAAACTAGCGACTGTTAAAAAGTTGTTACTGGCCTCTCAAATAATGAGCTTAAATAATCGCTTATCATTTGTGGAGTCACATCGTTTACAAGGAAATAATTGATGCCTAAGTTAAAGCTCCTCACCTCCCTGTGTTTATTCTCCACCCTGATCAGCGGCTGCGGTGGTGGCGGCAGCAACAGTGAAACACCTCCGCTCTCAAGTAACTCCGCCCCCAAGGTTAGGTTATCTGATATCAGCACCGATGAGGGCCTTTCACTGAGCATTAAGGCTGATGCAACGGATGCTGATGGGGATGCCTTAACCTACACTTGGTCACAAACCGGTGGCAATGAGTTGACTTATACCGTCACAGGTTCAGAACTCCAACTCATAGCACCTGAAGTTAATGAGGACACAAACTTTACCTTCGAAGTGAGCGTGTCGGATGGTATTGCTTCTACAACGAAATCAATGACACTGTCGGTAAGAGATATAGATTTAACACAGCAAGAAGCGTACGAGCAGCTATCTCAACTAGTATCAACAATTCCAGATTTGGAATGGCATCATTTTGGCGATATCGATTTAGGGGGTGATGGTGACTTGGACATTATTATCACCCGCGATATGAATAATGGCACCTCCCAAAATGCTACGGCCCTTATTTACGATTCTAAAGCTGGCTACACTATCAAGGAATTAAATATTGCGGCGGTTGCTCGTCGCATTGTAGTTAGTGACTTCAATAAAGATAACTTAGACGATATTTACCTTCCTAACCATGGGCGCGAATGGGGCGCTAACGACGAAATTGGCGGTAATAATAGTATTTGGCTGCAAGCGGATAACAGTGATCTCATCAGCACAGGTCAATTTGATCATATAGCCGATTATACGCATGGCGGATGCACTCTTGATTTCAATAATGATGGAGCGGTGGATATATTTGATGTCAATGTTTATCAACAAGCTCCCCGCCTCTGGCTGAATGATGGGCAGGGCAATTTTAATGAGCAACCCAACGCCTACCCAGAAGATTTAACAGCGGTTACTTTTACCTGGTGTGTGGCCGGTGACTTTAATAAAGATGGTTTTGACGACGTTATCATGGGCGCCAATAGCGGCAATGATCTGCAAGATGGCGGTGGCAATCAAGTTGGCAACTCACATGTGTTTTTAGCAGGTAACGGGACAGAATTTTCATATTCTGCGAACACCAGTTTAATACCCACCAATATAGCTAACCCAGCAGGCAATGATCCAGAATTTGGGGGAGCCTGGGCTGTAGCCACGGTTGGCATGGAAATTATTAACTACAACAATGACCAGTGCTTAGATTTTATTAGCTATACAACAGATTATTTATACCAACATCACTTTCAAGTTTGGGAAGGAAGTTGTGATGGCAAATTCAAAAACGCTTTTAGTCATCACAGCGAGAAAGACACCGCCGATGAAATTAATGTCGCGGGCTTAGGCTTTGCCGTCAGAGATATAAATGGTGATGGACTTCAAGACTTTTATACCTATGAAAATCACACCCCCATAAACGACGTAACCAAAGAGTTTGTATTTATTCAAACAACCGACGGTAACTTTTCTCAAACTGAGTTCACTAAAGCGATTGGCTATAACCTGTTACCAAGCCATTGGCTAGGTCTTAAGTGGCTAGAGTAAATTAGCCCGAGTACTCTAACTTGAATCGGAGTGATTGGGGTATGTACTAAACCAGACATAGCAATCACTCAGTTCCGCTGTTTTCAAGCTGGATTTTAAACCTATACTGGCCCCCTAAATCAGGCCCTATGCGTTGACTGCTCCGTAGCCGAGACTCTACAATAGCGGCTGATAATTTTAGTCATATTGCAAAGGTTCCTTTCATGGTTTTACCTGATAAGTTTATTTTCTCGATGAGTCGAGTGTCTAAGGTTGTGCCGCCTAAGCGCACCATCCTAAAAGACATTTCTCTGCACTTTTTCCCTGGCGCAAAAATTGGTGTACTTGGTCTAAACGGCTCGGGTAAATCTAGCCTGTTACGTATCATGGCCGGCGTTGATAAAGATTTTGAAGGTGAGGCTCACCCTCAACCGGGCGTGAAAATTGGTTACCTGCCACAGGAGCCGGTACTTGATGAAAGCAAAACCGTGCGTGAAGTGGTTGAAGAAGCGGTAAGCGAAGTTAAAAACGCCCTGACCCGCCTTGATGAAGTCTATACCGAATACGCTATGGAAGATGCGGACTTTGATGCCCTAGCCAAAGAGCAAGGCGAACTTGAAGCCATTATCCAGGCACATGACGGTCATAACCTGGACAACGCTCTAGAGCGTGCCGCCGATGCCCTTCGTCTACCTGCATGGGATGCAAAAGTTGAACATCTTTCCGGTGGTGAGCGACGCCGTGTGGCGATTTGTCGTTTGCTACTTGAAAAGCCTGACATGCTTATTCTCGACGAACCGACCAACCACCTGGATGCAGAATCTGTGGCCTGGTTGGAGCGCTTCCTGCATGATTACGAAGGCACAGTAGTGGCGGTAACCCACGACCGTTACTTCCTTGATAACGTTGCCGGTTGGATTCTTGAGCTTGACCGTGGTGAAGGTATTCCATGGGAAGGCAACTACTCATCTTGGCTAGAGCAAAAAGATGCCCGTTTGAAGCAAGAGCAAAAAGCGGAAAAAGCACGCCAGAAATCAATTGCCCAAGAGCTTGAGTGGGTGCGTTCAAACCCTAAAGGTCGCCAAGCCAAGTCTAAAGCGCGTATGGCCCAGTTTGCCGAGCTACAGCAAAGCGATTACCAAAAACGTAACGAAACCAATGAACTATTTATTCCACCGGGTCCACGCCTGGGCGATCAGGTAATCGAGGTTAAAGGTCTGAACAAGAGCTTTGGCGATCGTCAGTTGATCGACAACCTGGAATTCACCGTGCCTAAGGGTGCCATCGTCGGCATTATCGGTGCTAACGGTGCCGGTAAATCAACCCTGTTTAAGATGCTAAGCGGCGATGAGCAGCCGGATAGCGGTGAAATCACTATTGGTGAAACCGTAGAGCTGGCCACAGTGGATCAGTTCCGTGGCAATATGGACGATAGCAAAACCGTATTTGAAGAAATCGCTGACGGTCAGGACGTGCTAAAAGTGGGTAACTTCGAATTCCCAAGCCGTGCCTACGTGGGTCGCTTTAACTTTAAAGGCAATGACCAGCAGAAGTTTGTAAAAGACCTATCAGGTGGTGAGCGTAACCGTTTACACCTTGCCAAGCTGCTTAAAGCGGGCGGCAACGTCTTGCTACTGGATGAGCCTACCAACGACCTGGACGTAGAAACTCTGCGCGCCCTGGAGAATGCGATTCTAGAATTCCCGGGCTGTGTGATGGTTATTTCGCACGACCGTTGGTTCCTTGACCGTATCGCTACGCATATTCTGGATTACCGTGACGAAGGTCAGATCAACTTCTTCGATGGTAACTACACAGAGTACGAAGCCTGGTTGAAGAAAACGCTGGGCGCCGATGCCGCACAACCTAAGCGTATTAAATATAAGAAAATTGGTTAATTAACCAATTGCAAAAGCCCCAGCAATGGGGCTTTTTTGTATCCCCTGTTCATAGACAAAATTGCCCGTCGCCAACTACACTGACTAAATACCCTGCTTTTTAGGAGTGTTTATGCACGAGCGTCGCCACTTTACCCGGGTACTGTTTCAACGCCCCACTCTAGTCACCGACCATCAACATCTCTACCCCAGCCAGTTACTCGACCTCTCACTTACAGGTGCCCTGATCAGCCACCCAGAGAATTTCCACCCCACCCTAGGGGCAGAACTGCAACTGAGCTTTACCCTAGCCGACACCGATATCGAACAGCCGCATATTGGTTTACGCTGCATCCTCATTGACTTAGATAGCGCCACGCATTTAAAACGTCTTATTGAACTTAATGTCGGGGATGATAAGCTATTGCACCGAGAGCTGGTACAGCCGGCCTCGGTGGAACAACAATAAAATAGACTCAGTGAGAGCAGCAATTATGATCATGGAATCCATGCAAGGGTTTATTCCCTTTTTGATGTATTTTGGCCTTGGCTACCTGTTGGTTTTGGCATTTTTGTTTTTATACACCCTAGTCACCCCCCACTGTGAGTGGACTTTGATGAAGGAAAACAATGCCGCCGCCGCAACCGCCTTTAGCGGTGCCTTTATTGGCTTTACCCTGCCGGTTGCCAGTGCCGCGGTGAACTCGGTATCCATTATTGACTTCGCCATCTGGGGTGTCATTGCCGGTGTTATGCAGCTTATTACCTTTTTCTTAGTACGCCTGTATATGCCTAAATTGTCTGAAAAAATTGCCAACGGCCATATGAGCGCCGGAGCCTTTTTAGGTATCGCCTCGCTGGCGACTGGAATTCTTAACGCCGCTTGTATTACCTACTAAGGAGCGGTGATTATGAAAAGGACGAGTAAATTAAAACTGACCCTGATGCTGGGTGCCACCGCAGGGCTAAGTGGCTGTGGCGATCCGGACGAGTCGGCTCTGCTCTTTAACGATACCGAAGACTGTATGAGCTTTGGTGTCGAGCAGGACGTGTGCCAGGCGCAGTACCAGGAAGCCCTGGCCAACCACGCCATGGAAGCGCCTAAGTATGTCAACGAAGGCCTGTGTGAAAACGACTTTGGCTTTGACCAGTGCGAACAGGAAGGCAGTATCTGGCGCCCCATTATGGCCGGCTTTATGATAGCCGCGGTGGCCGAGGCGGTCGATGAAGGCCTCGACCTGATGAAAAAGAAAAAGCGTAAAAAGTACGCCTATCTGGGCGGTAGCTACTACTCGGGCGCCAAGCCCCTGTATCGCTCCCGCGATGACTTTTTCAGTTTCCGCAATGCCAACAATGGCTATATCGGCTCGGTTAATAACCGCGGCACCACCATGGTGAAGAAATCGCAAATCCACTACTCAAGCAAGCCTAAAACCGTCACCAGTTCACGCGGTGGTTTTGGTCGTCGCGCCGCATCTCGCAGCAGCTTTGGTGGTTAGATGTTTCGCCAACCCATCACTGAGCGGTCAGACTTGGCCGCTCAGGCCGATTACTTCGGCTTCGAGTTCTGCAATATCGATGGCGAAAAGTATTGGGACGAGAGCGCCTATTATCAATTTACCCTGAAGCAAATTGAAAACGACCTGGAAGACCCGACCAACGAGCTCGAGCAGATGTGCCTGGAATTGGTCGATAGGGTGGTTAGGGACGAATACTGGCTAAAGAAGTTTGCCCTGCCCGAGCGCTTTTGGGATTTTGTCGCCACCAGTTGGCATAACAAAGAGCCCAGCCTGTATGGGCGCATGGATTTTAGTTATCAGGGCACAGGCCCGGCTAAACTGCTGGAATACAACGCCGACACCCCCACCTCCATCTACGAGGCGGGTTTTTTCCAATGGCTATGGCTGGAGCAACAGGTAGACAGGGGCGTACTGCCAAGGCGTGCTGACCAATTCAACAGCATCCAAGAAGCCTTGATCAGCCGCTTTAACCACTTCAGCAACCAGGATGCCATCCACCTTGTTCACAGCCGCGATTCGCTGGAAGACAAGGGCACGGTCGCCTATTTGCAAGACTGCGCCTATCAGGGGGGTATGCCAACCATAAGAATGGCCATTGAGGACATAGGCATAGACGCCAAGGGCCAGCTTACCGACCTTGATGACACGCCAATCTCCCTGTTATTTAAACTTTACCCCTGGGAAGAGCTGTTTTTTGATGAATTCGCGCCACAGCTGTTAAGCACGGGTACCCTGTTTGTGGAGCCGCCGTGGAAGGCAGTGCTCTCGAATAAGGCTATTTTACCGCTGCTTTGGCAAATGTTCCCCGGGCATCCCAATTTACTACCCAGCTATTTTGCCGGGGAAGAAGGCGAAGGGCTCGAACAAGGCTATGTCAGCAAACCCTTATTTAGCCGTGAGGGAGAAAACATCACCTGGGTACACCCCAGCAAGGGCCGGGTTCATCAAGGCGGCAGCTACGGCGGTGAGGGCTTTATTACCCAGGCCTTAGCGCCTCTGCCCGTATTTGCCGGCAACCACACCTTGATAGGCTCCTGGGTCGTGGGTCATAAAAGCTGTGGCCTGACTATTCGTGAGGATAATGGCCCCATTACCAAGGACACCTCGCGCTTTGTACCCCATATTATTCTTGGCTAAACATCGGACACAAAAAAACCGCTAACTTAAGCGGTTTTTTTATCGGCATTAAAGAATCTGATTCTCTTTCCAGGCTTGCTCTTTGGCCATGCGCTTTTTACGCTTGTCGCACGGGTCGTCGCAGTCACAGGCTTTTTCTATGCCTACAGAGCCCAGGCCACCACAGCTGCTGGCCATTGATTTGCGTTGAACGATAACACCTACCGCCATCGCCGCGATAATAATCAAAAGCAGACCAAAGGTAAGAAGAAATAGCTGCATTGTCTGTGCCCCTTAAAAATGACAATCAACGGCTGAGTCAGCCACGGGCGTTATTATACGCCCGCTTTAACCTGACTACAAATATGGCTTAAACGCCGGACTTGAATAGGTTTTTAAACCTTCCGATGTTTTGCTGATCAAATACACGGGTAAGTTATTGGCCTCGGCATAGGCTTTAGCGCGCTCCGTACCCATTACCGTTAGCGCCGTAGCTAGGCCGTCGGCAGTCATGGCACTGGGGTGTAACACGGTCACAGACACCAGGTCGTGCTTAATCGGCATACCGGTTTGCGGGTCAATCAAGTGCGTGTATACCTCGCCGTCCATCTCATAGAAGATACGATAATCACCTGAGGTCGCCACGCCCATAGAGCCCGGCTCTAAGGTACGATGGATTTTACGTTCACCCTTTGGCGCATCCGGTTGCTCAATGGCAATCACCCAAGGCTTGTTCCCCGGTTTGTGCCCGGCAATACGCATCTCGCCGCCAATCTCAACCATATAGTTGGCTATGCCTTGGCGCTCAAGTAAGTCTGCCACCTTATCTATACCGAAACCTTTGGCGGTCGCCGAAAAGCTCAGCTCCAAACCGTCTACCGACTTAGCTAAGCCCTGCTCGTTCAGGGTCAGCTTATCAACGCCGATATTGGCGACCATGGCATCAAGCTCAGCCTGCGTAGGTCGCTGCGTCGGGCGCTTATCCGGGCCAAAGCCCCAGAGGTCAATCAAGGGTCCCATGGTCACATCCAGGGTCTTGGTAGAGAAGCCCAAACGGATAGACTCCGCCGTCACGGTGCGAAAGTCCGCACTGATAGCCATCACCTCTCCCGCGCTCAAGCGGTTAAACTGGTTGATTTCCGAGTCGGGTATATAGGTCGACATGGACTGATTCACGGCTTTTAAGGCCTGCTCTATGTCGCCATGTAGATTCAGCGCTGCCAAATGCTCGCCGGTGGCATACAGCTTGATGTTATAGGTAGTGCCCATGGTTTTACCATGCAGCAGTAACTCTTGCTGCTCGGGCTCACCGGCCTTATCACAGCCGCTAAGTAGGCCAAAGGTAAGGGCGAAAATCACTAAGGCCGTGACACGTAGAATAGGTTTCATCTGTAATACTCGCGTGAGAAAAAAGAAAAGGCTCCCTAACCTTAGCTAGGAAGCCCTTATACCTAATGTTAACGAATATACATCGTTAAATTAGCCGCCGAAGTCATCCAGTAGGATGTTCTCGTCTTCAACACCTAAATCTTTAAGCATGTTGATAACGGCCGCGTTCATCATAGGTGGTCCACACATGTAGAACTCACAATCTTCAGGCGCGTCGTGGTCCTTCAGATAGTTGTCATACAATACGTTGTGGATAAAGCCAGTGTAACCTTCCCAGTTGTCCTCTGGTTGAGGATCTGAAAGGGCTACGTGCCATACGAAGTTATCGTTTTCAGCAGCTAGGCCGTCGAAATCTTCTACATAGAACATTTCGCGCTTAGAACGTGCACCGTACCAGAAGCTCATCTTACGCTTAGAGTTAAGACGCTTAAGCTGGTCGAAAATGTGTGAACGCATAGGTGCCATACCTGCACCACCACCTACGAATACCATTTCTGCGTCTGTGTCTTTGGCGAAGAATTCACCGAATGGACCAGAAATAGTTACCTTGTCACCTGCTTTAAGCGACCAGATGTATGAAGACATCTTACCGCAAGGTAGGCTTAGGTTGTTTGGCGGCGGAGTCGCAATACGTACGTTAAGCATGATGATGCCGAACTCTTCTGGGTAGTTAGCCATTGAGTACGCACGGATTGTTTCTTCGTCAACTTTTGACTCTAGTTTGAAGAAGCCAAAACGATCCCAGTCTGCACGATATTCTTCAGGAATATCGAAGTCAGCGTATTTAACATGGTGAGCAGGCGCTTCGATCTGAATGTAACCACCGGCACGGAAAGGTACAACCTCACCTTCAGGGATAGCTAGTTTCAGTTCTTTAATGAAGGTTGCCTTGTTATCGTTAGAGATAACAGAACATTCCCACTTCTTGATACCGAAGATAGACTCTTCAAGTTCAATTTCCATGTCGCCTTTAACGGCAACCTGACACGCTAGACGACAGCCATGACGGGCTTCACCTTTAGAGATGTGGTCAAGCTCGGTCGGTAGGATATCACCACCACCCGATTTCACATCTACGCGACACTGGCCACATGAGCCACCGCCACCACAAGCAGACGATACGAAAATACCGGCATCTGCTAGTGCACCAAGTAGCTTGCTACCCGGTGAAGTTTTAATTGCTTTCTCAGGATCGCCATTGATCCCAATGGTGACGTCACCTGTGGGTACTAGCTTAGATTTAGCTGCAATAATAACTAAAACCAAGATAACCACGATAGCGACGAATACACCTACGCCTAAATATACCTCAAGCATGATTTCTCCTCGCTACCTTATAGTGAAATACCAGAGAATGACATAAAGCCAAGACCCATAAGACCTACAGTGATAAAGGTAATACCTAGACCACGCAGACCGTCTGGCACGTCTGAATACTTCATCTTCTCACGGATACCAGCAAGCAAAGTGATTGCCAGTGCCCAACCCACACCTGAGCCTAGGCCGAAAACCACTGACTCACCGAAGTTGTAGTTACGCTCTACCATGAAGGATACCGCACCGAAAATCGCACAGTTTACCGTGATCAATGGTAGGAAGATGCCCAGCGCGTTGTATAGCGGCGGGAAGAACTTATCCAGAGCCATCTCTAGAATTTGTACTAGGGCAGCAATAACACCGATGAAGGTTAGGAAGCGTAGGAAGCTTAAGTCAGCTTCTGGGAAACCCAACCACTCAAGTGCACCTGGTGCCAATACCGCGTGATAAACCACTTGGTTTACCGGTACCGCAATACCTAGTACGAAGATAACCGCAATACCTAGGCCTAGTGACGTTTTTACTTTCTTAGATACAGCTAGGAAAGTACACATACCCAAGAAGAAGGCAAGCGCAAGGTTTTCAATGAAAACCGCTTTAACAAATAAGTTAAGATACTGTTCCACAACTCGCCCCTTATTTCGCTTCTACTTGGTCTTTCTTATAGGTACGAAGTACCCAGATGAATAGACCGATGATGAAGAATGCACTTGGTGGAAGGATCAATAGACCCATAGGCTGGTACCAGCCACCGTTTTGCACCAGTGGAATGATTTCCACATCGAATAGTGAACCTTTACCGAATAGCTCACGAATGAAACCAACAGTCAGTAGCACTACCGAGTAGCCAAGACCGTTACCAATACCGTCTAGGAATGACATCAAAGGCGGTGACTTCATTGCGTATGCTTCGGCACGACCCATTACGATACAGTTGGTAATGATTAGACCAACGAATACCGATAGCTCTTTTGCAGTTGCATAAGAGAAGGCCTGTAGCACCTGGTCAACCACGATTACCAATGAAGCGATAATCGTCATCTGTACGATAATACGAACGCTTGATGGGATCTGGTTACGGATCATCGAGATAAACAAGCTTGAGAAGGCTGTTACCAAGGTCAATGCGATTGACATGATCAAGGCATTTTTCAAGCTTGAAGTAACCGCCAGCGCAGAACAAATACCTAGTACTTGCAGGGCGATTGGGTTATTGGCGAAGACAGGTCCAAATAGAACCGACTTCATTTCTTTAGTATCAGCCATTATTTCAACGCTCCTTCACGTACTTTCGCAAGGAAAGGACCAAAGCCATGATCGCCAGTCCAGTAGTCAACCGTGTTATCAACACCGTTAGACGTCAGTGTTGCACCAGATAGACCATCAACTTGGTGAGCATTCTTGGCACCACTTTTCACTAGGTCAATAGGAAGCTCTTTTTCTTGCCACTGAGCCGTCCAAGTTGGGTTTTGGATTTCGCCACCCAGGCCTGGAGTTTCGTTGTGCTTGTAGAAGATAAGGTTTTTAACAGTTTCACCGTCGTTTTCTAGCGCTAGGAAACCATACATTACACCCCAAAGACCGTAGCCCTGGATAGGTAGAATGATAGAGTTTACTGAGCCGTCGTCGGCGCGGCTAATGTATACCGGCGCTTCAGTAGTACGACGTTGAATACCCGCTTTATCTTGAGCTTTAGTTAGCTTGATGCTCATTGCCGCATCGAACTTACTTTTCTCAAAATCGTACGCTTTAATCCAAGCGCTACGAGCGTCTTCGTTGTCAAACTGCACTTGTTGGCCGCTTTCAACATTAACAACTAGGGTTTCGATGTTTGCATCAAACGTAGATTGAACGTTTGTAACGCCTTCAAAACCAGCTGCAGCCAGGATATTGCTTTGAATATCTTTAAGCTTGTTTTCTTGCTGTAGTGGACGTAATTGTACTGATGCAAACGATACGATAACCGCACACACCAAACATAGTGACACTACTACACCAAGCGTTTTACCGATTGATTCGTTTTTACTAGCCACGTGCCAATCTCCTCTTGATGTTTGACTGCGCTACGAAGTGGTCGAATAGCGGCGCGAATAAGTTAGCAAATAGGATTGCTAGCATCATGCCTTCTGGGTACGCAGGGTTCACTACGCGGATCATTACCACCATGAAACCAATTAACGCACCGTAAGCCCACTTACCTTTATCGGTGAATGACGCTGAAACCGGGTCGGTTGCCATAAAGAACATACCGAAGGCGAAGCCACCCAGCACTAGGTGCCAATGCCAAGGCATAGCAAATGCTGCGTTAGTTTCAGAACCGATGAAGTTAAGTAGCATTGATGTAACCACCATACCTAGGAAAGTACCTAGTACGATGCGCCACGAAGCAATACGCACATAAATAAGGAATAAACCACCGATAGCAAGCGCTAGCGTCGAGGTCTCACCTACAGAACCTTGAATGAAGCCGTAGAAAGCATTCCACCAAAGTTCCATGTTGGCGTAATCCAATGCACCTGTAGCCGCTTGGCCTAGGTAAGTTGCACCAGAGAAACCGTCAACCGCTGTCCATACCGTGTCACCTGAAATCTGCGCAGGGTATGCGAAGAATAGGAAAGCACGACCCGCTAATGCCGGGTTTAGGAAGTTACGGCCAGTACCACCGAATACCTCTTTGGCAATAACAACACCGAAGGTAATACCTAGGGCTACTTGCCAAAGTGGAATAGTCGCCGGCAGGATTAGCGCGAACAGCACTGAGGTTACGAAGAAACCTTCGTTTACTTCGTGCTTACGAACCGATGCAAATAGCACTTCCCAGAAACCACCCACAGCAAAAGTGACAGCGTAGATAGGTAGGAAGAAACAGGCACCGTAGAACATCTTCGCACCCCAACCCGAATCAGCGGTTAGTTCACCACCGAACAGTTGGAATAAAGCTACTTGCCATGAATCGCCAAGTGCAAAGCCGTTCGCGATTGCGTCAGCCGCTTGGTGACCAATGTTGAACATGCCAAAGAACATGGCTGGGAACGTTGCCATCCACACTAAAATCATAATACGTTTTAGGTCGATGTTATCGCGAACGTGAGTACCGCCTTTGTTTACATAGCCTGGTGTGTAGAAAATAGTTGCAGCTGCTTCATACAGGGCATACCATTTTTCGTGTTTACCGCCAGGTTCAAAATGCGGTTCGATGTCTTCTAAAAATTTCTTCAAGCCCATCTTAACCTTCCTTCTCGATGGTTGTCAGGCAGTCACGAAGGATTGAACCGTACTCGTATTTACCAGGACAAACGAAGGTACACAATGCTAAATCTTCTTCGTCTAGCTCCAATGCGCCTAGGGTAATTGCGCTGTCTAAGTCACGTGCAATCAGGTCACGTAGCAGTAGCGTAGGCAAAATGTCTAGCGGCATTACACGCTCATAGTTACCGATTGGTACCATGGCACGCTTAGAACCACCTGTAGAGGTAGTCATATTGAATAGACGACTTGGTGCAAGGTGACCAAGGAAGGTGCGTGTTACAGAGAACTTGTTGCTACCTGGTGCAATCCAACCAAATAGTTCCTTCTCACGACCTTCAAGCAGTACCGACACTTGCGTGTGGTAGCGACCTAGGAAGGCGTGTGGACCAGTGGCGTTAGTACCAGAAAGTACAGAACCAGAAATCACACGGTTGTCACCGTCTTCTAGTTCGCCCGCAACTAAATCGTCTAGTGCAGCACCCATGTGGGTCTTAACTAGGCGCGGGTTCTTAACGCGAGGACCGGCTAAAGAAATCACACGAGCTGTGTAAATTTCGCCAGTTAGGAAAAGCTGACCGAAAGCAATCCGTCCTGGTAGCCTAGGTGCCAAACCTGCTTAGATGCAGATACTGGATCTAGGTGATGGATGTGAGTACCAACAAGACCGGCTGGGTGCTTGCCACCAAACTCATGTACTTCAACAGAAGCAACTGATGAGCTAGGTACTTGCGCGCCCGCTTTCTTACATACGTACACTTTACCTTCGGTAAGGCGTGAAACCACGGCCAGACCGGCTTCGAAAGCATCAGCATTTTCGGCAATCACAACCACTGGATCAGCGGCTAGCGGATTGGTGTCCATAGCAGTTACGAATACTGAGCTAGGCTTAGCATCTACCGCAGGAACTTTGCTGAAAGGACGAGTACGTAGTGCGGTCCATTGACCAGACTTAACAAGTTGATCGACAACTGTGTCGCGATCTAGGCTTGCTAGTTGGCTTTGGTCGAACTTGGCAAACGTTTCTTGCTCAGTGCCATTAACTTCAATAACAACTGATTGCAGTACACGTTTTGCACCACGGTTGATTTCTTTTACTACGCCGGCAGCCGGTGCAGTGTAGATTACGCCAGGATTCTTTTTATCTTCAAAAAGAACTTGGCCTTTTTTGACTTGGTCATCCACACGAACTCGCATGGTTGGACGCATGCCGATGTATTCTTCACCTAGCACAGCTACTCGTTTAACGGGTTGACCGTCATGAATAACTTGCTGAGGTGCGCCCTCTATCGGTAGATCCAGACCTTTTTTTATGTTGATCATACGCACTTGCATTACATTAAAGGAAAGAAACTTAAAATCTCACCAACCGCGCCGCTTAGCATCGACCGACTGGTACCAAACCGCGTTGTAAATGTAAGGCCAACTCCCCCTAACGACGTTTTAAAAACATCAAAATGAGTAATTATTAACCTACATCAGTAATACAAACGGTATAAAAGAGCACCTATGTCAGCCAGTGTTTCAAGCAACGCAGCGAACTTGTCACACATCTGCCGAATTTTAACATCATTCACGGCGACTATGCGAGTTAAAAAGTAAAAATTATCCAAGGATCAGCGGCGTTCTCGAATGAATAAACTTCAATATAGACCAAAGTCTTAATTCCGCGTGTTCAATTGTAACTACTTGCTAATTAATCACATAACACCGTTACCCAGATACAAAAAAGCCAGTCTTAAGACTGGCTTTTTTAGCAGATACAACCCAATTACAGCAGGTTGTTGATGGCCACATCCGGGTTCACATCCGCGTCATAGTCAACGCCGGCTAAATCAAAGCCGAATAGATGTAAGAACTCTTTGTGGTAACCCACGTAGTCGGTCAGCTCGTCTATGGTATCGGTATCAACCGTATCCCAAATCGTCTGAATGCGCTGCTGCACATCGTCTTCAAGCTCTTTGTAGTTCTGGAACAGGTGACCGCCGTCATCAAAGCGTGGTGTTTCACCGTACAGGTTCTCTTTGAATAGCGCGGTAATTTGCTCTATGGTGCCTTCATAGGTACCGTCTGCTTTCATCACTTTGAATAGTGCTGAAATGTACAGAGGCATAATTGGAATAGCCGAGCTTGCCTGCGTCACTACTGCATTCAGTGAGCTTACATAGGCTTCGCCAGATAACGCAGCAGTCGATGCTTTGATCTCTTGTGCCGCACGGTCCAGGTCTTCTTTGGCTTTACCAATAGTCGCGTGACCATAGATAGGCCAGGTCAGCTCTTTACCAATATAGGTGTAAGCAGTAGTTTTGAAGTTGTCGGCCAATACGCCTGCTTCATTAAGAGCATCGATCCACAGCTGCCAGTCTTCAC
The DNA here is from genome assembly GCF_002964645.1 of Pseudoalteromonas sp. T1lg22. Taxonomy (NCBI): domain Bacteria; kingdom Pseudomonadati; phylum Pseudomonadota; class Gammaproteobacteria; order Alteromonadales; family Pseudoalteromonadaceae; genus Pseudoalteromonas; species Pseudoalteromonas sp. T1lg22. The sequence continues at coordinate 67,299 of NZ_PQBY01000006.1, forward strand.
CACCCATCACTTTAACTGTGTTGGCAATTTCTTCTTCGCTGGCCGCTTCAACGCTCACTTCGTCGATAACACGCTTGGAGGTGTTAAGGTTTTTAGTGGTTACGCTTTCACCGATAGGCTTAAGCGTTGACGAGTAAGTTTCACCTGTTTTCGGGTCGGTACGACGCGGTGACGCCAAAGAGTAAATAACCAGGTCTACTTTACCTAGTTCATTCTTAATGGTGTCGATGGCTTGCGCCTTGATTTCATCAGAAAACGCATCGCCATTGATGTTCTTAGCCCAGATGCCGGCTTCGTCGGCAGCCTGTTGAAAGGCCGCAGTGTTGTACCAACCTGCTGAGGCGGTTTTCTTCTCTGTGCCTTCTTTTTCAAAGAACACGCCCAGCGTTTTAGCGCCATGGCCAAATGCCGATACGATACGAGATGCTAGGCCGTAACCTGTTGATGAACCAATGACCAAAACGTTTTTTGGACCCTGGCCCAAGTCACCTTGGCTTTTTACATATTCTATTTGTTGTTGTACATGTGCCGCACAGCCTGCTGGGTGTGCGTTAGTGCATATAAATCCACGGATTTTAGGCTTAATGACCATGATAAAATTCCATATCTTGCCGAAAAATTAGCGCTAGTGTAGCGACTATTCTTCACTACACAGGTCTGATGACTCGCGCCGGGTGTTTAGTTATCAAATTTAGAACCACCTAAACAGCTCGGCGACTCAGGGGCTTGCCCTTGCTTTTCGCTGAACTCTTCGGGGGTATAGGCATGGATAGCCAGCGCATGAATATGCTCACGCAGCTCCTGTGCCAAAATATCGTTTATAGCGCGATGACGTTGCAGCAGCCGCTGACCGGTAAATTGCTCACTGACCACCACCACCTTAAAATGGGACTCGCTGCCACGGGCATGCATATGGCTTTCATTTTCAACCCGCAGATGTTTGCAGGGAATGGCGGCGCTGAGTTTTTCCTCAATACGCGTTTGCATAGACATAAATAGAGTGCCTGCCAAATACTTAGGTGAGGCTACTATAGCAAAGACGAATCAATGTGGCGAAAGGTTAAATTGATACGCCCCTGAGTCACCTTGCGTTGTTTAGGCAGGCTATGAGCGTAGCAGTGCTGGCTTTGCCCCTTCATAATAAGCAGGCTGCCATTGGTCAAGGCCAAGTCAGTTACCTCACCACTGGCTTTATGGCGTAATTTAAACTTGCGCAGCGCTCCTAAAGATATTGAGGCGATTACAGGATCCGGTCCTAATTCGGGTTCATCGTCACTGTGCCAACCCATACAATCCAGGCCATGGCGATAGTAATTAATCAAGACCGCATTAAAGTGACAGCCCAAGGCACCGTTGAGACGCTGGCGCATGGCGTCGAGCTCAGGTACCCAAGGTGCGGGCTCAAAACGCTGCTGGGAATATTCATAGGCACTGTCGGCATCACCCATATAAAGCTGCAAGCGCGGGATAGCGTGCCACTTGCCATAGACCAAAATACTGGGTTGCTGCCAGGGCAAGGTATCACGTAAATGGGCAAACAATCGCTGTGCCTTAACCTCATCAAGGGCATGAGGCTGATAGCTAAACATGCCTGCTGGCAAGCTCGCCGGTAAGCTCGCAGGCAATTGGTCGTTGTTTTGGGTGTGGGTGTTGGCACGCATCGTGATAAACTAGCGCCATTGTCAGTTAAACCTAAGTGCTCATGATAACATCAGCTCAACTAGGTGGTAATACCTACCACTTACATCGCTTGCCATTACAACAGAAAAACCGCAGCCTGCAGGCCTGGGATGCGGCGGATGAATACCTTGTCGACTATATTAACGAGCATCATGCTGATGCCAAGCGCTTGCTGATCCTCAATGATGACTTCGGCGCCCTGGCCTGCGCCTTTAACCAATTAACTTCAGATTCAGTTAGCGACTCGTACATTGCTATACAAGCATGGCAGCATAATCTCAAAGAAAATAACTTGAATACCGAGCAACTTACGCCGCTGACCAGCCTTGAACCGCTTGCCGACGATTATGACCTAGTGATCGGCAAAATACCGAAAAACATCGGCTATATGCAGCATCAATTGGCGCAATTATCACAAAGTCTGAAGCCGGGTACCCCCGTGGTTCTGGCAGGCAAAACCAAAGCCATTCATACCTCAACCATTAATCTGGTGGAGCGCTATATTGGTCCTGCTACTACCACCTTGGCACAAAAGAAGGCACGCCTTATCACCGCCACCATGCACAATAAAGCGCAGCAAAGCCCCTTCCCCAAAAGTTGGCAACTAGAAGGCAGCGACTTCACCTTGGTCAATCATGCCAATGTATTTTCCCGCGACTCTTTGGATATAGGCGCACGCTTTTTCAGTAATTATCTGCCCCAGTCGAAAAAGCCCATTCGCATTATCGACCTCGGTTGTGGCAATGGTGTGATTGGTCTGCAAACCCTGATTAAATGCCCCGAGGCGCAAGTAACCTTTGTCGATGAGTCGGCCATGGCGGTGGCCTCGGCGCGCCAAACCGTCATAGAAAACCTGCCCGATGAACTGCATCGTTGTGAGTTTATCCATAACGATTGCCTAAGCGGTTTTAATGCCCAAGGTTATGACCTGGTGTTATGTAACCCACCGTTTCATCAGCAAAATGCAGTGACCGATCATATCGCTTGGCAGATGTTTAACGACGCCAAAAAAGTATTGCGTCCCGGCGGTGAGCTTCGTATCGTAGGCAACCGACACCTTGATTACCATGAAAAACTAAAGCGCTTATTCGGCGGCTCCAAACTCCTTGGCTCAAACAAGAAGTTTGTCGTGCTGAGCGCGAAAAAAGTAATAGGATAATTATGTTTAACCGTTTTTCACTGCTGGCTATTATCGCTTTGAGCACGGCACTTACAGGATGTAGCAACCGCTCGGCACAAGCCATCTTAGACCCTTTCTACCAAAGCGGTCAGTTTACTAGCTATAACCAAAGCTTGTCGTTACAGGTGATTGACCAAAGAGCTAAGGCCCCAACCATTTCCATTGCCCAGGGCGAAAATCGTTATCTAATGTCCACCCCGGATTTAAATAACAAGATGCAAAAGGTTTTTACCCAGGCCTTAGAAGCTAACGGCGCACAAATCAGTGCCATGGCTGGCACCCGTATGCAGGTAGCCATTCACACCTTAAACGCCACCGTGATGCAAAATACCGTGGATCACTACAGCGAGGCGCAAATCGCTCTGCAGGTGTTTGTCGAGCGCAATGGTAGTCAGTTCAATAAAATGTATAATGGCCAAAGCCAGTTTCGCGGTCCCTTTGGCTATGATCAGGCCAAGGTTGAGGCGCAACTAAATAAACTTATCGAACAGCTTGTGGCACGCATTATGAGCGACCCTGAGCTTAACAATTACATGCAAAAGGGAGCGATATGAACACTCGCCTCATCAGTGCCTTTTTTACCTTCTGTTTGTTGCTAACGCCCTTGGCGCACGCGGCGGTGCAGGGTGAATTTGTGCAAAAGAGCAATTTATTTCCCCGCGTTGAGTTCACAACCAGCCTAGGCAAAATCACCGTCGAACTGGATCGTTCACGCGCGCCGCTGACGGTGAATAACTTTCTGACCTATGTACAAGACGGCAGCTACAAGGGCTCGGTGTTTCACCGTGTTGAGCGCGATGAAGAAAACGAACGCGACTTTGTGATCCAAGGCGGCGGCTACGACAAAGACTATGACGGCCTGCATGAGAATGACCCCATTTTCAACGAAAGCGGCAGCGGTCTGAAAAATGATATGTACACCATTGCCATGGCCTATCAGGACAGAAAGCCGCACTCCGCCACTCGTCAGTTTTTCTTCAACATGGATAACAACGACCACCTTAACCCAGGCAGTGACTGGGGCTTTTCGGTGTTTGGTTCCGTGGTGGAAGGCTTTGAAACCTTAGATAAAATCATGCGCGTTGAAACCGACTTTCAGGAGAAAATCGGTTACTCCTATGTCCCCAAACAAGCGGTGATTATTTATGATATTAAGGTGCTAGAGGCACAGCCGTACTAACTCTATCAGGGCGAGTCTAATCGCCCTTTTTCTTCTCGCTAATAATAAGAATAAACATGAGCCACACAGCCCTCTCTTTACGCGATTTCACCCAACATTTTCGCGACCGACGCCTGGTCACCGTGTTTATTTTTGGTATCAGCAGTGGCTTTCCCTGGGTGTTGATTGGCTCGGTCATGAGCGCCTGGCTTAAAGACGAAGGCCTCACTCGCTCAATGATCGGCCTGTTCGGCATGGTGTTTGGCGCCTACTCCATTAACTTTTTATGGTCGCCTCTGGTCGACCGGGTGCGCATTCCATTGCTCACCGATTGGCTGGGTCAACGCCGCAGTTGGATCTTATGCTGTCTCTGCATTGTGTTTGCTGCCACCCTGAGCATGGCGTTTGTCGATATCAGCGAGCAACTATTTGTTATAGCTCTGCTGGCACTGATTATTGCCATCGCCTCTGCCACCCAGGATATTGCCATTGATGCCTACCGTATTGATATACTGGCCGAAAATGAAAGTGAAAAAATGTCGGCGGCGGCGGCCATGGCAACCAGCGGATGGTGGACCGGTTATGCTCTGCTCGGCGCCATGCCCTTTTATGCCGCGGATATTCCCGGGGTGGATTGGCCGGATGTGTATTTGGCTTTGGCGGTTATTGTGGCGCTCTTGATCGTCTATGTATTCTTTGCCCAAGAGCCCGAGTCGAATCGCGAACATGTGCATGCTCAATTAGAGCAACAGTATCAGCAACAACTCGGTAAACATGCCTCCATCTTACCGCGCTGGGTGAATATAGTGTTCGCCTGGCTTGGGGTGACCATTATAGAGCCGCTGCGCAGCTTCTTTACCCGTAACGGGGTTAAAACCGCCCTAGCCCTGCTGGCCTTTATCTTCCTCTTTAAGATTGGCGAAGCCTTTTTGGCGCGTATGTCCATCGTCTTTTATAAAGAAGTGGGCTTTAGCAACTCGGATATCGCCACCTTTTCCAAGCTCGGCACCGCGGTGCTGACCATTATTTTTGCCTTTTTAGGCAGCCTCTTTAACAGTCGCTTCGGCATAGTAAAGGGCTTATTTATCAGTGGCGTCGCCATGGCGGCATCGAACCTTATGTTCTCCTGGATTGCCGTCGCGGGCCCTAAACTCTCACTCTATGCGCTGGCCATATTACTTGATGGTTTTACCCAGGCCTGGTCTTTGGTGGCCATGGTGGCCTTTATTTCCATGCTCTGCGATCGCGCCTTCAGTGCCACCCACTATGCCTTGCTTGCCTCTTTGGGCAATCTCGGGCGCACCCTGCTGTCCGGTTACAGTGGTGTCATAGTCGACGATTGGTTGCACGGCGATTGGTCGATGTTTTTTATTCTTACGGCGCTGATGGTAATACCGTCTTTGGTGTTTTTGTTCTTGATACGTAAACGCTTGTATCAGTTAGAGCGGCAGTTTCATGAAAATGGAAGGAATGCCAAGGGGCAGGAATAATACCAATTCTGTTAAGTATGTGCTCAGAGATAGCGCTAGATAAATGATGTGCTAACAAGATTTTTTTATATGTAGTTATTCTACATCGAAAAATTTCAACCTAGTGAGCATGATATTTAGCCCGCTAGAATGATTAGCTATTTAAGTGAATTGGGATAAAACTATAGAGCCCTTCCTGGGCTCCAGAAAATAGGCTTTCAATGCTTATTTGAGTAGCGCTAACCCTTCATAAGGATCCACATCCAGTGCTTCGCAATAACGCATAAATTCAATCACGTCCAAGCGACGTTCCTGATTTTCAATTTTACCTATGAATGAATGCGGCGTACCCAGAACTTGTGCCAAGCTGCGCATGGTATGGCCTTTCTCGTGGCGTTTATCTTTCAGCCACTTGGTTAGTCTTCCATTTTCCTCGGAAGAAACGGTTTTACCCATCATAATTACATCTCCTACTAGATGAATTAAAGTTTCTATAATTATTAGCGAATGAAATTTGCCCGTCTCATTCAGCCAGTATTAAAGCACATGTCCCATTTTAGGTATAGCGTATGTACAAAAGTTTACCTAATTTCGGCGCGAAATAGTTTGCATACCTTATTCAATAAAATACTACTGATAAATTAGATAGATAGCTCTAATTTATCAGGCCTGCGCTAAGTCTTTAATTTTTCTTTAGAGGGTAGGAATTTTGCGCTAAAATTGAGTTAAATCGTCATTTTTGGGGAAAAGATGTTTCGTTTGCTGTTTTTGTTGCCCGTGATTCTCTGCGCCGCTTGGTGGCTGTTTCTCAATGCCAACAATATTCCCCTAAAACAGGGCCGTAAGGGGTTCTTTTATATAATTATATTCTCATTGTTCGTCTTGGGCTTTTTCACCTTGATGGTGTACATAACGAACAGCGATTTATAGACATCAAAAATAAAAAAGCCGCATAAGCGGCTTTTTTCAAATTTATCTTAATTGCGTGGTTAAACGCTAAAGCTGGCACCACAGCCACAGGTGGTCGTGGCGTTCGGGTTGCTAACGAAAAAGCGCGAGCCTTCCAAACCTTCGGTATAATCCACTTCACCATCAACCAGGTATTGCAAGCTCATAGGATCAACAACTAGGGTCACACCATTTTTCACAATTTGCATATCGCCCGGGTTGGCTTCCTCGGCAAAAGTAAAACCATATTGGAAACCAGAACATCCGCCGCCGGTGACATAAACACGCAGCATTAGCGAAGGGTTTTCTTCCTCTTCGATCAACTGCTTAACGCGCGCTGCTGCGGCATCACTGAATTTAATTGGAACTTGCTCGGACATACCGTCTCTCTCACTACCTATTTGTGCAAATTATCTAATACCCGACTAAGTTAATCAAGTATTGGCTGCACCGCCTTGGTTTTTAGCCCCTAAGGCTAAAATACAAAGTCGCAAACCCTGATACTAAACAAGGATTTATTAGATAAGCTTTGATAAACTACTGTTAATAACCCTAGCCCCATCAAAGCCCAGAGGAATTGGTATGCATCTAGAGGCGCTGAGACGTCGCCTTGCCCGGCCAAAAACATCGGCACAACTGTGCTTATTAGGTATTGCCGCCGGCCTTATCGCTGCGGGCCTGATCATCATGTTTCGCCTGACGATTATCATAGCGCAGAACCTGTTCCTCGATGATTTCGACGACTTTACCACCCTCAGTGAACTGCAACGCTTTTTACTCCCGGTAGGCGCCGCCTGCGTTATTGCTTTTTTTGCCTATCTGACCGGCTTTAAGCATTATCGCCTGGGGATCCCTTTCGTTATTCACCGTATGAAGATGCACTATGGGCAAATGCCATTTTACAACACGGTGAACCAATTTTTTGGTGGTGCCCTGGCGCTGATCAGCGGCTTTTCCGTGGGCCGTGAGGGCCCCTCGGTGCATATGGGCGCTACAGGTGCCAGTATTCTCGCCAATCAGTTACACCTGCCTTATAACGCCATGCGTACCTTGAGCGGTTGCGGCGTGGCCGCCGGCATTGCTGCCTCCTTCAATACACCGCTGGCGGCGGTGATCTTCGTAATGGAGGTGGTCATTCGTGAATACAAGGTGCATATCTTCGTGCCCATTATGCTAGCTGCTGTGACCGGTGCCCTGGCCACTCAGTTTGTTTTTGGTGCCGACTCAGAACTGGCATTGATTAGCGTAACCCCCTTGAGTTTTTGGCATTACCCTTACCTGGTGATCTGCGGCATGACCTTGGGTGCCGTGGCCTATGCCTTTAATAAAAATCTGATGCTGATTATCCGTACCTTTAAACCTCTCTCCATGTTGCCACGGTTGTTAATCGCCGGGGTTATCGCCGGTGGCATAGGCTATTTGGTGCCCCAGGCTATGGGCTCAGGCATGAGTGCCATTACCATCGCCATGACCTCCCCGGATAATGTGCAGCTGCTGCTAACCATATTAATCGCCAAACTGCTGGCCACCTTATTCGCTATCGGTTTGGGGATCCCTGGCGGTATTATCGGCCCGGTTATCGGCTTGGGCGTGGTGATGGGCACACTCATGTCCTTCTTTGCCCACCTTGTGGCGCCGGGCACAGATGTGGCCGGTACCTATGGGGTATTGGGCATGGCCGGCTTACTGGCCGCCACCCTACACGCTCCTTTGGCGGCGTTAACGGCTGTGATGGAGCTGACCTCCAGCCCGCAAATTATCGTGCCCGCCATGCTGGTGATAGTGACCGCCTATGTCACCGCCTTGCAGGTCTTTGGCAATCGCTCCATTTTCTTGCAACAGCTGGATTTCCAAGAGCTCACCTATCAGGTTTCTCCCGCCAAAGAAGCACTGCAAAAGGTCGGCATCATGGCGGAAATGAATGAAAACTTTAAGCTGCTGTACTCCGCCGACAAGGAGCAGATCAAGGAATCCCTAGCGCACCTTGATGGGCAAACGCCACTTATCGTCTACGACGAAGATAACGGCTACCGCCTTGCTGAATACGATTTAAACCTGATGTCTGAAGAAAACATCAATATTCTCTATGTTGAACTCGATGGTGTAAGCTCTCAGGCCACCTTGGCCGATGCCTTTGATATTCTTAAAGATAAGCGCAGTGGTGCTGTCTATGTGTATGATATGCACGATGAAAAAGAAATCGTCGGTATTTTACGCTGGGATCAAATTCGCCACATCCTCACCATTCGTAACGCCCTATTGTAAAAAGGAAGTCCCATGACCTTAGTGTTAGTTTACAAAGCCCTGCACCTGTTTTTTATGGTTGCCTGGTTTGCCGGTATTTTCTATCTGCCTCGGCTGTTTGTGTACCATGCTCTGAACGAAGAAAAGTCCTGCAGCGCCATGTTAAAAGTGATGGAGCGCCGTCTGCTGTTTTTCGTCACCCCTTTTGCTATTTTGACCGCCGTTTTTGGGGGGCTACTCATAGCGGAATATGGCCGCGAATGGTTCCGCGCCAGCATGTGGCTGCACTATAAACTGGCGCTGGTCTTGGTGCTCTATGCCTACCACGGCTACTGCTTTAAATTACTGGCCGATTTCAAGCATGATCGCAACACCCGCAGTGATCGTTTTTACCGCATTTTTAATGAATTCCCGGTGCTTATCCTCGCGGCCATTATCTTTTTAGCGGTATTGAAACCAGTACTCTAAAAATACCGAAAAATTTGCTATAGTGCGCAGCCAAACGCGGTGGCGTTTAAATGCCAGGGGCGCACTTGCAAATTCGCCCCTTGGTAGAACACCGAATTATTTACTTTAACGTTTGGGACGACCTCCATGCTACGCTTTCAAGGTGAACACATTCTCTCTGTAAATCAACTCGATAGAGACAGTATCGAGCATATATTTGCAGTCGCAAAACGGATGGAACCTTATGCCAAAAAACAAAAACGCACTAAGGTGCTAGAAGGCGCCATTCTTGCCAACCTGTTTTTTGAACCCAGTACCCGTACTCGCGTGAGCTTCGGCACCGCATTCAATCTGCTTGGCGGTTTAGTGCGCGAAACAACCGGCATGCAAAGCTCGGCACTGGCCAAGGGCGAGTCTTTGTATGATACCGCCCGGGTTATTTCCGCCTATGCGGATGCGGTGGCCATGCGCCACCCGGATGCCGGCTCGGTCGCCGAGTTTGCTACCGGCTGTAGCGTCCCCGTTCTTAACGGTGGTGACGGTCCTAATGAGCACCCAACTCAAGCCCTGCTTGACCTTCTAACCATAGACCGCGAACTCAGCCGTTTTGGCCAAAAGGTCGATGGTATGCACATTGCCCTGGTGGGTGATTTAAAATACGGTCGCACCGTACACTCCTTATCTAAGCTGCTGTGTCACTACAAAGATGTTCGCTTTACCATGGTGGCGCCGGATGGCCTGCAAATGCCGCAGAGCATTCTTGATACCGTGACCAATGCCGGTCACCAAATCGAACTGGTGGATAAAATGGAAGGCAATCTGGCCGCCGATATCGTCTACCAGACCCGTATTCAGGAAGAGCGTTTCCCCAGCCAGGAAGAAGCCAATAAATACCGCGGTGGTTTCCGCATCAGCCAGGCGATTTACAATGCCCACTGTAAGCCAAGCTCGGTATTGATGCACCCATTGCCGCGCGACAGCCGCAGCGATGCCAATGAGCTGGATAACGACCTAAATAGCAACGACAACCTGGCCATCTTCCGTCAGGTACAAAATGGCGTGCTGATCCGCATGGCCTTGTTTGCACTAACCCTGGGCGTTGACAACCTGGTCGAGAAACATGAGACCACTGTGCCCTGGTTCAGCCGTAAACGTGAAGATTAATTTGCCAACCTAATAGGAAGCAACATGAGCAAAAGCCAAGATTTATTTACCCGCGCCCAAGCCTCGATCCCTGGTGGCGTGAACTCTCCAGTCCGTGCTTTCAACGGCGTTGGCGGTACCCCATTGTTTATCACCCATGCAGAAGGTGCCTACACCTTTGATGCCGACGGTAACAAATACATAGACTACGTAGGTTCTTGGGGACCTATGATTTTGGGTCATAACCACCCGGAAATTAAGCAGGCCGTGCACGAAGCGGTTGAGCGCGGCCTAAGCTACGGCGCGCCTACCGAAGCGGAAATCGATATGGCCGAAAAGGTCAAAGAACTGGTACCGTCTATCGACTCGGTACGCATGGTAAACTCGGGCACCGAAGCCACCATGAGCGCCATTCGTCTGGCTCGTGGGTACACGGGTCGCGACAAGATTTTAAAATTTGAAGGCTGTTACCACGGTCATGCCGACTCACTGCTGGTAAAAGCCGGCTCTGGCGCCCTGACTTTAGGTGTGCCTAACTCACCGGGTATTCCTGAAGACTTCGCCAAGCACACGCTGACCGTGTCTTTCAACAACCTAGATGAAGTAAAAGCGATTTTTGCAAAGTACCCAGAAGAGATCGCCTGTATCATCATCGAGCCGGTTGCCGGTAACATGAACTGTATTCCGCCGGTTGAGGGCTTCTTAGAAGGCCTACGTGCAATCTGTGATGAATATAAGAGCGTGTTGATCTTCGATGAGGTAATGACAGGTTTCCGCGTCGCCCTAGGTGGCGCCCAGGCTTATTACAATATCACTCCGGATCTAACCTGTTTAGGTAAGGTGATCGGCGGCGGTATGCCGGTGGGTGCCTTCGGTGGTAAGAAAGAAATCATGGATTACATTGCCCCGGTAGGCCCGGTTTATCAGGCCGGTACCCTGTCTGGCAACCCAATTGCTATGGCCGCAGGTCTAAAAGCCCTTGAACTTCTTAGCGAGCCAGGTTTGCATGAAGAGCTGGAAGCGAAAAGCAAGGCCATCTGTGAAGGTTTCCAAGCCGCTGCAGACAAAGCCGGTATCCCACTTACTACCAACTATGCCGGTGGTATGTATGGCTTCTTCTTCACCGATGCCGACAAGGTAACCAGTTACCAGCAAGCCACCGAGTGCGACTTAGAGCGCTTTAAGCGTTTCTTCCACCTGATGCTTGAAGAAGGCGTATACCTTGCTCCTTCTGCGTTTGAGGCGGGCTTTGTGTGCCAGGCACACGATGACGAAGCCATCGCCCAAACCATAGCGGCGGCCGAGCGCGCCTTCGCTAAATTGTAAGCTGGCAATGAATACTGAAACCGCCGTCTTGGCGGTTTCACACTACTGCAAAGACTTTTGCTTTACCGCTTACCCCAGTACCCAGTCATTGGTTTGTAGCTCAAAAAACCTTACAGTCGCTTACAGATTAACAGCCCACCCGAGATTACCCATTACCACCCTGTGAGTGCAGCCATCCCATAATGACAGCGCCCGCACCTTGATGCGCACGGCGCCTACTGGGCATATCGCACCTTGTTCACCTTGGCTTATGCCCACCAACAAAGCGCTGTGTCAGGCATTGGCAATGAAATAAGGGCACAAGAAATTGCCCTCTATAATGAGCTGACTCAATTAATGCCAAACCGAGCGACCATGATGGCAAACTCGACGGCGCAGACAATTTCTTTTCTCAACCGCTATACCCTGGGCAACTGCGATTTGATGCTACAGTTTGCCCATCAAAGAAGGAATCAATTGATGAATGAGTTAGCGACCATAGCTCCTGCCACCGAGTAGCCGCACCGAGTCAGTACCTTAGCTAAGCCGAAGGTAAGCCTAAGGTAAGCAACGCATAACACCCATAAAAAAACCGCCGATGGGCGGTTTTTTTACATTCAGTGCGCGCCCTTAAGGACGCACACAGCTAGGTCTGGGGTTAAATTCGCTGGCCCGTATCGGCAGTTGAATCACCTTGCCACACCCTGGCGGTGCCTGCATACCGGTTTGCTCGTTAATAAAGGCCCAACGAATCCCCTCTGGACGTTCATCGGCAATGGACTGCGGATTTAGCTGGCGCAGATAACGAATATACATCTCCAAGGCGCCCACCGCACCGGTCAGGCCGGTACTTTGGTTATCATCGCGTCCCAACCAGGCCACGGTCACGGTATTTTGGTCAAAACCGCCATACCAACTATCACGCAGATTGTTACTGGTGCCGGTTTTACCCGCCAACTGTATGGTGGGGAAATGCTTATTCAAACGTTTACCCGTGCCGTCCTTGGTCACCCGCTTCATACCATATTTGGTCATATACATGGCATCCTTAGGGAAGCGCTGTTGCCACTGCGGCTTGTGCTGATACAGCAGCTTGCCGCCGTTGTCGGTCAAGGCCGAAATACTGGTTAAACGGGTATAGGCACCGTCGTTTGCCAAGGTGGTATAAAGTTGTGCCACCTCATAGCTGGACAGCTCCAAGGCCCCCAGCAGCAAGGAAGGAAACTGGTTGATATGACTTTCCACACCCAAACCTTCTAAGGTGTTGGCCACCTTGTCGACACCAATATCCAGGCCCAGATTCACCGCCGGAATATTAATACTGTTGCTAAAGGCCTTATACAGCGGCAAGGCACCTCGGAATTGGTGGTCGAAGTTATCCGGACGCCAAACTTTACCGCGCTCGTCGGTGATTTCCAGCGGCTCATCATGCAGCAAGGTACCGAGATTATAACGCGGCACCTGCAAGGCGCTCAGATACACGGCCGGCTTCACCAAGGAGCCAATATTACGCTTAGTATCCAGCACCCGGTTAAAGCCGGAATAACGCATATCACGACCGGCAACCAGAGCCGAGACCCCACCTACCTGACGATTCACCGAAAGCATGGCTGCTTCAAGTTGCTCGGTTTTCGGGCGCTTCTCTAAATAAGGCAAGGACTGAGCGATGGCATCTTCCATGGCTTCCTGCTTTTGCAGGTCCAGGTAAGTAAAGACCCGCACTCCGGCATCCAGGGTTTCCTTGTCGGTGAGCAACTCCTTCAACTGGCGATTAACCAGCTCTAAATAACCCGGATAGGTTTTGTCTATATCCCGGCGCATAGGCGCAACATCCAGCGGACGATTAAGGGCATTACGATATTCTGTGGTGCTGATAAGGCCATCTTCCGCCATCAGCCTGAGTACCAGATCGCGACGCTCCATGGTGCGCTCTTCATAGCGGCGAGGGTTGTAATAAGATGGCCCTTTAACCAAGGCCACCAGCAGGGCTATTTGGTCAAACTCCAGCTCGTCGATGGGCTTGGAGAAATAAAACTCCGCCGCCAGACCCATACCATGTACACCCTTGGTGTATGACTGTCCTAAATAAACCTCGTTTAAGTAGGCTTCAAGGATTTCGTCCTTGGTATAACGATAATCAAGAATAAGGGCTATCAAGGCCTCGTTGATTTTGCGCACCAGTGAGCGTTCACGAGTAAGGTAGAAATTTTTTGCCAGCTGTTGGGTCAGGGTGCTGCCACCTTGCACCGTGCGGCCGGCGCGAATATTGGCGTAAAGAGCACGCATAATGGACCATAAGGACACCCCATGGTGCTTATAGAAGTTGCGGTCTTCAACTACCAGTAAGGTGTCTTTTAGCAAGTCTGGGAATTTATCGAGCGGCACAAATTCGCGGTCCTGAGTTTCGTCATTACCGATACGGGCTATTTGCACCGGCTCCAAACGAGCACTCTCAAGACGTTGACCTATATTGTTTTTGACGCTGGCAACCTTGTTGCCGCTAAAGCGCAGCTCAATAATACGGGCCTCTTCATTGGCGTCGGCAAACTCGAAGGCACGACGATAAATACGCAAGCGGGTTTTGCTTTGCTCATATTGGCCGGTGTGATTGAGCTTGGTTACCTGGGTATAGTTAAGGCGCTTAAGCTCCCATTCCACCTCGTCCATGGACAGGTATTGCCCCGGGTAAAAGGTCATGGCGCGGGCATATACCTGAGCCGGCAACTGCCATTTATTGCCCTCGAACTGTCGCGTTACCTTGGCATCAAGGTAGATCATATACAGGGCCACGCTGATAACAGTGACCAGGGCGATTTTCCAGGCTAAGGAAAATAACCGCTTACCCAGGCGCCTCATTTTTGACGGAGGTGCGGCCTTAGGTTTTCTCTTCGGTTGTTTCTTTGTCGGTGTCTTTTTTGTCGCCATAGGATTGAAAATGCGTGGCTTGAATGAAAAATTGGTGGAAGCTTAACATACTCATGAACAAAATTAATTGCCCAAGAGTATGCCAAGACAGGGTGCAGGTTAAGGCTAACCAGGGCTAGCTTAACTGGTACTGACTTTTGTTAGCTTATCAAAATCAGAATATATCTGACTCAGAGGCAGGCAGAGCTGTGCGCTTGGCTGTCTGCTCAGTTAGAAGGGCTTAGCGGGTTGATACCCATAGGGCATGAATAACCGCAGGCAAAAAGAATAGAAAGCACAGAATAATATTGATAATTAAGTGCTTACCGGCACCGGCCTTTAGAAATACGGCAACGGGCGGCAAAAAGATTGAAAGTATGATCAGTAGTAATTTATTGTCCATGATTGGAACCTTTTAAAGGGACTGAAAATGGAATTATAGTCATAAAAAACGGCGAGATAAACTCGCCGCTGCAAGTAATAACTAGCTGATTAACTTGAACGTACCGATACAAACTCGGGATAGGCATCGATACCGCAATCATGTTGATCCATACCACTGAGCTCTTCTTCCTCACTCACGCGGATCCCCACCGTACTTTTTAAAATTCCCCATACCAGAGAGGATGCGACAAAGACAAAGCCAAAGATACATAAGATACCGATAAACTGAGTCGTGTAACTGGCCTCACTATTAGACAGAGGCACCAGCATCAGGCCAAGCGCTCCGCACACGCCGTGCACCGAAATAGCCCCCACGGGATCGTCGATATGCATCTTATCCAAAACCACAATGCTGAAGACCACCACCATGCCACCTATGGCACCAAGCAAGAGCGCCAACAAGGGCGATGGCGAGGCCGGATCCGCGGTGATCACCACCAAACCCGCCAGTGCACCATTGAGCACCATGGTCAAATCTGCCTTGCCCCAGTAGGTTTTACATACCAGTAGGGAAGCAATGGCACCGGCCGCAGCAGCAGCATTGGTGTTAAGCATGATTTTGCCCACCGCGGTAGCATTTTCCGCATCACTGATAAGCAGTTGCGAGCCACCGTTAAAACCAAACCAGCCCATCCATAGGATAAAGGTACCCAAGGTCGCAAGCGGCAGGTTAGAACCGGGAATCGGATAGATTTCACCATGCTTGCCATATTTGCCACGACGCGCCCCCAGCAGCAAGACCCCAGCCAAGGCTGCAGCGGCACCGGCGCCATGCACTATGCCCGAACCGGCAAAGTCGACAAAACCCATGGCCGACAGAAAACCGCCGCCCCAGGTCCAGTAGCCCTCAATGGGATATAGCAGGCCGGTCATGACCACACAAAAGATCAAAAAAGCCCAGAGTTTCATGCGCTCGGCTACGGCACCGGAGACAATGGACATGGCCGTAGCCACAAAAACCACTTGGAAGAAGAAATCAGACTCCAGCGCATGATCGGCGTCACTGGCCTGAGTGCCAATCAAGGAGCCAAAGCTGGGCACAAAACCGCCCTCGCTGTTACCCACATACATGATGTTGTAACCAACCAGCAAAAACATGGTACAGGCAATGGCATAAAGGGCGACGTTCTTGGTCAGGATCTCTGTGGTGTTCTTCGAACGCACCAAGCCGGCTTCCAGCATGGCAAAGCCCGCCGCCATCCACATAACCAGCACGCCGGAGATCAAAAAGTAAAAGGTGTTCAATGAGAATTGTAATTCAACTATGGTGTTTTCCATGACTGCGCCCCCTAAATCGCTTCTTCATCAAGCTCACCCGTTCGGATGCGCACGATTTGCTCAAGATCGAAAACAAATATCTTGCCGTCGCCTATTTTGCCGCTGTTGGCAACCCGGGTGATCAGCTCTACTACTCGCTCCACATTGTCGCTACGCGTGGCAATCTCGATTTTAATTTTGGGAATAAAGTCCACCCTGTACTCGGCACCTCGGTAGAGTTCGGTATGCCCGCGCTGGCGGCCAAAGCCCTTAACATCCACTACCGTCATTCCCTCTATTCCCAGCTCTGCTAACGCTTCTCGCACTTCATCGAGCTTAAATGGCTTGATGATGGCACTGATCATTTTCATATGGCCCCCTCGTAGGCAATTCGGTTTATTATTCTTCCATCAGATAAAATCAATCTTTGTGCCAAAATATTTTCTCTTTAATTAACAGTAAGATAACTTTTGATGCGCACAAAAAACGCACCAACTTGGTGCGTTAAAAGGGGGTTTTTGCCAAAGCTGTGCAAGGCACAAGGCCACAGCCCGTTTACTATGAAGCAATGAGAATAAGCATGGCTGCTTTTCCAGCCTCAAACGCCGGCAGCAACACACAATAGGCTTGAGCGCCGCCAACCGCGAGTCAGCTTAACTAGTTAACTTTCAACGTAAACATACGCATTTTTAGACCATAATGGACACTTTGACTTTACCCTTCACCACAGTTAGGCTGCCGCTTTCCCCTGCCGTTAGAGAGCAAAGTTATGGCTAAAATCATCGTCTCCGGTGCCACCGGGCTGCTGGGCCGTGCCCTTTTTACGCACCTAACCCCCACTCATCAGGTAACAGGCTTGGGTTTTTCCCGCGCACAGGCACCCATTGTCAAAGTAGATCTGTTTGATAAAGAGGCCATCAGCACCCTGTTCGCAACGCATCAACCGGACTTTTTTATTCACAGCGCCGCCGAGCGCAATCCGGACAAGTTCGATAATGACCCCGAGCAGAGCATCCAATTTAACTGCGCGGTCACCGAGCATATTGCCAAGTGCTGTGAGCAGTTCACTTGTAAGCTGATTTTTATTAGCACCGATTATGTCTTCGATGGCCGCAACCCGCCCTATGCTGAGGACGCCGAGGTAAACCCGTTAAATCTTTACGGCCAATCCAAGGCGCGCAGCGAAGCCGTATTGCAAGCGCACTACCCGAGCGCGGCCATTGTTCGCATTCCCGTGCTCTACGGTGAAGTTGGTTATCTCGGTGAGTCGGCGGTAACCGTCATTGCCGAGCAACTGCAAAACGGCGTCACCCACTTCGATAATGAATGTCAGCGCTTTCCCACCGACACCGCAGATATCGCCAATGCCTTGGCTGGCGCCATAACCACCTTGGGCTCTGAGCTAGAAGGGATCTATCACCTCAGTGCCCAGGAGCGCTTAACCAAGCTGGATATGGCCAAAGCCATGGCGCCGCTTTTGGACCTGGACGCAAACACCTTGAGCCCAGCCCCCGTAGCAGCCGCTAACAATGCCGCCACGCGCCCCTTGAATTGCGCCCTTAAAGACACGCGACTTGCCTTACATGGAATTGAAATAAACAACGATTTTGCTAAGCGCATCACCGAGGTGCTAACGCCCCACTTATCGCAATAACTTGTAGTTTCCAATGCAAGCTCCTTTAATGGAGCGAAAAGAAAAACCAAAAGGTAAATCATGTTTGCAACCCATCTAAAAGCCGTGGCCCTGTCTTTGGCCGTGGTGATCGCCCCATCGGCGCTGGCCGAGGTAGACCAACATAATGCCGCGGCCCATGGTCGCCAAATCGATATCGACAGCAAGGTCATTACCGAGCATAAGGCCCGCATTAACGGCGAGCGCATTTCTTATAGTGCCGAAACCGGCACTCAGCCGGTATGGAATGACAACGGCGATGCAGTCGCCACCTTGCACTATACCTACTACAAGCGCGGCGGTGTGGATGACGATACCAAGCGCCCGCTGTTGATTTCATTTAACGGCGGCCCGGGCTCTGCCTCGGTCTGGATGCACCTAGCCTACACCGGCCCCAAGGTGCTAAAAATCGACGATGAAGGTTACCCGGTACAGCCTTATGGCGTAAAAGAGAATCCTTACTCGGTACTGGATGTGGCGGATATCCTTTATGTGAATCCGGTGAATACAGGTTATTCACGTGTGCTGGCCGGTGCCGATGGCAAACTGCCTAGTCGCGATCAGCAAAAAGACATGTTTTTTGGCGTTAATGCCGATATTAAATACCTGGCCGAATGGTTAAATACCTTTGTCAGTCGCCACAATCGCTGGCGCTCACCTAAGTTTTTAATCGGTGAAAGCTATGGCACCACCCGCGTTGCCGGTCTGGCGCTGGCGCTGCAAAACAGTCAGTGGATGTACCTTAACGGCGTAGTCCTGGTTTCACCTACCGAGATTGGTATTAAGCGTGAAGGCCCGGTAGAAGCGGCCAACCGCCTGCCCTACTTTGCCGCTACCGCCTGGTATCACAAGGCGTTGGACGCCGAGCTGCAAGCCCTTGACCTGGATGAGCTATTGCCTCAGGTTGAAGACTTTACCGTCAACGAATTGATCCCCGCCATAGCTAAAGGCGGCTTTATCGGCGCCGAAGAAAAGCAGCGTATTGTCGCGCAAATGGCGCGCTATGCTGGTGTATCGCCGACTTACGTGGAAAACAACAACCTGGATATTCCCACCTCGTCGTTCTGGAAAGAGTTGCTGCGCAGCCAGGGTAAAACAGTGGGCCGTCTGGACTCACGCTACCTGGGCATAGACAAGCGCAACGCCGGCGACCGCCCGGACTACTGGGCCGAGCTAACCTCTTGGTTGCATTCCTTTACCCCGGCCATCAACTACTATCTGCGTGAAGAGCTAAATTATAAAACCGACGTTAAATACAATATGTTTGGCTCGGTTCACCCTTGGGATCGCAGCAACAACAACACGGGTGAAAACCTGCGTTTGGCCATGGCGCAAAACCCTTATCTGAATGTGCTGGTTCAAGCCGGTTACTTCGACGGTGCCACCAACTATTTCGATGCCAAATACACCATGTGGCAACTGGATCCAAGCGGCAAGATGAAAGAGCGCCTGAGCTTTAAAGGCTACCGCAGCGGCCATATGATGTATCTGCGTCGCGCCGACTTAGAAAGCTCCAACAACGACCTGCGCGACTTTATTATCAATGCCCTACCGGCAGAAGGGGAAGCGGCCAAGTACTAAAAATTTGGAGCTGCTAAACCGCAACTGCGCCGCGCTTTTTAGTGCGGCGTTTTTTATGCCTTATGGGCGCCTACCGCTAGGTTTTTTCTTTTTAAATAAAAGGATTTATACTCAAGCCTAAGTGTGATCGAGTCGCCAACAGCACTGCCAATGATGGCCATGGGATAGATGAGTGAACAATATCGCCATTCGTTATTAATAATTATCCTGGTACTGATCACTGTGTTTCTAGCCATACCAGGTGTGAGCTATTCCTTATCTCAAACTGTTTAAATTTTAATATAAGAGCCCTATGCAATTTGACGAGCAACGTGTTGACATTCGAAAGCGAATGCGAAACTTACGCAAAAAGCTTACTCCAGAAGAACAAAAAAGTGCCGCGAACGCGCTGAAAATTAATATTTCTCAAGTCATAAAAGACCCTAAAAGCGCTCGAGTAGGCACCTATTTAAGCAATGATGGCGAACCCAATCTAGCCCCCGTATTTCAATGGCTATGGCAAAATAAAGCGACTCCATTTCTACCCATTCTCCACCCCTTTACCGGGGTGCATTTGCTCTTTCAGAGATATGAAGAAAATTCACCCATGAGCACTAACCGCTATGGTATCTTGGAGCCCGAGTTGAATTGCAGTCATGTAAGCCCCGTTGCGGCGTTGGATTTTATCCTAACCCCCTTGGTGGCTTTTGATAGCCAGGGTAATCGCTTAGGCATGGGTGGCGGATATTACGACCGCACCTTTGCCCAGATACCACCGGATGCGCCCCATCGCCCCAAATTAATCGGCGTGGCGCACCAATGTCAGCACCTAGATACGCTGCCGGTGGCCAGTTGGGATGTGCCATTAGATTACATTGTCACCCCAGAGCGAATTTATTGCCCTCACGGGTAGTGGTACAATAGTCCACAACCTTAGCTATTAACTCATTTGCGAGCACAACATGACTCAAGACGAAATGAAAAAGGCGGCCGCCTGGGCCGCACTCGATTATGTAAAGAAAGACACCATTGTTGGTGTGGGCACCGGTTCAACGGTTAATCACTTTATTGATGCCCTGGCAACAATGAAAGACGATATCCGCGGTGCGGTATCTAGTTCGCAAGCTTCGACCGAACGCCTAAAGGCTCTGGGTATCGAAGTATTTGAATTAAATGATGTTGATAGCCTGGACATTTATGTTGATGGTGCCGATGAAATCAATGGCGCTAACGAAATGATCAAGGGCGGTGGCGCCGCGTTAACCCGCGAAAAAATCGTGGCCGCCGTGGCTAAACAGTTTATTTGTATCGTCGATAGCAGCAAATTGGTCGACACCCTGGGCGATTTTCCACTGCCCGTTGAAGTGATCCCCATGGCCCGCAGCTATGTGGCCCGCGAAATTGTAAAACTTGGCGGTGACCCTGTTTATCGACAAGGCGTAGTGACAGATAACGGCAATGTAATTTTAGATGTGCACAACCTGCAGATCACAGATGCCAAGTCACTGGAACAAACTTTAAATCAGGTTGTTGGTGTGGTTACCAACGGCCTATTCGCTCACCGCGGCGCCGACACAGTGATCATCGGCACGCCGGAGGGCCCAACTACACGTTAGAGGAATGAGGAACATGAGTAAGGTATCGTTAGCAAAAGATAAAATTAAGATTCTCTTGCTGGAAGGTGTACACCAAAGCGCAATTGAAACACTCAAGCGCAACGGCTACAGCAATATCGACTATGTCAAAACATCGTTACCTGAAAATGAGCTCATCGAGCGTATCAGCGATGCCCACATTGTGGGTATTCGCTCACGCACGCAAATCACCGAAGCGGTACTGGACGCGGCACAAAAGCTGATTGCCGTGGGCTGCTTCTGCATCGGCACCAACCAGGTGGATTTAAGCGCTGCCAAACAACGCGGTATCGCTGTATTTAACGCGCCTTTTTCCAACACCCGCTCGGTCGCCGAACTGGTATTGGGTGAAATCCTGCTGTTATTACGCGGCATTCCTTTACGCAACGCCATGGCCCACCGCGGTCAGTGGTTAAAAACCGCCGAAGGCTCATTCGAAGCCCGTGGTAAAACCTTAGGTATTATAGGTTATGGCCATATCGGTACCCAGCTTGGCATCATGGCCGAAAACATAGGTATGACGGTGCAGTACTATGATATCGAAGACAAGCTATCTTTGGGTAATGCCCAGCAGATCCAAAACCTGACCCAGCTATTGCAAAGCTCGGATGTGGTGAGCCTGCACGTACCGGAAACACCGCAAACAAAAAACCTCATCGGCACCGCCGAGCTGGCAGTGATGAAAAAAGGCAGCATACTGATTAACGCCTCGCGCGGCACCGTAGTGGATATCGATGCCCTGGCCGAAGCTCTGGAAGATAAAAGCCTCTCTGGCGCCGCCATCGATGTATTCCCGGTGGAGCCAAAATCAAATGACGAAGAGTTTATCTCGCCGCTACGCCAATTCGATAATGTGATTTTGACTCCGCATGTGGGTGGCTCAACTCAGGAAGCGCAGGAAAGCATTGGTGTTGAGGTAGCTGGCAAGCTGGCCAAGTACTCGGATAACGGTTCAAGCATGACGGCTGTCAACTTCCCTGAGGTAGCCCTGCCGGAGCTGGCTAACCGCAGCCGTCTGCTCCATATTCACCAAAACCGCCCGGGTGTGCTAACGCAGATTAACCAAGCCTTTGCCCAGCACGGTATCAACATCGCCGCTCAGTACCTGCAAACGGACGAAAGCATAGGCTATGTAGTTATCGATGTAGACAGCGACCACTCGGAGGTGGCGCTAAAAGAACTGAGTGCCGTAGACGGCACCATTCGCGCCCGTATCTTGCACTAAGCTATCAACAGCAGTGCTCATATATGAAAAAGCACAGCCTAGGCTGTGCTTTTTTGTGCCTGTAGATTTATTAATTAGTCCAAGTCGGCGGCGCTGTGGCGCTCGCGCAATTGCTCATCTTCGTCGCCCCAAGTGCGATTAACGCGTCGACCGCGCTGTACCGCAGGGCGTTGTTCAATTTTCTTCGCCCAGGCAAGTAAATGACGATATTCATGCACGGATAAAAACTCGGCAGCATCGTACGCCTTGCCCAGCACCAGAGCACCATACCAGGGCCAGATAGCCATGTCGGCAATGGAGTATTCATCCCCGGCCATGTATTCGTTTTGTGCCAAGTGCTTATCTAGCACATCCAACTGGCGCTTGGTTTCCATGGCGAAACGGTTAATGGGGTACTCCATGGGCTCCGGCGCATAAGCATAGAAGTGACCAAAACCACCTCCCACGTAGGGGGCACTGCCCATTTGCCAAAACAACCAGTTCATACACTCGGTTTTAGCCTGCGCATCCTTGGGAATAAAGGAAGAAAACTTCTCTGCCAAATACAGCAAAATAGAGCCCGATTCAAAGACCCGGGTCGCCGGTGAGGTGCTGGTGTCTAACAAGGCGGGGATTTTTGAATTTGGGTTGATGGCGACAAAATCAGAGCCAAACTGCGAGCCTTCACTAATTTCAATCAGAAATGCATCATACTCGGCATCGCTGATCCCCTTGGCCAGCAGCTCTTCAAACATAATAGTTACTTTTTGGCCGTTGGGAGTGGCCAATGAATAAAGCTGAAACGGGTGTTGCCCGCGCGGCAAATGCTGTTCAAAGGTTGCGCCGGATGTTGGTTTATTCAGACTGGCCCATTTGCCGCCATTTTCACTATCAAACTGCCAAACCTTGGGCGGAGTATAGGGGGTTGTGCTCATGAATGCTCCTTTGCATTATTTTGCGCCATTGAGCTACTAGACCTATGGTCGAAGCAAAATATTACAAGGGGTAATAAATTCTGAGATTGAGTAAGTCACGGCCACCGCATAGCATTGAGAGAGCTTGTATGTTAAAAGTGAGTTAAACAAGGAAAGACCCATTTGGTCGAGAGTAATTTGTTAGTAACTATGAAATGGACAGAGCCAAAAGAGATTGCCGCCGCGCGCGCAAAATTACAAAACCAAGCGGAGTACCACCCACTATTGATCACCATATCGGCCATTGGGTACGCTCTAATTCCATTGATTCTAATACCTCTCTCAGCTTTATTAACAAACAAAGCGGTGATGTGGGACTTCACACTGCTGGCCATGCTGTTCTGTATGGTCGCAGGCCCAGCAGCTGAGCTAATCTCTAAATGGAATCGAATAGAAATACTTACCATTTCTTTGAGTGAAACGTCCGTCATCATTACTGGCACAAAATATTCTCGTACAGAGGATTATAAAGATTTAATGGGATGGTCACTGACAGATATACCGAATGCTGCAGTTCCCGATGGAAAGTTAATCATATTTGGCGACCCTCAGGGTTTTAACTTATCCATAGGTGTTCCCAAAAACATTTCACTCCATGATATTCGAAAATATCTCTCCGAAAAATTAACAGAGCTTGAAGCCCGTGAGCTTCCAAAACAGAAATATCTAGGTTGACGCCAACAAAACAGCTACGAAAGAAAATACAAGCACTGGCTAACTGTCATTACAGCCAAGTAATAACCCTAATGAGGTAAAAGTGGATCTATTCGATATATTTCAGCAGTATCGTCTTGAGCAAACGAAAACCGAAGCAGCCAAGCGAACTAGGCAGGTTGACCGCAAAGCTACAGATAATCAATACGATATCGTTGAGCTGCAAAGCAAAGTCGACCACCTTTCTCTGGTTTGCATGGCCATGAGTGAGCTCCTTGAAGAGGTTGGCTTTAACCGAGAACTGCTCCTTTCGAAAATGAAAGAAATTGATCTACGGGATGGTACATTGGATGGTAAATTTGCCCCTGCAAATGTATGCGGTAGTTGCGCACGGGTTGTCTCGGCTAGACACTATACTTGCCTTTATTGCGGCACTAAAATTGATAAAACAAGTGCGTTTTAGGGTGGGATACAAGGCAAGGTGTACAGAAAGCTGCGCCCCTAACTAAAGCTTAGGCGCTGTACCCCATATACATAAAAACGGGCTGAGAATGCACAAAAAAGCCGGATTAATATCCGGCTTTTCCTAAACAAACCCTAAAAGGTTATTTACCCGAGGCCTTTAAATTAAAATACTTGGCCAACTCTTCTGGGTGACCCATCAAGGTCATCATCTGCTCATTGACCTGGGCCACGGTTGTGCCCTCGGGTAAAGACACGGAAACCTTAAACTGCTCTGTGCCTTCGATAAAACCCAATGCCGCATCACGCAAAGTTTGCGGCGCTGGCGACATGCTTAGATGCTGCTGCGCCTGTTGCTGAAACTGCTCGTAGGTCAGGCCCTGCTCGGCAATCACCCTTTGTATCAGGTCCTTAAGTTTGCCGTTATTGTCCAGCTTAAAGCTAAAGCTTTTCGGCACCAACTCGGTCATGGTCGTCATCAACTGGCTTTGTAGCGCCAGTTGCTGTTGCAAATTACCCTGCCCGTTTTGTTCTAGCTCTTCAAATTGCTGGCGCAGAGCCATCAGCGACTGAGAGTTGGTCATGGCAAAGCTGAACTCAACATCGGCGAGCTTGCCGGCATTGATCACGGTCTTAGTGTCGGCATCACCGTTATCGGCGCTGTAATTAAATTCGCTAACCACATTGATACGCTCGCCGTCGAGCTCCTGCATCTCCACCACCACAGGGCCCATAAAGGTCATGTTATTTATGGCCATGCGAGTATTATCGCTCGCCTGCATCGGATTGAAACCCGCTAACTCTATGCTGTCGATATCAGCAAATTGCACACCATCAGGCCCTTTAACCACGACCCTATTAAGCTCCAGGCTTTGGTTGAAGAGGTTGCTACTTATTTCCTTATAGCGCACATCCAGGCCGGTTTGGGCCTGTAGCTGCAATAAGTAGTCGTCGACGTCTTTGCGGGCTTCTTTACTGACATAATAATTAGCGTAGCTATAACCGCCAAATGCCATGGCCCCGAGGGCGGCAACAATAAGTAGTCTCTTCATACTAAGTTCCTTTGGAGCTGTCCACGCTCCGAGTTAAATTAAGGGCACAACCCTAAAATAATGCTTCGAGAGCCTCGCTGAGGCTGGCAACCGCCTGCACCTGCATGCCCTCTATCGGCTCTTTCGGTTTATTATCTACCGGCACTATGGCCCGTTTAAAGCCGTGTTTGGCGGCCTCGCGTAAACGCTCCTGACCGCTGGGTACGGGACGAATTTCACCGCCTAGGCCCACCTCGCCAAACACCACCAATTCTCGCTCCAAGCTGTAGTTCTTAAAGCTGGAAACCAGGGCCACAATTAATGCTAAATCGGCACTGGTTTCTGATACCTTAACGCCGCCAACCACATTGACGAAAACGTCTTGATCCGCCACCTGCAGGCCACCATGGCGGTGCAGCACAGCCAAGAGCATGGCCAAACGGTTTTGCTCTAAGCCCACGGTCACACGACGGGGGTTAGCCAACTGAGAATAGTCCACCAGCGCCTGCACTTCCACCAACAGCGGACGCGTCCCTTCCCAGATCACCATGACCAAGGAGCCCGGCGTCTGCTCCTGGGAGCGATTTAAAAAAATAGCGGAGGGGTTTTTAACCTCACGCAGCCCCTGACCTGTCATGGCAAACACACCCAGCTCATTGACCGCGCCAAAACGGTTTTTATTGCCACGCAGGGTACGAAAACGGCTGTCGCTGCTGCCCTCGAGCAAGATAGAACAATCGATACAGTGCTCGAGCACCTTAGGACCGGCCAGAGAACCGTCTTTGGTCACATGACCCACCATAAGTATGGCAATCTGGTTTTGTTTGGCAAAACGGGTGAGGTAAGCGGCGCTTTCACGTACCTGAGAAACACTGCCTGGGGCCGATTGAATATCGGCCATATGCATCACCTGAATAGAGTCGATAACCATGATGCCAGGTTTTTCACGCAGCGCCAGCTGGCAAATGGTTTCCACATTGGTTTCCGCCAGGGTCTGCATCTTATCGGTAGGCAGGCCCAAACGTTTGGCGCGCATGGCCACCTGTTGCAGCGACTCCTCGCCGGTGACATACAAGGTTTTCATGTTCTCGGCCAGGCCACACATGGTTTGCAACAAGATGGTACTTTTACCGGCACCCGGCTCACCACCGATCAAAATGGCGCTACCCGGCACCACGCCTCCCCCGAGCACCCTATCAAACTCGATAAAGCCGGTGGAAAAGCGCGGCAGGCTTTCTAAGTTAACTTCGTCCAGGGTTTGAATTTTGGCTTCTACCTGGCCGGCATAGCCGCTGGTAGCACTGCTGCGGCCGGTGTTTTTAACCGAGGGCACGCGAAATTCGGTCACCGTGTTCCAGGCCTTACATTCACTGCACTGGCCTTGCCAGCGCGCGAACTCGGCACCACACTCGTTACATACAAAGGCTGTTTTCTTTTTTACCATAGTGAGGGCATAACTTTTACTTGGGTTGTGTTTAAACCTTGCGCTTAAACTTGCGTAATTAAAGAATAAACAATAATTTGACTGTCAGTATAACGGTTTTTCACCTCTGGGTAATGGTTTAATAAGGGCGCAAGGGAATGGGTGTCCTGCCATAAACGAGCTGATACCGCGCCTGGTGCAGGTGTATATAGGCGCCCACCCAAGTCTGGTCGAGCACCCTATTAAGTGGTTACAAAGTATTGGTTAACGTGCCGGAATAGTTAAAAAATAAAGCAGTTGTGCCAGGCTGCCAGCGGTGATCGCCGCAGGGGCCTCGGCCACCACCTTAGCCTTACCATGCACCGCCACGCCTAAACCGGCCTGATGCAGCATCGGCAGATCATTGGCACCATCGCCTATGGCCAGAGTTTGTGCTTTTGCCAGGCCCAGCTCATCGCGATAGGCACACAGAAAGCGTGCCTTTTCCTCGGCATCGACGATTTTCCCACTCACAGTGCCCACTAAGACCTGACCATCATCATCCAACTCATTGGCATGAATACGGTCCAGATCTAACAGCCTTTGCACCTGAGCGGCAAAGGGCACAAAGCCCCCAGAAGCTATGGCCAGATGCCAATTATGCTGTTTCAAAACCTCACAGACCTGCTCTATGCCGGGCATAAGCGGTAACTGGCTTTGTAGTTCGGCCACCAGGTCTAACGGGATCCCCGTTAACTTAGCGACCCGCTGGCGCAGGCTGGCGCTAAATTCAAGTTTTCCGGCCATGGCCTGTGCGGTCACCGCCGCCACTTCTTCATAAACGCCACCTAGGCGGGCAATTTCATCGATACATTCAATGGTAATGGCGGTGGAGTCCATATCCATCACCAGTAATCCGGGCTCGCTCAGCTTAGGCGGATTAACCAGTGCCGCGCATTGCACGCCATTATCGGCGCCATATTGCTTAAGTTGCTGCGCCAATTCCGGCATCCCGCCATGCACGACAAAGACAAAGGCCGGAGGCAAATCACTGTCGGCTTCAAAGCGGCAAACGGCGCTGACTTGACCGGACCATTGTTGTAATTGTTGTATTAAATTAGCCACTTGCATACCCAGTTGAAAACCGAATAGCAGTACATAAGTTGGGGGTTGAGGCGCGTTTTCTGCCACCAAAGACGGATGGTCGATGTCATACCAAAGGTTTAAACTTAGCTGATTACTTAAGGACAGATCGTCTTGCTGTGCTAAAGTGGAAAAGGCAATATTAGGCTGTGACATCAAAGGCTCCCAGGCGAAATGTAGTCGTGATACGGCATTGCCAATTTAATCACCGATAGCCACGAAAGTCAGTAACCACATGAGTGATATGAAAAATAAACAAGTAAAAAATCCGGTGCGCAGCTCGCGATGGCAACGTCTTAGACGCTTGATCTTTGCCGCGCTGTGTTTTGTGTTACTGACCTGGATGGCCTTTAACACCAGCTTTCAGGGTCACCATATGCTTTACCAGCAAGGCTATCACAGTGCCAAAAGCCTGTCGCAGCAGCTGGCGCTGACCGCAGCTGTGCCGTTGGAGCAAAACAACAAGCCTCGCTTGGGTGAGCTGGCCAATCAACTCAGCAGCGATGCGGTGATCCAAAGCGCGGTTATTTACGATATACATGGCACGGCTCAGGCACACAGCGAGGCCTACAGTCCCTATCAATCTGATTTGGGGATCACTCAGGCTACACCGGGGATCAGCAAGCTTACACAACCCATAGTGGTGCCTATCACCTCGCCACAAGACAACAAACCCATAGGTTTTGCCCGGGTCAACTACCTGCCACAAACAGCTATAGACACCAGCCACCGCTATATTCATGAGGTGGGTCGCCAGGTGCTGCTGATGCTGTTTATTTGCTGCATCTTTACCTGGCAACTTGGGCGCGGTCTAAAGCGCTGGCAGTTAAAGCGCTACTTTCGCACAAAAGCCAAGCAGTTTAGATAAAGCTGCTCGCTTAAGGCCTCATAGTCCTGCCGTTGCAACAGCGCGGCCAGGGCTAAAAACACATTAGGTATGCGCTCTGGGGTATTTCTTTGCCCCTGATAACCACACAAGGGCATGCTGGGCGCATCGGTTTCGAGTAGCAGATGCTCGACGCCCACATGGCGCAAAGCTTGCTGAGTTTTTTGTGCTCTGGGATAGGTGATGGTGCCCCCCACCCCGAGTTTAAATCCGGCCTTGATGTAACTTTGGGCCACCTGCTGTGAGCCGGAAAACGCATGGATCACACCACCGAATTTGGGCGGGCAGCGCTTAAAGCTGGCAGCGATTAGGTCGTGACTTTGCCTGTGGTGGACAATCAACGGCAGCTCAAATTCATTGGCCAAAGCGATTTGCGCCTCAAATAGGCTTTGCTGTTTCTCTAGCTCACCGATACTTCTATCCAGACCACATTCGCCAACGGCGACAAAACTGTCGCGATTGGCCGCAATTAAATCACTCAGCTCGGCGATATGCGAGTCGTGATGCTGGGCAAGAAAGTATGGGTGCAGGCCGGCGCTGATATAGGTCGTGGGGTATTGTTTGGTGAAGGTCAGCAGATTTTTGCATTGTGCCAGGCTCACGCCCGGCACCACAAGGTGTGTGACTCCCAGCGACAGAGCATTGGCAATACACTGCGCCCTATCCTCATCGAATTCACTAAAATCGAGATGACAGTGGGAGTCAATAAAGCGCATCAGGGGTTTAAGCGCTCAACACGCCAGCTGTTATCTTCCTGGCGAATATACATAAAGCGGTCGTGCAGGCGATGGGCGCCGCCTTGCCAAAACTCCACCTTGGTGGGCTTTACGCAATAACCGCCCCAGAAATCCGGTAAGGGGATCTCCCCCTTGGCAAACTTGTTCTTCATTTGCGCGAATTTTTCCATCAGCACCTGACGTGAAGACACGGGTCGGCTCTGGCTTGATGCCCAGGCTGCGAGCTGGCTTTCTTTAGGACGGGATAAGAAGTACTTGGCCACATCGGATACCGGCAAGGGCTGAGCTTCGCCATAGACTATTACCTGACGCTCAAACATATGCCAGGGGAAATGCAGGCTGATCTTGTTGTTCTTCGCCAATTCACTGGCCTTACGCGAGCCGGTGTTGGTAAAGAAAACAAAGCCGTTCTCATCCAGATTTTTCAACAACACAATGCGCTGCGAAGGCTGACCATGCTCATCTACGGTCGCCACCACCATGGCCGTTGGGTCTGGAATTTGCGCCTTTATGGCCTGCTCTAACCACTTCTCAAATTGCGCAATGGGCGTGGCCTCGAGCATGCTCTCATCCAACCCGCCTTGTAAATATTCACGACGAATATCATCAAGTTTCATAGCAAATCCTTCTAATTATCACCGCCGTCTAAAACACAAATGGCAAGGCTAAAGCCGCAAATATAGGTTGTAGATCGGAATTTAATCCCGACAAACGAACTCTCAGCTATCTTGTCGGCGCAGAGCACCGACCTACAAATCACATCAGCAAGTGTAGGAGTGCTAGCTAGGCAGAGAAATGATTTATGTCAAGGAGCATACATAAAGTATGTGACTCTGACTCAATCATTTCTCTAACGCAGCTAAAGCGAACTACAGGCCGCCTGATTCAGCAAGTGTAGAAGTGCTGACAAGGCGGTACTCTTTTTTATACCTAGGAACATACATAAAGTATGTGACTAGTGTTCAAAAAGAGTACTAACGCCGTCAAAACGAACTACACGCCGCTGAGATTACATTTGCTCCATAACCTCGATGCCGAGTAAATCTAGACCTTGGCGTAAAGTCTTCGCCACCAGCGAGCACAGCACCAAACGGCTGTTCTTATCTTCCTCGCTCACACCCTCTTTTAATACCGGGCAGGCTTCGTAGAAGCTCATATACAGGCTTGCAAGCTCATACAGGTAACCACACAATACGTGCGGCGTAGCGTCACCGACCATTTGATCCAGCACTTCTTCAAACTGCATCAGTTTAATGGCCAACGCTTTTTCCTGTGGCTCGGCAATCACTACCGGTGCCTGATGCGCGGCGCTGTCGATGCCGGCCTTGCGGAAGATACTCTTAACACGAGTATAAGCATATTGCAGGTAAGGAGCCGTAGCACCTTCAAAGCTCAGCATGGTGTCCCAGTTAAAGATATAGTCGCTGGTACGGTTCTTCGCAGATCCGCATATTTCACCGCGCCAATACCCACCTTAGTGGCGATCTCTTCCTGCTCCTGGTCATTTAACGGCGACTCACGCTCAGACAGCTTGGCCTTAGCACGCGTCACCGCTTCATCAAGCAGGTCAGCCAGTTTTACCGTACCGCCGGTACGGGTTTTAAATGGCTTGCCGTCTTCACCCATCATGGTACCGAACGGGCAGAATTCGTAGCTGGTTTCGTCGCGTAATAAACCGGCCTTACGGGCAGTGATCTCAACCTGGCTAAAGTGCAGGCTTTGACGGGCATCTACGAAAATCATGATGCGATCCGCACCTAGCTTCTGTGAACGATATTCACAGGCCGCAAGGTCGGTCGTGGCATATAGGAAGCCACCACCAGATTTTTGCACGATAAATACCGAAGGCTCGCCGTCTTTGTTGGCCAGCTCATCAAGGAATACCACCTGGGCACCTTGGTCTTCTTTGGCAATGCCTTGTTCGCGCAGCACATCGATCATGCGCTGTAGCTCGCTGTTGTAGGCACTTTCCGCGTAGATATCTTCACGCTTAAGGGTCACATTCAGCTTTTCGTATACCTCTTCTGAGTGCTTCACGGAAGTGTCGATAAACATCTGCCATAGCTTGTCGCAGTGAGCATCGCCTTGCTGCAGTTTTACCACGTACTCACGGGCACGATCGGCAAAGCCTTCTTCATCGTCGAAACGCTTTTTCGCGTCACGGTAGAAGCTCTCAAGGTCGGCCAGGGCCACCTTTTCCAGGTCAACACCGTCATTAAGCAGGTCTTCTAGGTGCGCAATCAACATACCGAATTGCGTACCCCAGTCACCCATGTGGTTTTGACGAATGACTTTGTCGCCACGGAACTCCAGGGTGCGGGCAATGGCATCACCGATAATGGTTGAACGTAGGTGGCCCACGTGCATTTCTTTGGCCAGGTTAGGTGATGAATAGTCAACCACAACCGTGTCGGCTTTCGCATGCTCGGCCACACCCAGTTTGGCGTCCTGGTTGGCGCTGGCAACAGACTCGGCCAGGAACTCAGGCTTAAGGTGAATATTGATAAAACCCGGGCCGGCGATTTCAACCTTATCCGCTAAATCAGATACGTCTAGCGCATCGATAATTTTTTGCGCCAGTTCACGAGGGTTGGTTTTTAATTTTTTGGCCGCGCCCATGGCGCCATTAATTTGATAATCGCCGAACTGTGGACGCGTGCTTTGCGTTACCGCTGGATTAGTGCCTTCTTCAAGCCCCGCAGCAAGCATGGCGGCATTGGCTTTGTCGATTAAAATTTGTTTAATGTTCATCGTTGCAGTTACCTTGCAATTGGGCCAGCATTACGCTGGCCGAGATAAATTAGGGGCGATTAGTGTTCACGGGTCTCACTGAAGTTCACTTCAGGATAGCGTTCCATCGACAGATTTAAGTTTACACGGGTTGGCGCTATGTAGGTGAGGTTATCACCGCCATCAAGAGCCAGGTTCGCTTCACACTTACGTTTGAATTCTTCAAACTTCTTCACGTCAGCGCTTGATACCCAGCGCGCAGTGTTAACGTTCACGCTCTCATAAATGGCATCTACCTTGTATTCCGCTTTTAAGCGCGCCACAACCACGTCGAACTGCAGCACACCTACGGCACCTACGATCAAGTCGTTGTTGATAAGCGGGCGGAATACCTGCACCGCGCCTTCTTCTGAAAGCTGTACCAAGCCTTTAAGCAATTGCTTTTGCTTCAGTGGATCTTTCAAACGAATCCGGCGGAACAATTCAGGGGCAAAGTTTGGAATACCGCTGAATTTGAGCTTTTCCCCGTCGGTAAAGGTATCACCGATTTGAATGGTGCCATGGTTGTGCAGACCTATGATGTCGCCAGCGTAAGCATCTTGCGCGCGCTCACGGTCACCGGCCATAAAGGTTACGGCATCGGAAATGCTCACCTGCTTACCTAAGCGCACATGGTTCATCTTCATGCCTTGGGTGTATTTACCCGATACAATACGCATAAAGGCGATACGGTCACGGTGTTTCGGGTCCATATTGGCCTGAATTTTAAAGACGAAGCCAGTGAACTTCTCGTCTTCTGCGCTCACTTCGCGCTCATCGTCGGTTTTACGCGGCATAGGTGCCGGCGCCCACTCGGTTAAACCGTCAAGCATATGGTCAACACCGAAGTTACCAAGTGCAGTACCGAAATACACAGGCGTTAGCTCACCGCTTAGGAACATTTCCAGATCAAATTCGTTTGACGCACCTTGCACCAGTTCGATTTCTTCACGCAGTTGCTCAGCCAGGCTCTCACCCACGGCGGCATCTAGCTCGGCGCTGTCCAGCCCCTTGATGGTGCGAACCTCCTGAATGGTATGGCCGTGACCCGTTTGATACAAGATGGTCTCATCACGGTGCAGGTGGTATACGCCTTTAAATTCTTTACCACAGCCGATAGGCCAGGTGATGGGCGCACACATGATGTTAAGCTCAGTTTCCACCTCATCCAGAAGCTCCATTGGGTCACGAATATCGCGGTCCAATTTGTTCATGAAGGTAACTATCGGCGTATCACGTAAACGCGTTACTTCCATCAGCTTACGAGTACGGTCCTCTACACCCTTGGCGGCGTCGATCACCATCAAACAGGAGTCAACGGCGGTCAGGGTACGGTAGGTATCTTCCGAGAAGTCTTCGTGTCCCGGGGTGTCCAGCAGGTTAACTAAGCGCTCATTGTAAGGAAACTGCATCACAGAAGTGGTTACCGAGATACCACGCTCTTTTTCCATTTCCATCCAGTCCGATTTGGCATGCTGGTTAGAGCCTCGGCCCTTAACCGTACCGGCCTTTTGAATGGCCTGACCGAACAGGAGTACCTTCTCGGTGATGGTTGTTTTACCCGCATCCGGGTGAGAGATGATCGCAAAGGTGCGACGCTTATTAATTTGCTGTATTAATTCTGACATGCGGTCACTTATGAGCTGTCGACCCAACCACAACGAGGCGGTTAAGTCGCAATTAAATTTTAAAGACATTAATACGCGAGATTATACCGACTTTAGGGTGTGCACAAAAGCGTCGAATACAAGTAAAAGTGACTTCGTGACCCACCTATGTGTATTATTGCTGAGCATTTTGTATAATTTTTTTGTTGTGGCGATTACCATAACGCGCTCAGGCTATTTTAAGACGTTGCAAGGAGGCGCACCGTGAAAACAAGCAAGCTCAGTATTCGCTTATTGTGGTACATCACTCCTGTGGTGATCTTGCCCTTGCTGTTTTTAGGTGGTTTTACCCTTACCAATGTCACCAGCTCCTCGGAGCAACAGGCGCAGCTGATCGTCAGCCGCTTTGTTGAGCAGCAGCAGAACAAGGTGTTTCATTCGCTCAATGTCTATCATTCCACCACAGAACTGCTTAGCACCTCGCCGGTATTGCAAAACTTTTTACACCAGCTCAATCACCCCAAAAGCTCCTATACAGCGCATCTGGGTGCCCTGCTCGATGTATTTAGCAGTTATACCGAGGCCTACCCGGATATTCTCAGCATTAACTTTATTTCCAGCAAGCAGGAAAGTTACGCTTACTTTTCCACCACGCTGCAAAGTGCGCCTCCGCAATATCCGTTTTTCGAGCAATTGCTGACCAGCTCTTTGCGCCGCCAGCAGTTTATGGTGCAAGAAGACAATGGCGAAACCAGCCTCTACTTTGCACAAAAGGTGTTTGCCCCGGACTACCATTTGGAGCGCCCTGTGCTGCTGGGCCACATTATATTACGGGTACAGCCGACGGTTTTAAACACCGCAATTTTAGAGGCGCCCTATAACAACACCTTGAATTTATTGCTGACCGAGCAAGGTAAGGTGCTGTTTAGCTCTAACCACACCTTGCTTGGCAAAACCCTTAGCAAACAGGATTTAGAGGCCATAGATCTCTGGGCCGACAATGGCCGCCTCAATGAAATTGTGCTTGAGAGCGTCGATAAGACGGAGCGTATGCTCTATGGCGTGCAAATGCCCGACGGCCATTATTTCGTTACCAGCATCCCGAAAAAAATGCTCTACCAGGCCGGTAAGCTGATAAGTCTCATCACCGCGCTGATCGTGCTGATCTCCATTATCACCCTGCCGGTGTTGATCTTTATCGTGGTGCGCAACTTGCTACTTAACCCCATAGAGCAACTGGGGGCTGCCAGTCACTGTGTCGGCAACAACAATCTGGCCGTGCGCCTTGATGACACCCGCACCGATGAGGTCGGTCAGCTGTTTAGCGACTTTAACAACATGGTAAGCAAGATTTATCACTCCCAGGTCGAGCTAAAAAATTACAAAGACACCTTGGAACAAAGAGTTGAAGAACGCACCCTGGAGCTGGAGCAAACCAATAAAGCGCTGGAACAGGCCATTGAACAGGCGGAGCAGGCCAACCAGCTAAAAAGCCGCTTCTTAGCCAATATGAGCCATGAAATTCGCACTCCCTTAACCGCCATCATGGGCTTTACCGAGCAGTTGCTGGAGAACTGCCAGATTGATGATGACAAGGTGCAACACCAGCTTGCAACCGTACTGCGTAACTCGCGTCACCTGCTGGAGCTAATCAACAACATCTTGGATCTATCAAAAATTGAGGCAGAAAAACTGGCGGTGAACCGCGAGCCAGTGTCACTCTATGAGCTGTTTGACGACTTAAACTCCATAGTCGAGCCCCAG
This sequence comes from Pseudoalteromonas sp. T1lg22, assembly GCF_002964645.1. Lineage (NCBI taxonomy): Bacteria > Pseudomonadati > Pseudomonadota > Gammaproteobacteria > Alteromonadales > Pseudoalteromonadaceae > Pseudoalteromonas > Pseudoalteromonas sp. T1lg22. Next base: position 102,978 of record NZ_PQBY01000006.1, read on the forward strand.
GCGCAACAAAAACAGCTGGAGTTTGCCATCAACTACCAGTTCCCCTTACCCAAATACATTAACAGCGACCAAACCCGCATTAAGCAGATCCTCCTTAACATCCTCACCAATGCGGTTAAATTTACCGCCCAAGGCCAGGTGCAATTGGAGGTCAGCTACCACGACGACTTGCTTGAGTGCGTAGTCAGTGACACCGGCATAGGTATCTCAGATCAAGAGCTAACCCGTATCTTTAAGCCCTTTGAGCAGGCCGACACCACCACCACCCGTCGCTTTGGCGGCAGTGGTCTGGGCCTGTGTATCGCGAAAAACCTGGCGCAATTGCTTGGCGGTGATGTCCATGCTCATAGCCAGCAGGGCATTGGCAGTCGCTTTACCATTAGAATCAAGTGTAACCAGGTGTATGAAGCCCAAGACTTCTATTATGGTGCCGAAGAAATGCAGCCGGTCAGGGAGCCTATGCCGACCTTAAGCTGGCAGCAGTTTGACGGCGAAATTCTGGTGGCCGAGGATAATCAGGACAACCAAGCGCTTATCTCTTTGCTGTTAGAGCGCTGGGGGATCACCCCGGACTTTGCCAATAACGGCGCCGAAGCGGTGGAAAAGGCCTTGGTTAAAGACTACCAGCTGATCTTAATGGATATGCAGATGCCGGTGATGGGCGGTGAAGAAGCAACGCAAATGCTGCGCCATGCCGCCTACGACGGGCCTATTATTGCGCTGACCGCCAACGTGATGAAACATGATATTGAGCGCTATTTAGCGGCGGGCTGCGACAAGGCACTGGCCAAACCCATAGACAAGGAGCAGCTTGAGCATACTTTGGCCACCTACTTAAGCCTGCAGCAGGAGGCTAACTCCAAGTGGGATGACATATTAAAAAGTGAGCGCTTTTTACAGATCAATGAAAACTACAAGCAAAAGCTCCCCGATTATCTTGAACAGGTCTTGGCCCATCAAGAAGCTAAAGAATGGGAGCAATTGCAGGCCATTGCCCACAGCATCAAGGGCAGTGCCAGCTGCTTTGGCTTTAACGCCGTGGCCGATGCCGCCAGCGAGCTAGAATTATCGCTGCGCAACGGCGAGTGTGAGCACCACGAATATCCGGTACTTAAACTTGAGCACGCCATTCGCTTTGTTTTAGAAAAGGATGCTACCAAGCCCCTGTAGGCCGACTTAAAAGGCGTTAGTGTTACGGAGTAAGATATGCACATAGAATTAAGTGCCGCCCCCTCAGAAGCGGATTTAAAAACCATCAGTCAGGGAATCCAGTCTTTTAATCAAGACCATCTGCCAGATCAGCTGGTGTTCGAGCCGGATACCCGCTTTGCCGCGTTTGCGCGCAATGACAAGGGTGAGGTGGTTGGCGGCATTCGTGCCAATGCTTTTTGGAATTATTGCATTATCGAGCTACTGTGGTTGTCGGCGCAAACTCGTGGCAGTGGCGTGGGCTCACGCCTAATGGCCGCGGTTGAAGCTCATGCCAAGGCTCAAGGCTTTAACTATATGCGCACGGAAACCTTGGACTTTCAGGCCAAGCCCTTTTATGAAAAGCTTGGCTATAAGGTATATGGAGAGTTAGCGGATTGTCCTAAGGGACACACAACCTACTGCCTGATTAAAGCGCTCTAGTTAAAGCGCTCAGCTTAACTATCTGAAGTATTCGACTGTGCTTAATTCGCACATCATCAGGGTGGCATCCTCACCATCGGGATAATATTTCTTGCGCACGCCGTTGGCGATAAAACCACATCCTTCATACAGGGCGATGGCGGCCACATTGCTTTCGCGCACTTCTAAAAACAGCAGCTCAGCATTACGCGCGTTCGAGTCCTTAATGAGCGATTGCATCAACACCTTACCCAGGCCCTGCCCTTGTTGGCTCGGCGCAACACAAATATCCACCAGGGTGATATCGGGGCCAGCTTGCTCGGCGACATAAAAGCCCAACAGCGTGTTATCAATGAAGAGCCCGGTGCAAAAATAGCGTCCGGACATACAAGAGCGCATCAGCGTTTCGCTCCACGGGTGGCTGTGACAGGCTCGCTCAATTACCATCATATCCGCCAGGTGTTGTTCGCCTAAAGGCGCCAGGCTATGCATGGCTAAGTACCTGCTCGCATTCACACAATTGCTGCCACAGGGCCTGCTTATGTGCCACTGATAAGTTATCACTTGGAAGGTAAACGCGATTGCCTTGTAGTTGTGGTGTACTTACATTGCCTAGGTGCACTTCGCTACCCGCAGGAAGCAGGCGCAAAATATCCTCGGCCAGAGTGCCAGACAAGGGTTGTGAATCTTTGACTTGTTCACCATCAAGAGGCTGTGTGTCTTGTGTTCGATAAGCTGCACGTAAGCGCACCGGCTGTATAGCAAAAATATCGGCTAACTGTGATTGCATAGGGAAATTATTAACTGCATTTGGCGGCTGCCAGTGTAGCGTAAAGACGCTCAGGAAAGAAGTGGCAGGGGCGGAGAGATTCGAACTCCCAACCGTCGGTTTTGGAGACCGCTGTTCTACCAATTGGAACTACGCCCCTGCAATGTCGACGCATTATAATGAGCTTTTTATAAAGGTAAAGAAAAAATATCACCGCACCTGTTCAATTGCTTTGAAAATAAACAACTGTAGAAAAAACAGTCTATTTTAGCCGTATTAAGGCGTAAATACCCCACGCAGCAACTGCTGCGCTCTGGCAATCCTGGGGCTACGCAACGCCCCCGCCCGCCAACACAAGTGATACTGTATCGCCGGGTTTGACTGAGAGCCGCCTATGGCGACTAAACGTTCGTGTTTTAAATCATCATTCACCAGGTACTCGGGTAACACCGACCATCCTAATCCCGCCAGCACCAGGGTACGTAAGCAACGCAGATCTGGGGCGGTGATAATCTCATTTAAGTGCCCCAAGAATAAACCATTATGACTTACCCATTGGCGCACCAGGGTACGGCCCAGATCATAGGCCACCAAGGGTTGCTCACTTAATACCAGCTCCAGGTCCTGGCTCATTTGCCGCGCCCTGGCTGGGCTGGCGACCAAGAAAACCCGCTCCTCTCCCAGTAAACAGTAATCCAGTTGCCCGTCTTCCGGAGGCGTTAAACACAAGGCAAAGTCCGAGTTACCATCTTTCAGAAAGGTAAACATGTCGTCATCGTGACTGGGGTGTAAACGTATTTGCGCCCCGGCATCGGTGAGCGGTTGCAACTTTGGGGCAAGCATACTCGAGAGCATATCTATGGGGCCGTTTATATGTATCACCCCGTCTATTTTGCTGCCGTGCGACTTCATTTTTGCCAACACGCCTTCGGCATAATCCAGGGTGTCTCCCAGTTGTATCGCTAGTTCATCGGCAATACGGGTTGGCCGCACTCCGCGCACATGACGAACAAACAAACGGTGATCCAATTGCGACTCGAGTGAAGCGATATGACTGGAAACCGCAGGTTGAGTGATATGCAAAACATCGGCGGCCTTGCTAAAAGAACGCTGACGGTAGACCTCAACAAAGGTGCGTAGTTGGTGAATGGACATAAGCTTCAGCTATAAATTAAATTATATTAAACCAATTTTAGATTATTTTTCCTCTATCTGCTTCTCACGCATACTGGGTCCCAACACAGTAAGAGCCAACAAGGTAGCCAGTATGATTTATTCAACCACAGCCATTGCCAGTGGTGGTCGCGATGGCAGCGCCAAGCTAGCCGACGACAGCCTGACCCTTACTATGACCACACCGGGTACCAGCGCACCTGGGCATAACCCGGAGCAGCTGTTCGCCATGGGGTATGCAGCCTGTTTCGACAATGCCCTTATTCTCACTGCCAAGCGTTTGAAGATGGCACTTAAGGGCTGTCAAACCCAGGTCACCGTGGGCCTGGACAAGGTCGCCGAGCAGTATCTGCTTGATGTAACCATAGATGTTTCAATAGAAGGCCTAGAGCCAACACAGAGCGAGCAGCTTATCGCCCTGGCCCATGAGGTTTGCCCTTATTCAAATGCACTGCGCGGCAATGCCAAGGTGCGCGTTAAAAACCTTGAACAATCCGCCTGAAGATAAATTTTGGAGTCCGTATGAACACAATGAAAGCCGCCATGTATACAAATACAGGCCACCCCGCAGAGGTGCTAGACGCCCGTGAAATAGCCATTCCCGAGCCACAGGCGGGGGAGATCCGCGTGCGTATGACACGCTCGCCCATACATAACCATGACATCATGACCGTTCGCGGCGAGTACGGCAGCCTACCCGAGTTGCCCGCCATCGGCGGCAGTGAAGCCGTAGGCATTGTTGATGCACTGGGTGAGGGCGTTGTAGGCCCCGCTGTTGGCACACGAGTAAACGTGGCCGGCGCCGCTGGCACCTGGGCAGAGTACTTTATTGCTCCTGCTATGGCGGCGGTGCCGCTGCCGGATAGCATCAGCGACGATATCGCCGCGCAATTATTAGCCATGCCGATGAGTTCGGTAATGGCGCTTAATAAAATCCCCGCCAAAACAGGTGATTGGATCGTGGTTAACGCCGCCAACGGCGCCGTCGGCAAAACCGTGGCCCAAATAGCCAAAGGCCGTGGCCTTAAGGTACTGAGCCTGGTTAACCGTGGCAGCTCCAAGGCGCAACTTGACGAGCTGGGTATTGGCAACGTCTTTGCCATGGACGAAGCCAATTGGTTTGAAAGTGCCCTCGCCGCTATTGACGGCCCCGTGGTCGGCGGTATCGAAATGATTGGCGGTGAAGCCGCCCGTAAGCTGATTAACCTGGTCGGAAACGGTGGTACTGTCCTGTCTTTTGGTGCCATGTCCAACGAGCCCATGGCGGTGGATGCGGCCGATCTGATCTTTAAGGAAATCACCGTAAAAGGCTTTTGGGGCATGGTGGAATTCAGCCGTTTAACACCGGAGCAAATCACCGACTCGGTACTGGAGCTGATTGGGTTAGCCGAGCAAGGCGAACTAACCTTGCCGGTTCATGAAACCTTTGCCATCAAGGACATTGCTAAAGCCGGTGCCACCTATGACCAGCCGCGTCAAGGCAAGCTCATGATTCAGCCTTAAGCAAAGAAATTCAGAGTAAGTCATTTAAGTAATGTGACGTCAAAAGGCCCCAACCAGGGCCTTTTTTTTGTCCATGAGCAGCACACCTACAAATATAGGTACAAGAGGATTGACACCCTTGTAGGCTGCTTGCTATTTTCCTTAACGGCCTATTTGGCATTGAAACGGATGCCAATAAAAATCAAATGGATAGCGCTTTTATAGGCATGGCTTATGGCCAAAGCGCTAACAAGCAAATAAGGACGTTAAGATGAAAAAAGCCAATAACTGGTTAGTACCCTTGTGCACCGCCCTCGCCCTGCTGGCAAGCACGCCGACTCTGGCAAAGAATTACCTAAATATCGAAGTAGCGGATGAAATACTGGCACTGGGAGAGCAATACCAGCTGTCGCTCAGCGAGAGTATTCTCAACGAGAAAAAACATGAGGTGAACAAGAAGCGCCTCACCTTTATGCCCGAGGACGACAAGGTCTTTTACGAATTTACACTTAGCATCAAAAAAGACGACAAAGTGTGGATCAGTGATGTCTTTATCTTTAGCAACCAAAAGAACTTTTTAGACTTTAACACCCTGCTTTTTTCAAAGCTTGTTGATGAGAGCGACTTTTATCATCTTGATCACAAGGCCGGATACAATTTCTTCTCGTCTTATTCGCAGCATATCCCACAAGGCTATACCAAGTTAAAAGCCGAATACGACAAGGGCCTGCCGCACTATTTTAGCTACACCAGCGCATCGACCGACTACCAGGCTTACCTGGCAAATATTTATCCTTTGTCGGAAAAATTGAAGAAGGCGGTTAAGGACACCCAGGCGACTAAGGTCACACCCCATGAAGAGATCATTACGGACTTTATCAGCGCAGTAAACGCCAAGCGCTCGGCACCATTATTAAAGTATCGCGACCCCAAGGCTTCAGAAAAGAACAAGGATATTTATAAGCGTGGACTGCAAACCCTGTTCGCCTACTTCGATAAAATTGGTAACCCCAGCAAGTTCGAGGTGGCTCAACACAGGCGCTATGAAAACATCAATCAGCCTGGTGTTGATTACTACCTAGTCGAAATTCTTGAACACAATGGACAGCTGGATAACAAAATAGAGATGGAGTTTTTCTTTAGCGATGTGCACGGCAAACGCTACATCAAGGAATACGACATTACGGGTATTCATTTTCAATAACAAAAAAGGGCTGATATCAGCCCTTTTTTAGTGTGCTTATCTCATTGAGAGATAGTCAACATAAATAACAGCTAGTTAGAAACATGATCCTTCTCGATATCATCATCTATACCATCTACAGAATTTTTTTGATTTTTTGCTGCTCGTCGACGCTTTAATTCGGCTTTGGCCCAGGCTGAGGATTCTGCCATATCACGACGAAGCTCTTGTATCTCTTCAACACTCAGCCGTCGCGGAGCAGATCTAGTTCTATCCACCTTGTGCCTCCAACTTGTCACTGTAAATTTTAGATTGTTTTTCATACACATCTTGAAAGCCAACAATACTGCCCAAAGATTATACAAAGAGGAATAACCTCATTAAAGAAAAGGACTAAATCATGGGTTTGAAACCAGGGCCTAAACCAATAGCCAAGTCGACCGGCAAGCCAGATCAACGTCGACGTGACAATAAAACAACACCAGGAAATACTCCAGGCTTAAAGCCGAGTAAATCCTCAACTAAGTAAAACTATCCCAATATAGAGTCAGAGCAAGTGGTACTGATACCAATTCACTTAAATAGCTAATCATTCTAGCGGGCTAAATATCATGCTCACTGTGTTGGAATTTTTCTATGTAGAATAACTACATAAGAAAAATTCCGCCTTGTGATCATCTCATTTATCCAGCGCTATACCTGATCGCATACTTAACAGAATTGGTATGACTCTTGTTGACAACATTCTGTATGTTGCTATTTCTAAATCGTAAATGCCCCAAGCTAATGTGCCACTAGCAAAAAAAAGTCCGCAATGACGCGGACTTAAATTTTATTTAGTGCTTGTTAATGCCAGACCTTTCTGGCCTAACAATTATTCCCACTCTATTATCAATAGAACAATAAATAAAATATAAAACAATACCTTGAAGAACAACCCAATCAAAAAGAACCATGAAAAATGCCATGCATCGTAAAAACGCTCAAGATGTCGGATTAGCCTCTTCAGATAGCCAACTCACCCGCATTACCATCACAAACATCCAGCTCAACTAGGAGGCCTCGGGCGGCTTTGACAAAGCACCTTTCGCCAAGAGCTGCATGTTGAGACGCCCCCCAAACACGCCAAACACCATTTCTGTGTTCACGACAGCAGCAGCCACAGCATTTCCACTGGTGATACTTTTGGCATTTCCTACAAGGTGTTTGACTCGCCTGCGGGCGAAAACCTGTTGTTTGTCACCACCACACCAGTGCACTTAGACCCGCTCGCCATTCGGCCAGCATCGAACGGCTGGTCGCACTTGAACCCAGGTTTATGTACCTGACCCACTACGGGCCGGTGCAGCCGACGGCCGCGAATGTCCGGCAGTTACTGGTATCACTGGATGCCTTTGTCGCCATCGCCGAACAACTCGCCAGCCCGCTTGAAGGTCGTCACCAGCGCATTGCCGAAGCCATGCTCGACTGGCGACCATCAACCCGGCGGCAGACCTGCAACAGGCCCGCGCCTGGCTGGCAACAGATACCGACCTCAACACCCAGGGGCTGGAAGTCTGGCTGGACAAATCCAAGTCACTTTGAATCTATTAAAGTCCCGAAAAAGCTGCTGTCCGGGTAACCAAGAACTCTGATAGCAGCATTTTCATCAATAATGACTTCGACCTCGTTAGCGTCTTCTGGTGGCTCCAGAGGAATTCTGCCCCCCGCCAAGTAAATTAATTCCTGATTTGACGAGCCTCTCCAACGAAGATTCGTATTCCTTAAAGAAGAAGAGTAGCGACCGGTTATCATCAAGTCACAATCTTCTCTGAGCAACGCCCAGTCCTTGCGTTTTACTAGCTCACTATACGTAAAACCGGTATATAAAACCGTCGAGCAGCCCGAGTAGCGCCTGATAGACCTTAATAACCAACGTGTGCTTGGTGCCTGTTGTAGAGGCTCACCTCCAAGTAGGGTTATGCCATCAATATCCCTGTATTGAAGAATTTCATCCAATAATTTCTCCCGATGTATCAATTGGTTAGACTTAAATGACCACATCTGCTGATTCCAGCATCCTTCACAAGCTAACGAACAACCCTGGAGCCAAATAACGTAACGTTTACCAGGGCCATATATATGGCTTTCTGGTTCAATATGGGCAACGTTGAAGTATTCGCCGTAATCTTTGGCCACGGCTACACCATCCGGGTCAGAACCAGTTGGATCTGGCCTTTACTGTTGGTAGTTTCCTTAATGGAGTACCCTTGGGCTTTAGCCTTGGCAATAGCCTGCTGGCGCGTTGCTTCAACACGGGCTTTACGTTCTTCTTCAAGGCGAATTCGTTCCTGCTCGGCCAGTTTTTCCAGATGCTTTTCATAAGCAGATTCGTAAGCACCACTCAAATCAGTCAGAAATCTGGAAACCTTGATATAGCCCTTTTCTGAAAAGCGATCGACGGTACGACCTGCGTACTCATCTGAATCATGCATCATTACCCAACGATCTCGCTCAAACCGAAATAGCTGGCGGCCGTTGTAATCACTACGATTCGTTAGAATATCCCCAATCTGAAGTCGATTGCGCTGAATAAGATCAACATCACTTGAAGTGACTCTTTGTGGTTCAGCCCCAACCGCTGTCAGAGCCTCCATCAGCACTTCTTCAATCACAAATGGAGTAGCAGTTTTGATTACAGCACTCATCAGGATTTCCCCCTGAGCGACTGAACCCGAGCCGTTTGTTGAGGCTGCTGCAGAGAATATTCATCGGTCTTCTTGACGCTGCTGACGACACCTTCCAGATTGAGTAATTCATCCAGCGCTTCCAGACAGCTTTCGCCTTTGAAGCCACTGGTCTTGGCAGAAATGGCACCATCCTCATCAATTGTCAGGGTAATTTTCTGCTCAGGCATTGGCAGACTCCTTGTCGCATACAACTTTTGCGTTCAAGCGTATAGCATCCAATCTGGCCTGATTAATCTGATCAGTATCAAATACCACCAAATAACGATTCTGCTGATATTTTCGTAGTTCCGTTCCTTCTACGGGCAGCTCTTCTGATGGCCACAGGAATTGGTTTTCAGCAGCTGTATTACCTTTCAGACCGAGCTGTTTGGCAAAGGCATCAGATGCTTGTTTCGGCTGATATACAAACGATGAACCGTGTTCATTCAGTGCTTTTTCTGCTCGCTCCTGTTCAGCTCTGCTGCTATCCAGTGCTTTTTGAGCCTCCTGAATATCACGCTCGATTTTCTTCACGCCTTGTTCATAATCAGCCAGGCAGCGTTCAAAAGCACTGTAATGCTTTTTCCAGACCTTTTCCTTGATGAATGTTTTCCAGTTGTTTGCCTGCCTTACATCCATGGCTTGCAGAGCTTCTCGTTTGACTTTTATACAGGCCTGGCGAGCCTGTTGTTTTAATTCTTCACGTCTGGATTTGGCTTGTTGAATAGCCTCCTGTCGAGCCTGCTTTTCCAGCTCATCAGCGTCTTTTGGTGCTGCCAGAGGTATCTCTGGCAAAGCTTCTGCAAAAAACTGTTCAGGCTTGAGGTCGTTGACTTCGATCTCATTCACCTGCTGAACTGTCAGCTTTTCGGCAGCTGCAACCCAGCTATCGCTGAATTTTCGCTCAACCTGCGAAGTGGCCTCGGCCTTATTCTTTTCCAACTGTTCAAGATCAGACAACTTCTGTTTCAACAACTCGTTCACCTTCGACTGTTCGGCTTTTAATGCATCACGACGCTGCTCCCAGCGCTGGTTTTGCTCGGCTTTATCCAGCTCCTGCTCAGTATCGGCACCACGCTTGCGAATTTTATCCTGCAAGGACTCTAATTGCTGGCGATGCAGCTCTCGTTCTGCCGGTGTAGCCTTTGTAACGGACCAATCCTTAAGAGTAAGGATTTCCTGATTCAGGGATTTCACCGATTGTCCCTGCCCGAGTAAGAACCCTTTGATAAAACCTCTTAACTTGTCAGCGATGCCTGCTTGCTGTTGGTCGATGTTGGACTGGGCAGAAGTCAGTACTTCAAGTCGTTGCTGCCAATCTTTTTCTGAGCTTTTCCAGGCCTGATACAAGTCATCCGGCTTTGCACACTCCGGACAGTAAGGTGGGTGTACGACCACATCATAATCAATAAAGTGGGCAAGCTGGCTGCGTTGCCAAGCCGTCACCCCGGATGCCAGCTGTTTGGCATCATCACTCAGGAAGCTGTCGATACTCTGGGTGCTGATATCCTCAAGCTCGATTTCACGAACGTCCTCAACTATACATTCCAGACCCGGTTGTTCAGCGAAACGGAGTCGTTGTTGATAATCGCATTCGCCTATCGCTGTTTTGGCTTGATATTGCCAGGCGGCCTCCTCAAAGGCCTGTTCGTATGCTTGCTCAAGTTTATGGCTTTGCTGTGTTGATAGCTTTAAGCACCAGTTGGCAGCAGAAAAATCCGTTTGATCTGGCAGTAGCCAGTTACCCTCATTCGATAACAACAATGAAGGCATCCGGTTATCGCTAAGCACAACGCCTGTACGAGCCTGCTTTGAAATTTCACTGGACTGAGTTCCCAATAGCAACCGCCAGCTGTTGCCGGAAGCACTAAAGCCGGAATGAGTAGCAGCTTGCAGATGCTCCAGCGTATCGCTCAGGCAATCGTGTAAGGTGCCGCATAGCTGATGGGAGTGATTGGTAACGACAGCGCCATCCGGATGCTGAACGCTGGATTGCTGCTGGTTCTGTTGCAGGTATTCCTCGTTGCTGTGCTCCCAGAACAGTTTACAGAAGCTACGGAAACTGTCATCGATCTGCTGCTGTTCCAACTGGATTCCCCAGGCAGGTTGGTCAGCAGATACCAGTGGCTGACCAGACATCAACAGCCACCCTTGAGCCTGAGTGGTGGTGTGATCCACCAGCATCAGAGCACCTTTCTGGCTTACGCCTGTGCGAATAAGACAGCGGCCAGACAACACGTCAATTGCCACCTTGTTGGCATTTTTCTCGCCCAGCAGCAGATAAATACGAATGCCTTTTTCTGCCTGCTCTTTGATGGCCTGAATCAGCGATTCGTCTTTCAGTTGCTCACAGGCAATCAGCAGGGTCAGACGAGCCATGGAGATAATCCGGCTGAGAAACTCACTATTTGGCATCGGCAAAGCACTACTGAAGTCTGCATCAAACTCCTGTTTGCTGAACAAAGCCGGTAAATGCACGTTCTGGTAATCGATTCGAAATTGTTCCTGACGAGGTACGATCCGTGTCATCAAAAAGCCTCCGCTACGGTGTTATTGATCTGGTCTTGCAGATATCGAGGCAGCGTTGCCACCTCTTTCGGAGTGAAGGTCGGTGAGCCATCAACAATGAATTTCCCACTATTCTCGCGAATAAAATCCAGCCCGCTGCTGCATTCCCAGCACCAGGTGTGCTCCGCACTGACCAAAATCCAGTAGCGACCGTGGTTATCATTTTGCTTTTGCAGGATTTCGCGCGACCAGTTTGGTGGCAGTTCTGCTTCTTTTCCGTGTTGCCTATCCAGCGTCAACAGCAAGCCTTCGGCATCTGCAAAACGAGCAGCCACATAACTCAGGTTGCGGCTCTGACGTGAGGTATGTACATAACGATCTGAATAGATGATGTGTTCAATGTATTCGCCTCCTGACAACTGTTTAAACAGATCATCGAGAGCCAATGGATCACCGTTTACCAGACTGATCGGCATGCGTAGCTTACGGCTTCTGGACGGAGTCAGATCGGCCATCGCCGCAATATGCCAATACGCCAGTGGCTGACTTTCGCGAGATAGCTCTGACAACAATGACTGCTGTTCTTTAAGTGGCAGTTCAAAGTGATTCAAGGCGATATGGTCCAGCCATTCTGACTGCTCTTTTCGAGCCACTGACGATGAGTGGTACTTGCTGCTGTAGAAGTCTCCCAGCCAGAAACTCTGCCAATCTTCAGCATCGGCCTGATCAGCTGGCTGAATGGGAACATATTTGGCCTGAACCGACTGAAATCCCCCCATATTGGTCTTCAGACCTGTGCGATTCAAACTGCCGATCTGGAATTTCTGCACAGCTGATGGATAACGCCGAATCGACTCCAGCGAACTCTGCAAGCGACGGTCTTTAGGCAGCCAGTGGCCGTCGAATTCTCCAGCGATAGCCGCCATGACATCGTCCAGACGATCACCAAAATCGTCAATGGAGAGAGCCAGAGCTTCTGGGCGTGAGCCGGTTTTGTTCTGTTTGAATTGCAACATATCCAACTGGCCTTTTAGGCTGACTAGCGACTGCGAAAAGTCGAGCGTCCATTCAAGCTCAATCTCTGCTGATTTTTCGGGCGAGCAAATCACTTCGGGTTCGAGCGATGCCAGCTGCAGGCTGTAATGCTTAGGCTCAGTCTTGTTACGATCGACAAAGGACTCTTCCAGAACGTTCAGCTGTACAGGCTGCTTTACTTGGAATTCTGACCGAGCTGCGTCCGCTCCTTTTTTCCAGCCTTTCATATTGGGAGCAAAGAACGCCGTATCTCGCTGCATCAAGACCGGACGAGTTCTCAGCAACGGATCATTATCTGTGTACCAGATATGATAAAGACCTCGCTCTTTAGCTTCGAACAAGCCGCTATCAATAACTTGCTGACCTTTATCCGTGATTCCGGATTCATCCCACAGCGTTTCTCGCTTGAGATATGCCTTCAGTCGAGGCGGCATATCAGCAGAATTGTTTTGCATGCCCTTTAACAGGGACACCAGATCAGGTCGATCACGCAAGAATGTAACCTTGGCGATAATGGGAAAACGCTTTAGCTGAACATTTCGACTGACCGTTAAGGCTAGTGAGCCTTTTTTGTTTACATTCTCTTTGACAGGCGTGGAGTGGTTTTTAGCCTCACCTGCCGGTTCATTAGCGTCAGCGATTCCTTTCAAGTCTGAAAAGGAACTCATCTGGTGTTTTTTATGGTTACTCATGATCGAGACTTCCCTTTCTTACCTGCATTGTGGTGCGGTTGTTTTTGGCTATTTTCAGTCAAAACATGGCAGGATTCTGCGAGTTTCTTTAGCTCCAGCGTACCGGAGCCCTGAGAGAAATATTCATGATGCCCGACAATCACCAACTGGTAACGGGCACGGGTAATGGAAACGTTAAGACGGTTGGGCGAGTCCATAAACCCATCACGATGGGTATTCACCATCGACAAGAACACCACATCCGCTTCCTGACCCTGGAAGTAATCCACCGTCGCCAACTTGATCGATATGCCTTTGAAATTAAACCGTGCATAACGATAGGCATTACCCGGCAGCTTTTGAAGGGCTTCCCGCAGGGCTTTTTCCTGACCTTTGTAGAAGGTCAAAATCGCAACGTCGAAGGCTTCGCCTTTTTTGTTTTTGCTTTTGCCTTCTGCCCAATCACAAAACGCTTTCAGCTCAGTCATCAGAGCCTGTGTTTCCTGCTTGTTACTATTGCCCCGTAATGTGGTTCCCCGAATGTCCAACCAGATATTTCGGGAGTTATATCGCGGATAGTTCCAGGTTCGGTCGGAAGTCGTTTTGCCTCCATCGGCCAAAACACCTTTGGGGTAAAATTGCTGTCGAGGGAATGCCGATATATTCGGATGCATCCGATGTTGATAGGTCAGCGTCGTATAGCGTTTGGACTTCTCAGAAGCATCAAACCCCTGATTCAAGGTCGTTGGTTCGTCGCTCTTACGTTTGACCAGTCCATCCCCCGATAACGCCTCAAGAATCGATGGGAAGGCAATATTTTTGAGTACATGAATTCGGCCATCAGCTGATACTGACTTGGGGAGAAGCCGATCCAGAGTGTCCTCCAGATAGCCGGTTTTTCGCTTCTGGTTGGCAGATAATCGCAGCCAGTACTCACGCTCCAGACGCCAGCACACTTCTTCCGACCATTTAGTGCTGTCGATACGGTCGAGCAATTCTTTATGAACATGAACGGTATCCGTGTATTCAGAGGTCTTAACCTTGAATGGCTTCCAACCGGTATCTGTGGTTCTATGTTGCGCCGCCTGGGAAGTGCGAGGCCAATCGGGATGTAGCACCAGCATATCCTCAGGAACCCATCGAGCCAGCTCTCCCAGACATCCTTCTTCGACAAAACATAGATTGTGACGATACAGTTGAGCCGGCTTCTGCTGAATTTGTTTAACCCCAACCTGATGGCGATCAACATTACGTCCCTCATTTACCATCACGACCAACAGGTTATCGAAACCCTTGGCAAGTTTTGGCAGCGAAGTACGTGTTCGAATTTCTTCAACCAATGCGTTTGCAACATCACGGGTAACAGGCACCAACATTGGCTGTGAATAAGGAGATTGATGATTGCCTCGCAGCTCTTCCAGCAGGAAACAGGCCTGCTGGACTGCTGCAGAAAGGTTCTGACCCGGTGTTTTGCCTTTGGGCGGAACCAGCATCAGATTTTCGAGGTTGGCAACGATCTGTTCACGATCAGTAAACGGTGATAGCTGACGCACATCGCCTACCAATACCCAGCGTTTGGCGAAGCGGGCGGGCACCAGGAATTCCTGAAAGGTGGTTTTACTGCACTCGTCGATGATCATCACATCAAACGGCGGTTCGCCGGTATCCAGTGACACCTCGCGATCATTGAACAGTCTCAGGATACCTATGGTGGTGCCGCAAACAAGATTGGAAGAATCCACCATTAGCTGTTTGCTGAGATTCTCGCAGCCGTTCCCTTTTTTCAAATCATCAAACAGCTTATCAAACTGGAACCCTTCGACGCCGATGGCATTGTTTTCATCACCGATACGCAGCGGAAAGATCTGTGCCGACAGTGCTGGATTTTCCTTGATACGTTCCAGAACGTTGTTGATCGCGGCATGGGTCGAAGCTGACAACAGAACACGCTTGCCCTGCAACACCAGCTGCATGATCAGTTCAAGAATGGTGGTGGTTTTACCTGTGCCTGGCGGGCCATCCAGAATGGTGAAATCTTCGGTCGCCAAGGCTTTGGTAACAAAGTCACGTTGACGGTCACAGCCATCGAAGTTGGGATCTGTCAATACTGTCCATCCGGACTCCGGGATTTGAAACGGTTGCACATCAGGCCAACGAGTTTGCTCACGTTTTTGCAGCATATGAATCAGCGGCCAATGGCCTGCTGAAGGGCGATTCATCAGTTGGTTGATGGCGTCTTTCTGGCGCTTGAGCTGGCTGGTATCTACGCTGACGCGAATCTCAGATGTTTTTCCCTGTTGGGATGGATAGTCGCTGTTCCAGTTTTTCTTGCCTTTGATATTTCTAGCCAACAGGATCTGGCGCTCTTCCTGGCGTGCTTTAAGCACACGAAAACCATCATCAAATTTGCCTTGAGTCGAGTCCAGAATTTTGATGTTTTGGTTATCACCAAAAAAATAATCCAGATCGGATTTACCGGTGTCGTCGCCACCTTCTTTTTCGAACAGCTGAATCCATTTTTCTTCGACCCTGGCAGACTCCACCGCCCAAGACAGCAGAGGAAAAGCGGAGCATTTCAGAACATCTGAATCCTTTAGCTGTTCATTACCACGACTTTCCAATATCAGAACCGTGTCGCCTTTTTTGCCGGTACTTTCAACCTTCAAATCCCAGTGATCACTTTGTAGGGGGTGGCTCTGACACTGAAAGTGAGCACAACCCAGTTTCGCCAGTTCTTTATTGGTGACATCTTCCAACTTATGCCCATCCAGTTGTGGCCGCGATTCTGAAAACAGCAGCCAACTATTACCTTTGGATTTGGCTTGCCATTGCTTAAGCCAGGATTCTCCCAGCCCCTTGATCAGGGTGAAAGGCGTATCTTGTCCGCCAATCGACAATTTGCTGTTGGCTTTCACATGGCCTTGCAGAGTCAGACGAGCGCCATTCTGCTGCGTCACCTTGCATAGCTGACCATCGATATAAACCGACTCCAGCTGGTCAATCTGAACGGCCAAGGGGCGTAGTTCCAGCTTGTAATTGCTCCATGAGATCGGGTCATCATCTAATTCAAGGTCAGGCAAATACAGCTGGTAATCCGAGGCGTTATAACCACCGTCGGGTATCTCAGTCTCTCGCCGTCCTTTGCCTTTGCCCTGTTGAATTGGATCGTTCTCATCCGGGTCGAAATCAGCATCGGGCAACTCATCATCAACAGTGAGGATCTCAAACCAGCCTTCCTTCCCAGCCACTACTTCAATTTCACTCACCGGTAACAGCTGCCAGATCTTGTTGTCAGGCTTGAGTTGATAACGCTTGTTTGCGACCGGCTTCCATTCACAACTGACTTCCTTGTTCTCCAGCGCTTTGATGCTGTTGTTCAGGTAATGCATAAACGGCATCAGAACATTGTTGGTCTGATTGGCCAGTGTTGCAGCCTTGAATCCTTGCTGTTCAAGGGCAGTAAAAAACGGGTTTTCCATAACAAGCTGTCCTGATTATTTTCTGACGAACGGGTTTTCGCCTTCCTGTTTGAGACGGGGCTTTTTGCTGTTGGAAAGCTCCAGTGCTTCTGGCTCGGCAGAGCTGGCAGCCACTGCACGTCCCTTCGCCCATTCACGAGAGTCCTTAATCATTTCAGCCATGGTCAAAGACAGTGGAGAGGTGGCCTTAATGGCCTTGAGGATATCGTCCTTGTTTAACTGGTGGCCTTCGTCGAAGGCCAGAAACATGGCTTCCTTGACGGCTTCTTCCAGTTCAGCCCCGGTAAAGCCTTTGCTGACAATCGCCAACTCATCCAATTCGTTTTGAGTAAAATCATCTAGGCGATTTCGGCGCTTCAAGTGAATCGAGAGAATGTCTTTGCGGTCTTGCTGCACCGGTAGATCCATAAAGAAAATTTCATCGACCCGGCCTTTCCGCAGTAACTCAGGCGGCAATTGTGCAATATGGTTGGCAGTCGCCACCACGAACACCGGTTTTTCTTTTTCCTGCATCCAGGTCAGAAAAGTCCCCAGTACCCGCGAGGTGGTTCCACCATCGGTTGCACCAGAACTTTGCATGCCCGACAGGCCTTTTTCGATTTCATCGACCCAGAGAATACTGGGTGCCAGCGCTTCGGTAGTTTGTAGTGCAGAACGGATGTTAGCCTCAGACTGACCCACAATACCGCCGTAGATTTTGCCCATATCCAGACGCAACAGAGGCAGTTGCCAGGCATTCGCCACTGCTTTGGCGGCCAGGCTTTTACCTGTGCCCGGCAAACCGAGCAGCAACACACCTCTGGGAGTTTCCAGGCCAAAATCACGGGCGTCTTTGGTGAAAGACTGACGACGGCGATTCAGCCAGGATTTGAGGTTATCGAGGCCGCCGATATCGTCAAGCGTGGCTTTCGGATGAAAGTATTCCAGATGTCCGATCTTGCGAATCACCTGCTCTTTTTCTTTAACGATAAAAGGGATTTCAGATTCGGTAAGACGTCTGAACTGGCAAGCTGCCTTTGAGAAAGCCAGTTGGGCTTCGCTGGTTGAGAGACCTAGTGCAGACTCGATCAGAGCGGATGACTCTTGATAGTCCCTGTCGCTCAGTTCATATCGCTGCTTGGCCTGTCGCATCAGAGTTTTGAGGTCATCTGTATCCGGTAATGGCATTTCCATCACCTGTACCTCTTTCTCCAATTCTGGAGGCAGCAAAGGAGTAGGCTGGGATAACACAACAGTGACGTTATTGATTTCACGGCTGGCAACGGCGATCGCAAATGCACGCAAGCGGCTGATCAGGGTGTGCTCATTCAGGAAATGATGGAAGTCTTCCAGAAGCAAGATGAATCCAGATTGGTCTTGCGAAGATTCAATCAGCCACTCCAGGACTTCATGAGGCTGTTCACCTTCATCCTCGGATTCCCAGGAATTGTCATCGAAATCATATTTCCTCAAGCCCTGCGGCATATTCCATTTGTAGAGGTCTCTGTTCAGGTCTGTGGCAGTTTGAATGCAACAGGCGCGAATCCTCAGGGTTTCGTGACTGATGATTTGAATAACCGGTGCCGCTGTTTCCGTATTTAGCTTGAACAAATCCCTAAATACCACTGTCTAACCTCCTTGTTGAATTGCCAGTAACTATAACTCATGGCAGATGTAGTAAACATTAGAAATATCAAGACTCCGCCAACACCCAGGCGGAGCTTCTGGCCCTGACCCACTGTAAATAATCCGCACAGACTGATCCCGCTGCAATAATCGGCCCCTGTTCATCCAGCACTGGGATACCCTCCAGATGATCGAGAAACGGCGTCAGCATACTGGCTGCCATGCTGTAGTACTCACCGGCCAGCCACTGGCTCTGGCTCAGCTGCTGTTCAACAATCGCAATAAAGCCACGAGCCGAAAGTCGATAAAGGAGGGTACGCTCCGGGCGATGGCGCACATGCAGCGGTGCGCCGACACTCGGGCTGGCTTCCCTGCCAACCGGCAACGGCAACATGTTTACATCCTTACGAAGTTATTACAGGCTCAGGTTAGCACGTTAAGCAGGGCACCCTGTAATTCCATCTACCAAGCAGCATAATGCCAGACGTTTCCGGCCTAACAATTATTCCCACTCGATAGTCGCAGGTGGCTTACCTGAGATATCGTAAACTACGCGAGAAATACCGTCGATTTCGTTGATGATACGGTTTGAAACCTTACCTAGGAAGTCATACGGTAAGTGTGACCAACGCGCGGTCATAAAGTCGATGGTTTCAACGCAACGTAGGCTCACAACCCAGTCGTATTTACGGGCATCACCCATTACGCCTACCGACTTAACTGGTAGGAATACAGTAAATGCTTGCGACACTTTATGGTAAAGATCTGCTTTATGCAGCTCTTCGATGAAAATCGCATCGGCACGACGAAGCAGGTCGCAGTACTCTTTCTTGATTTCACCCAGTACACGTACACCTAGACCAGGACCAGGGAACGGATGACGGTAAAGCATGTCGTAAGGCAGACCTAGCTCTAGACCTATCTTGCGTACTTCGTCTTTGAATAGCTCACGTAGTGGCTCAACAAGGCCCAGTTCCATATCTTCAGGAAGACCGCCCACGTTGTGGTGTGACTTGATCACGTGCGCTTTACCTGTAGCTGAGGCCGCTGACTCGATTACGTCTGGGTAGATAGTCCCCTGAGCAAGCCATTTCGCGTTTACGCGCTTGCCAGCTTCTTCGTCGAATACTTCGATAAAGGTGTGACCGATGGCCTTACGCTTGGCTTCTGGCTCGTCAATGCCTTCAAGGGCTTTCAAGAAGCGCTCTTCTGCATCAATCTTAACTATGTTCAGACCGAAGTGGTCGCCGAACATGTCCATTACCTGTTGGCCTTCGTTTAAACGCAGTAGACCGTTGTCAACGAATACACAGGTCAGCTTGTCGCCAATGGCTTTATTGATAAGCATGGCTACAACCGATGAATCAACACCACCAGAAAGACCTAGAATAACTTCGTCGTCACCTACTTTTTCTTTGATACGGGCAATTGCATCTTCGATGATTTGCGCCGGAGTCCATAGTTTTTCACAACCACAGATATCAACGACAAAGCGCTCAAGTAAACGCTGACCTTGTAGTGTGTGCGTTACTTCCGGGTGGAACTGAACGCCGTAGAAGCGCTTTTCTTCCCATGACATGGCCGCATGCGGACAAGTATCTGTTTTAGCGGTAGTCGCGAACTGAGGTGGAATTGACTCAACCTTGTCACCGTGGCTCATCCACACATCCAGCAGACCCGCGCCGTTTTCACCCAGGTGATCTTCAATGGCGTCGAATAATGGACAGTTACCCACTTTTTCAACTTGCGCGTAACCGAACTCTTTCTTATCAGAGCCGTGTACCTTACCGCCCAGCTGCATGGCCATGGTTTGCATGCCGTAACATACACCAAGAACCGGCACACCCGCTTCAAATACGTACTCAGGCGCGCGAGGGCTGCCTTGCTCTACCGTTGACTCTGGGCCACCAGATAGAATGATACCTTGTGGGTTAAATTCACGGATTTGCTCTTCCGTTACATCCCAAGCCCACAGCTCACAATAAACACCAATTTCACGCACACGACGGGCGATTAATTGCGTGTACTGTGAACCAAAGTCTAGGATCAATATACGGGAGTCATGGATATCTTTGCTCATTGCGATCTCATCTAAATTAAATGAAATTGGATTAACGCTAATGCTTTTTCGTTAATCAGAAATTAGTAAGGGCTAGCAACTTGCTAGCCCTGTTTTCGTCTAAAGTGGCAATTAGCCTAGACGATAGTTTGGCGCTTCTTTGGTGATTTGCACATCATGTACGTGTGATTCACCCATACCTGCGGCAGTAACACGTACAAAGTGCGGCTTAGTATTTAGTTCTGCAATCGTTGCACAGCCAGTTAGACCCATGGCACTGCGAATACCGCCCACTTGCTGGTGAATAATATTAGCGATTGGGCCTTTATATGCTACACGACCTTCAATACCTTCTGGTACAAGCTTTTCTTCTGATTTAGCATCTTGGAAGTAACGGTCTGATGAACCTTCTTTTTGGTTCATTGCGCCTAAGCTACCCATACCACGGTATGACTTATAGTAACGGCCTTGATAAAGTTCAACTTCACCTGGTGCTTCTTCTGTACCGGCTAGCATTGAACCAACCATTACCAGTGACGCGCCAGCAACAAGTGCTTTAGCAATATCACCAGAGAAACGGATACCACCGTCGGCGATTACCGGAATATCACGGCCTTGTAAGCCTTCAACAGCATCTGAAATCGCGGTAATTTGTGGTACACCACAACCAGTTACGATACGAGTCGTACAGATAGAGCCTGGGCCAATACCTACTTTAACGGCATTTGCACCGGCATCAGCTAATGCAACCGCACCTTCAGCCGTTGCTACGTTACCGGCAACGATTTGTAAATCAGGGAAAGCTTCGCGTGTTGCTTTAACGCGGTCGATAACGCCTTGTGAATGGCCATGCGAGGTATCGATAAGTAAAATATCAACGCCCGCTTCAACCAATGCAGCGATACGCTCATCGGTACCTGCGCCAACACCAACAGCAGCACCCACACGTAAACGGCCTTGCTCGTCTTTACATGCGTTTGGCTTATCTTGTGCTTTTTGGTAATCCTTAACCGTGATCATGCCTTTGAGTTTAAAGTCATCATTAACAACTAAGATTTTTTCGATACGGTGCTCGTGCATAAGACCTAGAATGGTTTCGCGGTCCGCACCTTCTTTTACCGTTACTAGCTGGTCTTTTTTCGTCATTACTGTCGAAATTGGCTGGTCTAGTTTGGTTTCAAAACGCATATCACGGCTTGTTACGATACCAACTAGGTTGTTATCGGTATCAACAACAGGGAAACCTGAGAAACCTTTATCGTGTGCTAACTCTAAGGCACCTGCGATAGTCAGATCAGCAGTGACAGTAACAGGGTGAGAAACTATGCCCGCTTCGTAAGTTTTTACCTTACGAACATTCGCTGCTTGCTCAGCGATGGTCATATTTTTGTGGATAAAGCCAAGACCACCTTCTTGTGCTAACGCAATCGCTAAACGCGCTTCGGTAACTGTGTCCATAGACGCAGAAACGATTGGCAAATTCAGTTCGATTGTTTTGGTTAGACGAGTTTTAAGGTTTGCTGTATGTGGTAATACAGTTGAATGACCTGGTACTAATAGTACGTCATCAAAGGTTAAAGCTTCTTTAGCGATCCTAAGCATTGGCAACTTCTCACGAATTGGTGATTGGGTGGAGTTGCGGCGGCATTTTATCAGCGATGTACGCACGAGTAAAATAAAATTTGCGCTTTATTTATGATAAACTGCCTCAAGTTTCCCCCAGGCGCTTTATCACTATGTATTCACAATCAAATTCTGCCGCTAACCAGGGCGTTTATACTGTGTCTCGACTCAATCGCGAGATCCGTACCATTTTGGAACGTGGCTTTGCCTCGATTGTGCTTAGTGGTGAAATTTCCAACTTTGTCGCCCCCGCCTCAGGGCATTGGTACTTCTCGCTAAAAGACGATAAATCTCAGGTGCGCGCGGCCATGTGGCGCGGTAATAATCGCTACGCCAAATTCCGCCCCAAAGACGGCGACCAGGTGCAGGTACAAGCCAGAGTATCCCTGTACGAACCCCGTGGCGACTATCAGGTTATTGTCGAACAGATGGAAGCCGCCGGCGAAGGCGCCTTAAAACAAGAATTCGAGGCACTGAAAATGCGCCTTGCGGCACAAGGTCTGTTTAGCTCGGCACATAAAAAACCTTTACCCAGCACGATTAACAAGGTCGGGGTGATCACCTCCTCGACCGGTGCCGCCATCAAAGACATCTTAACCGTGTTACAACGTCGGGCACCGCAATTAGAGGTGGTGATTTATCCCTGTCAGGTGCAAGGCGACACCGCCCATCAGGGGATAATCGACAAGCTGCAACTGGCCAATGCCCGTAATGAAGTGGATGTACTGATCGTCGGTCGCGGCGGCGGCAGCCTGGAAGATCTCTGGTGCTTTAATAACGAGCAGCTCGCCCATGCCATCTTTAACAGCCAGTTACCGGTAATCAGCGCCGTCGGCCATGAAATCGACACCACCATCAGCGACTTTGTTGCCGATATTCGCGCCGCCACGCCTTCGGCAGCGGCGGAGCTGGTGAGCCCAGACAGCAATCAGCTCAAGCAAGCCATACAGCATCAAAAGCAGCACCTTTACAGCGCCTGGCGTCATCAGTTGCATGAGCGCTCACAGCTATTGCAACGACTGCAAAGCCGCTTGGCGCAGCAGCACCCAGCCAATCAATTAATGCAACAGCAGCAACGCTTGGATGAACTGCAAATGCGCCTGCACCATGCCATGGAAGGACGCTTAAGCCACCAGCAACGTAATTTAAATCAGCTTAATATGCGTATGCAACGCGCCAACCCGGGTACTCAGGTGGCGGCGGCGAAATACCAGTTGCAGCAGTTGTCTACGCGTTTGGTGGCGGTGCAAAAAGAGCAGCTCTATCAGGCTCAGTCTCAGCTTGCGCAATTGGCGGCCCGACTCGATAGCATCAGCCCGCTGGCGGTATTGGCCCGGGGCTATAGCATAACCAAAAGTGAACAAGGAATTGTGAAGTCGGTGCATCAGGTGCAACCACAGCAGCAATTAACGACCGTGGTTGCCGACGGGGAAATTATGACTCAGGTGGTTTGCGTTCAACCCAAAAGCTGAGGGAGCCATCTGAACTCACCGCACTGGTGCGCTGAAATTGGCGCCACCATGGCTGCTTATCTAGGCGTGATTGAATCTGTCGCCAATCGGTACGCGGATCATGCTCGGCGCCATCCAAAACGGAAAACTCAATACGACACACGGTACTTTTACACTGCACCTTGTCTAGGGCGATCTTATCGCCAAAACCTTCACTGTAAACAAAATCACTGGTTTGGGTTTCCGTCAGATAGGCCCAGCTTTCATCACGGACTTCCTGAGCAAACAACTCTTGTAGCTGAGATTCCATTTTCTCCGGCCCTTTTAAGGCGCGCTGTAACATTTTTATTTCCTGGCGCGCCTGAGCCAGTTGTTGTTCCAACTGCTCGCTCTCTTCCGGGATTTTGCTCGCATTTTCCGGCTCTGTGCTTGCAGCTTCGCCAGTAGGCGGCTCACCGAGAAACAGATCTTCCTGAACTGGTTCTTCAGCACTCATCTCGGCCTTGTTTATCATCTCACTTTGACCCTGTTGAATTACAGGCGCTGGAGCAGGAAGCAAGCCAGCCTGAGCTACTAGGCTATTGTGGGTTGTTGCGGTGAGCTGTTGTTCGGTGTCGGAAAACAGCATATAGCCGCATCCCAGACCCACAAAAAAGGCCGCTGAAACGGCCATAACCAATTGATTCTTTGCCATACTTTCCCTGCTGTTCAGTTTTAGAGCATGGCACTAGTATGGGATTTATTTTCCGGTTCGTCATCCAAAAAGTTTTGGTTCATGGACTCGGCCGGACAAGGACAATCCGGACGACCCACCACTTTAGCAGGTACGCCAACCGCTGTAGTGTGCGCAGGCACTGGGCTAAGCACCACAGAACCGGCACCGATACGGGCACCCTCGCCCACTTCGATATTACCCAGCACCTTGGCCCCGGCACCAATTAATACCCCGGCGCGGATTTTCGGGTGACGGTCGCCAGACTCATTGCCCGTACCACCTAAGGTCACAGACTGCAAAATAGACACATTGTCTTCAATCACAGCGGTTTCACCCACCACAATACCTGTGGCATGGTCAAACATGATGCCATGACCTACCTTACAGGCCGGGTGAATATCCACGCCAAACACTTCCGAGCTGCGGCTTTGAATAAAGCGCGCCAACTCTTTGCGGCCTTGGCGCCATAAGCAATGAGCTAAACGGTGCGCCTGAATGGCATGAAAGCCCTTTAGGTTTAAAATCACCATCAGGTAGGTGTCCACCGCCGGGTCGCGATCGCGCACCGCTTTAATGTCGTGGGCCACATGGGTCAACATGGCATCGCATTCAACAAAGGCCTGATCGAACAGCTCGCGGATGGTAAAGGCAGAGACCACGGCATCGGCCAGCTTGTTGGCAACAATAAAACTGAGCGCCGAGCCCAAACAATCATGATTAAGCACGCAAGAATAAACGTGGGATGCCAACAAGGGCTCTTTGGTAACGACTTGATTCGCTTCTTCTCTTAATTGCTGCCAGATCTCATGACGCATGGCGGTTTCCTAGTATTGACTAACTACTTAATTCTATAAGTGTAACGGATCTGGCGGCAAACGCGCTATCCCCGAAATCGGCGGGCTGGTTATTAGATATAACTAAATTATTCATTCAGTGCTTCCTCGCCGTAGATTACTTCCTCTTTGGGGGCATACAAAAAACGTTTTTCACTACGATACTCACTCGGTGAGACGGCAAACCAGCGCTTAAAGGCATGATGAAAGGCACTAAGCTCGCTGTAACCGCACAGGTAGGCTATTTCACTGAGGCTAAGGTTTGACTCCCGTAGCAGAGCACAGCTTTTTTCTTGGCGCAGGGCATCGAGCAAGGTGCGATAGCTGGTACCTTCTGCGCTCAGGCGCCGCTGCAGCGTTTTCTCACTCATGTTCAACATCTGCGCCATGCTTCTACAGCTCAACTCGCCACTGGCCAGTTGCTGCTCTAATAGGAGTATCAGCACCTGGCTGATGGCCTTGTGTTTTTCGGCCACTATGCCTTGTTGCAGCTGGACGTGTACTACTTGGGCATTGGCCTGAAAATGTATCTCATGGTGAGGCGCACCGTATTCGATGGCACAATTAAAATACTGCTTGAGCTCCTCACAGGGTTCGCGGCGCTGCACGCAGACGAGGTTCGGCCGCCACTGCTTACCGGCCACGGTACGGGCTATTTTGACACAAAACGCCATTGCTGCCTCATAACTCTGCGTGCCGATAGCACAGGTATTGGAGGCAAAGTGAAAGCGTAGCAGAGCCTGCCCCGTTTGCTGCTCGATAAGCTGGGCATTAGTGGTGTCGCCTATCAGCTTTTGATAACGCAGGATCAGTTTATAAGCGCTTAAAACACAGTCTTGTTTTAATAAGGCCAAACCGATCACAGGAATTGCCCGCACATTCATGCCTCCACCGACGGCGATGCCGAGATTCAGCTGCTCACCGCGCTGCTCAATGGCCATTTGCGCCGCATGCCACAAGATGCTGACATTACTTTGGGGATAGCGACTCTCCTTTACCGTAAGCGAGTCAAGGGCAATATTGGCCTCATTAAACAAGGGGGTTATGGGCAAGCCATGCCACTTGAAGGTTTCGGCCATGGCACTGACCCACCAGGATGAAATTGTTCGCATCGCCTGACCTAAAAAATCAAATATAAGACCCACAATAGCAAGCGCAGAGCGAAATTCCAGCATATTGTTAATGGGCGTGCTTAATTAGGTGCAACCCTCTTAGCGGTTAACTATAAAAATAATGACTAAGGCACGCCGGTTATTAACTCAACAGGAGGACACCCATGGGTCATGTCTCTGATAAAGAAGGCTTTAGCAGCTTTAAGGAGTTTTATCCTTATTATCTGCAAGAGCATAAAAACAAGGTATGCCGACGCCTGCATGTGCTTGGCAGCACCTTAGTACTGGCGGTCTTGGCGGCAGCCATCATTAGCGGCCAGTATGTGTGGCTGTGGTCCTTGCCGATTATCGGCTATGGCTTTGCCTGGGTTGGCCATTTCTTTTTTGAAAAAAATAAACCGGCCACCTTCACCTACCCGTTTTACAGCTTTCTCGGCGACTGGGTTATGTTTAAAGACATCATCACCCGCAAGGTTCCTTGGTAAAGGTCCCTGGTAATAAGGAATAACAATGAAAGAACAGGTTTCACCACAAGAATGGCAAGCGCGAGTTGAACTCGCCGCGGCCTATAGATTGATCGCCCACTTTGGCTGGGACGATTTAATTTTCACCCATATATCCATGCGCGTGCCCGGTACCGAGGATCAATTCTTAATTAATCCCTATGGCATGATGTTTCATGAGATCACCGCCTCATCGCTGATCCGCGTCGATCAGCAGTGCAACAAGTTGCATCACAGTGACTACCCAGTGAACCCCGCTGGCTTTACCATCCACAGCTGCATCCATGAAGCCCGCGATGACGCCCACTGTATTATTCACACCCATACCGCCAATGGCGTGGCAGTGTCGGCCAGCAAGCACGGACTCTTACCCATTTCGCAGCAGGCGGTGGTGGTGCACAGCGGCCTGAGCTATCACGACTATGAGGGTATCGCCCTAAACCCGGAGGAAAAAGAGCGCCTGGTTGCAGACTTGCAAGGCAATAACTTTCTGATCCTACGTAACCATGGTCTGCTAACGACGGGTAGCACTGTGGCGGACGCCTTCTTGTTTATGTATGCACTGGAGTCGGCTTGTGCCATACAGGCGCGCACCAACCAAGACCCTGAGCAGCTGATCCATGTACCTCAGCCGATTATCGATGGGATCCAGGGACAGACCCAGGCGGTCACTAAAGGCCTGGGCGGCGCCCTGGCCTGGCCGGCACTGCTGCGCCTGCTCGATGCCAATAACCCAGGCTATGATAGTTAGCCATTAGCTAGGCCTTAAATAATCGTTAATAAAAAAGCCCCATTGTTTGGGGCTTTTTTATGGGCTTGGGTGACTATTAAGCCTCGTCTCTTAACTCCCGACGGAGGATTTTGCCCACGGTGGATTTAGGCAGCTCTTCGAGAATATGTATATGCTTGGGTACCTTGTAGTTGGTAAGCTGCTCGCGACAAAACGCTTGCAACTCCTGCTCGTCGACATCTTGCTTTATGGTGATAAAGGCATGCACCGCTTCGCCGGTGCGCTCATCGGCCTTGCCGATCACCGCCGCCTCAAACACCGCCGGGTGACTTACCAGCACATCTTCGACCTCATTCGGGTAGACATTAAAGCCAGAGACAATGATCATGTCTTTGAGACGATCAACCACCTTTATGGCGCCGTTAGCCAGACGAATACCGACATCACCGGTTTTAAAGTAACCGTCGGCGGTTAGCGCCTTGGCTGTTTCTTCGGGGCGATTCCAGTAGCCCTTCATAACCTGAGGGCCACGCACCACAATTTGCCCGCTTTCGCCGTCGGCCACCGCCTTGTCATTCTCATCCCAAAGCTCCACCTCGGTATCACGCAGCGGCAAACCGACAGTGCCGATTTGCTCCTTGCCTGGTTGATTCAGGGTGACCACGGGAGAGGTTTCCGAAAGGCCATAACCCTCGGAGATGCTGCAACCTGTCACCTTGGCCCAGGCACTGGCGGCGGTTGTGGTCAAGGCGGCGCCACCTGATAAGGTTAAGCGCAAACTGGAAAAATCCAGTTGTGTGAATTCCTTGTCGCACATAAACCCACAAACAAGGTGTTTATGCCGGCAAAGCAGGTAAAGCGAAAAGGTTTAATAGCTTTAACAAAGGCATCCAAGTCGCGCGGATTGGGGATCAGCACGGAATGATTGCCCGAGGCGGTATTGATCAAAATGCTCAGGGTAAAAGCATAGATATGATACAGCGGCAATGGGCATACAAATATCTCGCTGGCATCATCATAGCGGTCAGAAAAGGCTTCCTTGGTTTGCAAGGAATTGGCAATCAGGTTTTTATGCGTTAACTGCGCTCCTTTCGACACCCCGGTGGTGCCACCTGTGTACTGCAGCACCGCCACATCATCCAGCTGCGCACTGGAGCGGGGGTAGTGCACGCCCTGCCCTTGAGCCAGCGCCTGATGCCAGGTTACACAGTGCTCGGCTACAGGGTCACTGCTCTCAAGCAATAAATCTGCGGCGCCGGTGCCAATCACCAGCTCAATCTGCGTCTCGGCCAAAATAGCGTCCAGTTTGGGATACAGATCGCTCAGGATCACCAGGGCCTTGGCTCCGGAGTCATTAAATTGATGCAGCATTTCCCTGGGTGTGTACAAGGGGTTGGTGTTGACCACCACTAAACCCAGTTTAAATGCGGCATAAACCACAATGGGGTATTGGTTCACATTAGGTAATTGAATGGCAATGCGATCCCCGGCTCGCAGTCCTTGACCATAAAAATAGCCAGCCAATTGCTCTGCCAGTGCATCCACCTGAGCAAAGGAGAGAGTTTTCCCCACGCTGGTAAAGGCGTCCTTATCGCCATAAGTCTGGCAAGCGGACGAAATAAATTGATCTAGGTTTTGATACTCATGTAGTTGTGCAAGCATAGGTTTCCTCGCTTTTTATTCTTTTTATTTGTCGGAAAAATCATAGCTTGCTTTTGGCTTGATGTATCTAGGTACTATGCCCTGCTCTTTAGCCGCCGCCAACATGGCCTGCTCTATCCAGCCCGCATCCATGATGTTGACGTAGTTACCGTCGGCATCAAAATTGATATTCGCGCCCTGCACCACCATAAAGGTGTCGGTTACCCCCTCATTACTCGCCGGAGTATGAAAGGTATGAATGGAACCACCGGGTTCAAACAGGTAGCTACCGGCCACTTGCTTATCGTCCGGGTATTCCAGGTAGTGCCAGCAGCCGCTCATGGTATAAAGATGAACGATGCCGGTGTGAAAGTGCTTGGGTAAGGTTACATTGGGTTCAAACTGTACCCGCAATACCCAAAGCCCGTTTTCTACATCCAACACCAAAGGATATAAATGCACCCCAGGGAGTGCATTCTTAACGATTTGCTGCTCTTCGGTGTGCACACATAACAGGTGCTCTAGATGATTAACCATATCTGGTAAGGCCATAGTGTGTTCCTCTTGCTTGTTGCTGTGCCTTAATGGCTTATTGTTATTGTGAGTTAGGGGCAGCGAACTGCCCAATTTTTAATTTTGGTGAAAAGGGGTCAATGCACCTTGGCGACCGGGTTCAAGGATCACCTTAATGTGGTCATTGGGCTTTAACAGGGTGTTAAAAGCCTCGGCAATGCCGTCCATGCCGACCGTTGCCGTACACATTTTTTCCCAGGCGATATCGCCACTGGCGAGCATTTGCAACGCGGTGGCAAATTCCTCAACCGAGTAGTAATAAGAGAATTTAATGTCCATTTCTTTGACCGTGGCATAACCAAAGTTCACTTGCGTCATAGCTGTGTGTACGCCGGTAATGACCAGGGTAGAATTGGCGGGCGCGCGCTCGATAAAACCGTTGATCAGCTGGTGAATGCCCACACACTCAAAAATCACCACACGACGACCCTGAGCCAGTTCACTGGTAAATTTCACTTCATCGTCCTGACTCGGGTCAATGGTGTGCAAAGCGCCGAATTGCTCGGCAACGGCACGTTTGCTGGCCTGAAGATCAGATGCAACTATCTCTTTCACACCCAGGTGTTTCAACGCCGCAATGGTGGCCAAACCTATGGTGCCGCAGCCTGCGACCAGGGCCACACAATCGCGGTCGATATCGGCGCGATTCACCGCATGCACGCCTACCGCTAAGGGCTCGGTAATAGTCACGGCCAAAGAGCTTAAATGAGCCGGCACTTCCAGAAGCAAATCGGCATCAAGGATAAAGTATTCTGAATAGGCGCCACTTAAGCCTGGGGTAACCCCAACGCCAGCACCGCCTTGCGTCAGCAAGATTGGCGCACAGGTTACCCGGGTACCGGGCGCCAAACGCGGTGATGTCTGTGGGCCATAACTCACCACCTCGGCGCAAAACTCATGTCCCAGCATAATGGGGGCAGAGCTGGGCATATCCTCAGGCAAGGCGCCCATTTTTTTATAAATGTCGAACACTTCTTCGCCATGGCGAGCAATGTGCAAATCGGAGCCACAAATGCCGCAGGCCAGGCTTTTTACCAATACTTGCCCAGCCGCAGGCACGGGTATATCCACGTCAATATTACTAATTTGGCCGTTTTGTACCGCCACTGCTGCCATTTTGCTCATAGAAGTGTCCTCTTAGACGTTAACTGGAAATAACAACCCATGCCTTTACATTGATAAGCTGGAGTTGACTTTAGATAGTAGTTACAAATCCAGGAGGATATCTTGACAAAATGCGACATGGTGATGACATAATACGACATAAAGTTGACCTCGAAGCCATGGTGATCTCATGACCTACTATGTCCGCATCGGCTCCTTATCAGGCTATACCGAGCTGGTAGAGAAGCTTGGCGCCAACCCTTGGGACCTTTTATCTCAGGTAAGCATCTTGCCTGGACAGTTTAAAGATCCGGACCTGATGATCCCCTACAAGCAGGTGGCTGAGTTGTTCGAAACCACCGCCGAGCAATTGCAGCTCCCCTATTTTGGTGCCCAGCTAGGGCAGCGACAGGGCTTATCAACTCTGGGGTTAATTGGCGCCTACATGGTGCAAAAGCCAACCCTGTTGCAAGCACTGGAATGTGCCGCCAAATACACCCAGCGTCATGCTCAGGGAGTCAACCTGACCCTGGGCGCACCAACATCGGATCTGTGCGAGCTGGCCATTAGCCTGCAAATCAACCAGCACCAAGAGTACACACAACTCCCCTTGGTGAGTATGAGCCTGGTACAAAGCGTATTAAAAGACATGCTGGGCAATGACTGGCGGCCCCATCATATTGGTTTTAAACAACAACTACCCTTAGCCGCCACTCTGGATTTAGAGCAAGTGTTCGGGTGTCCGGTGCAAGGAGGCTGTCGTAAAGACAGTATTGTTTTCAATGCCAGCGCCCTAAGCCAGCAGCCCCTGGCTCCGGCAAACCTGCTCGCTGAAATCGTTGAGAATCAATTCCAAGGGTTACAATTGGATCAGCAGGTGGACTATGTGGTGCTGACCCGACATGCCATTAACATGCTGCTGCCCACCGGCGACTGCTCTAAGGAGAGCATAGCTAAAAGCCTTGATCTGCATACGAAAAAACTAGAGCGTCTGCTAAGCGAACAACACACTTCTTACCGAGACTTGCTGGAGCAAGTACGCAAGGATATTGTCCAGCAGGTGCTAGTCACACAGCACCCTGATCTCACCAACCTGGCGCTAAACCTGGGGTATTCGGAGTTTTCGGCGTTCAGCCGCAGTTTTAAGAACTGGTTTGGCATCTCACCGACTCACTATTTGAAAACAAACAAGAATAATAAGAAATAAGCCTCAAACATTTGTACCTGGTTAGCCGCCCATGCCAAATTACAAGGGCTTTAGTCTTTTGTTTTTATTTAAAAAGAAAAATTTAAACCAGGCTTAAGCAGACAAAATTGCACACAAATAGTACAAATCTGTACACTATTTGAATTGCAACAAAACCCCACCCAACTGTAACTTTTCCGTAACAAACACAGGTTATCGGCAACACTTTTCACCTGAAACCAGCTGCTCGATTGACCATATGTATTACCAACACAGGATACAGTCATGACTCGACTATTTAACAAATCCCGCCTGGCAACCTTAATGATGCTAGCCATGGGAGGCACAGCCCAAGCAGCCACCGAGCTTGCCCCGGCAGAATTGCAATTCACCCTGCTCACCGGCGAAAAGGTCAGCGCCATTGTCAAAGCGGACGGTCAGCTAGGCGGTATTCGCCTGCACGATGAAAATGGTCAAGAGCAGTTAACCAGCGTGTTTCGCAGAGGCGATAGTCAGTACGTACTGACCGCAAAATCGCAAAACCTGGTTGATAATCACGGCGTTGATTTAGAGCTGTTTAACATCACTAAATTACATCAGTCTGGCTATGATGACGCCTCTACCGATAAACTCCCTGTTATTGTTGAATACACAGACGGCACCCTTGCAGGCAGCGCCACACCCACCACTTTTGAAGGTGTGTCACTGACCGGCGAACTGGAAATCATCGACAGCGCCGCCTTTGCCATCAGCAAAGACAAGGCCGCTCAGGTTTGGCAAAGTTTCTCTGGCGACAGCCGCATTAAAGGCGTTTGGCTTGACGCCATGGTGCAAGCCCATAAAACCTCACAAGGCAGCGCTACGCTAACGCCTACCGTGCCCCTTACCGGCGCCTACGGCCCGTTGGCGGCCCAATACAATGGTGCCGGCGTGAAAGTGGCGGTACTGGATACGGGTTTTGATACCAGCCATGCCGATCTTGTTGGCAAGGTAATTTCCCAGCGCGACTTTATTTATCCGTACACCAAGGTGGATGACCTTAACGGTCACGGCACCCATACCGCCAGCACCATTGCCGGCACGGGTGCCGAGTCAAATGGTCTGTGGGCCGGTGTGTCTCCCGGTGCGGACCTGATCGTCGGTAAGGTATTGAGCGACGCAGGTGGCGGCTCAACGTTTGGTATCCTTAATGGCATGATCTGGGCCGTAGAAGAAGGCGCCCAGGTTGTGAATATGTCTCTAGGCGGCAGCGGCACCAGCTGTGCGGGCCCACTTGTGGATATGGTTGAAGCCTTGAGCGACCAGGCCCTGTTCGTTATTTCCGCCGGTAACAGTTTCTCTCGTGAAACAGTGGGTGTACCAGGCTGTGCGCCAAGTGCACTGACCGTAGGCGCCCTGGATCGCGAAAACAACACAGCGTCATTCTCATCACGTGGTCCGTCACCGGATGGTCACTCGTCAAAACCTGATATTGCCTCACAAGGTGTAGATGTTGTTGCCGCTGCCTCGGGTGGTACAGGCGCCACAGCATACAAGGCGCTTTCGGGCACCTCGATGTCGGCTCCTCACGTTGCCGGTGGTGCGGCCATCGTAATGCAGGCGCGTCCTGACTTATCGCCACAAGAGGTAAAACAAATACTGACTTCTTCTGCTGTGGAGTCCGATGCTCATGTACTTGAGCAAGGCGCAGGTCCAATGGATATCAATCGTGCTGTTGCCCAGGCAGTGATCTCTGCACCAAACCAGGAATTGGCTATGTTCCGCCATGGCGATGGTTCCAGCTATACAGAGACTCAGGTAACACTAAAAAACCTGTCATCAGAAGACATCTCTTTAAAATTAAGCCTGGATTTGCTCGGTGAAGACGGCATCACCAAGTTGCCCGCTACCTTTGCCGGTCTGGGTGAAAAAGAAATCACCATCGCCGCCAACCAAACGGCCCAACTACCGGTGTGGGTTAACCCCGAAATCGCCCTGCGCGACGGTGCATACGGCGCTATTACGGGTAAGATCATTGGTAAAACGGTAGGCACAGACGATGAGCAGGTAATTGTACCTATCTCATTCTGGATCGACCAACCGCAAGTGAACCTTGATTTGAATGTGACCGATCGTCGTGGTATGCCGGCTTCCACACCCTCTAAGGTTTACCTAATCAACGAAGAAGACGATTGGGGCAGCTCTGTACGACTTACCAATGGCCACGCCAGTGTAAGCGTGCCAAGCGGTAACTACACTGTGGTTGCCCATATCATGACCTATGATAACGATAGCACCACCTCGGGTTTAGTTGAGTCGGCCACCATGATGGCGGATCTTGATGCCAAGCTGACCACAGATCGCCAGCTTCACTTCGATGCCCGTGATGCCCGCGAAGTGACCTTTAAGGCCAGTAAGCCTCTAGATACTCAAGGCTTCTCATTTGGCTTCACCTATGCCCTGGACGACAGTAAAAATGCCAAGCTGGCCGCCTACGACCTGGCACCAGATTATGTTGATAACATGTATGCCTGGTCACAAGGTTATGACAGCCGCTTCCGCTCATTTATCACCACTCGCGCCATTGCGCCGGAAGCAGAAGTACGCAGCCAAGGTGGCATGGTATTGAACTATGTAAACCAGGGCGAGGCGCTTTCGTTCCATGGTGAAGGCAGCGCAGAAATGGTTGCCGTGGGTGACGCTGGTTATTCGACAGATTGGCAACAATTTGATCTTGAAGGCAAGATTGCTCTGGTCGCTAACCCTTACTTCCTAACCTCTTACATGGTAAGTAACGCCATGAAGCACGGTGCCATCGGCGTAATCCATTATCGTCCGGGTAGTCAGGGCCGTTATAAGGGCAATATCGGCGGAACACCGCGCGTGCCAGTGATTAACATCAGCTCGGAGCAAGGTGAGCTATTGGCCGCAGAAGTGGAAGCGGGCAACAACCGCATCAGCTGGTCGGGTATTGCCGCCGAACGTACGCCCTATGCCTACTCGATTAACCACATTACCGATGGTGCCATCGACTCTGGTCAAATCGTGTTGCAAGAACATAAGATGAAGAAGGTCACCGCCCAATATCATTCACAAAATGATGAGCGTCCGGCCTGGACCGACGTCATGGCCATGACCAATAGCACCGGCGAATTCTACTCCACCGGTAGCCCACAAATGATCATGCTGCCGATTGAGCGTGAAGAATACTATAGCGCCACAACTAAAAACGCCTGGACCAACATTGTAATGCCAAGCAGCCGCTTAGGCCCCAATGGCGGTTTCTTTGATGGCCCTCGCGTGATGACCCCAGGTGAAGAACAGACTAGCTGGTTTAAAGGCCCACGTACCGGCACCCTGCTAACCAATGGCTCGGCACTGGTGGCCCGTCAGACCAACCTGCTTTACTTCAACTATTCCGTCTTTGGTGATGGTGCCGGTCACGATGGTACCGGTGGTTACTCAGGCAGCTCTGCGGTTGGCGTTAAGCTTGATGGCCAATCTGTTTACACCACCAACGGCATGCTTGAAGTACCACACAGCAATGCCGAAGTGGAACTGACTACCCAGTACTATGCGCGTGGCATTGGTGAGCGCTCACCCATTAAGGATAACCTAGGCTCATTCTTCCGCGGTGTGTACACCTTCAATACCCACAGCGAGACGCAAGGTCGTCAGGCTGTCCTGATGCCAACCTATGATATCCCGGTGGATATCAATAACAGCGCTACTGCTGGTCAGGCAATCAATATGCTATTGAATGCGCAGCTAGACTCGGCACAGCCCGTGTCGCTAAGCGAAGTAAGCGTGCAATACGCCTTTGGCGAGCACTGCCTACCTGAAGGTGTCTCGGCATTCAACTACTGCCCTGTCACTACGCGACTACCTGAAAGCGCATGGCAGCAGGCCGAGGTATCAATGCTTGATGGTCAGTGGAGTGCGACCCTGCCAAACAATGGTGCCGCCGGCGAATTTGTTCATCTACGTGTGCAAATGACCGATGCCTCTGGCAGCACGGCGTCACACACCATGATGCGTGTCTACATGCTTGATTAATCCCTTTGTTGGTTCACAACCACAAACCACCTTGTTCTAGTAGCAAGGTGGTTTTTTTGTGTGCAAGCGGCACATTCAGCCCCGTTTTGAGTGGTGACTTAACACTGAAAATACTTTATTGTGCGGCCAATAATAATAAGAATCTACAAGCAGTTACATGAGCAAAACAGCAGTTTCCTCGACCTTTTTTGCGGTCACCCTGTTATTCACCCTCCCAGCCTGCCAGGCAGAAACGGTGAAAATGTCGAAAAGCGGCATTTGCCATGCTCCGGACTCAGCCCACTACCAGCGCACCACAAGCTTCACTGCCTATACCGATTTACCCAGCTGCCTTGATGCCGGCGGCCGTTTGCCAAAAGGCTATGAGCAAGCGGGTACCATTAGCAATACCAAGGCCAGTGGCCTGTACAACCGCGATGACTGGGCCCATTGGCTGGATGAAGATAATGACTGCCAGGACACCCGCGCCGAGGTGCTGATTGCTCAATCCCAAGCGCAAGTAAGCTTTAATGATCAAAAGCAATGCCGAGTCACTGCCGGTGCCTGGGCAGATCCCTACTCGGGCAAACTATTTACCAATGACGATGACTTGGACATCGACCATATAGTGCCGCTAAAATTTGCCAGCGAGCACGGCGGTGCTCATTGGAGCCGCAATGAAAAGGCGCGCTTCGCCAACGACCTGGAGAACCTGCTAGCCGTAGACGACAGCCTCAATCGCTCCAAAGGCGCCAAGGGCCCAACCGAATGGATGCCACCCAAGCATGAGTACCGTTGTGAATACCTCGCCCGTTTTAATGCGGTAATGAACAAGTACCGCCTCAGCTACACCGCCCAAGAGCAGCGCGTCCTAAATAAAATGCGCAGCGTATGTAGCTAGCAGAAAGAGCCGCAGAAATGGGTTAATAACCATAGCCTTAATCTAGAACCCTTTAACACCTGTACACTCCACCACTACGGCCATGATGACGTCTCAAAGGATAAAGCAACGAGCATTGTTGAAAAAATTGAGATAATCAAAGTGCCAACTCTACATTTCTCCTATACTGAAAAGGTTAAATATCAACCAGCCACTTTCTGATTAATGTTTAAACTTTTGAATTTGCTTATGGCGCTAGCAGTAATGCGTTGATTTTACTTCCCCACCCTTTTTAATAAAGGAATCGGATTATGAAAAAGTTCACCACTAAGCTGCTAGTTACTGCCAGTGCAATATCGGCGTTAATGTTTGGCTCTAATGTTTCAGCCTGCAGCGGCGACGGAACTCAGATGCTTGGAAGCATGTGTGCATTCGCAGGAAATTTTGCACCGCGCGGATACATGTTGGCTCATGGCCAGCTATTAGCCATCTCACAATACACCGCGCTATTCTCAATTGTAGGAACAACCTATGGCGGAGACGGACGTTCAACCTTTGGCCTGCCCGACACCCGCGGTCGCGCCCTCATCGGCTGGGGAAATGGACCTGGTCTGAGCAATTATCAGATAGGCGCTCGTGGAGGGGCAGAATCGGTCACCCTGTTAGCAACGCAATTGCCTTCTCACTCTCATGCGGCGAATACTATGGTGTCTGGTGACATAGACATTGATGGGGTAATAAGCCTTCATGCGTTTAGTGGCAAAGCTGATGCGAAAAGCCCGGCGGGCAACACTCTTGGCGAAGGAAAATACGCGACCGACGCGCCGGATGTGATGATGAACACGGATTCCATTTCTTTTAGTTTGGTGGCGCAAAATAACCTGACTGCTTCGACTGAGGTCGAGAGCGCAGGCGGCGGTCAAGCTCATGAAAATCGCATGCCCTATATCGCCGTAACCTGGGTCATTGCGGTTCAGGGCATTTTTCCATCGAGAAATTAACTCAATGCACAACACATCAAATGGGAGCCGGTTGCGACTTGCTTTGCTCGTATGTAGTCTGGCTTACCCATCTCTCACCTGTGCTGAAAATCCAGATAAGTTACTAACAAAAGGTTATGAAGCTCTCGCGCGCAAGGACTATACACAGTCGTTTGAGATATTTTCTCAGCTGGTAGAGGAAAACTCACCACAGGCGTACTTCACATCAGCCTTATTCTATAAACACGGCTGGGGGGAAGTAGAGCAAGACTTGAGCAAAGCGTGCGAGCAATTTTTATTTGCCGCTAAAAATGACATACCCGTAGCGCAGCAGGAATACGGCTATTGTGTGATGCAAAACCAGGGGGCAGGAGCCAATGAAAAACCCGGCGATTGGTTTAAGCGCGCCTATGAGAGTGGTGTCTATGAAGCCGCCTGTGATCTGGGTCGTTTATACCTGGGTACAGCCTGGCAAGAACGAAACCTGCCTTTGGCAATACAATGGTGTCAGCAAGCAGCCGAGCGAAACGCGGTTAAGGCTCAGGTGACCTTGGCAGACATCTACCTATCGAACTCAGAGGTCTTCAATTTAGAACAAGCCGAATTTTGGTATACCCAAGCCCTCAATATCGGTTCCGGGGAGGCCGCTTATAAGCTTGCGACCCTTTATCTGCAAATTATCGCTCAGCAACAAGGCGACGAATCCGCCGCCAATAAAGCGCTTTATTTAATGGAAATTGCTTCATCTCGCCACATCGAAAGAGCCTATGCTCCAACCGCTAAAATGTACTGGAAGAAGTTGCAAACTAGCGACGAATCGAGCTCTGAACTTTTGGCTAAAAGCTACCTATGGGCCAAAGCGGCACATCAGATTAATCCAACCAAGGCGACAAAACGTTTGCTCAGGGAAGTCGAAAATGAGTTACCGCCGCAGTGGAAAGGGAAACTAGATACGCAAGTTGAAGAGTTTATTACAGAAAATAAGCTGTAGCTGCAGCCAGTACCCTAGACAAGCGTATTAGAACTTAAAAGGCTAGTCTGCTCCTATTAGGCCAGCTGTTCTACTATTTCCTTGAGCACAGGTACAACCGACAACACCAACAACCCCGACATTGTGTAATTGAAAACTGCTCTGCTTTTGGGGCTATTCAGTACATTTTTTAACAAGGAACCAAACATCATCCAAACACCCACACAAGGAAACGAAACAACAAAAAATGTTGTCGCTATAATTAGATTCTGACTATAAAAGCTCTCTCCAACCGTTGTAAAAGCCGCGATTGCGCCGGTAGCAACAACCCAGGCTTTTGCATTTACCCATTGAAACAAAGCACCTTTCATAAAGGTAAATGGCTTGCTTTGCGCACCTGAATTAACTTCACCAGCAGAGCGGGCAATGAGATAGGCAAGATACAATAGGTAAAGGACACCGATACATTTAATAAGGAAATGCAGATTAGGAAACATTTCAAACAACTGCGAAAAGCCCAAACCCACAAGTAACAGCATCAGGGTGAAGCCAACACAAATACCGGCCATTAAAGGCAAGCTCTTCCTCACACCAAAATTTAATCCTGATGTCATCACCATAATATTATTGGGTCCAGGCGTCACAGAAGACGAAACGGCGAACAAAACAACGGCAAAAAAGTAATCCACTTCATTATCCTCATTAAGTTCCTCATAAAACGCCGGCGAGGAAAGCTAAAATTAGTAGCGTGATCAATTGCTAGCCAGATGCCTGGGAAAACGTCTAAACGCAACAAGTATCCTGCCTAGATAGACACAATAGCTGGGCAAAAACATTCCGCTTTATCGCCTTAAACGACAGCAATATCAAGAGACTGCACTTGTGCACGAGCACCCAGTATTTATACAAAGAGATGACCCACAGGTCTCTAATACCTTGGTAGTCTAAATATCAATAACGACCCAGTTAAAGATATAAAAGGCGAACTGATAGCCTGCGATAAACTAGAAAACGAAAAAGGAATCTGTGGCAAAAAATCGTCACAGTTGCAGGAAAATGAGCTTGAAATTGGAGACCAGAAGGTAATTTACGAACCCCACAAAAGAAAAACCTAATTATAATCAGCAGGTTATAAAAGTGGCACCTGTGGACGGAGCATAAATGCAGGGAGCATTTATCAACGCCGCTAGGCAGCACTTTGGGTGAAGACCATGGAAGGGCTGAATACTCCAAACCCGTAACAGTGCCACGCCAAGCGTGGCGCTCAAGTCCGAGCAACGTAAATTACACGCATACAAATATATCGGGAATATTTTTGAACGACCGCAGGTCGGCCCTGAGGCTAGCCAGAAGGGTAAGTGCAGGGATTGCACGCATAAAAAATCGGTTAGGGTCTGTAAAAGTGGTACCAGTGGGCGGACTCCAAACCCGTAACAGTGCCACGCCAAGCGTGGCGCTCACTACTTGAAAAAAATTATGGAAAACGATAGCTATACTCTATGACTTTAACGTAAACGTACTTTTGCAGAGGTTGAATTTATATTCCGTGCTACAGAAGCAGTTACCAGCTCATATCCAGTAAAGCTTTTTGTTTCTCCTGATTGAACCACTAGCCCGTTCTCTTGCCCGTCATCTACAACAAAACCTTCAGAATCAAGGAATTCAATAGTTGCGTTAAATACTTGAACTGACTTAGAGTTATTTTTAATTTGCAATCTCCAGGCAAACTTCCACCAAGTGGAATTAGTTTCTGTAACTTTGGCGTCAATCGACATAATTTCAAAGTCGACTTTTTCTTCTAATGCGGGTGGTTGTTGTGTAGCGGTTTTTACTGAAGAAGCCGCTTTTTGAAAGCCTATGTATTGGGGTAGATCAAACATCAGGGCAACACGTTTTTGCTGTAGCATAGCTAACGTCTGTTGCTGCGTAGCATTTGTAGATAATAAGGTAGCGCGAATAAGCCCCCCACTATACCTGTCGGCTTCTTGGTGAGAGGTTTCGATATCAGACTCAAGAGAACGTATTTCACTCTCTACTGTGGTTATTTGGCTTTTCAAATCAGGCGCTACCCTATAGATTTCACCATCAATCTCATAATTCAAATTTATAGCGTGAAACCAGGATGCCTGTTTTTGCTTAAGCATAGCTAAAGTTTGCTTCTCTATCGCCTGTGCACTAAGTAGGACTGAAAGAACTAACCCTCCTTGATACTTACCAATTTCAACGTCGAGTGCGCTTACTCTATTTTCGACTTCAGCAATTGCAACCTTGATCCTGCTTCTCTCAGCATCATCCACTTGAACTACCTTTCGTGCTGAGCTTTCAACATGCTGAGATTGCTCATTAGTATCGCTTCGACTGCTCACATTTTGAGGTAAGCTGGGGGGTTGCTCTACGTTGGGAGTCGTTTTTTTCGAAACAAGGTCGCTGGTAGAAAGCAAGTATAAGGTGCTAATAGCTAAGGTAAGAAATACGCCATACCAAAACAACTTCGATTTAAAAAAGTGACCATTTGAAGGTGCCGGAGCGCTTCGGTGTTTTCCCCTAGCTAATTTAGCTTCTGTTTTATTGTAAGCATAACCGCAACTAGGGCACTCCCAATCAGGAACAATCTCATCTGTCTCTTTTCGTTCGTAACCACACCCGTGACATACCTTCCCCATGAGAAATCCTTTTCCTATAGCCATACTTCTTAGTAAAGCTATTTTATAGGTGTGAAAGCAAGAAAACACAAGTAAACCTACAAGACTCTGCCCTAAAGCCGCTTTCCATTATCCGAGGCTGAATTACAACAACTATTCCTACGCACAGCTATT
Organism: Pseudoalteromonas sp. T1lg22; assembly: GCF_002964645.1. Classification (NCBI taxonomy): domain Bacteria; kingdom Pseudomonadati; phylum Pseudomonadota; class Gammaproteobacteria; order Alteromonadales; family Pseudoalteromonadaceae; genus Pseudoalteromonas; species Pseudoalteromonas sp. T1lg22. Next base: position 144,392 of record NZ_PQBY01000006.1, read on the forward strand.
GAAATTTGTATGCTTAAATCGGTATGAAAGCTAATTTCGAACGCCTTACATGGTATACAACAAGCTAGGCTGACATGCGAGGGATTTTATGTTTGTTTATTTGCAAAGCAAAATGAGGGACTTTGTTTTTTCCTTTCCCGCTTAGCCTTTAAAAGTTGATATTTTAAGATTAGTAAACAACAATAATTCAACTGTTCAAAAAACACACAAATACTCGTAATGAAAATATCTAGCATATTAGTTCTTACGTTGTTTATATCTCCCGCCTATGCAGCAGTCTATAAATGTAAAGAGGGTGACAAGGTTGTTTACACTGAAATCCCCTGCACCTTTGATTCCAAGCCCGAGAAAATAAAAGAATCCTACGTCCCCGATCCAAGAGGGTTAACTAAAGCGCAAATAGGAGCTTTACGTCACAATCAATCGGTACTAGATGAGCAAAAATGGGAAAGGAAAGTTTTTTTAGCCATCAGGCAAAATAACATAATAAAGGGAATGACTTATGGCGACGTGAGGCGTTCTTGGGGGGCGCCTGATGACATAAACTCTACTACTGGCTCATATGGCACACATCAGCAGTGGGTCTACAGGAGAGGAGTAGCGCAAAGCCAGTTCGTGTATTTTGAAAATGGAGTTGTTACAGGCTGGGGAGATTGATACCGCTAGTAACCGCTTATGTGTTAACAATCCCGTTAAAGATATTAAAGACGCCCTATGGAAGCGCATAACAAAGCAAGCAATGCTAGATGGACTAAGGTTTCATGACCTCAGACATAAATGGGCAACAAGACATATTGAAGCGGGAACCGATCTGTTAGCACTCAAAGAATTAGGAGGCTGGAAAACTTTAGAGATGGTACAGCGCTATGCTCACCCTTCTAGCGAATACCTTGCCGCACAAGCAAAAAATATTGATGGGCCAAGCCAAGCATCCCAACTAGGTAAACTAGCCCCTTACAACGAACTATCAATAAGAGAAGAGGAATTAACAGACTGTGAAAAACGAGAAAATGAAAAACGAATCTGTGGCAAAAAATCGTCACAGTTGCAGGAAAATGAGCTTGAAATTGGGGACATGAAGATAATTTACGAACCCCAGAAAAGAAAAAACCTGCTGATAATCAGCAGGTTAGAAAAGTGGTACCAGTGGGCGGACTTGAACCGCCACGCCCGAAGGCAACGGATTTTGAATCCGTCATGTCTACCAATTCCATCACACTGGCATCTTTTTTCTTTGACCTTCTCTGCGAGAAGATAAAGAAAAACCACTTCAGAGCAAAGGCTTTGTTTATCTGCCTCCATCTCTATGCCCAGCATTATACAAAGAATGATAAGCGCGGCAAGCGTTTTATGTTATTAATGTGTCAACTGCCGAATATTCAACCAAAGCGGACTTTTTGCGTATCTTTCATCTGAATTTAACGGCCTAGTCCTACCCGCCAAACCGGGAAAGCGTCGCCTTTGCGATCCCCCTTTGTTACACTGTCGCCGATTTTGTTTGCGAGAAATATCATAATGTCATTGAATTCTGCGCCTGCGGGCATTGGTCGCCGTCTTGCTTCACTTATCTATGACGGCTTAGTGGTTATTGCCTTTGCCATGCTGACTACCGTGGTCTTTTTGCTCTTGGTACAAGGCGGTGTGTCTCTGGGCTGGATTGCCATGGGCGAGGCCGAAGATGTGGCCGCGCTAATACAAGAAAACACCACTCTTTATGTTATTCGCGATATTCTCCTGGTGCTGGTGAGCATTAGCTTTTTTGGTTATTTCTGGAGCAAAAGCGGACAGACCATAGGCATGCGCGCCTGGCGCTTGCAGGTACGCCGTTTAGATGGTTCTTTACCCACCTTTTGGCAAGGCGCATGGCGCAGCTTAACCGCTCTGCTCGGCCTGGGTAACCTGCTGGTTTTAGTGGATTTTAAGAATAAACGCGCATTACAGGATTACCTCTCAGGTTGTGAGGTTGTAACCCTATCAAAAGAAGATAATAAAAAGGTCTATCGCGCCCTGGATTAAAACTTATTATTTCAGAGCGGCCATCAGCGCCGCTCAAATGTAGGTCGGCCTTCAGGCCGACAATAGAACACCAATCTTCCTTTGTCGGCGCAAAGCACCGACCTACAATAGAGCATCATTGGCACCTTGACGGCGCAACGCGCCGACCTGTAACGGCTCTTTCATTCAATCTAAACGCTTTCTGATCGCGGCGCTCGTTGTGTAGCATAGCAGCGCTATGTAATACCAATTCACTTAAATAGCTAATCATTCTAGTGGGCTAAATATCATGCTCACTGTGTTGGAATTTTTCTATGTAGAATAACTACATAAGAAAAATTCCGCCTTGTGATCATCTCATTTATCCAGCGCTATATCTGATCACATACTTAACAGAATTGGTATAAACAGCGAGCAACAAAGAGCAGGATGCGTTTAGGCAGAATCAGCCAAAATAATTAAGCGTGACGAGCGCGGCAAGTACAAGGCAAAAATGGTCAAAATGCCGCAGTTTACATAGAGTAAATGAGGACATTGAGACCATTTTTAACACCGTAATTGTGAGCGCAGTAGCTTTAATTGCGGCGTTTGAGTAGATAACTGGCAAAAATGATAAAGAGCAGGCTCGGCAGTACCGCACCGATAAAGGCTGGGATCTGATAAACAGATACTATCGGCCCAAAAATGCGGTCGGTGAGGTGGAATACGATACCCGTGATCACCCCCATAACGATGCGCGCGCCCATGGTCACGGTACGCAGCGGCCCAAAGATAAACGACAGTGCCACCAGTAACATCACCCCAAGCGCCACCGGTTGCATGATCTTGCGCCACAAGGCGAGTTCATAGGTGCTGGTATCCTGATCATTTTGCTTTAGATACTGCAAATAAGACCAAAGGCCGGTAAAAGACAGGGTTTCCGGCTTCACCGACACCACGCCCAGCTTCTCTGAAGTTAGCTGCGAGGCATAAAAGTATTCGTCCTGAGACTGCTCGCTAATTTGCTGCTCCGACATATGCAGGGTTCTTACATCACGCAGCATCCAACCGCCGTCACGGCTGAAACCATTGGCCGCAAAGGTTACCTGCTGCAATTGCAGTTCCTTATCAAAATGATACATGCGAATGCCGTTTAGCTGGCCTTGTTGATCAACGTCCTCAATATTTATAAAGACATCGCCATCTTTGGCCCAGACCCCTTGTTGGGCGCTGAAAACTTCCCCCCCGAATATGGCTTGTGAACGCAGCTGCTTAGCGGTTTGCTCCGCCTTGGGCACGCCCCACTCGGCCATGGCCATCATAAGTAGGGCCATCACTATGGCAGGTTTTCATTACCGAACCAATTACTTGCAGACGCGACATACCGGCGGCCTGCATCACCACCAACTCGCTGTTAGATGCAAGTGCACCTAAACCCGTCAAGCCGCCGATCAGTGCCGCCATGGGGAAGAAAACCACCACATCACCGGGGATGCTGTACAGGGTGTAGAGCATGGCGTCTATGATGTCATAACTGCCCCGCCCCACCGACTTCAATTGTTCGATAAACTTGATCAGGGTGCTAATACCCACCAAGACCAGCAAGGCAAACCCTGTGGTTTGTAATATGCTGCGCCCTAGATACCAGTCTAATGTTTTCATGCTGTGGCACCTCTGCGCTTAAAGCTGGCGCGCAGCCAGGCACCCAGGGGGCGTCCTTTAATAATCAAAAATGCACCTATAAATAAAGCACTTAAATGCACCCACCATAATCCTGCGGAGACCGGGATCTTGCCGTCTTCAAGGGCAAACTTGGCGGCATTAAGCAAGATAAAGTAACCCAGATATAAGGCGATGGCGGGCACCAACTTGGCAAACTTCCCCTGGCGTGGATTAACCACACTGAGCGGCACCGCAATTAAGGTCAGCAATGGAATAGATAAGGGAATGGCCAAGCGCCATTGGAATTGCGACACAGCCTCATTGCTATCTTGTTTTAATAATTCAGAGGTGGGCACGGCTTCCAGCTTACGTCGCTTATGCTCTATGGCCTGGTCGCGAATTTGCACCTGATAACTGTCAAATTCGGTGCGTTGTAAATCAAGCCCCTGATCTTTTAATTCCACCCGTTGGCCTTGGCTTAAGATAAGCTGCTGTTCGCCATTTTCATGCTCTTCTACCTGACCCATATCGGCGTAAACGATCAAGGATTTTTGCACATCTTCACCGCGCAGCAACTGGGCCACAAAAACACGATTAAGCACCCGACCACCGTTGTCGATGTTATGGATAAAAACCACGGCTTTTTCGTTACCGGTTTCCTGGAAGCGCCCGGCACGTAAAGCAGACAAACCGGCTTCAGCCTCGGCTCGCTCTTTCAACTGATACTCTTTTTCACTGGCCCAGGGCGCCAGATAAAGGGTCATGGCCCCGGCTAAGATGGCCAGCACGGTACTGGAGATTAAGGTCACCCGCACCACATACCATTCGCTGACGCCACAGGCCTTTAAAACCGTCATTTCGCTGTCGGCATACACTCGGCTATAAGCGAGAATAATACCTAGGAATATACTTAGAGGGAGAATCAAGGAAGCCAGTTGCGGCAACTTTAAGGCAACCACAGAAAGCACCAGTTTTGCTGGAATACTACCCTCAGAGGCATCGCCTAAAATGACAACGAATTTTTGACTCACAAATATCGTCATGAGGGTAACAAAAACAGCCACCTGCGACTTCAAAACTTCTGCGGTTAAGTATCTAAAAATCAGCAATGTGCGCCCCTAAAAACGTCGTGTTTCACTGGCATAGTGGGAAAATTTGAGTAAACTAGTTATTTTAGTCACTTTATTATATGTCAAGCGGATCAAATATCCTACCTAAGGCATGTAATTGTCTACACTTTAGTTTAGTGGATTGAGTAAAACGTAAATAGTTCACTGGCATATTATAAGTACTTACTCGGCCTGTTGCTGAACAACACGCCAGAAGTACCGATTATTCCTCTAATTAGGAGTCACAATGGAATTTAGCGTAAAGAGTGGAAGTCCAGAGAAACAGCGCAGTGCCTGTATCGTGGTGGGTGTTTATGAACCACGCCGATTATCACCCATAGGTGAGCAGCTGGACCAGATCAGCGAAGGCTATATTTCGAATCTTTTGCGTCGCGGCGACCTTGAAGGCAAGCCAGGCCAAACCCTGCTACTGCACCATGTACCTAACGTTTTAAGTGAGCGCGTACTTCTGGTTGGCTGTGGTAAAGAACGCGAACTTGATGACAAACAATACAAACAAATCATCTCCAAAACCATCAACACCCTAAACGAAACCGGGGCGATGGAAGCCGTTTGTTTCTTAACCGAGCAGCATGTTAAGGGCCGCGATACCTATTGGAAAGTGCGCCAGGCGGTAGAAACTACCCAGGATTGCCTGTACACCTTCAACGAATTAAAAAGCAAAAAGAGCGACCCGCGTCGACCGCTACGTAAAATCGTCTTCAACGTGCCAACTCGTCGCGAGTTGACCATAGGCGAAAGCGCCATCGAACATGGTCTGGCCATCGCTTCCGGTGCCAAACTATGTAAAGACGTGGCCAACATGCCGCCAAATATCTGTAATCCGCGTTATTTAGGTGAACAAGCCAAGTCGCTGGAAACCGAGTTCGACAAGGTTACGGTGAATCTGGTTGGCGAGAAAGAAATGGAAGAGCTGGGCATGCACTCATACCTGGCCGTAGGTCGCGGCAGCGCCAATGAATCTGTGATGTCGGTGATCCACTACAACGGTGGTGTTGAAGATGCAGCACCTATCGTACTTGTGGGTAAGGGCCTGACCTTCGACTCGGGCGGTATTTCTATCAAGCCGGGCGAAGGCATGGATGAAATGAAATACGATATGGGCGGCGCCGCCGGTGTTATCGGCACCATGCGCTCTATCGCCGAGATGAATCTACCCATTAATGTGATTGGCGTATTAGCCGGCTGTGAAAACATGCCGGGCAGCAATGCCTATCGCCCGGGTGACATTCTTACTACCATGTCGGGGCAAACCGTTGAGGTACTTAACACAGACGCCGAAGGCCGTTTGGTACTGTGTGACGCGCTGACCTATGTTGAAGCCTTCGACCCAGACACTGTTATCGATGTGGCCACCCTAACAGGCGCTTGTATTATCGCCTTAGGTGCCCATGCTACCGGTATGCTGTCAAACCACAACCCGCTGGCCCATGACCTGCTTAAAGCCGGTGAGCAAAGTGGCGACCGCGCTTGGCAGTTGCCATTGTGGGATGACTACCACGAGCAGCTGGACAGCCCATTTGCCGATTTCACCAACCTGGGTGGTCGTGCAGCCGGTACCATCACGGCGGCGTGTTTCTTGTCTAAATTCACCAAGAAATACAACTGGGCTCACCTGGATATCGCCGGTACGGCCTGGCGTAGTGGCGGCAAAAATAAGGGCGCAACCGGTCGTCCTGTGCCTATGCTGACCCAGTATTTGATTAATCGCGCTGGCGTTTCAGAAAACCCGCAAGATTAATCTTCCCGATTAATCAGCCTTAGTACTGTTAAGCCCCTTTTATAGGGGCTTATTCATTGATGCAAACTGCCGATTGTGGCAAAATTGGCGCATTAACGAGCCGCGTAGAGGACGCAATGCACGCGTTATTTTACCTGCTAGAAAATACCGATGAGCCGGACCATGACGTGCCGGCTCATTTTGATCTTGGTGCCCGCCTCGCAGCGGAGCAATACCGCCAGGGCAAAAGGGTATTTATTTTTGTTGATAACCGTGACGATGCGCACCTTATCGACCAACATTTATGGGCGTTTGACGCCGATAGTTTTGTGCCCCACAACCTTCAAGGCGAAGGCTCTCGTGGCGGCGCCGCCGTAGAAATTGGACAAACACCGCCGGTTGCCAAGCGCACTGTGCTAATTAATTTAGCCTCCACGGTGCCCGATTTTATACGCCGCTTCGACACCATTTTAGATTTTGTGCCCGCCGATGAGCGACGCAAACAAATGGCACGAGCAAAATACAAGCAGCTTCGCGATATTGGCGCGCAGCTAAGCACACAAAAAGTTTAGATAGAATTTAAAGGTCCTGGGCAATGGATAAAACCTACAATCCGCAAGATATTGAACAATCCCTCTATCAAGAGTGGGAAGAAAACGGCTACTTCAAACCAAGTGGCGAAGGCGATGCATACTCAATCATGATCCCACCACCGAACGTCACAGGTAGCCTGCATATGGGCCACGCGTTCCAAGACACCATCATGGATACCCTTATTCGCTTTAAGCGCATGCAGGGCAACAACACCCTATGGCAGGTAGGTACCGACCATGCCGGTATAGCCACGCAAATGGTTGTAGAGCGCAAGCTGGCCGCGGAAGAAGGTAAAACTCGCCATGACCTGGGCCGTGACGCCTTTATCGACAAGATCTGGGAATGGAAAGAGCAATCAGGTGGCACCATCACCAAGCAACTGCGTCGCCTTGGCGCCTCTGTTGATTGGGACCGTGAGCGTTTCACCATGGACGACGGTCTGTCGGAAGCGGTTAAAGAAGTTTTCGTTCGCCTGTACAAGGACGACCTGATCTACCGTGGTAAGCGCCTGGTTAACTGGGACCCGAAACTACACACCGCCATCTCTGACCTAGAAGTAGAGAACAAAGACAAGCAAGGCCATATGTGGAACCTGCGCTACCCGCTGGCGGATGGCGTTAAAACCCAAGATGGTAAAGACTATATCGTTGTTGCAACAACCCGTCCTGAAACCATGCTGGGCGACACAGGTGTTGCAGTAAACCCGGATGACGAGCGCTACCAGGACCTTATCGGTAAAGAAATTCTGCTTCCTATCGTCAACCGTCGCATTCCTATCGTTGCCGACGAGCACGCCGATATGGAAAAAGGCACGGGCTGTGTAAAAATCACCCCGGCACACGACTTCAACGATAACGAAGTGGGCAAGCGTCATCAGTTGCCTATGATCAACGTATTCGACAAGGATGCGGCGATTCTTAGCGAAGGTGAAACCTTCACCTTCGACGGCAAGCCTCTTGAGCTGGATGCACCTCTTCCAGAGCGTTTCCACGGCCTTGACCGTTTCGATGCCCGCACCAAGGTTGTTGAAGAGTTTGAGCAAGCCGGTCTGCTTGAAAAAATCGACGACCACAGCCTGACCGTACCTTACGGTGACCGCTCGGGCGTGATCATCGAGCCACTGCTTACAGACCAATGGTATGTGCGCGTTGCGCCTCTTGCTGAGCCTGCGATCAAAGCGGTTGAAGACGGCGATATCCAATTCGTTCCTAAGCAATACGAGAACATGTACTTCGCCTGGATGCGCGATATTCAAGACTGGTGTATCTCACGTCAGCTTTGGTGGGGTCACCGTATCCCGGCATGGTATGACAACGAAGGTAACGTCTATGTTGGCCGCGATGAAGCCGAAGTGCGCCGCGACAACAACTTGAGCAGTGACGTAACACTGACTCAAGACGATGACGTACTTGATACCTGGTTCTCATCGGCGCTATGGACCTTCTCGACACTGGGCTGGCCGAATAACCTTGAAGATCTAAAAGTATTCCATCCGTCTAATGTCCTGGTTACCGGCTTCGACATCATCTTCTTCTGGGTTGCGCGTATGATCATGATGACCATGCACTTCATCAAAGACGAAGACGGTAAAGCGCAAGTGCCATTTAAAACAGTTTACGTGACCGGTCTTATCCGTGATGAGAACGGCGACAAGATGTCAAAATCAAAAGGTAACGTGCTTGACCCGTTAGACATGATCGACGGTATCGATCTTGAAAGCCTGGTTACCAAGCGTACCGGCAACATGATGCAGCCGCAGCTGGCACAGAAGATTGAGGAAAACACCCGTAAGACATTCGCCGATGGCATTGAGCCGCACGGTACGGATGCGCTGCGCTTCACTCTGGCGGCCATGGCTTCAACCGGCCGTGATATCAACTGGGACATGAACCGTCTTGAGGGTTACCGTAACTTCTGTAACAAGCTTTGGAACGCCAGCCGTTACGTGCTGATGAATACCGAAGAGCAGGATTGTGGCTTTAACGATGCTGAGCGCGAATACTCGCTGGCGGATCGTTGGATCCAGGGTCAGTTCCAGCAAACGGTGAAAACCTTCACCGAGCATCTGGATAACTATCGTTTTGACCTGGCTGCCAATACCATCTATGAGTTCACTTGGAACCAGTTCTGTGACTGGTACTTAGAACTTACCAAGCCGGTATTATTCAAGGGTAACGAAGTACAGCAACGTGGTACGCGTCATACGCTGATCACCGTACTTGAAGGCCTGCTGCGCCTGATGCACCCATTGATGCCTTACATCACAGAAACCATCTGGAAGCGTGTAGCGCCAATCGCGGGTATGGAAGCCAATACCATCATGCTGCAAGCCTTCCCGCAGTTTGATGAAAGCAAGGTAGATGCAACGGCCATGGCCGACCTGGAGTGGCTGAAGCAATTCATCGTTGCCATTCGTAACATCCGCGGTGAAATGGACATCAGCCCAAGCAAGCCACTGAATGTATTATTGGCCAATGCCGGTAGCGAAGACACCCGTCGTCTGGAAGAAAACCGTACCTTCCTAAGCTCGCTGGCGAAGCTTGAAGAAGTAACCGTACTTGCAAGCGCCGATGAAGCTCCAGCCTGTGCCACGGCACTTGTTGGCCAACTTGAGATCATGATCCCTATGGCGGGTCTGATTGATGTTGACGCCGAGCTTGCCCGTATCGCCAAGCAACTTGAGAAGGCACAAAAAGGCCTGGAACAGGTTGAGAAGAAGCTAGCGAACGAGAAGTTCGTCAGCAACGCGCCTGAAGCGGTACTGGACAAAGAAAAGTCGAAACTGGCCGAGTACAGTGAAGCAAAAGCCAAACTGCTTGAGCAAAAAGCGAAAATCGAAAGCCTGTAATTGGCCTTTTGGTTAAGCCGAAAAACGCGAGCCCAGCTCGCGTTTTTTTATGGGCGAAGAAAAAGCTATTTCGCTTCTTGTTTTTTATTTTTACGGTTTGTCATTTTAGAGCTGAATTATTGGCTTATAGTTACTATCAAAGTGCATTGATTGATAAAGTAAAATAAATATGGCGGCAACAAAAGATACTGCGAACATCTTGAACATGACGACCGAGCCCCTGACTCAGACAATGAATGAGTATTTTGTTGTCGCACAGGACGCGCTCACCAGCACGGGTTTCCTGATCCAGTTATCTATAGTTCTAACCATCTATTTGTGCTCCTTTCTCATCGCCGCCAAGCTCCGTAGAAAGGTCACGCCCGTGAAAGAGCCCTCGGCAAGCCCAAGCCATGCATTGGAATTTGTAGTTAATAAACTACTGGCGGTGGTCTTTCCCATGCTCGCCATTTCATTTCTAACGCTGTCCTTACTCCTAGGGGAGCAATATGAGATTGATACCTGGTTAATCAATGCGGTGTTAATTATCGCCGTGCTGCTGTTTTTAAACACGGTTATTCGCGCCGTGGTAGACGGCGAACATATTGCCGCCTTTATGCGCTGGGTGGTGCTCCCCCTGGTGTTCCTGCATCTGGTAGGGATACTCCCGCATATTATCGCCGTGCTGGAAACAATCGCCATCACAGTAGGTAATGTTGAGGTGTCTTTTTATGGCATAGGCCGGGTATTGGTGTTTGGCGTGATCCTGTTTTGGCTCGGCAAGGCCTTTAGAATGACGGGCAAGAAGCTGATCCGTAATCAAAAAAAGTTGGATGTCACCACCAAGGAAGTCTTCACCAAGGTGTTTGAAGTCGCCCTCTTCTGTGTTGGTTTTCTGCTGCTGCTCAACATTATGGGTATCAACCTTACGGCACTTGCGGTATTCGGTGGCGCCTTGGGTGTGGGCCTGGGGTTAGGCCTGCAAACGATTGCCTCAAATTTCATTTCCGGCATTATTATCCTGGTGGATCGCTCATTAACCATAGGCGACTTTATAGAACTAGAAGACGGCAGCAAGGGTTTTGTCCGCGAGTTTCGCATGCGTTATACGGTGTTAGAAACCTATGACGGCAAAGACATACTCGTCCCCAATGAAAAGTTTATCAATTCCCTGATGACCAACTGGACCCACAAGGACCCCAAGCAGCGCTATCGCATCGACTTTAGCGTCGCTTATAAAACCGATATCCGGGCCATGTGCGAGATAATCAAAGAAGCCGTGGCCGAGCACCCTCAAGTGATCAGCGGCGAGGATATCCCCTTTGAAGAGCGTCCCGATTGTGAAATCGACTCATTCGGAGATTTTGGTGTGAATATGTTCGTCGAGTTCTGGATGTTCGGCATAGATGACGGCAAAAACCGTGTCGGTGGCGATCTGCTGCTGATCGTTTTTGAAACACTGCGAGAGCACAATATCGAGATCCCATTCCCACAAAGAGAAGTGCGCATACTCGACGACAACGCGCCGTCGATAAGAAATACAACGCCGAAATAAAGTACGTGCTGTGAGAACTTAATTTTACCTTATCACTCCTTGGGTGTTTCCAGGTAAAAACATAACGCGGCTTTCATATTGACCGTTTTCTTGCATCAATTGTTGAATAAATAAATTTCCGATCAAAGAGTTATCTGCGGAGAAGAAATCTTTGCTGAATCCATTCCAAGATTCATCTTCCGAGTAGGTGACACTAAAAGCACATATTGAATCACTGCATGCAATGTCACTGCTGTTGATACCTGGATAATTTGCTTGGTTGCTGTAGAGGCTCTCATTGAGCTTTTGTTCTGCGATGTAACTTTCTGGTTTGTTTTTATTTAGAGATAGTTTCTCCAAAAAAGTAGGGAAATCATTTGCTCTCAAAACCCAGGATATTTGTTGCGCCTTAGCATTACCTGTATTTTTATCGAAAATATGCTCTTGAATATCTAGACCTGGAATCAGAATGCATTGATTTTCAGGCGATAATTCATCACATAATTCTTTTTTTATATCCGCAGGCTTATGACTCTGTGCAGTTTCTTTATGATGAGTTTCGACAGTTGAGTCAGCTTGCGTATTATCCGTTAAGACGCTGGATTTTGATTGCTCATTTTTGATATCAATAGCTGTGCTGGGGCTTTCTAATAATGCAGGCTCTGATGACCTCTGGCCCAGAACATAAGCGCCAAATAAAGCTAACACCAAGGCTAAAATAACTACATTTTTTATCATTTTTATTTCCCTAATAAAGCTCAAAAATGAGCCTTCCCTTTTATCTTCTTGACTGGATTTTTTTATTCTTACATTTAATTATGCGGAAATTGAATTGTTCTAACACATCCCCACAACAATCTACATTAAATCGCAGTACATTTCCCCATGGCATTAACTTTTTGTATCGGCACAAAAAAACGCGAGCCTAAGCTCGCGTTCTTGTTATCCCATCTAAAGTCTTAGTGACCTAGGATTGAAACAATTTCTCGAGTATTTTTAATTAAGCGAATAATGCGGTTATCCACTTCAATTGAAATAACACCATCATGGCCATGGGTATCGATCACTCGACCACGGCGATAAATATCATAATCAAGAATGTCACCCTGGCGATATTTTTTGTGCCAACCCGGAGGCAATGAGCCGCCGTTATCGACTTTCTTTTGCAGACCAGGTGGTAGAGAGCCTTTGCCTTTACCCTTGTCATGATGTTCTTTGGCGTTCGCCATTCCCGTCACTAGGCTAAGGCCGATTACGGCAACACATAAGTAGGTCTTCATACCAATATCCCTTTTATTTTTTTTGTTAGCCTAACAATGTTTAATGAACAGACCATGAAGCGCCAAGCCAGAAGAACGGCTCCCATAAAAAAAGCCAAGCAAATGCTTGGCTTATTCTTATCAAGATAGCAACTGAGCTTAGAAGCTGTAGTTGTACTGAGCACCGAATAGGTAGGCATTACCTTCTGACTCAAAGCCCCATTGCTGACCAAACGCGTCGCTCTCAACGAAGTCTTGTTTCTTACCACGGATGATGCTGGCACCCAGGTCAACACTTGAGGCTTCGTCCAGCTGCCATTCGGCGCCGAATGAGAACCAGAAGCGGTCAGTATCCGGGATAGAAATTGACAGATGCTGTTGTGATACAGGTGACTCGTCAAAGGCTAAACCGGCACGCAATTTCCACTGCTCATTTAGCTGGTAATCGCCACCTACAGAAACACGAATTGAATCTGAGAAGTCTTCCTGCTTAGCAAACACAGGCTGATCAATGCCTGGTACAAAGGCTTCCAGCTTGTCGAAGCTGCTCCAGCCGGTCCATACTAGGCTGTAGTGCAGGCCGTATTCCTTGTTCAACTGATGTGAGCCAGAGAACTCGGCGATCGCAGGCAGAGTTAGCTCAAGAGAACCTGGCAGCTCGCGGCCCTCAAGACCACCAAAGGCGGCAGGAAGCGAATTGCGGTATTCACCGTCAAAGGTCAGGTCGGTTTCGCTACGGTAGTGGAAACCTAAACGATTATTTTCATCCAGGCTGTAAGCCACACCTAGGTTCCAACCAAAACCTGTGTCGTCACCCTCAAGGTGCGCCGCTTCAAGGCTGGCAGGGGCACCAAGTGGGTTAGCACCCAAGGTACGCTTAACCTTAGCATCGGCATAAATATGGTTCACACCCAAGGCCAGGGTCCAGGCCTCATCAAGCTGATAAGCAACCGACACATTGGTGTTAATGGTCACGATTTCGGTTTCACCGGCAATTTGACCGGCGGCATAATCTTCAGCAAACTCGGTAGACAGGCCGAAGTTTGAGAATACGCCAAAGCCCAGGCTAACCTGCTCGTTCAGCGGCATAGTAAAGTAGCCCGCCGGGATCACTGCGCTTGGAGCGATACTGCTGTCATCAAGTACATCGGCGTCAAGGCCATTGTTGGTGCTTTCACCTTCAAGGCTTACGTCCGGCTTTACATACATGGCGGCAATGCTTAGCTGCGCCTTATCGAACTGCGACATAAGCGCTGGGTTGCGAGCAACCACAGAAGCGTCATCTGCAACCGCCGCTTCACCGGCGTAGGCACGGCCCAGGCCTGAGACATTCTGCTCTGCCAACTGGAAGGCAGCGGCAAAAGATTCGGTTGATAATAGCGCCAATGATGCCGCTAAAAGGGTCTTTTTAAATTGCATACTTCATTCTCATTGTTATTTATTTAACCGGCACACAGTACATTATTCAATGATAAAAATCTGTTAATTATGGTTAACAACGCGTAATTTAGGTGCGTAATTGAGCATTTTTGCAACCAAATTAACACTGGTATGTCCTCACAAACACCGCTTGATAACAATTCTCATTTGTATTGACTAAATAAACCAAGGGGTTACACTGATGCCATGATCAATTTCCCGAGCTGACTATGCCTTACGTTATTGCCCTTATCGGCGCGGCCTTTTTATTATGCACCATCGGCGTCTATGCCTTTTTATGCGCCAGTTATTGTGCTTGCACGCTCCACGGACAAAGCGATAACCCCATAGGCAGGTATTGGCTGCTAGCCATGCTGAGTCAGCTAGCTAGTTTAGGGTGTTGTGTCCTGGCTCTACATAGCCACTTAGGATCTCTGTTGTGGTTTTCTCTGGTCGCCTGTTGCTTAGCTGGCGCCTGGCTTAGGGTTAAGCTGAAAACTCGACTGAGTGCGCGGATAAAAGCCCAAGTTAAGGCCATTTATACGCCAAGGACTTCTGAAGTTTATAGAAAAGAATTGGCATAAGGACATCGGCTGATGTTATAGGAGAGGCTATAGCCTTGTAGGTCGATGCTTTGCGTCGACAATGTGGCGCGGGTTTATCTTTTGTCGGCGTGTAGGTGAGGCTCTACGCCGACAAGGAGAGATGATGTGCCCTTTTGTCGGCTGTAGGTCGATGCTCTGCGTCGACAAATTTAACCAATTTTATTCCTTTGTCGGCCTAAAGACCGACCTACAATAAAAAAGTGGCTAAACCACCTTTACTCTTGGAAGTAGGTGCCCCAGCCATCGTATTCGACCTGGTTTTGCTCGGCGATGGCCGCCAGCTTATCCACGTCTTCCATGATAGCATCTGTGTTAAGTTCACACTCAACCACTACATCAAAGCCCCAAATGGTACCGCCTTCTTCAAGTTCCAGCTCAGCCGGCTCTTCTACATCATAACCCAGTTTAAAGGCGGCCAAGGCGGCATTCTCCAGCGCGGCAAAGTCTTCACACACAAAGTGGTGCTCAACTTCATACAGGAGTTCAGGGTTGGAGCCGTCTTCAAGTAGAGACTCAACAATTTCTTCGCTTATTTCGCGCCAGTTTTCCATTTAGTTTCTCTCATTTAATTGTGTCAGCGTTTCGTTCATCACCTCATGGAAGTGATCGGCATATTGGCGAACACTCATGGATGCGTCTAACAGCTGTGGTGCTAACATTTTGATGTAGATAGTACCATTATCCCAGCGGTTTAACTTAATACATTTATGGGTATCACTCATCACCACGGGGATCACAGGAATATTGGCATTGGCGGCGGTATGAAAAGCGCCAGTTTTAAAGGGCAGCAGGCCACGACCATAGCTGCGTGTGCCTTCGGGAAACATCCACAGAGACAAACCGCCCTTTTTAAGCTTTTCCGTAGTCTTAGTAATGGTCGCCATGGCTTTTTTACGATTACCACGGTCGATAAGGATATTGCCCGAGAGCCAGTACAGCTGACCAAAGAAGGGGATCCACTTGAGGCTCTTTTTACCCAGGCTTACCGTATTGCGCTGCAAAGCCCCCGGCAAGAAGAAAATATCATAGTTATTTTGATGGTTGGCGATATACACAGCCGGCTCGCCACTGATGATTGACTCGTCTTTTTCGATCACTAGTTTAACGCCAAATATACGTGACATAGATGCATACCAACTACCTATCACCCGCACGTTATCACCATGAAACGGACGCACCAGGCACAACAAAAAACCTGCAATAAAACTACAAGGAATAAATACCGCAATCACCAACAAGCGTAACAATGCCAGCACAATTAACTCCAACTTTCGAGATTGGCCGGCATTATACATAGGCTGATTTATTTTAGCGAACACTTGTACGCCGCTTTTTATTATCTCGCTGCAGCCAAAATACCTAGGGCCATTACCTTCGTAAACATAGCACAGGCTGGCCCTGGTCGCTGCGCAGAAATATCTCATTAGGCTGTGGTTTTTATTGATTAATAACCCACACTTAGAGCCTCTATTGGCTACACTTGAGTAATTACACTTTCTTGCTTCATCTATGACCGCTGTTGGATGTAGTCCAGATTTTGATTACTAAAAAGGAACCCCTAATGACTAAGTGTCCCGTAATGCACGGCGGTCTGACCCATAACGCCGAGGCCAACACAGCTTGGTGGCCAAAGACCCTCAATCTCGACATCCTCCATCAGCACGATGGTAAATCCACCCCCTATGACAAGGACTTCGACTACGGCGCAGAGTTTTTAAAGCTGGATCTCGAAGCGGTCAAGCAAGACCTTAAAGCCCTTATGGTCCATAGCCAGCCTTGGTGGCCAGCGGATTGGGGACATTATGGCGGCTTGATGATCCGTATGGCCTGGCATGCTGCTGGCACTTACCGCATTGCCGATGGCCGTGGCGGCGCCGGCACAGGCAATCAACGCTTTGCCCCACTTAATTCCTGGCCGGATAACGCCAACCTCGACAAGGCCCGGCGTCTGCTCTGGCCTATTAAGAAGAAATACGGCAACCGTTTATCCTGGGCCGACTTGATCATTCTTGCCGGCAATATGGCCTATGAGTCCATGGGCTTAAAAACCTTTGGTTTTGCCGGCGGTCGCGAAGATATTTGGCACCCGGAAAAAGACGTCTATTGGGGCGCAGAAAAGGAATGGTTGGCGCCAAGTGATGCACGCTACGAAGATGTTGCTCAGCCCGAGACCATGGAAAACCCCTTAGCGGCGGTACAAATGGGGCTTATCTATGTCAATCCCGAAGGGGTCAACGGCCAGCCGGATCCGCTGAAAACCGCGGCACAAGTGCGTGAAACCTTCGCCCGCATGGCCATGAATGATGAAGAGACCGCGGCCCTAACCGTGGGCGGCCACACCGTAGGTAAGGCGCATGGTAACGGCGATGCCAACCAATTAGGGCCTGAGCCCGAAGCCGCCGATATCAGCGAACAAGGACTAGGTTGGAATAACCATACTCAGCGCGGTATCGGTGCCGATACGGTCACCTCGGGCTTGGAAGGCGCCTGGACCAGCCACCCTACCCGTTGGGACAACGGCTATTGTTATTTGCTGTTGAACTATGAGTGGGAGTCGAAAAAAAGCCCGGCCGGCGCCTGGCAGTGGGAACCCATCAATATTAAAGAAGAAGACAAACCCGTCGATGCCGAAGACCCCAGCATTCGCCACAACCCGATTATGACAGACGCGGATATGGCGATGAAGATGGACCCCAGTTATCGTCAGATCATTGAGCGCTTCGCCAAGGACTTTGACTACTTCAGCCAGGTTTTCGCCCGCGCCTGGTTTAAGCTAACACACAGGGATCTCGGCCCCAAAGCCCGTTATTTAGGCGCCGATGTGCCCCATGAGGATCTGATCTGGCAAGATCCCATCCCCGCGGTGAATTACATTCTTAGCAATCATGAAATAGATGAGCTTAAGGTCAAGCTGCTCGATTGTGGTATCAGTCACAGCGACTTGATCACCACCGCCTGGGACAGCGCCCGCACCTATCGCGGCTCAGACCATCGCGGCGGCGCCAACGGTGCCCGCATTCGCTTAGCACCACAAAAGCATTGGCCGGGCAACGAGCCGGCACGCCTTGAGCGTGTTCTAGAAGCACTGGAAAAATTACAAAAAGAGCTGAGTAAACCCATCAGTCTGGCGGATTTAATCGTGCTTGGCGGCTGTGCAGCGGTGGAGCAAGCAGCCCATGCCGCTGGCGTTGCCACCAGCGTGCCCTTCTCGCCGGGTCGCGGCGATGCAAGTATTGAAATGACGGACGTAGAGTCCTTTGCGCCCTTAGAGCCCATAGCCGATGGCTTTCGCAACTGGTTAAAACAGGACTATGCGGTGTCCGCCGAGGAGCTGCTGCTCGACCGTGCCCAACTTATGGGCCTGACGGCACCACAAATGACGGCGCTGGTCGGCGGTATGCGCGTACTCGGCGCCAACTACGGCGGCAGCGAACATGGCGTCTTTACCAGCAGCGTGGGCGTTTTAAGCAATGACTTCTTTGTTCACCTCACCGATATGGCCTATCGTTGGCAGCCGCGCAGCGACGGCCTTTACGATCTGGTTGACCGCGAAACCGAGGTAGCCAAATGGACGGCGACCCGGGTCGATTTAATCTTTGGCTCCAACTCGGTACTGCGCGCCTACGCGGAGTTTTACGCTCAGGACGATAACAAACACCGCTTTGTGCACGATTTTATCAAGGCCTGGTGCCAGGTAATGGATGCCGACCGCTTTGATTTGTAAGGTGTTTGCTTAAACATAAAAAAGAGGGCTGCTGCCCTCTTTTTTATTCTTCCGTGGCTTCCACCACTTCCGGCTCTGCTGTATTGCCTGTGAGCTCTATTTCACAGCCATCCACTCTTTGTAAACCTCGGGGCAGTTTATTACCTCGGCGGCCTCGCTCACCATGGTAGTGCTCTAAATCGCTTGGTTTTAGCGTCAGCTTGCGCTTACCGGCGAGCAGGGTCACGCTGGCACCCTCGGGCACCACGGCCAGCAATTTCACAAATTCCTCACGGGCCTGTACCTTGGCGCTTGGGATGGAAATAATCTTATTGCCCTTACCCTTAGCCAGCTTAGGAAGATCCCTTAGTGGGAACAACAGCATGCGACCCTCGCTGGATATCGCCATACAATAGTCGCTGGCAATATCACCCACGGCAATGGGCTGCAGCAGTAAACCACCTTTAGGAATGCTTACCAGGGCCTTACCGTTTTTGTTTTTACTGACCAGATCGTTAAATTCGGCGACAAAACCATAACCGGCATCGCTGGCCATCAGCAGCATCTGCTCGTTATCGGCCATGACAGCATGCTCAAGAGTTGCCCCTGCGGCAATATTAAAGCGCCCGGTCATGGGCTCACCCTGACTGCGCGCGGACGGCAGACTGTGGGCGTCAGTGGCAAAGGCGCGGCCGCTGGAGTCGAGGAACACCGCGGGCTGGTTACTCCTGCCCTTGGCGCTGGCCTTAAATTTATCGCCGGAGCGATAACTCAAGCCTTCGGCATCTACATCATGGCCCTTGGCCACACGGGCCCAGCCTTTTTCAGAAAGCACCACGGTTACCGACTCGGAAGGAATAAGATCCTTCTCACTCAGCGCCTTGGCTTCTTCACGCTCAACCACGGGCGAGCGACGTTCGTCACCGTACAGCTCTGCCGCTTCCTGAATTTCTTTTTTCATCAGCGTCGACATGCGGGCTCCGAGCCCAAGGTCAGCTCTAATTTGTCACGCTCTTTGGCCAGCTCATCCTGCTCACCACGGATTTTCATTTCTTCTAGCTTGGCCAAATGACGAAGTTTTAAGTCTAAAATGGCTTCGGCTTGCGTTTCCGTTAACGCAAAACGCTCCATTAATACCGGCTTAGGCTCATCCTCGTTACGGATAATGGCGATCACTTCATCAATATTGAGGAAGGCAATCATCAAACCTTCAAGTATATGCAGGCGCGCCAAGACCTTATCGAGGCGATACTGAAGACGGCGACGCACGGTATCACGGCGGAACTCTAGCCACTCAGCCAAGATGCTGCGCAAGTCTTTAACCTGAGGACGACCATCCAGGCCTATCATATTGAGGTTAACGCGATAGTTTTTCTCAAGATCCGTGGTCGCGAACAGATGCGCCATCAGCGGCTCGACCTTGATGCGATTCGAACGCGGCACCACGACTATGCGGGTCGGGTTTTCATGATCCGACTCATCGCGTAAATCCGCCACCATGGGCAGCTTTTTCGCCGTCATCTGATTGGCGATTTGCTCTAATACCTTGGCACCCGAGCACTGATGCGGCAGCGCGGTGATCACTACCTCGCCTTGCTCCACATGGTACTTGGCACGCATTTTTAGCGAACCACGACCTGTGGTGTACATCTTCTCGATGTCCGCTTGCGGGGTAATAATTTCCGCTTCGGTGGGATAATCCGGCGCCTTCACCAGCTGTAACAGCTCGGCTAATTCGGCTTTTGGTTTATCAAGCAATAGACAACAGGCCTCAGCCAACTCACGCACATTATGAGGCGGAATATCCGTGGCCATACCAACGGCGATACCTGTCACCCCGTTTAATAGAATGTGCGGTAAACGAGCCGGTAACACCTGGGGCTCTTTCATGGTGCCGTCAAAGTTCGGCGTCCAGTCTACCGTGCCCTGGCCTAGCTCTTTAAGCAGCACCTCGGAGAATTTAGACAAACGCGCTTCGGTATAACGCATAGCCGCGAAGGACTTGGGATCGTCCGCTGCACCCCAGTTACCCTGACCATCTACCAGTGGGTAGCGGTAAGAAAACGGCTGTGCCATCAATACCATGGCTTCATAACAGGCGCTATCACCATGAGGGTGATACTTACCTAAAACGTCACCCACGGTACGGGCAGATTTCTTATATTTTGCCGCCGCAGACAAGCCCAGTTCGCTCATCGCATAAACGATACGGCGCTGTACCGGCTTCAGGCCATCGCCAATATGCGGCAAGGCACGGTCCATGATCACGTACATGGAATAGTTAAGGTAGGCGTCTTCGGTAAAACGCCCCATAGTAAGCTGCTCTATGCCTTGTTGTGACAAGGTCGTTGTTTGTGTCATTGCTCGTTATCCAAACTTACTTTTTATTATATTGCACACGGTAGATGGCATTGGCGTAATCGTCGGAGACCAGCAGGCTGCCATCGGGCATTTGTACCATGGCCACCGGGCGACCATAGGTTTGCTCATTTTCCATAAAGCCGGTGATAAACGGCGTATATCCGGTCACCTTATCACCCTCAATAGCGGCGACCATCACTCGGTAACCCGCTTTTTTACTGCGGTTCCACGAGCCGTGTTCGGCCACAAATAGCTGGTTTTTAAATTTGGCCGGGAACTGCTCACCGGTGTAGAAATGAATGCCCAACGGCGCCACATGGGCACCCAAGTTAAGGGCCGGCTGCACATAATCGCTCATGTTTTTGCCCTTGCCGAATTCAGGATCGGCAATGGTGCCACCGTGAAAATACGGGAAGCCAAAATGTTGTCCTGGCTCGGTGATCACATTGAGCTCACAGGGCGGGATATCATCGCCCATCATGTCGCGGCCATTGTCACTAAACCAGAGGTTACCGGTTGTCGGGTGGTAATCAAAACCCACCGAATTACGTACGCCCTTGGCGATGGTGGTCACTTCTTTGCTCTTTAAGTCCAGCGAATAAAGCAAACCAAATTCCGGGTCTTCGGCGCAGACATTACAAGGCACACCAACCGGAATGATTAAATCACCCTGGGGGGAAAAGCGAATAAATTTCCAGCCATGATGGCGCTTATCGGGAAGCTGGTCGAATACCACTTCCAATTCGGCCTTATCCAGCTTGTTGTCTATGTCTTTAAAGCGCACGATGCGCTCCACTTCGGCGACATATAAATCACCGTCTTTAAAAGCAATCCCTGAAGGTAAATTCAAGCCCTTGGCTATCAATACCTGGCGCTCCGCCCGACCATCTTTATCCGCATCGATTAACGCGTGTACCTTGCCGGCCTTGCGCGAGCCCGCATAGACGATGCCGCTATCTGATAACGCCAGCTGACGGGCATTATCTACGTTTAAGGCATATGGCTTGATACTAAAGCCTTCGGGGACCGATAGGCGCTCGGTAATATCCGTGGCCTGGGCACTGCTCACAAAGGCCAAACCCATTAGCGTGCTTAAAATTTTCTTACCCATGGAAACCTCTCTCTGTTTATTGGCGCCGCAGCACGGCGCCCAGATTGCTGTTATCTACAGTTCAACTTCTTACTGTTCGACTTTTTACAGTTCTACTTCGGCCTTGTCGCCATGGTTTTCCAACCACTGGCGGCGATCGCCTGAGCGCTTTTTCGCCAGCAGCATGTCCATTACTTCTTCGGTCTGCTCCGGCTCGTCCAAGGTTAACTGCACCAAGCGACGGGTATTGGGATCCATGGTTGTTTCACGCAGTTGCAACGGGTTCATTTCACCCAAACCTTTAAAGCGCTGCACGTTCACCTTGCCGCGCTTTTTCTCTGCTTCGATACGATCCAGGATCCCGGTTTTTTCATCTTCATCAAGGGCATAGAAGACCTCTTTACCCACATCGATACGATACAGCGGTGGCATGGCCACATACACATGGCCCTGGCGCACCAGAGATGGGAAATGCTTTACAAACAGCGCACACAGCAAGGTGGCGATATGCAGTCCGTCGGAGTCCGCATCGGCCAAAATACAGACCTTGCCATAGCGCAGCGAGCTTAAGTCTTCACTGTCTGGATCTATACCCAGAGCTACGGAAATATCGTGCACCTCTTGGGATGCCAGTATCTGTCCCGACTCCACTTCCCAGGTGTTCAGTATCTTACCGCGCAGCGGCATGATCGCCTGAAAGTCTCTATCACGAGCCTGTTTAGCGGAGCCGCCCGCCGAGTCACCTTCCACTAGGAAGATCTCGGTGCGCTCTATCTCGCTGCTGCTACAGTCGGTGAGCTTACCCGGTAATGCCGGTCCCTGGGTGACCTTTTTACGCACCACTTTTTTCGCCGCGCGCATACGGCGCTGGGCATTACTGATGCATAGCTCGGCCAAGAGCTCGGCCACGTCTGTATGTTCGTTCAACCACAGGCTAAAGGAGTCTTTTACCACGCCGGAAACAAAGGCCGCACATTGGCGCGACGATAGTTTTTCTTTGGTTTGCCCAGCAAATTGTGGGTCCTGCATCTTCACCGACAACACGTAGGAACACTTATCCCAGATATCTTCCGGAGTTAGGCGTACGCCTCGTGGTAAAAGGTTACGAAACTCACAAAACTCGCGCATGGCCTCAAGCAGACCCTGGCGCAAACCATTAACATGAGTACCGCCCTGAGCGGTGGGGATCAGGTTTACATAACTTTCGGTAATAGACTCACCACCTTCCGGCAGCCATAACAAGGCCCAGTCTACCCCTTCTGTATTACCGCTGAATTCACCGGTAAAGGGCTGTTGTGGCAGGGTTTCATAGCCCTTGGTGGCGTCCTTGATATAGTCCTGAAGGCCAGCCTCGTAGAACCATTCCTGAGTTTCCTTGGTTTGCTTATTAATAAAGCGAATGCGCAGACCCGGGCACAGTACCGCCTTGGCCTTAAGCACATGGTTTAATTTGGTCAGTGAGAAGTTGGCCGAGTCGAAATAAGAGGCGTCGGGCCAAAAGCGCACCGAAGTGCCGGTATTGCGCTTACCCACTGTGCCCGTCACTTGCAGATCTTGTACCTTATCACCATTGGCAAAGGCAATATCATACACCTGGCCATCGCGGCGCACCGTGACTTCAACTCGGGTCGATAAGGCGTTCACCACGGAAATACCCACACCGTGCAAACCACCGGAGAACTGGTAGTTTTTATTGGAGAATTTACCACCGGCGTGCAACTTGGTGAGGATCAGCTCAACCCCGGGGATCCCTTCTTCCGGGTGAATATCAACCGGCATACCCCGGCCATCATCGATAACCTCAAGAGAATTATCTTCATGGAGGATCACATCCACCTTACTGGCATGGCCAGCCAGGGCTTCATCGACACTGTTGTCGATCACTTCTTGGCCCAGGTGATTAGGACGGGTGGTATCTGTATACATGCCCGGACGGCGTTTTACCGGATCCAGACCATTTAATACTTCAATTGCTTCGGCGTTATAGTTCTGCTGGCTCATATTTTTATTCGTTAACAGCCTATGTGGTTAGGGTGATATTTAAGAATCGCGTAATGGCGCCAAAATAGCGCTCAAATCCTACAAAGCGGTGCTCGCCGCCGGGTTCAACAACCTGTTGGCAGGCTTGGTAGTAGTCTACAGCCTGCCTATAGGGTAACACTTCATCACCTTGTTGTTGTAACAAAAACAATAGCTCGGGGGAAGTTAATTGCTCTAAATAAAGTTCGTCCAGCGCGTGTAAGTGTGTTTTATCCAACTGGTAGTGATAATCCTGATAAGGATTGTATTGCGGCCCTAAATACTCACTAAACCGACGCGCCGGGTGCACCGCAGGATTGACCACCACCGCAGGCAAGCCATGAGTTTGCGATAAGTAGGTGGCAAAAAAGCCGCCCAAGGAGCTGCCAATTAAGGCGGTGTCTTGATCAAGATGCTCTTCAAGCTGAGCGATGGCAGTTTTTGGGTCGTGACTTAAACGTGGCACCAGATATTGTCCGGACCAGGTCGCCAGATATTCGCCTAATTGCACCGCCTTTTGCGACAGCTCCGAGCTATTGAAGCCATGGATATAGATTAATTTGCTAGCCATACTACCTGAGTCTTAAGTAATCCATCCTGCTCCACCCGCAGACGGCGATAGGCCGGCCCCATGCTTTGTTGCTGCCAGTCCTGGGTGTGCTTGGTAAATTGAATCGACGTGGCCGGTGTGCCGTATATGGTCACCCCTTCATAAACGCGCTCATACTCGTTATGGGCATGGCCGTGCAACAGGGCCTGAACCTGAGGATACTCGCTGAGTAACTCCAACAGCTGAGCACCATTTTCCAGGATATGTTTGTCGATATAACCGCGCACCGGCAAGGGATGATGGTGGCCGATTAAAATATGCGGGGCGTCGCTCTCGGCCAGCGTTTCTTTAATCTCTTGCAGGTGCGACTTGCTCACCCACCCCGCTGGTGTGGTGCCCTTGGTATTGATCAAAAGCAGTTGGGCGTAAGGGTGATTTATACGCTTACAGGCCTGGATTTGCCCTTGGCTTATGGTGTGCAAATGGGTTAATTCATCGTGATTGCCGGGCACCCAGAATACCGGGCAGGTCAGTGGGCTCTGTGCCACCAGCTCGGCAAACAATTGATACGACTCAGTTGTATGGTCTTGGGTTAAGTCGCCACCGAAGACCACAAAATCAAATTCCTCTTCGGCCATGGCCGCCAGGGTTTTCGTCAGATGCTCGGCGCAATTGACATTAAAGTATTCGCCGTTTTTATCGGCAAACACATGGCTGTCGGTAAAGTGACCGAAATGCAGCGGCTTGGCCGCGCTGATAAGATGTTCTTTAAACCAGATCACTGCCACAATCCCAATCCAATACCGCTTCGCCGTGCGAAATACAAAATGTCAGCCAGTCGTGTAAAAACGCATTGACCTGATACTTTTCATCTTTTTGATGCATGTTTGCATTGGGGTAGCCATAGGTCGGCTTAATGCGGCTGTGGTAATCCGGGTGCACCACTTCGGCCACCCGGGCATCGTGATAGATGCGCACATTCATCGGCGGCGTAAACATACCGGCGATAGCGCCACGCACCTGAGTAATACAAATATCCGTGGTGTACTTAGCCGTCTGCTCTATGTCCACTTGGTAGCGCTCATGACGAATATCCAACAAGCGCGACGCACCCCGGCTTTGCTGCTCGGGGAGAATACGCAGCACATTGGCATAATTGCGCTCACATAGAGTGAGATACTTGGGTAATGATTGTATATACCCGGCTTTTCTTTGTACCGTCACGGTTTATTCCACTGCTCTAATATACGTTGCTCATTCAGTGCCAGCCATTGCAGGCTGATCACGGTCGCGGCGTTATCTATTTCACCACTGCTTAAGCGGGCCAGGGCGTCATCCAGGTCCAACACATGCACCTTGATATCTTCGCCCTCATGATCCAAACCGAAAATTCCGCCGGCTTCACTAAGATCTGTTTGCGCCAAATATAAATACAGGCGCTCGCTGGTGCCTCCTGGGCTGGATAAATACGAGAGCATAAATTCCAGTTCGCCAAGCTCCAGTCCGGCTTCTTCCTGTGCTTCTTTGCGCACCACGGCTTGATAATCTTCGCTGCCATCGGCCATGCCGGCAATACATTCGAGTAACCAGGGGCTGTCTTTATTGTTCATGGCGGCGATACGGATCTGCTCAACCAATAGCACCTGACGACTGCGGGGATCATAGGGTAAGACCGCCACCGCATGACCCCGTTCAAATATTTCCCGCTCTATGGTATCGCTGCGACCGCCGGCAAAGAGGGCATGGTTAAATCGGTACTTATCCACTTTAAAGAAGCCATCGAAGACTCTTTCGGTGCTTTCAATCTGCACGTCCTGGTTTTTAAAACTACTGATTTTATTCATATAAAACAGACCGATTACGTTAAGTCACAAAAACAAGAATAAACGATACCGTTTACCCTTCCTCAAAATATAAATTCTGTTACACTTAAGCATATATTATTTACGCTTTTGCTTTTCAATATCGTGCCCAAACACGATAACATGCAGATAATTCGCAATATATTCCTAAGGACTGTACTGATAATGAAAAAGACACTGTTAACGACATTGCTAGCGCTTAGCTTTAGCTCTTACAGTCATGCTGAAGACCTGCTCCAGGTTTATCAAATTGCTCTTGAAAATGATCCCGTGGTTCTTAAAGCCAAGGCCAATGCCGAAGCGCAACAGCATAACACAGACCGTGCCTTAAGCGCCTTGTTGCCGCAAGTCGACTTCTCTATGGGCTACAGCAAGACCGACAGTGACGGTTACGATATCGACACAGATTCGGGCCAGTTAATGTCTCTTGATACCGAGCGCGATACTTTTTCTCGTCAGATCAGCCTTAACCAAGCCATTTTCAATTTGAATGCATGGCGTTCATTGGATATCGCCGACAAGCAAGCGCTGCAACAGCAAACCGTTTACGACCTGGCACAACAAGCCCTGATCGTGCGTGTATCGCAAGGCTACTTTAATGTGCTTAGCGCCATCGATACCCTTGAGTTTGTGCAAGCGGAAAAACGCGCCATTGAGCGTCAGTTAGAGCAAACCAAGCAACGTTTTGCCGTGGGTCTTACGGCTATTACCGATGTCCACGAAGCACAGGCACAGTTTGATAACTCGGTAGCCCGTGAAATCGTCGCCACCAATGATGTGGAAACAGCCCGTGAGCAACTGCGTGAAATCACAGGTAAATACCATGCCAAACTGGATACGCTAGACACAGAGACCTTCTCGACCGTAAAGCCAACCAAGCAAAACATCGATTTCGTTGAGCTGGCCAAGCAAAACAACTTAGAGTTACAAGTGTCTAAGGCCACAGTTGATATCGCCAAGCAGCAGATCGATCTGGCGCAAGCCGGTCACTACCCGACATTGTTTTTGAACGCGTCTTACGGCGATTCATTAACAGATACCGAGATCAACACCATGGGCACCACCTTTAACCGTGATCATGTGCCTCGTGAAGATCAAACCACCGTTGGCCTAAGCTTTAACCTACCACTGTACTCAGGTGGTGCCACAGTTGCATCAACCAAGCAAGCGCGTTCTCTGTACGTCGCCGCCAGCGAAGACCTAGAAGCGACACTACGTGCCGTAACCCGCTCGACCATCACTTCATACAACCAGGTGGTATCGGATATCGCCACCTACAAGGCTCTTGAGCAAGCGGTGATCTCGGCGGAAAGTGCATTGCAGGCAACCGAAGCTGGTTTTGAAGTAGGTACTCGTACCATAGTTGACGTATTGGTCAGCACGCAGAACCTGTACAACGCTAAGCGTAACCTAGCTAACGTGCGTTATCGCTATGTGGTATCAACCCTGGCGCTGAAACAAGCGGCAGGCACCTTGACGGCGCAAGACTTAGAAGCCATCAATCAGGGCTTAAAAGCACAAAACTAAGCCAATAAACAAAGCCAGCCTCAGCGCTGGCTTTGTTTTGTCAATTTAACGTATACTGGGCGCCATTCGTCATGATAAATATCAACGCTTGTGGTTAACAAAACATCCTTCCAACTGGCTTTTTTTGCCCCAAAATACTGGCCTAGCTGGCTATCCATTTTCTTGCTTTATACCCTCAGTTGGTTACCCCAATCCTGGCAACTGGCGCTAGGAAGGGCACTTGGCCGCCTGGTTTACCGCTTAATGAAAAAGCGCCGTAAAATCGCCGAAGTGAATATCGCCCTGTGCTATCCAGAGCTTAGCAGCCAAGAGCAAGCCGCTATGGTGCTTAAAAACATGGAAAACACCGGCATGGCCATTTTTGAAAGCGCCATGGCCTGGTGGTGGCCCGATTGGCGCATTAAGCGTATTGTTGGCTCAATCACGGGTTTGGAACACATTGATAAGGCCAATGCAGAAGGCTGTGGTGTACTACTAATGGCACCGCATTATCTACACCTTGAAATGTCATCTCGGATCATGGGCACACAGCGCCAAGCCGTTGGCTTTTACCGACCCCATAACAACGCCTTGATGGATTATTTCACCACCAAAGGTCGACTACGATCAAACAAATATCTAGTTGGTAAGCGTGATATCAAAGGCCTTTTGAAAGCGCTAAAAGACAAAAATTTCTGTTATTACCTGCCGGACCAAGACTATGGCAGAAAACGCAGCGTTTTTGCCCCATTCTTCGCTGTTGAACAGGCCGCGAGTACGACAGGGACGCTTATCTTTGCATCTGCGAAATACTGTAAAACACTAAGTATCCACAGCCGTCGTGATGAAAAGGGTAAATATCATTTAGGGGTGCAACCTGCGCTTGAGAATTTCCCAAGCGGCGATGAGGTGGCCGATGTCACAGCAGTCAATCAACGTATGGAAGAGGCTATTAATAAAGCGCCTGAGCAGTATATGTGGCTGCATAGACGCTTTAAGACGCGACCTGATGAGAACGCGCCCTCATATTACCGCTAACGATTAAACATTAGCTTCGCGTCGATGACACCCTTAAGCAAACTTGAATCGGGTGGGCAGAGTCATCGACAACGACTTTGGCGGCTATAGACGGGCAAGTGCTTTAAAACAATTGCCCGCTAAGCCAGGCTAGTCAACTAAGGACGAGGAGAACAAGGCCGCCCACACATCACTGACGCTGGTTATTTCCTGTTGCACGTCCGCCTTGGCCACCAGCTTATCCTGGTTACGCAAACTCAATACATGATACAGACCGCGGTAATGGCAATAGGCATGGATCAGCTGCTGCGCCTCAGCTTCGCTGATGCAATCATAGGCCGCGGCGATTTCTAAAATGCGGATATTATCCGAGTAGGTCACCAGCTGCGGATGCTCGGCGGCATAAGCCAGCACCAGATACTGGGTAATAAACTCTATGTCCGTCATGCCGCCATGACCTTGCTTGAGGTCGAACAAGAGCTCGTTATCCCGACTCAGATGCTGGCGCATTTTCTCGCGCATCTGCTGTACATCTTGTTGTAATTGCACCCGCTCCCGGCTCTGCGTCAGTATGCTGTGGCGTATTTCATCAAAGCGCGTCGCCAAATCCTGACTGCCATAAATCACCCGCGCGCGCACCAGGGCCTGATGCTCCCAGGTCCAGGCCTGAGTCTGCTGATAATGCAAAAAGCTTTCGATATTAATGGCCAGCAGGCCTGATGAACCCTCGGGGCGTAAACGGGTATCCAGCTCATACAAGATACCGGAGCTGGTGCGGGTATTAAACAAATGCATTAGTCGCTGCGCCAGCTTTAAATAAAACTGGCGGGAGGAGATCTGCTTATCGCCATCGGTATTGGAGTCGCCATCATGGTTATGGACAAACACCAGATCGAGATCCGAGTCATAACCCAGCTCTAAGCCGCCAGCCTTGCCATAGGCGATGACCGCAAAATCCTTGTGTTCATCGTCCGTGCCCTCGGGACGACCAAAACGCGCCACCATTTGCTGCCAGGCCAGATTTACCGCCTGCTCAACTATGGCCTGCGCTAAGGCGGTCAGGTGATCGCTCACCTTCATTAACGGCAACACTCCGGTGGCATCGGCGGCGGCAATGCGCAGCTGCTGGGTTTGTTTAAACTGGCGCAGGGCTTCCATTTGCAGCTCAAGGTCCTGCTCATCAATCCGCAAAAAATATTGGCGGATCTCATTGCCATAGGCATCCAAGGGCAAAGGCTTGTAGAGCTCTGCCGGGTCGATCAGTTCATCGAGCAAAATAGGATGATGAGCAATTTGCTCCCCTATCCAACGACTGTGGGCACATAAACGCACCAATTGCTGCAGGGCACCTGGGTTTTCCAATAAGAGTTCTAAATAGGTGGTACGCGACATGATCTTATCGAGCACATTAGCGACCAAGGCGAATACCTCGCCGCTGGCGCTGATTTTTTGTAGCTGCGCCAAAACCTGAGGCATCAGCTTGTCTAAGGTATCCCGGCCGCGCTTGCCGATAGGCTGCTTGCTGACCCGCTCACGAAAATGCTGCAAAGGCGCCTGCCAGCTCGCCCTTTGCTCCGAGTCTAGAATAACATCGCTGAGCGCCTCAATATCGCCGTGCTCCCAGGCCAATACATACCCACTGTCCACTGTGGCACTGAGTTCCTGCTCAAACCCTATGACCTGCTCAAATTCAGTGCGAATGCGAACCATGGCGGCGTCAATCAGTGCCCGAGCCCCCTGCTCATCGGGCTGCTCTAGCAAATAGCTTAAGCGCAGCCAATCTTGATCGTTATCCGGCAACTGCTGGGTTTGCTGATCGGCAAAAGCTTGTAAATATTGCTCCACTCGGCGCAATAAGGCGTAGTCGTGCCAAAGCTGCTGATATTGGTCATCGTTGAATACCGTCAATGCGGTGAGCGCCTTAAGCGCCTGATGCAGCCCCGGAGTTTGCAATTGTCGCTCGCGGCCACCGCGAATCAGCTGCAGCGCCTGCACTACGAACTCCACCTCGCGAATACCACCGGCGCCGAGCTTAATATTGTCGACCAGACCCTTACGCCTTACCTCCTGTGCAATCAGCGATTTCATCTTACGCAGCGACTCAATCACAGAAAAATCGATATAACGACGATAAACAAAGGGTCGCAGCAAGGTATAAAATTCCTGATGGTAGGCGTTTGCGCTGCCGATCAGACGGCCCTTAAGCATGGCGTAGCGCTCCCACTCACGGCCCTGCTCCTGATAATAATCTTCCATGGCAACAAAGCTCATCACCAAGGGGCCACTGTCACCAAAGGGGCGCAGGCGCATATCGACACGAAACACGCGGCCATCGGCGGTGTGCTGATCCAGCGCCGCAATCACCTTTTGCGCCACCTTGGTGTAAAACACCTGAGCTTCTACGCTGCGACGTCCGCCCTGGGTTGGGACCGAGCGCGGATAGGTGAAGATCAAATCTATATCTGAAGAATAATTAAGCTCAAAGCCCCCTAGCTTGCCCATACCTAAAATCATCATAGGCAGGCGTTCGCCCTGCTCATCCAGCGGCTCACCATTGAGCCTGGCCACCTGCGCATAGGCCCAGCAATTAGCGGCATCGATTAACTTATCACTCAACTCGGATACATAACGCATGGAGTCGGCAATATCGTTTTTACACACCAAATCGAGGTAGGCTACATGCAACCAATATTGCTGTCGGTACAAACGCAAGCGGCGCTGCGCTTGGGCATCATCAAGCTCTTCCAAGGGCTCACTAAAAACCTCGGGGGCCGAATAGGACGCTTGTTGCTCGGGAGCGAGCAGCCACTGACCCCAGTGCGGATGGGCGCTGAGTACCTTAAAGGCAAAGTCGCTGAGCGCCAGTAATTGCACCAAGGGCGACCGCAGGGGCGCCTGCTGAGGCGTCTCGGTTTCCTGCTGGTTATATATCTCTTGATAGCGACTTTCACCAAGTTGTTGTAATAGTGAGGGAATAGTTATGGCTGCTGGCATGAAATAGCTCTCTTTTAAGTTACGGCCAAGCGTACTAGAATGAAGTCAAAGTTACTCTAATGTTGTCAGTATGACGTATTTTACCTTGTCAAACGAGTCCCTCTACACTTTTGCAATTTGCTTTGTGGCCATTGCCTTAGTGCTGTTTCTGCTGCGTATCTACACCCAGGTCAAGGCGCGACAAACCCTCAGTGAAGAGCTTGCCCAGCGCGATAACTTCGCCCTCGGCATCAGTTACGCCAGTTATTTGCTTTCTCTGGTGCTGGTCATAGGTTATCTACTCGACGACTTCTCCCTCGCCGTAATGAAGCAATCACCCTGGAAGGTGCCTTTTTTATTGCTGTTGATGATGCTGTTTATCAAGGTAGGTCAGGCCATACATCGCAAATGGATATTGAATCGTTTTAACGAAGAAAAGGCGATTTTAAAGCAAAACGTCTGTGCCGCCATGGTCGACTCCGGCATGTTGCTAGGCAACAGCATAGTAGTTATTGGATTAGTTAACTGGTCGCAAACCAATAGCCTATACTCTTTGCTAGTGGTGTCAGTCAGCTTTTTAATGTTGCAGTGCATGTTTGCCTTAGACAGCAAAATACGCGAGGCGCGCTTTGCTAAATTTAACCAGGGCGCATCACTGCAGAATAACTTTAACCTGGAAAACACCTCTATCGGCATCCGCTATGCGGGCAAGTCACTGGGTATGGCTCTGGCCATCTATGCCGGGCTTGCCAGTGCGACTTACCACAGCGGCAAGATGGTAGAAAACGTTTTTACATTGGCGGTACACTGTGGTCTGATGTGGATACTGGTTATGGCAATGTCACGGGTAGTACTTTTAATCGTGCTCTATCGCGTCAATACCGGTGTAGAAGTTGATCATCAGGATAATGTCGGCATAGCCGCGGTTGAGTTTTCGGTGCATTGCGCCATGGGCTATTTACTGATTCAATTTTTTGCATAGGGCATAAGGGCTCCCATGAACTTAAGCAATTTTCTCCTACTCGACGGTGATCCCCTGCTTAGTAATGCTTTTTGCACTCGAGTTGACAGTTCACAAGTGATTGTCGCCGGCGCCAATACCCGCCACATGGTTAAGCTTATGTTTGACCAACAGGCCAAGGATTATTGCTACTGTGATTTTACCAATGAAATCAGCGTGGCCGAGTTATCCAGTTACCTGTCGCGACATCATAAGATTGCCGGTGTGCTTATTTTTGCCGAGGTCTATAAGAGCGCCAACGACACCTTTAAATGGATAATTGATTCCCTGCATCCCAAGCGCTATCTGATCGAACAACACGACCAACATTACCACCTTGAACCTCTAGACACTCCCTTTCGCCACAACCACTTAAGCTGCAATCAGGACCCAGATTCACTTGCGCATTTAGGCGACTAGTTTAGACTGTCGCAAAACCCCCTTTAGAGCATTCATATGAGAGTTCCGCATATTTATGAACCGGCATCCCTAGAACAAGGCCTAGAGCTCGACCTAGGTGATGACGCCGCCGGACATATTGGCCGCGTGCTGCGCATGC
The DNA here is from genome assembly GCF_002964645.1 of Pseudoalteromonas sp. T1lg22. NCBI lineage: Bacteria > Pseudomonadati > Pseudomonadota > Gammaproteobacteria > Alteromonadales > Pseudoalteromonadaceae > Pseudoalteromonas > Pseudoalteromonas sp. T1lg22. The sequence continues at coordinate 177,756 of NZ_PQBY01000006.1, forward strand.
AAAGCGGCGACCAGATCAGCCTGTTTAACGGTGAGGGAGGCGAGTATTTATGTGAAATTCTGATCGCCAGTAAAAAACAGCTTCGTGTCAAGGTGCTTGAATTCAATGACTTCGAGTGCGAATCCCCCTTGGCGATTCACCTTGGTCAGGTGATCTCCCGTGGCGATAAGATGGATTTCACCATTCAGAAATCCGTGGAGCTGGGAGTCAGCGAAATTACCCCCTTATTTAGCGAGCGCTGCGGGGTAAAATTGGCAGCGGACAGACTGGCTAAAAAGCATCAGCAATGGCAGAAAATAGCCATCGCCGCGGCGGAGCAATGCGGTCGCAACCGCATTACCACCATACATGAGCCCATGGCTTTAGAGCAATGGCTGCAACAAAGCACCAAAGCCACTAAACTTACCTTACACCCCCGCGCCGAGCACAGCATTAAAACCTTGGCCGCACCCAGCTCAGGCGTGCGCTTTTTAGTTGGTCCGGAAGGTGGTTTCAGCGATGAAGAAATCGCCTCAAGCCACAATAATGGTTTTATCGATATCCGCCTTGGCCCTCGGGTACTGCGTACGGAAACAGCGGCATTAACCGTACTCAGCGCGTTGCAGTTGGAATTTGGCGACCTCGGCAATTGATTTTGTCCGCCGCCAACCCCATTACATAATTAGAATTTTTTTAAGCGAGCATAGCAATGGCAATAAAACTGGGCATTATCAGCGACCCAATTTCTGGATTTAACATTAAAAAAGACACCGGCTTTGCGATGATGATGGAAGCGCATAAGCGAGGTTATGAGCTGTATTATATTGAAATGGACGACCTGTTTTTACGCCAGGGCCGTGCCTATGCTCATGCCGCTAAAGCTGCAGTGTTCGATGATCCTGAAAAGTGGTACGAATTGCAGCCCCAGGCCGATATTGCCCTAGGCGAGCTGGATATCATCTTGATGCGCAAGGATCCGCCGTTTGATACCGAGTACGTATATGCCACCTATATTTTAGAACGTGCCGAGCTAGAAGGCGCCTTGGTGGTGAATAAGCCACAAAGCCTGCGTGATGCCAACGAAAAGCTCTACACCGCCTGGTTTAGCGAGTTTACCCCAGATACCCTGGTAACCCGCTCGGCCAAGCAAATTCGCCACTTCCTTGGCGAGCATGGCGATATCATTCTTAAGCCTTTAGATGGCATGGGCGGCGCTTCTATTTTCCGCGTAAAACATGATGATGCCAATATCGGGGTGATCATCGAGACCCTGACCGAGCACGGCAGTCGCTATGCCATGGCACAAAATTATATCCCAGCGATCAAAGACGGCGATAAGCGCGTATTGGTAGTGGATGGTGAGGTGATCCCTTATTGTTTGGCCCGTATTCCGCAAAAAGGCGAAACGCGAGGCAACCTGGCCGCCGGTGGTCGTGGTGAAGTACGCCCGCTTAGCGATGATGAGCGTCGCATTGCCGAGGCCCTGGCACCAACTCTAAAAGCCAAGGGGTTGCTGTTTGTTGGTTTGGACATTATCGGCGATAAACTTACCGAAGTGAATGTCACCGCTCCGACTTGTGTGAAAGAAATCGAGGGCGAAACCGGTATATCTATTACAGGGCAGTTTTTTGATGCGTTGGAGCGTAAGCTCACGCCAGCTTAATTAAGGTACGCCTATGCAATCATTAACGAACCACTTTTTGATAGCCATGCCGTCGATGCAAGATCCCTTCTTCAAGCACGCGGTGGCCTACATTTGCGAGCACAATGATGATGGTGCCATGGGTTTGGTGATCAACCAGCCCATAGATGTGACCGTGGGCGAGTTGCTCGACAAGGTCGAGATAGATAACGACAAAAGCAGCCAGGCAGCTGGCCATCAAGTTTTCGCTGGCGGGCCGGTAAAAACTGACCGTGGTTTTGTACTGCACACCCCAAAACCCGGTTATGCTTCGTCGCAGGAGTTAAGCTCAGAAATCATGATCACCACCTCCAAGGATGTGCTTGCCAGCCTGACCACCAGCGATGCACCACAGGACTTTATAATCACCCTGGGCTACGCCGGTTGGGATGAAGGTCAGCTGGAAAAAGAGTTGCTGGAGAATACCTGGTTGATCATAGAGGCCGACCCGCAGATCATCTTTAATACTCCCATTAATGAGCGCTGGCACAAGGCCCTGGCTTTGGTGGGCATAGATGCAGACAAACTAAGCCTTGAGGCCGGACACGCATGAGTAACAGCAGTAAAGCACCACAGGGACAACGCAGCGTGATGGGTTTTGACTTTGGCACCAAAAGCATAGGCGTGGCCATTGGCCAGGAGCTTACCGGTACCGCCAATGCCCTGCGCGCTATCAAGGCCCGTGACGGCATTCCCAACTGGGATGATATTCGCGCCCTGGTCAACGAATGGCAACCGGATTTACTGGTGGTGGGTCTGCCATTGAATATGGATGGCACAGAGCAAGACCTGACCCATCGCGCCCGCAAGTTTGCCAATCGCCTGCATAACCAAACTGGTTTACAGGTCGAAACCCAGGACGAGCGCCTGACCACGGCAGCGGCCAGGGAGCATTTATTTGCCTCTGGCGGCTATCGCAACCTACGCAAGGATAATATCGATAACGCCTCGGCGGTGTTGATCCTCGAAAGTTATTTTTCCGCCGCCTACGGCGAATAAAGCCTTGTAGGTCGGGCTTGTAGCCCGACAATGGATTTACGACACATTTTGTCGGCCTGCAGGCCGACCTACAACGGATACAATAAGGGCGACCATGCGGTCGCCCTTAATTATTTATGCAGGTTTTTATGCCTGATTTAAAACTTATCGTCGTCGCTGCTTAAGCCGTCAACGGTCACACCTTGCAAGAAGCCGGCGCCCTGTTGGTCATTACTACGCAACTTGATCATCAAACGCAGATCGTTTGGCGAGTCCGCATGGTGTAGCGCATCGGCATAATTGATGCGTTTTTCCTGATAGTGGTTGAATAACGCCTGATCGAAGGTCTGCATACCGATTTGCGTCGACTTGGCCATCACCTCTTTAATCGAGCCGATTTCACCTTTTTTGATAAGCTCGGCCACCATGGGTGAGTTCAGCAACACCTCGATTGCCGCCACACGGCCATTGCCGTCTGTGGTGGGGATCAACTGCTGGGCGATAATGGCGCGCAAGTTCAATGCCAGGTCGTATTTCAGCTTCTCGTGCTTTTCTTTTGGCACCAGGTGCATAATACGGTCGATGGCTTGGTTAGCATTGTTGGCGTGCAGGGTTGCCACACACAAGTGACCGGTTTCGGCAAAGGCAAGAGCATATTCCATGGTCTCTTGCGAGCGAATTTCACCGATAAGGATCACATCCGGGGCCTGACGCAGGGAGCTTTTCAGCGCCGCTTCAAAGCTTTCCGTATCCAGACCCACCTCACGCTGAGTAATGATACTCTTATTATGTTCATGGACGAATTCAATCGGGTCCTCTATGGTCAGAATGTGACCCTTTTGATTGCGGTTACGATAACCTAACAGTGCCGCCATTGAAGTCGACTTACCTGTACCCGTACCACCAACAAACAACACCAGACCCCGTTTTTTCATGATCACATCGGTTAATACCGATGGTAGGCCGAGGTCTTCCGCATTAGGAATAACCGTGTTAATACGACGAATAACCATACCCGCCTGATCGCGCTGCCAAAATGCCGATACCCGGAAGCGGCCTTCTTCGGTGGCGATGGCGAAGTTACATTCTTTGGTGCTATGGAATTCATTGATCTGCTTGTCGGTCATGGCCGACTCAACCAGAGTCAGGGCCTCTTCATCGTTCAATACATGCTCGTCTAGCGGCGTAAGCTCACCATTGACCTTGGCGCTCACTGGTAAACCACTAGAAACAAATACGTCCGACGCCTCCAGGGCGACCATCTTATGCAGATGATGTGATAATGACTGTAACATTGTTGATTTCTATCCTACATACGGCCCGATAAACCGAACTGGGTTTTATCATGGGCTTTAGCTTTAGCTGCTTGAGTACTGATCAGGCCACGGTTCAATAATTCGTGTAAACACTGATCCATGGTTTGCATGCCGTGGGCGGCACCGGTTTGTATGGATGAATACATCTGCGCAATCTTATCTTCACGAATAAGGTTACGAATCGCCGGAATGCCTATCATGATCTCATGGGCGGCAATACGGCCACCGGAAACTTTTTTCAGCAGGGTTTGTGAGATAACCGCACGCAATGATTCCGAAAGCATAGAACGCACCATGTCTTTCTCTTCACCGGGGAATACGTCGATAATAAGGTCTATGGTTTTTGGCGCCGAGGTGGTGTGCAGGGTGCCGAATACCAGGTGACCGGTTTCCGCCGCCGTCATTGCCAGACGAATGGTTTCCAAGTCCCGTAGCTCACCCACCAGAATTACGTCGGGGTCTTCACGCAATGCACTACGCAGTGCGGCGTTAAAGCTATGGGTATCGCGGTGTACTTCCCGTTGGTTGATCAAACATTGTTTATTTTGGTGTACAAATTCGATCGGGTCTTCAATGGTCAGAATATGATCGTGACGGTTGCTGTTGATGTAATCGATCATCGCCGCCAGGGTAGTTGATTTACCCGAACCTGTCGGCCCTGTCACCAGTACCAAACCACGCGGGTTGTCCGAGATAGTTTTGAAAATCTCCGGTGCACCTAAGTCTTCCAGGGTGAGAACTTCGTTCGGGATGGTACGAAACACAGCCGCAGGACCACGGTTGGTATTAAAGGCATTAACACGAAAACGCGCAAGATTCGGCACTTCAAACGAAAAATCCACTTCCAGCTTTTCTTCGTATTCTTTGCGCTGTTTATCGTTCATAATGTCATAGACGAGCCCACTAACTTCTTTTGCTTCCAGCACGGGAATATTAATGCGGCGCACGTCACCATCGACACGGATCATAGGTGACACACCAGCAGAAAGGTGTAAATCCGAGGCCTTGTGTTGCACACTAAAGGCCAGTAATTCGGTAATATCCATAAATAGGACTCCACAACCAACTGATAACTTTATGGTTACAATAGCAGAACGACTCGATGCCGCCTATGACAGAATAGCTCATGCGGCAAAAAAAAGCGGCCGTGATTATAATGACATCACTTTAATCGCCGTTTCTAAGAAAAAACCCTTAGAAGATATTCTAGCGGCTTTTGAGCATGGCCACAGAGAATTTGCAGAATCTTATGTGCAAGAAGGGGTTGAGAAGGTTCGCCAGCTTAGTGAATATAAGAATATAGTATGGCACTTTATCGGCCCGATTCAGAGCAACAAAAGTAAGGCCATCGCCGAACACTTTAGCTGGGTGCAAAGTATCGACCGCGAAAAGATAGCAAGGCGTCTTAACGAGCAACGTCCTAGTAACATGAAACCTCTACAGGTGTTAATTCAAGTTAACATAGACGAAGACCCCAATAAATCCGGTTGCTTGCTTGATGAAGTACCGGCTCTGGCTGCCTTAATCGAGAACTGCAAACAGTTAAATTTGCGCGGTTTGATGGCCATTCCGGCACAAACACCAGACTTTGACGCACAATTACAATCTTTTAAGCAATTAAGTGCTTGCTTTGATAGACTAAAGGACCAATATCCACAGCTCGACACCCTGTCTATGGGCATGAGTGGCGACATGGATGCGGCAATCGCCGCCGGCTCCACCATGGTGCGCATTGGCACCGCCATTTTTGGCGAACGTGAGCAATAGCACTTAGGCGCCGAACATCGAATAACACAAGATTTGAGGTCTATATGTCACAGCAAACCATCGCGTTTATCGGTACTGGAAACATGAGTTACGCCATCATTGGCGGCATGGTGAAAAATGGCTTTGCCAAAGAGCAGATCATTGCCACCAATCGTAATCAGGAAAAACTCGCGAAGGTGGCCGCGGACTTTGGTGTACGCACCACCGCCGATAATATTGAAGCCCTGCAACAGGCCGACATCATAGTTTTGTCGGTTAAACCCCAGATGATGGCCGAGTTGGCACAAAGCTTTATTGCCGCTGGGGTCGACTTCAGCGACAAGGTCTTTATTTCCGTTGCCGCCGGTATCACGGTGAAACGTCTACAGGAAATGCTGAGCCACCCGGTAAAAATGGTGCGCTGCATGCCAAACACGCCTTCGCTGCTTGGTCGTGGCGTCAGCGGTCTGTATGCCGAAGGCACCAGCGACGATGAGAACCAGTTTATTGAAGCCGTGTTTAAAAGCACAGGCCTGGTGGTCTGGGTCGATAAAGAAGAGCAAATCAATGACATCATAGCCGTCACCGGCTCGTCACCGGCCTATTTCTTCTTGTTTATGGAAGCCATTGAACAAAAAGCGATTGAGCTGGGCTTTAATGCCGAGCAAGCACGCGCTCTGGTACAGCAAACCGCTCTGGGTGCGGCGGAGATGGCTCTGTCGCAAACGGATATCAGCATCGCCCAGTTACGCGCCAATGTAACGTCCAAAGGCGGCACCACCCACGCTGCGGTGGAGCACCTTAAGGCGCATGGCTTAGTTGAAAACGTCTCCGGCGCCATGGATGCATGCATTGCCCGCGCCCAGGAGATGGAACAAGAAATTTAATTTTTATTAAGGCTGAACGCATGAACTCAGTGCATTTTTTAGTTGGCATCCTGTTTGATTTATTCCTTATGGTGGTGCTTCTGCGCTTTTGGCTGCAGGCGGCACGCGCGGACTTTTACAACCCGCTCAGCCAGTTTGTGGTGAAAGCCACCAGCTTTGCCGTGAATCCGCTGCGCAAGGTGATCCCCGGCTTTGCCGGTTTAGACATTGCTTCCCTGGTACTGGCCTTTATCGTCGCCTTTGCCAAGGTAGCCACCCTGTTGCTGATGTTTGGCGAAGGCTGGAATACCAGCTTAGTGCTGATGGGCGGTGTTTTCACCCTTATCCGCGAGGCCTTGCAGCTGCTGTTCTGGGTGTTGATCATTCGCGCCATCCTAAGCTGGGTGAGCCAGGGCTATAACCCTATCGAAGCCATCTTCCATCAGTTGACCGAGCCCATGCTACGGCCGATAAGAAAGGTGATCCCTCCCATCGGCGGCTTAGACCTGTCGATCCTGGTGCTGATCATCGGCTTACAATTTTTGCAGTTCTTATTAATGGATTTAACCCGTTAATCATGTCTCGGGCGGCACTAGTTCGCCCGATTTCTGATACACTTACTGAGTAGACCTTATAGTACTCACAACACAGGAGTGGCAGCTATGAAAGCCCTGCTATACAGCCTAATTTTAAGCCTTCTGTGCATGGCACCAAGCTATGCGGCGCAAAACGAAGTTCAAGGCGGTCAGTTTAAAAACCTTGGCCATTGGCAAGTTCACTATATTGCCTTTCCCTCAACCACTATTACGCCTCAGGTAGCCCGCAGCTATAACTTAGAGCGCGCCGGCGACCGAGCCCTGATTAATATTTCCGTGCTCAAGAACGACAAGGCGCAAACCGTGGCCATTTCCGGTGTGGCGAAAAACCTGCTGGGACAAAGCGAGGAACTTGAATTCCAGGAAATCAAAGAAGGCGACAGCGTTTACTATATCGCCCAGATGCGTTTTGAAGATGAAGAAACCTACCGCTTTGAAATTACCCTGACTCAGGGTACGACAGTGGAAGTGCTGCGCTTTCATCAAAAGCTATACAAAGATTAAGAGAGAACAGATGACAACTTGGGTGCTTGCCACCGGCAACAAGGGTAAGGTTGCCGAGCTCAGCGCGCTATTAAGCGACTTAAATATCACCATAAAGCCACAAAGCGACTTTGACGTTAGTGATGTAGCCGAGACAGGCACCACCTTCGTGGAAAACGCCATTATCAAAGCCCGTCACGCCAGTGCGCAAACGGGCTTGCCGGCCATTGCCGACGACTCGGGCCTAATTGTCGATGCCCTCGATGGTGCCCCCGGCGTCTACAGTGCCCGCTATGGTGGCCCAGGCGCCAGCGACGGTGATAATATCGATAAACTGTTGCTGGATATGCAGGGGCTAACAAAGCGCAGTGCGCGCTTTTGCTGCGTGCTGGTGTTAATGCGCCACAAAGACGACCCATTGCCGCTGATCTGTCAGGCTACCTGGGAAGGCGAGATCACCGAACAGCGCAGTGGTTTTGAAGGCTTTGGTTATGATCCCGTGTTTAAGGTCGAAGGCCTGAATAAAACCAGTGCCGAGCTGACCAAGGCCGAGAAAAACGCCATTAGCCATCGCGGCCAGGCATTACAGCTGCTACTTGCTCAATTGCAGGGTTAACGCGTGACCCTGCCTCCATTAAGTCTATACATACATATTCCCTGGTGCGTACAAAAATGCCCTTACTGCGACTTTAATAGTCACGGTCAAAAAGGACAGCAGATCCCCGAACAGGAATATGTGCAGCACCTGCTTGCCGACTTGCGCACCGATGCCCCGCTTGCGGCCGGACGTCCTATTCACAGTATTTTTATCGGTGGCGGTACTCCGAGTTTGTTATCGGGTGAGGCGCTGCAAACCCTGCTCGATGGCGTGCGTAAACTTACGCCGCTGGCCGACAACGCAGAAATCACCCTGGAAGCCAACCCGGGCACCGTGGAGTTCGGGCGCTTTGCCGACTATGTTAAGGCCGGTGTGAATCGTATTTCCATCGGCGTGCAGTCCATGCAGCAGGATAAGCTCAAGGCCCTGGGGCGCATCCACAGTGCCGATGAAGCCAAGCGTGCGGCCGAACAGGCCCATCAGGTGGGGCTGCGCAGCTTCAACCTTGATTTAATGCATGGCCTGCCTGGGCAGAGCATAGACGATGCCCTTGGGGATCTACGCCAGGTTATCGCCTTAAATCCGCCGCATATATCCTGGTATCAGTTGACCATAGAGCCCAATACCCAGTTTTATTCCAAGCCGCCGACCCTGCCCGAAGACGACACCCTGTGGCAGATACAGGAGTTGGGCCAGGACCTGTTGCGCGAGGCCGGTTATCAGCAGTATGAAATATCTGGTTACGCAAAACCCGGCCATCAATGCCAACACAACTTGAATTATTGGCGGTTTGGCGATTATATAGGCATAGGTTGTGGCGCCCATGGCAAAATAACCACACCCGATGGCGACATAGTGCGCATCGAGAAGGTGAAGCACCCGCGCGGTTATATGGATCTTACCAAGCCCTATTTATATAAGCAGTGGTCCGTTACAGACGACGAGCGACCCTTTGAGTTTATGATGAACCGTTTGCGTTTGGCTGAGCCCTGCCCCCTTGCAGAGTTCCAACAATACACGGGGTTAGACCTGAGCCAGATTGAAGCTCAGTTACAAGCTGCGCAGCAGCAAGGCTTGCTCAGTCGTGACAACACCCATATTAGGGTAACCGAACGTGGGCATAGGTATCTCAATGAGCTGCTGGAAATGTTCGTTTAATAGGGTCTGTTTATCTTTGCGGTTTACTTTATGTTCAATCTAAACGCATTCTGATCACGACGCTCGTTATGATGCATAGTCATTCTATGTACATAGCGAGCAACACAGAGCAGGAGGCGTTTAGATGAACCCGCAGGGCAGCGCTTGTAGCGCATTTCTACTGTGTTGTTACATGTTTATGTAGAATAACTACACCACACATGTGCCGCCTTGTATAAATCCGCTACAAACGGCTGCAGAAACAAACAACAAAGGTCAACAGACCCTAACAATAACTAGGATAAGAATAATGAAATTAACAGGTTTGCTTTTAGCTATTTTTTTATTGAGCCCTTGGGCTTACGCTGAACAAGCAAACCCTGTTATTCAAGACTTTGGTTACTTTTATCAGGTACCAGAGCATGCCACCATAGCTGCGGATACCCGCTATAAAATCGCCTTCGATGTGGCCCCTGCGGCCAAGGCCGGCGAGCAAAATAACCATATCAATTCCCTGGCGCGCTTTATTAATATGCATGTGGCGCACGGGGTTAAACCAGAAAATATTGAATTAGCCCTGGTTGTTCATGGTGGCGCCTCGGTCGATGTGCTGAGCAATAAATTCTATAAAGAGCGATTAGGGGTGGATAACAAAAATCAGGCCCTGATCAGACAATTACTGGATAACAACACCCAGGTCTATGTGTGCGGTCAGTCTGCAACCCATTATAAAATCAGTGCCGAGCAGTTGATCCCCGGTGTACAAATGGCGCTTTCCGCCATGACCGCCCATGCGCAACTGCAGCAGCAAGGCTACACATTAAATCCATTTTAAAACCGCTCCCATCGGAGCCTTAAAACAACAAGATTATTTTAACTTTCGCGGGGCATCTGCCTTCGCACAACAACAAGTGAAAGGATAGGTAAAATAACTATGCGCAAGCTAACACTTATCGCCGCAGCCATCAGCGCCACACTGCTGGCTGGTTGCCAAAACACACAAAACACCAGCACACCGGCCGCAACGCCAGCGCCGGTACAAGAGATTGCTCAAAGCGAAGTCGAAAAAGCCAACGCTTTTTTTGAAGAAGTCTTTAACCGCAACATCATGCGCAGCCCTACATTCCAAACTTATATGGGTATTAAAAAAGACTATGATAAGTGGGATGACGAAAGCGAAGAGCGCGCCCTAGAAGACCTGGCTCTGGCCAAGGCAGATCTGCAAATGCTGAAAACCATCGACCGCAGCAAGCTTGATGCCACTACACAGGTGAGCTACGACCTGATGCAGCAAAACCTTGAAGAAGGCATTAATGATTTCCAATGGCGCTACCACACCTACCCGGTAAACCAGATGTATGGTACCCACTCCATGGTGGCAGCGTTTTTAATTAATCAGCACAGCATTGCCAATGTAGAAGAAGCAAAGGCGTATATCGCCCGTTTAAACGGCGTGTCTAAATTGTTTGCCCAGTTGGAAGAAAACCTGGAAACCCGTGCCAGCAAGGGTATTATTGCGCCTAAGTTCGTGTTCCCTCATGTGATTGAAGCGAGCCAAAACATCATTACTGGCGCGCCGTTTGGTGGCGAGCAGGACTCAACCCTGCTAGCCGACTTTAAACGCAAAATCGACAAGCTAGAGATCGATACAGAGCAAAAGCAAGCCCTTATCGCCGAGGCCACCGAAGCCCTTAAGGTCTCGGTTAAGCCGGCCTACGCCAGCCTTATCGGTTACTTGCAGCAGCTTGAAAAGCGTGCCGATGAGCGCGACGGCGCCTGGAAGTTCCCTGACGGTAAAACCTTCTATAACACCATGCTTGAGCGCACCACCACCACAGACCTAACGGCGGATGAAATCCATGCCATTGGCCTTGCCGAGGTGCAGCGTATCCATGATGAAATGCGTGCGATCAAGGAAAAGGTGGGTTTCGAGGGCGATCTCAAAGCCTTTATGGAATTTATGAAAACCGACAAGCAGTTCTACTACCCAGATACCCAAGAAGGCCGCGATGCTTACTTGGCCGAAGCGGTACGCGTAATCGATGATATGAAGAGTCGTTTAGACGAGCTGTTTATCGTGAAGCCTAAGGCAGATTTAACCGTGAAGGCGGTAGAAGCTTTCCGTGAAAAGTCTGCGGGTAAAGCCTTCTATCAGCAGCCTGCGCCGGATGGCTCACGCCCGGGCGTTTACTATGCCAACCTGTACGATATGGAAGCCATGCCCACCTATCAATTGGAAGCCCTGGCGTATCACGAAGGGATCCCAGGTCACCATATGCAAATCGCCATTGCCCAAGAGCTTGAAGGCGTACCTAGTTTCCGTAAGTTTGGCCGCTTCACCGCCTACACCGAGGGCTGGGGACTGTACTCTGAGCTACTGCCAAAAGAAATGGGCCTATACCAAGACCCTTACTCGGACTTTGGTCGCCTGGCCATGGAACTATGGCGCGCCTGTCGCCTGGTTGTTGATACAGGTATCCACGCCAAACGTTGGACGCGTCAGCAAGGCATCGATTTCTACGTAAACAACACACCGAATGCCACCTCGGATGCGGTGAAAATGGTTGAGCGTCATATCGTAATGCCATCACAAGCCACAGCCTACAAGGTCGGCATGCTGAAGATCGTTGAGCTGCGTGAAGAAGCGAAAAAGGCTCTGGGTGACAAGTTCGATATTCGTCAATTCCACGACGTGGTATTGAAAAACGGCCCGGTACCGTTAAACCTGCTTGAAGAAATGGTGGCCGAATGGGTTGCTAAGAAGCAAGCCGCCTAATCTTACTATTGAGATTGGAATGAAAAAACGCCGGTCAGTGACTGGCGTTTTTTATTTTCGTCCCCGCCACATCACCAGCCCGGAAACCACAAAGAATACCGGTAATAGGCTCAGCAACAACCAGAGCACCTGTACTATGGGCCCGGCAAAATCACCGATATGAAACTTGTATTTAAAATTCCATACCTGAGTAGGCAGATTGGCGGCGGCGCCATCGAAACTATTAATCACTTGCGCGCTGTAAGGATTCACCCAGACCCAGGAATAGGCATGGCTTTCTCCGGGTTGTTTGAGGCGCAGCGCCAAAGGCTTTTCCGCGCTTTTGGGGAAATAAATGCGAAACAAGGCAGCCTCCGGAAACACGGCCAAACCCTTTTCAAACGCCTCTTGGAAGTGCGTTTGCGTCATGGGGGTAATGTCATCAACCCGGGGGCGGGATTCAACCTGCCCCGGCAGCACGGCGTTGACCACGGCCTGTGTCGGCGCCTTCCAGTTAAAGGCAATGCCGGAAAAGGCGATAAGTAGCAAGGGCAAGCAGGTATACACGCCGAGCACATGGTGCACCTGGCGGTTGATCACCCGGGCCTTTGCGCGTCGGTTTATCTTCAGGCGTTTTAAGCGCTGCTTGGGTTTTACCCAGAGGTAAAAACCGACCAAGAGCACCAGCATAAAGCCCAGCGCCATGGTTGACACCCAGTTGCGCAGCGGCATTTTGCCCTCACCGTCGCGCCATAATAACCAGCGATGCAAACCCATGGTAAAGCCGTACAAGGTATCGTAATAAGCGTAGCTATGCAGCACCTCTGCCGTGCTTGGCTCCAGGCTCGCATAACTGTCATCGGCCAGCCTTGCCTGCCAGGCCCAGCGGCTATCTTCTTCTATACTGATAAACTCTATCTTTTGCCCGCTCTGCTCCTGTACTTTTTGATACAGGGTATCCAGATCCAAGGGCGCCTCAGATGTGGCGCGCTGCCACAGCTCAGGATTCACAGCCAGTTGGATATCCTTGGCATAGATCAAAAGCGCCCCGGTGAGTGACATCAGCACTAAAAAAACGCTGATCACCAGCGCCAGGGTCAAATGAATTTTTCGTGCTACGCGTTTCAAACTGCAATTCCATTGGCTAACAACCCGGTCATTTTAAATGATAATAGGTATCATTACCATAGAGTGAGAAAGTTTATTCTGCCTCCGGCCCTGATGCGAAAACGAATAGGTTTGACCTTAAAAGCTAGTAAGGATTCGGCACTGAGGCTTGAGTTAGGGTGAAGACCAGATCAACAATGGCTTGTTCCGAAACCATAGCAATTTTCAGTTCAAGCCATTACTTGGGCGTTAGCACATAACTACTTTTTCAATACGGGATAGCCTTGGGTATACACCCAGTCAGTATCCTTGGCTGGCATATGACAACTTAAGCAGTCATTTTTGTAGTTGGTGGCTACATTTTTCGTCGGATTATCAGGTTTAAATAATGCCCACCCCCAACCGTCTCCCCACAAGGGGTTGTCCGCAAACCTGTTTTTACCGTCCTTGACCATCACAAACCATTGTTTGATCTGTCCACTCTCGTAACTTACGCCTTGGCCGGTCGTAAAATCACCGCTCTCGGCCACCCTTAACTCTTTAATAATCACCGCCCCATCGGGAAACTCGCCGGTGTTGCGATAGTGCTCTAACGTGCCCTCGCTGGCATAAACGCCGTGAAAGCCGCTGGCATCACCGCTGGGTACCAACCAGGAGCCAAGGTGGGTGGTTGAGGTTCGAAAATCGGTCGCTAAAGTAATATTTCCTTCTTTATCAACAAATTCTTTAGGTAGATCCTTTGCTAAAGCGCCATAGGGCAGACCTGCGATAAGCCCACTCAACAATATTATTTTCACTTGGTTAAGTTTCATATTGCTCTCCTATTGAGACTCTCTAAGGATAGTTAAAGGTTAAAATATAACCATGCAATATCATTCATACAGGCCTGTTTGAAAGCTTGCATTAGACCTTCTCAAAAAGCTTGCTTCAAAGGTTAGATCTGGTCGGTTCACCGACGTCAAGACAGAGGAAACACAAGGCTTTCGGCTAATCCTCGCCATCTTTAAAGTACGCTTATGAAAAAGTCTTAGCTGGCAAAAACTTGAACGATTTGTTATCAATATATGTGGAAACGAACGGGGAAAGGTGCATGCTGACTAATGCCGGCGTTGCCACTACCAAATTATGACAAGCTGTTTTTTACCTCACACTAGGATAGGGAAATTAAAATGAAAATTCACACGAGTTTGTTAGCGCTCTCTCTATTGGCTTCTGCCTCGGGCTTCGCTGCTGAGACTTACCAAGTCACTACTTCAGTCTATACAAATGGTGAATTGGTTGCTTCGCCTGTTGTGCTAGTGGAAGCGGACAAAGCGACTTCAATGACCATTGGCGAGAACTTTAGCTACAATTTGACGGTAAAGCCGAACCAAGATGAAACGGCAGATGTTATTACGGCACTTACCCTTGAGAATGACACCCTCACCCCATCGTTCACGGTTGCCTATGGCAAAGAAGCCAGTATAGAAATTGGTACTCAAAAACTGACAATCTTGGTGAGTAGAATTGACAACCAATAGCCGTCACCAAAAACGCGCCGGCTGGGCGCCCAACCCAGGATAAGTGGCAACAATAGGTACTAAATTGGGGAATGGTCAACCTAGAAAAGAAAGGTTTCTGGCCATTAGTGGTTCAAAAATTAACTAGGCACATTAATACTTTAAAAAACATGGAATAAAAATATGGAAATTATGGCATTTATCGGAATTGTAATATTTCTCATAGGTGGAATAGGTTTTCTAATAGCTGCGTTTAAAACCAATATCCTTTGGGGATTGGCGTGTCTATTTATCTCACCCGTTTCGATAATATATTTAATTTTGCACTGGTCAGAAGCTAAGAACCCATTCTTTCTTCAGCTTGCTGGACTTGCAGTCGTTCTTTTTTCTGGCTCTATGGGAGCGGATATAGCGTTAAATTAGAACTTCCCCGTTAATTTACTCCAAGCTCACAGGTATCGAACCTCCCGTTTAGATTCGCGCTTTCGATCTCAGATTTTGTTGTGGAGTGTGTCATTAAGAGTGAGGCACGATGCCGAGCTAGATTTATCAGCACAGGGATGTGCTGTTAAATCGCCTCAATGACTAAACGAAACGTTTAACAAAACGCTGAGTTCGCAAGCATAAGCGAATCACGGGCGCCTTGGGGTTCCAAGGGGCGGTTGGCGCAAACCGCCCTTTGGTTGCCGTCGCCAACGCGACATGAACTAACCTCTGTGCAAGGAATTCACCCTTGAAGGTGACCTCTTGTCAGCGTCCTAACATTAGTCCACCAAATAATACTCAACCGTACTCACTACCCGCACCTTCTTCAGGTGCGGCGAGCTTGAATCTCGGTCGCTGATACTAAACTGTCCCTGACGCGCCGATTTAATTTTGCCGAGCGTCGAGTCCGAGTCGCGGGCAAATTTAACCGCCACTTCGCGGGCGTTGCGGGTGGCCTGCTCTATCATCTGCGGCTTAATATCGTTTAAGCCGGTAAACAGGTATTCGATACGGTTGGTGTAACGGTCACCGCCTATGGCGATACCTTGCTTAGCCAGTTCGCTGATCTGACTGCTGGCATGGCGTACCTTGTTAGGATCTTGGCTGTACACCGACATGTTAGCGCTAACCAGGTAGCGTAGGCCGACCTGCTCGGGTCCGTATTGCTGCGCTTTTTTGTCAACTACTGTGACCTGCCCCAGGGAGATTTCCTCGTCACTAAAACCGTGCAGCTTTAAAAATGCCACCACGGCGTTTTGTTTTTGCTCCACCGCACCGGTAACCTGCTCTAGTTGCTCACCGGCTTCGGTGAAAACTATGGGCCAAATGGCAGTGTCCGCCTGTACCTGCTGCTCGGCTAATCCCTTCACCACCACGGTGCGATCCATAGCCTTAAACTCTATGATGGCATTGCTGAGCAAGATGCCGATAGAGGCCAACCCCAAGGCTAGAAGAAAAGCAGGTAAAATATTGATGTGCGTTATACTTTTGTGCATTGATGCTTCCTTTTTGCAACAAGTATGAGACTATATTTCGGTATCCAGTGTACCAAAATGAGTAAGCTATGAGCGTAAAACGCATTAGTCAGTTCTTCAACCCTAAATCCATAGCTGTTGTCGGCGCCTCGAACAATCCCATGCGCCCGGGCTACATTGTGATGCGCAACCTGCTGCAAGGCGGCTTTAACGGTCCAATAATGCCGGTCACACCAAAATACGAGGCGGTACACGGGGTGCTGGCCTATGCCGATATTGCATCGCTGCCTCAACCACCCGATATTGCCATCATTTGTACCAATAAAGCCACCTTATTACCACTTATCAGCGATCTCGCCAAACAGGGCTGTCGTAATGTTATCGTGGTCGCGGCGGGCCTCAGTGACGAGCAAAAAACCGAATTACAACAACATTGTAAAGCTCAGCATGTGAATTTAATGGGGCCCAATTGTTTGGGTTTGATGATCCCCCATCTTGGCGTCAATGCCAGTTTTTCCCATACAGTGACCCGCCCCGGCAAGGTTGCCTTTATTTCGCAATCGGCGGCGGTGTGCTCAACCATTTTGGACTGGGCACAACATAAGGATATTGGCTTTTCTTACTTTATTTCCGTGGGCGACTGCCTGGATATCGACTTTGGCGAACTACTGGACTTTCTCGGCCGCGACGCCCGCACCAAGGCTGTGCTCTTATACATAGATAATCTAAAAGATATTCGCGGCTTCATTTCCGCAGCCCGAGCCGCCGCCTTTAGTAAACCCGTGATCGTGATTAAAACTGGACGTACCGATGCCGGTGCCCAGGCCGCATCGGCGCACACCGGCGGAGCCAGCGGCTGCGATGCGGTCTACGATGCCCTGATCCAGCGCGCCGGTATGCTTAGGGTAAATGATTTACGCGAGCTCTTTGCGGCGACGCAAACACTGGCACTGCATCCAAAATTACTCAAGGTAGAACCCCTGTGCATACTTACCAATGGCGGCGGTCCGGCAGTAATGGCAGTCGACAGCCTGGTACAAAGCTCCGGTAAGCTCTGTGAGCTTAGCGAGGCCACCTTAGAGACATTAAACAAGGTGATCCCCCAGGCGGACAGTACTCACAATCCGGTGGATATATTTGGTGACTCAGACCCAATGCGTTATCAGCAGGCGCTGAAGATTCTGCTCGAAGCCAAGGAAGTGGAAAACCTGCTGATTATTCACACCCCGTCGGCGTTAGCGCCAAGCGCCGATTATGCCCGTATTATAGTCGACACCTTGGCGCAAATAGACGCTCGCAAGCGCCCCTTTGTGATGACCAATTTTATGGGTGAAGACGCCGCCTATGAGGCCAGGCGCATTTGTGCCCAAGGTGGCATTCCCACCTATCGCACCCCAGAAGGTGCGGTTGGTGCCTATATGCATTTGATCAATTACCGCCGTAACCAAAAACACCTGACGCAAACCCCAGAGTCCATTGTTGATGAGCTGGATATTCAGGTCGAAGAAGCGCAGGCGGAGATCAGCGCCCATCTGGACCGCAATGTGCACTATCTCAGCACCCATCAGGCGGCGCCGCTGCTGGCTTATTACGGCATAGACACAGTGACCACCCACATTGCCACCACACCCAGTGAGGCTGCAGAAGTCGCCGCCGAATGCGGTTTCCCCGTGGTGCTTAAACTGATAAGCCCGGATATCGCCAGTAAATCCGAGGTCGGCGGTGTGGTACTTAATCTCAGCGATGAGCATGAGGTCGAGCAAGCGGCGTTTGCCATTTTACTGCGCATTAATCAGGTTTATCCCGAGGCCCGCATCGACGGCTTTGCCATTCAGCCCATGGCGCCACGTGCCGGGGCCCATGAGCTGCGTATCGCCATCAAAACCGACCCACAATTTGGCCCGGTGATCTTACTTGGCGAGGCCGGCAGTGCCCTTGATTATTCCCAGGCTGCGGTGGCCCTGCCGCCGCTGAATATGAATCTGGCCAAGTACTTAATTGCCAATGCCCTGGATAAGGGCGTGCTTAAAGAGCGCACCTTGCCGGAGAAGGTCGACAAGTATCGCTTATGCGCCCTGCTCACCCGGGTTTCGCAGTTAATCGTCGATCAGCCGGATATCCACAGCCTGGAGCTGAACCCCTTGCTGGCCACCCAGAGTCAATTTTTAGTGCTCGATGCCAGCATAGGTATCAGCCGTTATAAGCGTCTTGCCCATCGTAAGCGCCTGGCCATTCGTCCCTACCCCAAGGAGCTGGAACGCTGGGTCACCCTAAAAGACGGCTCCGAGGCGCTGTTGCGTCCCATTCGTCCCGAGGATGAGCAGGCTCACCGTCGTTTCGACGAGTCACTTACTAAAGAAGATAGATACCGGCGCTTTTTTGGCGAAATGCCGCACTTTAGCCATGAGCAATTGGCCAAGATGACGCAGATCGACTATGACAGAGAAATGGCCTTTATCGTCACCCGTAAACAGGGCGGTGAAAATGTCACCTTAGGCGTGTCCCGGGTGCTAATGGACCCGGACAACCTGGTCGGGGAATTTGCCATAGTCGTTGGCTCGCAAGCCCAGGGGCTGGGTTTGGGGCGCATTCTCCTTGTGCCGCCGTAGACTATTGCCAGCAACAGGGCGTTGGTAGTATCGAGGGCATGACCCTGTGGGAGAACACGGGTATGATAGAGTTAGCGCGTAAGTTAGGGTTTACTATCAGTCGTGACTTTGAAGAAGGCACTATTCATATGCGCCGCGAACTCAATAAAAGAATAGAAGATGATTAAAAAAATAAGAATCACGCTGGCCGATGTGTTTGAAGCACGCGGCAAATCGAAGCGCTATGGTTATGCCTTCGATGCCTTTTTAATGACCTTAATTTTTGCCAATGTGCTCGCCATAGTGATGGAGTCTGTGCCCAGCATGGCACACGAACATACGCGCTTTTTTTTCTACTTTGAATTGATATCGGTACTTATTTTCACCGTTGAATACCTGGCTCGGGTGTGGGCCAGCGTCGATTTAAACCGTTTTGCCGACAGCTCACTAAGCCCAACAAAAAGGCGCCTGCGCTATCTCATATCGCCCATGGCGGTGATCGACCTAATCGCTATTTTGCCCTCATTATTAATGTTCCTGGTGCCTTTCGATCTGCGTTTCTTAAGGGTGCTGAGGTTATTGCGAATTTTCAAACTCACCCGCTATTCCCGCGCCATGCAGCTGATGCTGAACACCATACAGGAAGAGGCCAGCTCGTTACTGGCGGCATTCTTTATTATGACGGTGATCCTGATTATTGCCGCCAGCGGCATTTATTTGCTCGAACACGATGTGCAACCGGATAAATTCGGCTCCATTCCCGCCGCCATGTGGTGGGCTATTATCACTTTAACCACAGTGGGTTACGGCGATACCGTACCTGTCACCCTGATGGGGAAAATCTTCGGCGGCATTATTACCATCCTCAGCATGGGCATGGTTGCCATCCCTACCGGTATTCTGGCTTCAAGCTTTTCCGAGCAGTTGCGCAAGCGCCGTAGAGCCTACAGTGAAATGGTGCATCAGCTGATGGAAGACGGCATTATCTGCCATCCAGAGCGGGTAAAACTGAATGAACTGCGCCTTGAGCTCGGCTTAAGCGTGCAAGAGGCGGCGCACCTGGAAGAGCAAGTGCGCGATCAGCACCCCTTGCTTAAGCGCTTTTGTCCCCAGTGTGGCCATCATTTGGAATAATACAGGCCTTAGCGAGTAAATCGGCCACCCCATCACCATGACAGGGCGGCGCTAACGCGTCGCCCTGCATCAGGGTGCAACCCAGGTTTAACAACTGACGCTGCTGTTTATCATCGGCCACGCCCATGGCGAGCACCTCAATGTTCATGGCAGCGAAAATAGGCATATAACGGCTGACCTTGTTATAGGCTTTATAGTCCACACACAACAAGGCGCTGAGCTCGGCGCCCAACTTCACCTGTTGAAATAACTCGTCGCCCAGCTCGGGCACGCAAAATTCGTCCACCGTCTTAATATGCAAAGACAAACACATGCCTGATACCACCAGCTTTTGCAGCACTTGCCTGGTATCAGCGTCGAGGCGCTGCCAGTCATGCACCGAAATCTCTAATACCAAACAGCTGATGGGGAAATCATAGCTGTGCAGCAAGTGAACAATATCGCCCATGCTACCGGGTTGGCTGAATTCACGTCCCTTGATAGCTAAAGACAAGTGCAGCAGTGGTTGTTGTCTATGCCAGAGGCGACATTCAAGCACCGCCCGCTCTAAGGTTTGCAATAGGAGTTTTGACCACAACCGGGTTTGGCGTATATGGGGGTAATATTCCTGCGGTGCCAAGAGCTGCTCATCATGTTGCCAGTAGGGCAAGACCTCAAAGCCTTGTAATTCGGCATCCTGCATGGCGTAAATGCCCTGATAGTGATTTATAAACTGGCACTGATCGGCGGCAATCATTAAGGCTTGCTCCGTGGCCAGACTACGCTGCACCTGAGCATTAATGTCTGGCTGGAAGAAGTGAAACTGGTTGCGACCGCTGCGTTTAGCCTGATACAGCGCCAATTCGGCGCCTTTAAGCAAAGCTTCGCCCTGCTGTCCATCTTCGGGGAAGAGCGCCACACCTATACTGGCGTTGGCGGCGCCGAGTGTGCCATGACAGGGGCGCATCAGCACCTCCTGTACCTTACGACACACCGCCAGCACCTGCTCCAGCGCATCTATATCTTCAAGTAACAGAGCAAATTGCTCAGCCTCGATGCGCCCTAAACTGTCTTGCGAGCGCACTGCCCTTTGCAGGCGATAAACCAGACTCAGCAATTGCTGCTCAGCCGCTTGCTCCTCGAAGCCGACCACAACCGGCAAGGGCACATTGATAAGCAGCAATGCACAGCCGCGGTTATCCCGTTGTGCCTGCTCCAGTGCGTGTTCAACCCTATCCATAAACAAGGGACGATTAGGAAAGCCGGTAAGGCTGTCGTAGTGCGCCTGCTGTTGTTGGGTCTCCAGGCTATGCTTGGCTTCACTGATATCTGTGAGCATCACTATATAGCTGGTGCTGTGCTGCTCGCTGTCGGCGACCGCACTCATCTTCAGCAGCACGGGAACCTGCTCACCGGTTTTAAGCACTACCTGCTCTTCGCATTGGTAATGCTCCCCCACACGTAAGCCTTTCAAAATACGCAGATAGTTAATGCGCACATTTTTCGACAGCCCCAGATTCAGACGTCGTGAGGATGGGCTACTGGTGGGGTAATCAAAATTTTCCCGCAACGCCTGATTGGTGGCAACGATGCGCAGCTTGGAGTCAAAAATAATCAGCCAGTCGCTGGCCTGCTCAAAGGCGGCACCAAACATGCGGGCATTTTCTTCTAACACCAGCTCCCGAGTCATATTGGTATAGGTGCCCGCTACCTGCACCGGATGGGTGCCTTCCCATTGCATCACCTTGCCAAAGTCTTTATACCAACGCCATTGCCCACTGCTGTGGCGCAGGCGATAGACGCAGTTAAAGTAACCCTTGTCGGTGGATAAAAATTCCAGCCATTCGATACGGAATTTTTGTCTTTCATTCGGGTGAATCAACGCCAGATATTGATCCAGCTGACAATGCTCATAGCTATAGCCCAGCTCCTCACGCAACCGTGGCTGATAAATTTTGCTCTCATGCTGATGCCAGTCCCATACCCCGGAGTGACTGCCTTCGAGCGCCAATTTCAGGCGCGCTGCCGACTCTTTGCTTTGTTTATGCGCCGCCATCAGCATCTTTTGAATGCGATTGCGACGATACATCCACATGGCTATCAGGCTGGCGATAATAATCACATACAGGGTGATAAAACTAGGCGAGCTCCACGGCGGGTAGGCAACGCTAATACTCAATCGTGCTGGCTCGGTCGACTCGCCGGTAAAGGGGTCCCGCGCCCACACCTGAAGCAGATGCTCCCCAGGATTTAGCTTGGGGAAGACCACGCGATTATTATCCCGGGTAAAGCTTTTCTGGCTGCCATCGAGCTGATACTCGAAAATAACCCTGTCCTGATAATTAAAGGCCATGGCGCTGAAGGTGATCTCTAAGCCGACATCATCATGGTCAAGGTGAACCTGGGTTAAAGGCCCCATGGTTGGCAGCTCAAGCGCGCGGTACATCAGCTCTGCCGAGGTAAAATTAACCCCTTGCAGCAAGGCCCGTTGCGGTATGTTGCGCTGCGGATAAAACAAGGTCGCACCTTTAACCGAACCAAATGCCAGGCGGCCGTCATCACGACGACTGACCGAACCCAGGTTAAATTCATTGGTGGCCAGGCCTTCCAAATTAGTGAACTGAAAAAAGTGCTCATTTTGTGGGTTAAAGCGCCATAAGCCCTTATGACTACTCATCCACACCATACCCATATCATCGAGCACCAGATCATACATAAGGTTACCCGGACCGCGGCGCTGTAAATCTATATGTTTAATAAAATTAAAGTTGCTGGCGTTTAAGGCCACCAGACCATGATTGGAAAACGACAGCCACAGGATATTATTGTTATCCACCACATAACCATTAAGGTTGATGGCCAAACTGCCATGGGATTGCGGCACCCGATACAGCATTTGCAGGGTTTGCGTTTGGGCATTGAAACGCAGCAGCTGACCGCCGGAGAAAAACAAGGGTTGCAAAGGGTTATCCGCTAACGGAGCGCTGAACCCCAAGGCCAAAAACGGATCATGCTTGTCCAGGTCACCACCCAAAGGATGCACCTGCTGTGATCCCAGATCAAAATAGAAGAACCCCTGATTCTGATTGACTCCGTATAACCGGCCATCCTGGGTCAAATACAGGCCATGTAAATAGCCCTCAAGGTAGGCCTGATCTTCTTGCTTCCTGGCCTGCAGCTTAGTTAACTCCTCGGTGTCCTGGTTATAGCTAAATAAACCACGGGTGGTATTCATCAGCAACTGCCGACGATAAGGGATCAGGGTGTAAATGCTAAAGACGTTGTCGAGTTCATCGCTGAGGTAACTTTTAAACTTCACCTCACTTTGCATTGTCGCCAGGTTGACCTGGGTTAAACCGTTATGAGTGCCTAAATACAGGGTGTCGCCACTTTGTACCGAGCTCCAGATATTATGATGGGACAAACCATCGCCACCGAGATTATCGGCTGTGATATTTTGAAACTCAAAGCGCTTGTTGGGAAGGAAAAAGGCGCCATCGCTTTTGGTGCCCAGCCACAGATCGCCCAGCTCTGTTTCCACTATTTTGATCACACTGGGGTCGGAAAGACTGTAAGGGCTGTCGCTCAGCCTTTGGTGCTTGCGCAAGCGGTTAGCCTGCCACTCATACTCAAACAAGCCCTTATCCGTGGCCAACATTAGCATCCCCCCGCCAAGGGGTTTTATTTGCCAGATATTCAACTCCGACAAAAGCGTCGTACTTTGAAATGGCCGCTGCGGCTGGGCAAACAGGGCATCTAAATCGCTGATATCGGTGACATACAAGCCCTTTACCGTGCCTATCAATAACTTGCTCTGCTCGAGCAGGGCGAATGATTTTACATTGTCTCTGTGTATACCACTGCTGCCCGGCGGCAAATGTTGCAGCGGGCGCACCTGCTGGCTCTTGAGATCATAAACAAAGGCACCGTGCGTGGTGCCGATAAACACATAGTGCTGGTATTGAAAAAACACCCGCACCAGAGCGTTGTTTTCGCCGCTGCCCACCTTAAATAAGCTGGTAATGGCACCGCTTTGCGGGTCGAGCATGGCAACATCGCCGCCACGGCCAAGCAGCATCTTATTATCGTCGAGGGAATGCATGGAAAACACTGCGGTGGCAAAGTCGGGGTCTAATTCCTTCGGCGGTGCCACTACCCTTTCCAGCACCCCTTTGCCGTTATGATAACGATAAAGGCCATTAAGAATGGATGAAGTCCAAATTTGCCCTTGTTTATCCATATGCAGGGCATCGATCATGGCGTCGTCAAGCTCGCCCTTTTCATCGCTGATAATTTTTACTTGATAGCCGTCGTATTTATTTAAACCGCTTTCGGTGGCCAGCCACAGGTAGCCCTGATGATCGATAAGCATATTACCGACGTAGCTTTGCGACAGCCCCTCACTGGGCGACAAAACGCTGCACCTTGGCGCTGACGCTCGCGGTGACGACCAAAAACAAGCTCAATAATACCAACCAGCAATTACGCATCTGCCACTCTCTGATAGCAATAGGCCAACACATCACGACCCTGATTACGATAACTTTGCAAGCGCGACGCCAGGTGTTCGGGCAAAGTAGCAACCGTGGCGAAACCCAGCTGTTCATAAAAGGGGCGCAGATGCTGATAAATAAAACTATAGATGGGGCCTGGTAATTCGGCACAGACCTGACGTATTAAAGTGGCGGCCAAACCTTGACGACGATAATCTGCCTCTACAAACACGCCACATAAAAAATGTTGTTGTTCAAGAACACTAACTCTGGCTGCCGCCACTATGTCATTGTCGCAACGCACCACCCAAAGTTGGTCTTGCTTATTGGCACGACCTCGGGCGCCGACCCTATCATAAAACTTGTTCACCAAGGGGGTGGCGAGGGCGGGTACGCGTTGCGCCACTGGGGGGGTCATCGCGATGCGCTCATCATCGCTAAGAAATGTTCAAACTGCTGCTTTAAGTAGCCTTGCTCCGAAATCGGACGCATATTGATGGCTTCATAAACCTTATCCCGGGCATTTTTGCCACGGATAATTTGATACGCCCAAAACGAGGCTTCATAGTCCAATTGAATTCGGTACTTCTCTTCTCGCGGAAGACGGCAAAGATTGACACTCATCGCTGCAACACTATTTAATAACTGACGGAGCCTATACTATAACAGATAGCACCCAGGGTGTATGGGGCGGCCGCTAAGCTAGGGCTAGTATTTCTACTCCAGGTTACCTAAAATAGAAAAAATCATCACATAAATTTAACAATGTGATTAATAAAATAATGATACTCACTGCTTCCTGATCCCGCTAATTTTTTCTTCAAGGTCGTAGTGTTACGCCAGCAGGTATTTATGCAAAACATCTTTGCCTTGGTGCTGCCGCGATTGCTGCTAGTGGCTCTATTTTGCGCCCTAGGCAATGCCCATGGGGCAAACAACAGCACTAAGATGACCTTTAACAGACCGATGGACACCGCCCAGGCGCGCTTTGTCATCGAACTGATGTCACAGGCTTATAGTCAGCTCGGCTATGAGCTGGAGATCATTGACTTCGATCACCCTCAGGCCTTGGCCGCTGCAGATGAGGGGGAGCTAGACGGTCAGCTAGGACGCATCGCCAATATAGAAACCCGCTATGAGAACCTGGTGCGGGTAAACTTCCCCTTGTTTAAGTTTGAGCTTTTTATGCTCACCCGCTGTCATTACTGCAGCCTACAGGAGCTCGCTCGGGTTGCCATCCGCAATGGTTACCCGGTCACCGAGCAATACCTGCATAGCAATAATTTCAATGGCCAAATTATTAAATTGGAAAGCGTAGCGGCGCAGCTGAACCTCTTGGCCCAGCGCCAGGTTGAAGCCGTGGTGCTGCTTGATTTCCACCTCAAGCAAGGCTACCGAAATCGCGCCGAGCAGCCTTTTACCCGCCATCATCTGCAAAACTACTACAGCTATCATTACCTGCATAAGCGCCATGAGGATAAAATTCCCAAGCTTTTAGCGGTATTGCAGGAGTTAGAGACAAGTGGGGTGGTGGCGCAGCTGCGCAAAAAGCACGGCTTATAAGTCGAGCTCGCCCTGCTCCATGGATGGCGGTTGCTGGCCTTGTTCCTGTTGGCGCGCTAAGAAACGCTTATAACGCTGTTGACACAGCAAATTGACATGACGCTTTTGCTCATCGCTGAGCTGATTCCAATGAAACCGCTCTTCTCGCGACCGATAACAACCAAGACAATAGCCGCGACTATTGACCTGGCAGATCCCCTTACAGGGGCTATCGATGGAGAATATTTCAAGCTGTTGCATAGGGTCTGTTGACCTTTGTTGTTCGTTTCTGCAGCAGCTTGTAGTGTATTTATACAAGGCGGCACATGTGTGGTGTAGTTATTCTACATAAACATGTAACAACACAGTAGAAATGCGCTACAAGCGCT
>NZ_PQBY01000006.1:204091-349897 GCF_002964645.1 Pseudoalteromonas sp. T1lg22
CCAGAATGCGTTTAGATTGAACATAAAGTAAACCGCAAAGATAAACAGACCCTAGGCACTTCAAAGCATAAACCCTATTTCTAACGTTAATGCCTGAGGCGCCTAATTACCAGTGAAAGTTAGCCAAGGTTATCCATTTCTTCTTTGCGTAAAACCGGCTTGGCGTAAATGGCGGTAACCAGGTCGCGCAAATGCTCAGGGATGGCTTCCATACGCTGGGCAAAGGCCTTCACATCTTCGGATTCTGAGTCAACCACGGCATTGGCATGCTTGGCGGCAATGTAGTTGCCCGGATGCAAATAGAAAGACTCGACAATCTGCTTATCTATGGTTTTCGCCAAATCTTCCGGAGTGCTGCAGTCGTTGCTAATGGGCTGACCAAAGGCCAGATGTACATGACCCTTATCGCTGGTAAAGCCCTCGACTATGCTTTCGATGTCTTCACCTGCCGACTTTACATACTCACCATGGTGCTTTTTATGATACAGCTCCTTGGCCTTCGACAGGGCGCAGGGTTCGTACTGATACGAGATAGAAACCGGCACGATTTTTAGCTCGCGCACATATTCGGCAAAATCTTTCTTTTGCTTGCGGCCATTAAGCTGCAGCATTTTCAACAGTGCCGGATCGGTTTGGTCGAAACCGTCTTTGGTGCGCCCTTCACGCTGGGCAATCCAAATGCTGTGCCCCTCGGTCAAGGAGTCGTAAATATAGGCCGACAGCTGGGTCAACGCCTTAAGCATTTCTTTCGGTGCCTTGGCCGAACGCTTAACGATAAAGCTCTTGTTCAAGCGCATTAGCTCAGTGATATAAGGAATTTGCAGCAGGTTATCGCCAATGGCGATACGCACCGTATTCATATCGTGCTGGTGCAAGCCAAAGTTCACCAAGGCTGGATCAAGAACAATATCGCGGTGGTTGGAGATAAACAAATAGGCCTGATTTTTATCCAACTTATCAAGGCCGGAGAAGGTCACCTTGGACGTGGTGTTATTTACAATCTGCTCAAGATAGTGCACCACTTCAAGCTGCACTTGCTGCACCGAGTTAACCTGTCCCCATTTACGCTGTAGCTGCTGGCGCACCAGAGGCCGCGAAATAAGACGTATTGATGCCAACCAAGCAGGCAAATTATGCTTAGCAATAAGGTCGACAAAGGCATTATCGGCCACCAGCCGAGCCACGGATGCCGCCACTTCATCATCGTTGTAAGGTCTTATATCTGCATACTTATCCACGGTGCTCACCTTTTAACTGCAGGCAAAAAAACGGCGCTCATTGTATCGCGCCCTTTATTTATTCGCTAAGTTTATCAACTCTTACCAGTGAGAGATAGCCTACCTACGGCTGAATTTTAGCCACAGCAAGCGTATTAGCAACAGCGCCAGAATAACCGCAGAGCCTTGCTCCAACCAAGGCGGTAACACCTCTTGATGCTGGCCACCGAGCGGCGTGACATTAAATCCGAATTCACCAACCAGGTAATCGGTGAGCACGCCAAACAGCAAGGCCACACCTATTACCCCGGTTAGATAGGCAGCAACCGCGCGGCGCCCCAGCTCCTTGCCCACTACACCTAGGGTAGCAATATTGGTCGCTGGTCCCGCCAGCATAAAGACCAGTACAGCCCCGGGTGACACTCCGGCCAACAACAAGCCGGCGGCAATGGGGGTAGAGGCCGTGGCACAGATATACATGGGGATGCTGACCAGCACCATCACAGTCATGGCCAAAATACCACTGCCCCATTGGCTTAAATAGGAGGTAGGTACATAGGTTTGCACCACAGCCGCAAAAAACAGACCTATCATCAACCATAAGGCGGTATCGCTTAAAAGCTTGGTGGCACTAAAGTGCAGCGCTTGCTGTAACTTGCTAAGAGCGGATGACTGAGCTTGCGGTGTTGACTGCGACGCCTTTTTATCGGTACTACAGCAACTGGATGTTGCCTGTGTGACCTGAGTTTGAGGGGCGCAACAACCGCCGCTTTGCTCATTGAGCTGAACCTCGAAGGCACAACAACTCGATGGGCCCTCAACTGCAGGCACCTTATCATTAGAGCCGCAGCACGCACCTTGCTTGGGTGTAGAGCTTGCAGTGACGCTTGGCTCCAAACTGCCCTCGCGCCCCACCAGCAAACCGGCAGTAATGGCGCTGCAAACGGCGGCTATGGGTCTTATCACCGCCATAAAGGGACCCAATAAGGCATAAGAAACGGAGACGGAATCAATCCCGGTTTCCGGCGTCGACACTAAAAATGACGTTGTCGCACTTTTTGACGCGCCCGCTCGTCTTAAGCCGACCGCCGCCGGGATCACGCCGCAGGAGCACAAAGGCATGGGCGCACCGATAAGCGCCGCCTTCACCGTGGTCCAGAGGCCTTCTTTACCCAGGTGACGATTGAGAAAGTGCGTCGGCAAATACACATTGATGATTCCGGCAATCAACAAACCCAGCATCAGCCAAGGTGCCGACAACACAAACAACTGCCAAAAATTACTGATTAAGTCCATCTATGTCCTCCAGTGCGGTCAGAATCGAACA
The DNA here is from genome assembly GCF_002964645.1 of Pseudoalteromonas sp. T1lg22. Lineage (NCBI taxonomy): Bacteria > Pseudomonadati > Pseudomonadota > Gammaproteobacteria > Alteromonadales > Pseudoalteromonadaceae > Pseudoalteromonas > Pseudoalteromonas sp. T1lg22. The sequence continues at coordinate 206,636 of NZ_PQBY01000006.1, forward strand.
ATGTTGCGCCGGGGCGCTACTGCCGCAGCATTGCTCGGCCAGTTGCGACAGCGAAGCATGAAAGCGCTGTAACTCGGCGAGCCGCTGTGCCACCAAATCACGCTTTTTCAGGGTCAGATCTTTCACTTCCTGACAGCTGTGCTCGGCCTTTTCAAAGTTTATCTTTAACAGCTCGGCAATTTCTTCCAGGCTAAAGCCGACATCCTTGGCACGACGAATAAAACGCAATTGTGCCATGTGCTTACCCCCATATTGACGATAGCCACTGGCGCTGCGCTGAGGCGCGCTCAATAGTCCTTGCTGCTCGTAATAACGCAGTGCATCCGTACTCATGTCCACCTGTTTGGCCAATTCACCTATACGCATCTGCACTCCTCCCCCTCAAACTCTTTGCTTAGCAGGCATTATAAACCTTAGAGTCAACACTAAGGTCAAGGATTAATTTTGCGCTAAACGTCGGTCCATGAAAGACTAGCGCCAATAGCCTATTTGGAGAGCACAAATGAACATCGTCATGTTAGACGCCGACACCTTAGGAGCAAACTCACTGGCACCAATTGCCGCCTTAGGAGAATTTCATCGCCACCCCCTGACATCAGCAGAAGATGTAGTGACGCGCTGCGCCGACGCCGAGGTAGTGATCACCAACAAGGTGCAACTTGGCGCCGAGCAGCTTAAGGCCTTGCCTAAGCTGAAACTTATCTGTGTTGCCGCCACCGGCACCAATAACATAGATATCGCTGCCGCTAAGGAGCATGGCATTGATGTGTGTAATGTTGCCGGCTATTCCACCGCCAGCGTAGTGCAGCATACCTTTACCCTGATCTCCTTACTGCTTAATAACCTGCATAGGTATATAGATGACTGTCGCCAAGGCGCCTGGCAACAAAGCGAGATGTTTTGCCGCCTTGATTATGAGATCGCCGAGCTGGCGGGTAAAAAACTTGCCATTATCGGCCATGGTGAGCTCGGCCAGGCCTTGGCCAAGGTAGCCCATGCCTTTGATATGCAGGTGCTTATTGCCGAGCGTCGCGGCCAAGCTCCGCGCCCCGGGCGCATCGCTTTTGAACAAGCGCTGGCGCAGGCGGATATCGTCAGCATTCACTGCCCACTTAACGCCGAAACAGAGCAGTTAATAAATCGCGATACCCTGGCCTTAATGCAACCGACAGCCGTCTTAGTCAACACCGCCCGCGGCCCCATTATCAACGAAGCAGATCTGGCCACAGCCCTGGCCGATGGTACCCTAGGCGGCGCAGCCTTAGATGTGCTCAGTGAAGAGCCGGCCAACCCTGAAAATCCTTTGGTTCGCTATCAGGGTGACAACCTACTGCTCACACCGCATATAGCCTGGGCATCAAAACAGGCCAGAGACAGGCTGATCCACCAGCTGGCCTTAAATATTCGCGCCTATGCCAATGGTGAAGTTCGCAATCGGGTTGGCTAAATTCGCCAACTCTTTTGAAATAACACCAACCCGCTTAAAAGAATAACGTGTAACCAATTGAAAAATATAAAGTAAAATTTTTGGCATTGAACTTGATTATTCAATGCCAACTAGATAACAAAAATTGGATAAAACAATGACAAAAGCACTTCTTTGCGCCCTTGTCGCCCTGCCTCTACTTGGTGGTTGTATCGTTTCGGTGAATGACGGTGAAGCTGACGCCCATTGCTCATCAAGCGACTGGCAAAAACAACAGCGCCAAAATCGCGACTATATTGCCCACCTTGAGCTAGGGAACAGCGCTGCTGTGATCAAAGAAACCCTGGGCACACCGGATTTCAGTGAGTCCTTTGCTCATCAGGGTGAAGAGTATCAGGTACTGTTTTATGCCACGCAAAGCGTTAAGTCCGATGGCAAAATCAGCAAAAATGAATGTACACCCTTGGTATTTAAGGCTGGTCGTTTGGTGAGTATTGGTGATAGCGCCTATCAGGCACTGGTCGGTAAACTATAAAGATAAAAAAAGCCGCGTGGATTAAAGCCCACGCGGCTTTTTTTTAGCCATAGAAAGCAGCGCTATTACGCCCGTCTTGCTTGGCCTGATACATGCCCCTGTCGGCATTTTCAATCAAGGCCATTTCACAGTTGTCGTCGTTGTCGCCATTAAAGGTGGTGGCGCCAATGCTGATGGTGATGTGCTCAGCAATGGGTGAGTCTATATGGGGAATATTAAGCTCGCGGATCACCCTGCATAGCTTATTGGCCAAAGCCATGGCTGTGTCTTCTTCACTGCCGGGCAAAACCGCAACAAACTCTTCACCACCATAACGGGCGATAAAATCGCTGCCGCGTTGACAATTATTGACCAGGGCCGAAGCCACTTTTTTCAAACATTCATCACCCTGTTGATGACCGTAGCAGTCGTTGTAACGCTTAAAGTAATCGATATCTATCAATAGCACAGACAAAGGCAATCCGGCGCGCACACTGCGGCGCCATTCACGAGCAAAATGTTCGTCGAAATAACGACGATTGGGAATTTCCGTTAAGCCATCTATGCTCGCCAGCATTTCCAACAGATCATTTTTTTGTTTAATGGTCAGCTGATTCTTCACTCGGGCACGAACAATGGCGCTGCCAAAAGGCTTGCTAATATAGTCCATGGCGCCAAGCTCAAGGCCCTTGGCTTCATCGCCACTGGAGTCACTGGCGGAGATAATAATGACGGGAATGGGCTGAGTTTTATCATCATGTTTGAGCTGTTTTAGCGCCTCGTAACCATCCATGCCCGGGAGCATGATATCAAGTAAGATCAAATCGGCACTGTTGTCCTCAAGCCAAGCAAACATGGCCTCGGCATCATTGACACAATGCACCTGGTATTGAGGGGTGAGGGTTTTGGTTAAAATCGCTTGGTTTAATTCATCACCGTCGACAATGAGAATTTTTGCTGACTTCATGAGCCTTCCTGTTTGCTTCACCTTGCCCAGCAATCCGTCCCTTACAGGCCTGTCGCTGAGCTATATTTGTTATTTATTTAGCGCACCTTTGTTACCAGTTTAGACCCGGTTAGCGAGCTTTACTTGGTATTTTTACGGTAGTTTTTGTTACCAAGGTGGTTTTCTTTTACCTAATCTAGCATGCCACAAGGTCATCAGGCATGGCTCTGCTCTGGAGCTAACCATACCTGATCAGCGGGCAAAAGCAATGCGTACAGCGCCTATAATAAACGCTGTACTGCATTGTTCGCTATAGATTTTCTTCCGCAAAGGAAGCTAAGCGACTACGCACCACGCCATTAAGGTTGATAGTAGCGCTGCCCTCAAAGTGCTTAAAGCGCTCTACTATATAGGTTAAGCCCGAGGTCAGCGGTGTTAAATAGCTGCTGTCGATTTGCGCCAGGTTACCAGAGCAAATCAGCTTAGTACCCGCACCACAGCGGGTGATAATGGTTTTGAGCTGAGAAGCCGTTAAGTTCTGACTTTCATCCAAGAGCACCACGGCATTTTGAATACTGCGTCCGCGCATAAAGTTGACCGACTTGAACTGGATATTGGCCTTTTCCATAATATAGTTACGGCTGGAAATAGGGTTTTCATCGCTCTTATGTAACACCTCCAAAGAATCTGTGATCGCCGCCAACCAAGGCGCCATCTTTTCTTCTTCGGTACCCGGTAGGAAACCGATAGACTCGGCAATTTCCGGAGTGTTTCGGGTGACAATCAGCTTATCGTACACACCTTTTTCGATGATCATTTCCAGTGCGCAGGCCAAGGCTAGAATGGTTTTACCGCAACCCGCCGGGCCGGTCAGCAGCACTAACTCAACGTCCGGGTCGAGCAAAGCATCCATGGCCATGCCCTGATAGATATTTTTCGGCTTTACGCCCCAGGCATTGCGCGACATCAGGCGCTCCACGCCGAGATCCTTTAAGGTGATATGGGTATCGTTGTATTCCACCACCCGGGCGGCAAAGTGACCGGTTTCATCAAGCAGATATTCATTGGCAAAGACATCTGGCACCAACTCACGAGACACATGATGCAAGGCATCGCGCCCTTGCTGCTCGGTTTCACACTCGCCAACCTGCTGCCAAAAGTCTCCTTGCACTTTTTTATAACCCGAGGTTAAAAGTGCCACGTCATCAATCAGCTGGTCGGTGCGATAGTCCTCAACATAATGCAGCCCAGCGCCCTTAGCCTTTAAGCGCATATTGATGTCCTTGGTGACCAGCACCACCTTGGCATCGCTGTATTGTTTTTGCAGATACACGGCACAGTTGATAATGCGATGGTCGTTTTCATTGCCCGGCAAGCCGGAAATACTGTCAGCAAACAGGTGATCATTGACTATGATCAGCTTCCCGCGCGGCAGCTCCGACGAACGTTTATCTTCCGGCAATAACACCCCTTTAAGCATTTGCTCCGGAGTGGCATCACGTAACACTTCATCGAGGGCTCGAATGGCAACGCGGGCATCGCGACTGACATCCCGTTTACGGTCCTTTATATGGTCTAGCTCTTCGAGTACCGTCATCGGAATGACGACGTCGTGTTCTTGGAAACAGAGGAATGCAAGGGGGTCGTGAAGTAATACGTTGGTGTCGAGCACATACATTTTACTGCTTTTTACGAGGCGGTCTTTGTCCATAGCGCGTTCCTAATTTGTCTTTATTATATCTGCACCTTTACAGCTACACTAACAAGGTGGTTATGCCTTAAGGGCATACTTCAAGTTTAGTCTATGGTTATAAAAAGACGCTTTTATGACGGCAAAAAAGTACAGAAAAAGTGGTGTTTTACATTTGCAAAAAGCGCCTTCTTTTGCTGCTGTACATATTCTAAACAAGCACCAAAATATTTATCAGTTTTCAGGTGATAATCACCAAGTTGCGCGCTAATATAGCCGCCTTTTTTTGCTTGGGCCGCCATGGCCCCAGCCTAGATAACCCAAAGTCGAGATTGAGCACGTAATGAATTTTTCCTTAGGTCAACGTTGGATCAGTGATACCGAGTCGGATTTAGGATTAGGTACCGTAGTTGCATTGGAAGGACGCCAAGTTAACATCTTATTCCCCGCCAGCGGCGAAAGCCGAGTATATGCCCAGGCCGAAGCGCCGGTGACCCGAGTGCTATTTAATCCCGGCGATGTGATCCGCAGTGCCGATGAGTGGGAGCTCACGGTCAGCGAAGTGATAGAGCAAGATGGCCTGTATACCTATAAGGGCACGCGCCTTGATAATGAAGAGCCGACCGAGCTCAAGGAAACCTTTCTCGACCATTTTATTAAGTTCAATAAGCCGCAGGACCGCCTTTTTGCCGGCCAAATCGACCGTTTCGACCGCTATACCCTGCGTTACAACACCTGGCAGCACAGGTTTCACCGCGACCAATCGCCGCTGAAGGGCCTTATCGGCCAACGCGCCAGTCTGATTGAACACCAGTTGCACATTGCCCGCGAAGTCGGCCAGCGTTTCGCCCCGCGTGTTTTACTGAGCGATGAGGTGGGTCTGGGCAAAACCATAGAAGCGGGGATGATCTTACATCAGCAATTGCTAACCGGTCGTGCCGCCCGCGTGCTTATCGTGGTACCAGAAAACCTACAACACCAGTGGTTAGTGGAAATGCTGCGCCGCTTTAATCTGAAATTTGCCATTTTCGACGAAGAGCGCTGTGCCGAGGCCTTTGCCGACAGCGCCAATGTGTTTGAAACCGAGCAACTGGTACTGACCAGCCTGGAGTTTCTAACCAAGAAAAAACGCTGGTTCGAACAAGCCACCCTGGCCGACTGGGATCTGCTGGTGGTTGACGAAGCACACCACCTCAGCTGGTCGGTGGACAAGCCAAGTACAGAGTACCTGCGCATTGAAGAGCTTAGCCAGGACATCGCCGGTCTTATCTTGCTAACCGCGACCCCGGATCAACTTGGCCACCAAAGCCACTTTGCCCGTTTGAAATTACTCGACCCGGATCGTTTCTATGACTATGACGCCTTTGTTGAGCAGGAGCGCCATTATCAGGAGATAGCCGATGCCGCCAACAGCATTTTGCAGGAGCAGGCACTAAGTGCCGAGCAACAACAAGTACTTGTTAACCTGCTTGGCAGCCAAGGGGAAGCCCTGCTGGCACAATTTAGTGCCGGTGACACCCAGGCCAAGGAACATATACTAGAGCAGCTGCTGGACAGACACGGTACCGGACGCATCTTGTTCCGCAACAGCCGCAGTGGCATCAGTGGTTACCCGCAGCGCCTTCTGCACAGCTATCCCATGGCCATGCCGAGCCAATATAAAACGGCCATGAATGTAATGGGCAGCCTTGGCAATGGTGGCCCCATCGAGCTTAGCGCCATTCGCGCTCTGTTCCCGGAAAAAATCTTCCAGGAATTCGAAGGCGAAAATGCCAGCTGGACTCAGTTTGACCCGCGCGTGCAATGGCTCATAGACACCCTCAACAGCAACAAGCCTCAAAAGATGCTGGTGATCTGTGCCAAGGCCGAAACCGCACTCAGCCTGGAGCAGGCTTTGCGCGAGCGCGAAGGCATTAAAGCGGCGGTGTTCCATGAAGGCATGAGCATTATCGAGCGCGACCGCGCGGCGGCCTTCTTCGCCGATATCGAAGACAGTGCTCAGGTGTTGATCTGCTCTGAGATCGGCTCAGAGGGACGTAACTTCCAGTTTGCCCATCATTTGGCACTGTTCGACCTGCCGCTAAACCCGGACTTGCTGGAGCAGCGTATCGGTCGTCTGGATCGTATCGGCCAAACCCAGGACATTAAAATTCATGTGCCCTACTTTGAAAACAGCGCCCAGCACACCCTGCTGCGCTGGTATCACGAAGGCTTAAACGCCTTTGAGCACACCTCCACCACAGGCCATATGCTTAACCAGGAATTTGGTGATGAGTTACTTCAATTGCTTGCTCATAACAGCTATCAGGACGAGGTTCTGGGCGAGCTGGTTGGACGCGTCAGTTCGCGCTACGGTGAGTTAAAGACACAAATGGAGTCCGGTCGCGATCGCCTGTTGGAGCTGCATTCCAGCGGCCAGGGTAAGTCCGAGCACCTGGTAGAAGATATCAAGGTGGTTGATGACAGTTTTGAACTACCGACCTATATGATCAACCTGTTCGATACCTGGGGCGTGAACCAGGAAGACAGGGGCGAAAACAGCATAGTGCTGAAACCCTCGGAGCATATGCTGGGCGCCAACTTCCCAAGTCTCAGGGATGAAGGCATGAGCATCACCTTTGACCGGGATACCGCTTTGGCGCAGGAAGATCTGCACTTTATCAGCTGGGATCACCCCATGGTCGAAGGCGCCATGGAAATGATCTGTGACGATGATTTCGGTACCGCGTCCGTGGCCCTGTTGAAAAACAAGAAACTGCCGGCGGGCACCTATTTTGTCGAGCTGATTTATATTGCCGAAGCCATGGCTCCGAAATCACTGCAATTGGGGCGCTACCTGCCACCGACTCCGGTGCGTGTACTGCTTGATAAAGGCGGTAATAACCTGGCGGAAAATGTCGCCTTTGATGCCTTTAACCAACAGCTTAATGCCGTTGGCCGCCAAACCGCCTCTAAACTGGTGAATGCCCTGCAAAGCGCCATTCATCCGCTTATTGAGCAAGGCAATACCTTGGCGCAAACGCAAATGGAGCAATTGCGTGAGACGGCGAAAACCGCCATGCATCAGGCCGTTGATAGCGAACTGGAGCGCCTAACCAGCCTCAAGGAGATCAACCCCAATATCCGTGATGAAGAGCTGAAACATTTTCAGCGCAGCCGCGCCGAAATGGACGGCTACATAGATAAAGCCAAGGTGAAACTCGACGCCATTCGCTTAATCGTTGTCAGCCACTAGGCATTTCATTAAAATGACCGGCCTTACGCTATGAGGCCGGTCATGCTTTTAAACTACAATCCCCCACGTTTTCCCTATCTGCAGATCATCTATCAAGATGACGACCTGCTGATCCTTGATAAGCCCAGCGGCCTGCTGACGGTGCCGGGAAAAGACCCAAAACATGCCGATAGCCTAATTCGTCGCGCCAATATCGTATTTCCAACCGCTAAAATCGTACATAGATTGGATATGGCCACTTCGGGCGTGATCTGTCTGGCACTGAACAAAGAAGCGCACCGCAATCTCAGCATGCAGTTTCAGGACAGACAAACCGCTAAGGAATATATCGCCATAGTCGATGGCCATCTTAAGGATGCTACGGGCTCAGTGGACCTGCCGCTGATCTGCGATTGGCCGAATCGTCCCAAGCAAATGGTAGATATGGAAAAGGGCAAGCCGTCGCTGACCCATTATGAGGTGCTTGAACATGGCGATAACAATACCCGAGTGCGCCTGACCCCGATCACAGGTCGCAGCCACCAGCTGAGGGTACATATGCTGTCCCTGGGTCATGTGATCTTGGGCGACCGTCTCTATGCCTACCCTGAAGCCAAAGACCGTGCACCGCGTTTGCAATTACATGCCCACTGGCTGACCCTAAATCATCCCAGCAGCGGCGAAAGCATGACCTTTACCGCGCCCTGCCCGTTTTAACGAGCCACCAATATAATTTAACCCTTACTACCTGAGTGCTGAAGATCGGGGATAGGCGGTTTATTAAGCCGCCTTTTTTAGGTATTCGTAGGCCGCCTGAATATCCTGACTCTTCTTTTGTGCCAAGCGCATCATATGCTCAGGGAGACCTTGAGAGACCAGCTTATCCGGATGGTGCTGTGCCATCAGCTTGCGATAGGCCTTTTTGACCGTGGAGGGATCGGCGCCTTCTTCCAAGCCCAAGATATGCAGCGCCTGAGCGCGGCTCATGCCACTACTGGCGCCGCCGGAAGCGCGCTGCTGCTGATGTTGCTGATGAAATTTTTGCTGTTGCTGGCGAAACGCAAATTCGGCCTGATAGCGTTTAAGGATAAAACTAAAATGGGTTTTGCTAACGCCAAGCCCCTTGGCGACCTGCTCGAGTAAGGTTTTTTCCTGTGCCGCCAGGTGGCCATCGCTAAAGGCCATTTGAATCTGAATCTCTAAAAACAATTGGATGAGATCGAAACGCCCGGCAAAGTGCTCACGAAACTCACGCAAGGTAGCGTTCATGGCAAAACCATCCGCTTTACCAGTGTTAAAGGCCAATTGGGCTTCGCGTTTGTCCTCACCGGTCAGGCCCATTTCTTCCATAAAAGCGGTGGCGGCACGAATATGCAGTTCATTTACTCGACCATTGGATTTGGCGATATGCCCCATTACCGCAAAGCAACTGGAGAAAAACAACGCCTGGCGCTCAGACACTTCGTCGTTATTAAAGAAACCACCAACGCCGCCGGCATTATCGAAATTCTGTTTCAGGCTTTTGTCGAACAGGTGGCCAATAAACAGACCCAAAAATAAGCCAAAAAACCGGCCAAACATAAAGCCAAAAAAGGCACCGAGCACCTTACCCCACATTAGCGCTAACCCTTGTTATTTGAAAATGCCCCCACATAGTGACGAAAAATCATCGAACTAACAAGCACAAGGGCGTATCTATTAAGCTGAATATAAGCCAGAAAAATGACGTATTTGTGGGTACTTGGCAGATGTAATTAGCCAAAAATTGCTTTATTATGTCATGCTTATTTCTAGTACTTTTGGCAACTAAGCTAAGGTGAGTCAATGAATAAATTATGGGGCATGATAGCAATAGCCCTATATGGAACCCAAGCCAGCGTCGCACTAGCAGCTGTGGAACAGGCGACGGATGCCAAGGTACCCGCTCCCGAAGGTGAAGCCTTTATCGCGCCAGCACCAGAGCCTGGGGAAATACCCCATTGTTTTGCTGCGGTTCGTCCAGCACCCTGGCAGGCGCCCGATTTACCCTTTGGGGTAATTGAAATCGTTGCCGATGATGTCGAATTAATAGGCCAGGCCAGCGCCCAGTTTGATGGCGACGTAGATATCAGCAGTAGCACCATGACCCTTAACGCCCGCTCGGCGTTAATTGATAAGCAGCAGGGTCTGCTCAATGCGCAAGGGCCACTCACCTATCGCGATGGTGTCGCCATAATTACCAGCCGTGGCTTAAATGCCAGCCTGGATGACTCTAATATCAAGTTGTTGGCAGCCGACTACCAGTTGACCGAACAACAAGGCCGTGGTGGCGCCGAACAATTAGAGGTTTCGCAAGAAGCGCTGACCCTAAGCAATGCCAGCTTCACCACCTGCCCGGTGGATGATGAAACCTGGTCAATCAATGCCGATAAAATTATTTTGTCGCAGCAAAAGGGCTGGGGTGAAACCCATGGGGCGACGCTAAAAATCTACAATACCCCGGTCTTGTATTTACCCTATTTCACCTTCCCTATTAATGATCAGCGCAAAACCGGCTTTCTAGCGCCGCGATTATCGAGCTCGAATCGTTATGGTGTGGAAACCATTACCCCTTATTACATTAACCTGGCGCCGAATTACGACCTGACTTTGACGCCCCGTTATATGTCGAAAAAGGGTTTGCAGCTGCAATCGGAATTTCGTTATCTCACCGAGACCAGCCAGGGCATGCTTGGTCTGGAATATCTGGACTCGGATAAAACCGAGCGCGAGCTGGGTAATCGCTATATCTATCATTGGCAGCAGCAAAGCTACTTCAACGACCAGTGGCGTGCCGGAGTTGATATCACTAACGTCAGTGACGATAACTATCTCACAGACTTAGGCTCCAACTACGCCAGCAAAACAGATACTCACCTGGCGCGTTCCGGTATTCTGACTCATTTGGGAGAGCGCTGGCGCACCGATATCCAGATTCAGGATTATGAAGTACTGGGCGATCACTTAGAGTCTTATACCGCCCTGCCGCGCATTGGCTTTAGCCAGACTCAGGCCTATCAATTGGGTTGGTTTGACGCCAGCATCAATGGCGAGATCAGCCATTTCCGCAACAGCACCCGAATAATAGACGAGGCAACACGTCTGCATATAGAGCCCAAACTGAGCTTTAGCGAAGACCGTTATGCCTGGTCCTTCTTGTCTGAATTCAGCCTCTTGCATACCTATTATGATCAGCAAGGGGACTTGGCCGACACCGACTTTGAGGAAACCGTGCATCGCACCTTGCCCAAGGTGCGCCTGTATAGCCAGCTGAATTTTGAACGCGACACCAGCTTGTTCGTTGATAACGGCATTCAGACATTAGAGCCGCAAATTCAGTATCTTTATACTCCGAACAAGGATCAGAACAATATCGGCCTGTTCGACACCACCAAGCTGCAGGATGACTTTTTCGGCCTGTTCCGCGACCGTCGCTTTTCCGGCGTTGACCGCATTGCGGCTGCGAACCAGATCACCTTAGGTGCCACTACCCGAGTGTTCGATGGTAAAAATGAAGAGGTGTTTAACTTAAGCGCCGGTCAAATCTTCTATTTGTCGGACTCCGCCAAACCCACGGCTCAGGATTTTGCCGATGACACCAGCTACGACTCCCTGTTTGCCAGTGAAGCCATGTGGCACTGGCATCGCCGTTGGTATCTATCCGGTGGCATCCAATACGACATTGATGGCAGTCAAATGATTCAATCGCATCTGACCTTAGACTATAAGGGTGACGACAATGAACTGATGCAATTGAACCATCGCTATGCAAACGATGTCTCAGGGAATACAATTGAGCAAGTTGGCATGTTTACCAGTGTGCCCATCGACGATAATTGGCAATTCGTTGCCAGCTACCACCGCGATCTCGACGCCGGACGTAGCATCGAGGTATACACTGGAGTACAGTACGAGTCCTGTTGTTGGGCGGTGCAGGTTACCGGACACAGACAAATCGAAACAGACTTGAATCAAAGTATTAACCAAGAGCAAGCGGTCTTCGACTCGGGGATCGGCATCAAATTTGTCCTTAAGGGACTCGGAGGCAAAAGCAGTTATGATGCGCAAGAAATACTTAAAGAAGGCATTTTTGGCTACCGTCGCCCCTACTTCCTTACTAAATAAAGCAATAACAACTATGAATTTTAGAAGTTTTTTAGCAACCAGTATTCTCGCCCTCGGCCTCAGCCAAGGTGCTATTGCCAAACCACAGCTGATCGATCAGGTGGTCGGCACAGTCAATGAAGGGGTCATTTTACAAAGTGAAGTTGACGCCATTATCAACCGTGTTAAAAGCCAGGCTAAAACCAGTGGCCAGGAGCTGCCAAGCGACGACGCGCTGCGCGTACAAGCCATTGAACGTTTGATTGACCAAGCTCTGCTGCTGCAACTTGGCGAACGCATGGGTATGGAAATTTCCGACGGTCAGCTTGATCAAACCCTAGCCAATATGGCTCGCGAGCAAGGCGGCACCATAGCCGATATGCGCGCTTCTATCGAAGCCTCAGGAGAGAGCTTCCAACAGTTCCGTGAAGATATGCGTAAAGAAATCACCACGCAACAGGTGATGCGTGCCAATGTTGACCGCCGTATTTATATCAGCCTGCAAGAAATTGACAACTTGTTGAAAATCATGGATCAACAAGGTGGTAATGCGGAAGAGTATGACATCGGCCATATCCTGATCGACATTCCCAGCGGCGCCACCGCCGAAGACATTGCCAGCGCCCAGGAGCGTGCTACCAAGGTTATCGATATGCTTAACGATGGCCAGGAATTCAAGCGCATCGCCATCGCCTCATCAAGCGGCTCAAAAGCCCTTGAAGGTGGTCAGTTGGGTTGGATGGGCACCAACGAAATGCCATCACTGTTTGCAGAAGCGGTGAAGGGCAAGAAGAAAGACGATATCATAGGTCCACTGCGCAGTGGCGCCGGTTTCCACATCATCAAGGTACAAGACGTACGCGGCCGCCAGGTTGTGGAAACCGTTGAGGTTCGCTCGCGTCACATCCTGTTAAAGCCATCTATCATCCTGAGCGAAGAAAAAGCCCGCTCTATGCTGGCCGGTTTTGTTGAAGACCTGCGCGCCGGTGAGGCTGACTTTGCTGCACTAGCCAAAGAATACTCGGAAGATCCAGGCTCAGCACTTAAAGGCGGTGAGTACGACTGGACCGATCCAACCACCTATGTTCCGGCTTTCCGCGACACCCTGATGGCATTGGATAAGAACGAGATCAGTGAACCATTCCGCTCTACTTTCGGCTGGCATATAGTGCAACTGCTAGATAAGCGCGTTGCCGATAAAACCGACCTGGCCAAGAAAAACCGCGCCCAACAATTGCTGTACAACCGCAAATTCAAAGAAGAAAGCTTTGCTTTCCAACAGGAAATTCGCGAACAAGCACATATTGATATTTTCGTAGAGGAATAAGGGCCATGACGTTGCGTATCGCTATCACCCCAGGTGAACCGGCCGGCGTGGGTCCTGACTTACTGATTGCCTTAGTGCAACAGGAGTGGGACGCGCAATTGGTTGCCATTGCCGATGCGCAATTGCTACAACAGCGGGCCGCTACCCTGGGCCTGCCGCTGACCCTGTTCCCCTTTGACGAACAGGCACAGGCGCAGCCAACCGCCGCCGGCACTCTGTTTTATCATCAGGTGGACTTACCGGTGGAAGCCATCCCTGGTCAGTTGGATGAGCAAAATGGCGAGTATGTGCTCGACACCCTGCGCATTGCCTGTGAAAAAAATATGGATGGCACCTTCGACGCCGTGGTCACAGGCCCGGTGCATAAGGGCATTATCAATAAGGCAGGCATTTCCTTTAGCGGTCATACCGAATACTTCGCCCAGCAATCAAACACCCCGGATGTGGTGATGATGCTGGCCACCGAAGGACTGCGCGTGGCCTTAGTGACCACACATATTCCCCTGGCCTATGTGTCCAAAGCCATTACCCCCGAGCGTCTGGCCAAGGTCATTGGCATTTTAGATCACGATTTGCGCACCAAGTTCGCCATCGAACAGCCGCGTATTTTAGTTTGTGGTTTAAACCCGCACGCCGGTGAAGGCGGACATTTGGGGCGCGAAGAAATCGAGGTCATGACCCCTACCCTTGAAGCCCTTAATAACCAAGGCATGCACCTGATTGGCCCACTGCCCGCAGATACCCTGTTTCAGGATAAATATCTCAATGAAGCGGATGCAGTACTGGCTATGTATCACGATCAGGGGCTACCTGTGTTAAAATATAAGGGTTTTGGAAATTCAGTAAATATCACCCTTGGCCTTCCCTTTATTCGGACCTCCGTCGATCATGGTACAGCCCTTGATCTGGCGGCCAGCGGCCAAGCAGATGCCGGCAGTTTCCGCGTCGCCTTGAGCGAAGCAATAAAACTGGCGAGCAAAAAAGCGCAGAGACAATGACAGATAAAGTACACTTAGGGCACCGAGCGAGAAAACGCTTCGGGCAAAACTTCCTCAATGATGACACCATTATTGATAAAATCGTAACCGCTATCGACCCTCGTGTGGGCGATAATCTGGTGGAGATAGGCCCTGGTCTGGGCGCGATCACCGAGCCGGTCACCGAGCTGACCGACCACCTTACGGTAGTTGAACTTGATAAAGACCTGGCCGAGCGCCTTATTCATCACCCCTTTATGGCACCGAAATTGACAGTGCATCAGGGTGATGCAATGAAGTTCGATTTTTCGAGCTTGCTTAAAGGTGACAAGAAGCTCAAGATTTTCGGCAACCTGCCATACAATGTATCTACCCCTTTGTTATTCCACTTATTTGAATACGTGGATGACGTTGAACACATGCACTTTATGCTGCAAAAAGAAGTAGTTAACCGCATGGTTGCATCACCGGGCAGCAAAGCATTTGGTCGCTTAAGTGTGATGACTCAATACTACTGCCATGCGATTCCAGTGATTGAGGTGCCACCAACCTGCTTCAAGCCAGCTCCTAAAGTTGACTCTGCGGTAGTAAGACTGGTGCCAAAAAATCCAGAACAACGCACTGCAAAAAGCACTAAGTTGCTTAATACCGTGTGTTTGGAAGCCTTTAATCAGCGTCGTAAAACCTTACGCAACAGCCTGGCTAACCTGCTTGATGCCGAGCAGCTAGAAGCCTTGGGCGTAGACCCGACTGTGCGCGCGGAAAGTTTAACGCTACAGCAGTTTATCGATATCGCGAATTGGCTATATGACAACCAGCAGTAACTCAGAGTCGGCCATTAAAGTCATGGTGGAGACCTTCTATGTCGAGGGTCAATCCGAGCCTGAGCATGACAAATATGTGTTTGCCTACAATATCACCATCAAAAACCACAGCCTGAGCAGCGCCCAGCTGCTTAGTCGCTACTGGCTGATCACCGATGCCAATGGCAAGGAAGTTGAGGTCGAAGGCGATGGCGTAGTCGGCGAGCAACCGACCATAGGTCCGGGCGAAAGCTATAGCTACACCAGCGGCGCCGTATTAGACACGCCGGTAGGCACCATGCAGGGCTATTATGTGATGCGCAGTGAGTTCGGCAACGAATTCCAGGCGCCTATCGATGTGTTCCGTCTTAGTTGCCCGAATATTCTGCACTAAGCCATGGCTCAGTATGCAGTTGGCGACATCCAGGGTTGCTATCAGGAATTAGATGCGCTGCTTAAGCGCATCGACTTCAACCCCAGTAAAGATCACCTCTATTGCGTTGGCGATATAGTCGCTCGAGGCCCGGACTCCCTCGCCTGTCTGCGACGCCTGCACACTATGGAGCATGCCGTTAGCATTACCTTGGGTAATCACGACCTGCACCTGCTTGCCACCCTAGCCTTGGGAAACGAAGCCAACCCAAAGGATAAGCTTACAGCCCTGTTAACGGCACCGGATTGTCCTCAGCTGCTTGCCTTCTTACAGCGCCAACCTTTGGCCATCTGGCTGGAAAAGCGCCGTATGCTGATAAGCCATGCTGGCCTGTCGCCGCAGTGGTCGCTGGGCCAAGCGTTGCAACAAGCCCGTGTTGCCGAGCAATGCTACCAAGGTGAAGACGCCGCCTACTATTTTGCGCGCATGTATCAAAATGCACCAAGCCAATGGCATGAGGCACAAAGCAAGGTGGAGAAGTTTATCTACACCATCAATGCCTTTACCCGCATGCGTTTCGTTGACAAGCAAGGCGCGCTGAATCTCAGCGACAAGGGTGCACCGAATCAAAATGGCTCGCTTATTCCTTGGTTTAACCACCCTAATCGCGGCCAGGAGGACTTTGATATTGTCTTTGGTCACTGGGCGGCGCTCGAAGGCCATACCGGTATAGACCATATTCACGCCTTGGACACTGGCTGTGTCTGGGGTGGCAGCATGACGGCTATGAATCTGAAAACTAAAAACAAAGTATCTATCCCCGCCCACCTTTGAAACACAGCCTGTCAGGCTCTGTGCTACTTTTTTCCACACATCGCCTTTGTTGTCGCATTGGATATTTATTTGCTACAGTCATTTCTCTGCCAAGGAGGAAAATATCCATGAAAAACAAGCTTATTGCGTTAATGATGACGCTGGCGCCCCTAAGTACTCTGGCCAGCACTACAGTGCTGTACAACGCCAAGGGTTATACCCCAACTCAGGATGGTGAGCTCACCCGTTTTAGTACCCTGGTAATTAAAGATGGTCGTGTACTTAATCGCGGCGATCAGCAGCTCGCCAAAAGCTATCCCGATGCCAAGCGCATAGACGCCCAAGGCAAGGTGCTGCTGCCTGGGTTAATCGATGCCCATGGCCATGTTATTGGCCTAGGCCAAAACCTGATGCGCTTGGATTTACGCGATACCCAGTCGGTGGAACACATTGGTGAGAAGCTAAAAGCCTTTGCGGCGCAATCAAAGCAAGAATGGATTATCGGCCGTGGCTGGAACCAGGAGAACTGGCCAACAAAACGCTTTGCCACGGCGGCAGACTTGGATAAATATGTCAGCGACCGCCCTGTGGTACTGACGCGCATCGACGGTCATGCCATCTGGGTTAATACCAAGGCCATGGAGCTTGCGGGCTTTAAGGGCTCGGAGCAAAATCCGGAAGGCGGCGAAATCATACGTAACAGCCAGGGACAAGCAACCGGGGTGTTTATTGATAAGGCGGAAAACCTGATCAATGCCCATATTCCCAAGGCCGATTTCCAGGCTCTCTCCACCGCCCTGGATAAGGCTGGTGCTCATTTACTCAGCCTGGGTATTACCAGCACCCATGACGCCGGCATAAGCAAAGACACCTGGCAGCTTTATCACCAGCGCGCCGAACAAAAGAACCTGCCGCTGCGCATCTATGCCATGCTCAGTGCCGCCGACCCTCAGCTGTTAAGCATGCTTAAGGCTGGTAAAATCGACGATGCCAACGACATGCTCTCCATTCGCAGTGTTAAGGTCTACGCCGATGGCGCTTTAGGCTCCCGCGGTGCTGCCCTGCTTGATGAATATGCGGATCGCAAGGGGCATCACGGCCTGATGCTGGAAAGCCAGGCGCAGTTAGAAGAAATCTTTAAAACCTGTTTTACCCATGGTTTTGCGGCGCACACCCATGCCATAGGCGATCGCGCCAACCGCGAGGTGCTCAATGCCTATGAAAACGTGTTTAAAAGCACTGGCGGCAAATTACTACGCAATCGCATCGAGCATGCGCAAATCGTTGCGCCAAGCGACATCCCTCGCTTTAAGGACCTGGCAATCATTCCCTCCATGCAGCCAGTACATGCCACCTCGGATATGCATATGGCCGAATTGCGCCTAAACGAGCAGCAACTAAGTGGCGCCTATGCCTGGCAAACGTTTTTAGCCCAGGGCTCTAAGGTCGCCGCTGGTTCGGATTTCCCGGTGGAGCTGGCAAACCCCTTCCATGGTCTGTACAGCGCTATTACCCGCCAGGATCATAACGGCCAACCGCAAGAAGGCTGGCGCCCACAGGAACTATTAACCCGAGAGCAGGCACTGCGCGCTTTTACCTTGGATGCAGCCTATAGTGCCCAACAGGAATTTAAACTGGGTAGTTTAGAAAAAGGTAAATGGGCCGACTTTATACTGATCGACACAGATATTATGACCGCCCCGGTGCAGGACATTTGGCAGACTCAGGTATTAGAAACCTGGCTTGGCGGTGAACAGCGATACAGCCGACAAGATTAAAGCAACAGTGCTTTAAACATCGCTGATAGTGGAAGAAGTGACAACTAGCCTAGAGGCAAATTAGCCTAAATATTCTCACGCCATTTGTCCTCTTCTTCGCTTTACGTTAGCATTAGAAATCGCTGTGAGAGCAAGGATTCGCATGCACCACAGGGCGATTACAGAGGATAAAAAGGTCAATTTGCACACGGGTAATAAACCGACAGTTAACACGGGAACCGTTATGCTAAGGAACAACCCGATTTAAATGTGCAAATTGACATAAAAGTAGCTAGACCTTAATGCTAGCGTCATACGGTTGTAACAAAAAGGACAATTGTCCCAGCAGGCTTTAAGAATGTTTCAGTATCATTTTTCGACGGATCTCGTTGAGCAACTTCTAAATTATGCCGGTACTTATTACCAGCAGGAGAAAAAAGAAGTCTTACTGCATCAGGACCAACCGCTACAAAAGCTAGTCTTGGTGCGCAGTGGTACTGTGTCTTTTAGTTATGATGTGGGCAATGGCCACCGCTTGTTGCTTGGCCAGCTTGATTGTAACAACACCTTGATCGGCGAAATCGAAGCCTTGAATAACCAGCCCTGCATTTATACCGTTACCTGCTTTAGCGATGTCAGTTACAACCTGATTGAACTAAAGCACTGGCGCCAGGTGCTTTTGGCCAACCCGCAACTCAGCCTCTATACGGCGCAAACCATTGCCGCCAAATTTCAGGAAAACCAAAAGGTTAACCTGGATAAGCTGTTGCTGCCCCTAAGTTATAATATCGCCAAGGATTGCCTGATGCGGGCTCAGAATACCAATCCCACCCTGCTGCGTGCCTACCCGACGGTGAGCGCCGAGGCGGAGCGTTTCGCCACCACAGAGCGTGCCTATCGCCGGGTGGTAACCGAGCTGGTCGATAAGGGCCTGATAGTACGTTCAAAGGAAGGCTTACAGGCCATCGATATTCCGGCTCTCTCGGCCTTTGTCGATAGCTTTATCTAATACCAATTCACTTAAATAGCTAATCATTCTAGCGGGCTAAATATCATGCTCACATACTTAACAGAATTGGTATAAGCATAAAAAAAGCAGCCTAGGCTGCTTTTTATTTCACTGTCTATTACACAAACAGGTCTTTAATGTTGGCAAGGTCTGATTTACCTTCTTGCAACTCTTCTGGCGTCAATCCCGACAACTCGTGCGGGAACACCAACCACTCGTCCGAGTCATGGATGTAATAATCCGGCTTCATCGGCACCTTGGTATTCTTCGGCTTGTAATATGGACAAGCAACGCGAATATCTTGAGGCAGGTTTAAACGCATGAGTTCAGCCAGCTTTTCTTTTAGCGCATAGATGCTGCGGCCCGAGTCGAATACATCATCTACGATCAACAAGGAGTTATCGGCATTGGCATTTTCGATAATGTAATGCAAACCGTGTACCTTGATCTCTTTCGACTGCTTGCCGATACCATAGTATGACGAAGTACGTACTGAGATATGATCTGTGTCTATGCCCTTGTAGTCATAGTACTCTTGCACGGCGATACCTATAGGTGCGCCGCCACGCCAAATACCAATGATGAAATCGGGTCGAAAGCCATCTTCATAGACTTGTGCTGCAACGCGGAACGAATCTTCCAGCAACTGTTGCGCGGTAATATAACGCTTATCTGACATAGGAGTGCCCCTAATAATTAAATGGCGATAGTGCCAGCATATTGCACTCTGCCGCCATGATCTTGAAAGACTAAAGGCGGCAGATTCTAACGTATTTATGGAACAAATGCTCTAGGGGATTACCCTTGGCCTTCATTTTGTTCCGTATCTGGCTGATGCTCGGGTAACAACAGATTAAGCACTATGCCAAAGATGGCACAGAGGCTTACCCCTTGCAGGGCAAATTCGTTGCCGCCGATCTGCATGCCGCCGATACCAAACACCAAGATCAAGGCGATGATCACCAGGTTGCGCGGTGCGCTCACATCCAAATCCGCCTTCATCAGGGTTTTTAAACCTACCACGGCAATGGAGCCGAACAGCAAGATCATAATGCCGCCCATTACGGGCACGGGAATGGTCTGTAAACCGGCGCCCATCTTGCCGATAAAAGCCAATACCACGGCGATTATGGCGGTCCAGGTCATCACCCTTGGATTAAAGTTTTTCGTCAGCATCACAGCACCTGTCACTTCCGAATAAGTGGTATTCGGTGGTCCACCAACACTGGCTGCCAAGGTGGTGGCTACGCCATCACCCATTAAGGTGCGATGTAAACCAGGCTTTTTCAAAAAGTCCTTACCGGTGACATTGCTGATCGCCATCATGTCCCCAATATGCTCAATGGCCGGCGCCACGGCGACCGGGATCATAAAAGCAATAGCCTGCCACTTGAATTCCGGTGCACTAAACGCAGGTGCTGCAAGCCAGCTGGCTTGTTGTACCGCGCTAAAGTCGACCACGCCAAATGCCAGGGCACACAGATACCCGGTCAAAACCCCAGCCAAAATAGGCACCAAACGCCAAATACCACCGCCGAATACGGAAACGACCAAGGTAGCAACGAGCGCCGACATGGAGATCCACACCGCATCATGGTAGGCAACCAGCTGTGCCGTGCCATCGCCGCTTTTACCCATGGCCATATTTACCGCCACCGGCGCCAAGGCCAGACCTATCACCATGATCACAGGGCCCACCACCACAGGCGGCAACACCTTATGCAGCATATCCGTGCCTTTTAAGCGCACCATCAAGGCCAACAGCATATAAGCGCCACCGGCGGCCATCAGCGCGCCCATGGTAGCCGCACTGCCATAGAGCTGATTACAGGCAATAATAGGAGCGATAAAAGCAAAGGATGAAGCCAGGAACACAGGCACCTGGCCACGGGTGATCCATTGAAATGCCAAGGTGCCAAGGCCAGCGGTAAAGAGCGCAACATTGGCATCCAGCCCTGTTAACAAGGGCACTAAAACCAGGGCTCCAAAGGCGACAAACAGCATTTGCGCGCCGGTGAGTATAGTTTTAGGAGATAGAAATGCACTCATTAAACGGTACCGAAGATCTTATCGCCGGCATCGCCCAATCCTGGCACTATGTATCCTTTTTCATTTAGGTGGCTATCCAGTGACGCGGTGTAAATATCCACATCTGGATGCGCTGCCAAGGTTTTGTCTATGCCTTCCGGCGCGGCCACCAATACGATCACCTTGATCTGGGTACAACCTGCTTTTTTTAGCATATCCAGGGTCGCTATCATAGAACCACCGGTGGCCAGCATAGGATCGATAACCAGGCTTAAACGCTCATCAATATTACCTACCAGCTTTTCAAAGTAAGGAACTGGCTCCAGCGTTTCTTCGTTACGCTCAAGGCCAACAACGCTGACCTTGGCGCCCGGGATCAAGTGCATAACACCGTCAAGCATCCCTAGGCCGGCACGTAAAATTGGCACTACGGTAATCTTCTTCCCTTTAATACTTTTTACGGTTAGCTCATTTCCCTGCCAACCTGTGATTGTGGTATCCGCCAGCTCAAGTGCTTTCGTTGCTTCATAGGTAAGTAGCGTACCTACTTCCGAAGCCAGCTCGCGAAAGCTCTTGGTGCTGATGCCTTGCTGACGCATTAAACCAAGTTTGTGTTGTACTAAAGGGTGATCAATTACGTGAATTGCCATAGAAAGACCTAGTTGGAAAAATTTGCGCTATTTTAACCAGTATAGGGCCTGAACTGAATTAGATTTAAAATCAAAAACAAAAAAACCACGATAATAATCGTGGTTTTTGAGCTTTTTAGCGATTTTTACATCACTAACACGAAGGCAATGGGTGTTATAGACCTGCGTGTTCTTTTAGCACGGCGATAAGTGGCGAGTCACCATAGCCATTGCTTGTTGCCCAGTTAAGATCGGCACCATCTTCAAGTACGCTTTTAGGCAAGCTCTTGATAATGTATTCACCCGTATCTACTGCCTGACTGGCCACCGCATGACGCACCAGGTTATTGCCGCCACATTGCACGCGTTCACTGATATCGCGCAGCTTAACACGCGCACTGAGCAAGGTTTTACGCAGGCGATGTTTATCATTGGCGGCTATGTATTCACAGATGCTCACGGCGAGACTATCGTTGGCACTAACGGGCGCACTATAGAATAACGGAGTGGCCAATATAACCATTGCGATAGCCCCAGATAAAAGTTTAATTTGCTGCATTATTAACACTTTTCTATCACAAATAAGACAAATAGTTTACCAATCGAGACCTGTTTTAGCAAACGGCTCACTCTGCTTTACGCAGTGTGACAAACTCGTAATCGTGTGGATTCGCCTCATCCTTACCATGTTGCTCGCGGGCGATACAGCGCCAAGGGCCCACAGCTTCATAGTCCGGAAAGCAGGTGTCGCCGGCCACATCCAAATCAATAAAGGTTAAATACAGGGTATGGCACAGTGGTAAACATTGGCTGTAGATATTACCGCCGCCGATAATCATCACCTCTTCAACCCCTTCTACCAGGCTTAGCGCCTGTTCAACCGAAGTTGCCGTTTCGGCGCCGGCAAATTGATAGTCGCCATTGCGGCTGATCACTATATTTCGGCGTCCGGGCAGGGCTCGACCGATGGACTCCAGGGTTTTGCGGCCCATAATCACGGGTTTGCCTAGAGTCACTTGTTTAAAATGCTTTAAATCGGCGGGTAAATGCAGGGCATGTCATTGTCTTTGCCTATCACCCTATTATGGGCCATCGCCGCTATCATGGAGATTTTCACTGCTGATTCCTTTACTTCACTCATAAAAAAGGGCGCAAGCGCCCTTTAGGTAATCAATTAACGTTCGTAGATAACTTCGACATCATAGTCGTCGTCATCCCAATCGTCCCAATCATCATCGTCATTGTCGTTCACTTTATTTTTGGTTGCATGACGGTGATAAGTGTCCCACTTAAACTCGACTTCTTCTGTCTCTTGTTGCTGCTGCTCGAACTTATCTTTCGGCATAGACTCAAGCAACTGCATGATATCCTGACACAGCTCCTGCGTATTCAGTTTACTCGCGGCACTGATTTTATAGATATCCTGCTCAACACCCATCTCTTCGGCGATACGGGCGCAAGTTTCTTCAACTTCATCTTCCGGTAGCAGATCGATCTTATTGAAAACCAACCAACGTGGTTTATCGGCCAGTTTAGGGCTGTACTGATGCAGTTCATTAATAATGGCAAAGGCATTATCAACCGGATCAGAACCATCGATCGGCAGCACGTCGATAACATGTAACAACACACGACAACGCTCTAGGTGCTTTAAGAAGCGAATACCCAAGCCGGCACCATCGGATGCGCCTTCGATAAGACCCGGGATATCGGCAATTACAAATGATTGACCCGAAGCCGGACGCACCACACCCAGGTTTGGCACCAAGGTGGTAAACGGATAATCGGCAACCTTAGGTTTAGCCGCCGATACGCTGCGAATAAAGGTCGACTTACCGGCATTGGGTAGGCCTAACAAGCCCACATCGGCAAGCAGCATAAGCTCCAGCTTAAGGTTACGCACCTCTCCCGGTGTGCCTAAGGTCTTCTGACGAGGCGCACGGTTGGTACTGGACTTAAAGCGGGTATTACCTAAGCCGTGGAAACCGCCCTTAGCAACGATCAACTTCTGCCCATGCTTGGTTAGATCGCCCAGGGATTCTTCGGTATCAACGTCGGTTACTCGGGTACCAACTGGCACCTTTAAGATAAGATCTGTGCCCTTCTTACCGGTACAGTTACGGCTTTGGCCATTGGTACCGCGTTCGGCGCGATGGAAGCGCTCGAATTGGTAGTCGATCAGGGTATTGAGGTTCTCATCGGCCTCAAGGTAGACACTGCCGCCGTCACCGCCATCGCCGCCATCCGGGCCGCCATCGGGTACGTATTTTTCGCGGCGAAAGGAGACTACGCCACTGCCGCCGTCGCCAGCTTCTGCGCGGATTTCGACTTCATCAACAAATTTCATGATTTTTCACTTAGCGGATCTGCGATTGAATGTTTCTATTATATCAATTGCTTTTGATTAATGCTCATTAACAATAGGCTTAGATAAGAGAACCTGGCCTTATTTGCAATTGAAAACAAAAAACCCCGCAAGAGCGGGGTTTTTCAGTAAGTCTGTAAGCTGATTATTCAGCTACGATGCTCACGTATTTACGGCCTAGTGGACCTTTTTGTTCAAACTGAACTTTACCATTTGCAGTTGCAAATAGAGTGTGGTCTTTACCCATGCCTACGTTTGAACCAGCGTGGAACTTAGTACCACGTTGACGAACAATGATGTTACCCGCTAGTACAGATTCACCACCGAAACGCTTAACACCTAGGCGTTTGCTTTCTGAATCACGACCGTTACGAGTACTACCAGCTGCCTTCTTATGTGCCATCTTTCTGTACCTCTAAATTAAGCGCTAATGCCAGTGATTTTAACTTCAGTGAACCACTGACGGTGGCCCATCTGCTTACGAGAATGCTTACGACGTCTAAATTTAACAATCTTCACTTTCTCGCCACGACCGTGAGAAACAACCTCAGCTGTAACTTTACCACCGTTTACGAACGGGGTACCGATCTCGATTTTCTCACCATTAGCAACTAAAAGTACTGTGTCAAATTCAACTGCTGCACCAGTTTCAACGTCTAGCTTCTCTAGACGAATCGTTTGACCTTCAGTCACACGGTGCTGTTTACCACCACTTTGGAAAACCGCGTACATAATTAACTCCGTCTGTGCGCCCTCAAATCGACGCAACTAAATATTCTTCAATAGGGCGCGAAGTCTACGCTAAAACACCCTTCTTGACAAGCGTCTTTTTCAATAAATTATTTGAAAAAATGGCGCCGATGAGGACATGAAAAAAATTTTCCCTATTCTATCTTTTTTTACTCGCTTGCCAAGCGTATTAGGCAATTTTTAAGCAATTAATTTGCCTTTATTGATTTTTTTGCTACTGGGCCAAGAAAAACTTCCCTTTATGGGGAAAGTGTCGAGCTGAAGCTAAAATTAATGTACAATTCTCGGCGCATTTCCCCGGACAAACGATGTGGCACGGAGTTAAATGGATATAAAGGCTATCCAGACGCTTATCGCTGACGATATGAACAGCGTCAACCAGTTAATATATGCGCAGATGCAATCAGATGTTGCTCTGGTCAATCAACTTGGCCTCTATATAGTCAACAGCGGTGGCAAGCGAGTCAGACCTATGCTGGCTTTGTTGGCGGCACGCGCACTGGGCTATCAGGGTGATAAACACATCACCTTAGCAACCATAGTGGAGTTTATTCACACCGCAACCCTATTGCATGACGACGTGGTCGACGAATCGGCGCTACGCCGCGGCGAACCGACGGCCAATGCCGAGTTTGGCAATGCCGCCAGCGTCTTAGTGGGCGACTTTATCTACACCCGCTCATTCCAGTTGATGGTTGGCCTAGGTCAAATGCGGATCATGGATATCCTCGCCGATGCCACCAATGTCATCGCCGAAGGGGAAGTACTGCAGTTGATGAACTGCAACGATCCGGATACCACAGAAAAGAGCTATATGCAGGTGATCTACTCAAAAACAGCCAAGCTGTTCGAGGCTGCGACTCAGTTAGCCGCGGTGATCACAGAGCAAGACTCTCAGGTTGAAGAAGCCATGCGCCTGTATGGTATGCACCTGGGCACGGCTTTCCAATTAGTAGACGATGTGCTGGATTACAGCGCCGATGCCGAAACTCTAGGTAAAAACATAGGTGACGACCTTGCCGAAGGTAAGCCGACACTCCCGCTTATCTATGCCATGTCCAAAGCCGAGCCAGCTCAGGTTGAGCAAATTCGTACCGCCATAGAGCAAGGCAACGGTCTGGAGTACCTTGACGACATTCTTGCCACCCTGGCACAAACTCAGGCCCTGGAATTCACCATGGAGCGCGCCCAGCAAGAAGCGGATAAGGCCATTGCCGCACTCGAATTTTTACCCGCCAGCGCCTTTAAAGACGCCCTGGTGGCACTCGCTAATATCGCGGTTAAACGGGATCACTAAATATAAATAGCGGTGAACAGAACGCACAAAAAAGGCCAGCATTTGCTGGCCTTTTCCGTTACTGTGTTGAGCACATTATGCCATGGCATTTTGTAGCTTCTTCATCGCGCTTTTCTCAAGCTGACGAACACGCTCTGCAGAAACCTGATACTTTTCAGCCAGCTCTTGCAAAGTCGCCTTTTCATCCGCTAACCAACGCGACGACACTATATCTTGTGAACGCTCATCCAGAGTTTTCAACGCCGAGAAGAGTCGTGTATGTGACTGCTCTTGCCACTGCTCCTGCTCCACCGACTCGGCTAAATCTGAGCTGTTGTCGGTCAGGTACTGAACCGGCGAGTAGGTTTGGCCAACGCTGTTATCGTCTTCATCGTTGGTCAAGTCAAAGCCCATATCCTGGCCGCTCATACGCGACTCCATCTCACGGACTTCTTTTTCACTCACGCCCAGCTCATTAGCCACAGTGGTCACTTCTTCTTGGTTGAACCAACCAAGACGTTTTTTATTCTTACGCAGGTTAAAGAACAATTTGCGCTGTGCTTTAGTGGTAGCCACCTTAACGATACGCCAGTTCTTTAATACATATTCGTGAATTTCGGCCTTAATCCAATGCACAGCAAATGATACCAAGCGTACGCCAACCGTTGGGTCGAAGCGTTTTACCGCCTTCATCAGACCAATATTGCCTTCTTGAATCAGATCCGCCTGCGGCAAACCGTAGCCACTGTAACTTTTAGCAATATGAGCCACAAAACGCAGATGCGACATGATCAACTGCTTAGCAGCACTTAGGTCACCCTCATCCTGAAGCCTGGTTGCCAAACGGCGTTCTTCCTCGGCCTCGAGCATGGGAATGGTGCTAACAGCCTGCAAATATCCTTCGATGCTCGCGCTTTGTTGGCTTACCGGTAATGCAAGTGCATTTAAATTTGTGCTCATTATTCACCTCGGATGATAAATCTTCATCTAAATTTAGCACTCTTTTAGCGAGAGTGCTAAAGCATTGTAACCTTTGACTGCGCGCTTATCAAGAAGTTCTCAAAGATCATAAATCACAAGATAACACATTGTTTTTATTGATAAAAACCGATAATTTAGCGACTTTGAAATATGACAATTTGATAACAGCTTAAGTTCTAACGAGAAAAATCTAGCGTGCTGGCAGTGAACATTGAGTGAACTTTAGCAGTCGTTAGCCGGCTTAACAACCATGGCTAACGACTACAGGAGTGATTAAACCTTATCCGGTTCGATTTCTTTAATATAGCGGCGTACCGACAGGTAAGAGCCGCTAAAGCCAAGGACCACGGCCAGGCCAATAAGGGTAATAAACTCATCGGCGCTGAGTCCTTGCAATATAAAGCTGGATTGATAGATGCCGGTCACCTGCGCCACCGCCGACTCCAACCACCACATCATTAACAGGTTACATATCAGCGCCACAAAACCACCTATGACCCCATACCAGATACCGGTCCATAAAAAGGGTGCCTGGATAAAGCCATTCGTTGCACCGACCAGCTTCATTACCTGAATTTCGCTGCGTTTATCCATAATAGACAGGCGAATGGTGTTGCCTATGATCAAGATCACCGAGGTCAGCAATAACATGGCTATGGTGATCACGCTTTCCTTGAGCAGATTTAAAATGGAATTGAGTCTTTCCAACCACTCTATGTCCAGCTTACCAAAGTCGACCTCGCGCTCCTGTTGCAACTTATTTAGCAGAGCTTTTGCCGCCTGCGGCTGGCGATGTCGTTCTGTGGGGGTAACCAGAACCACATCGGGAAGCGGATTGGCATCGAGATAATCCAGGGCATTGGCAAAACCCGATACCTGTTTAAACTCATCCAGAGCCTGGGTCTTGCTGATATAGCGTACTTCTTCCACTTCACTGAATAACGCCAGGCGCTTTACCAGGGTTTGCACCTGTTGCGCCGACATATCCTGCTTCACAAACAAGGATATTTCCGCGGCATTCTCAAAGCCACTGCTAACTTTTTGCACATTTTTTACCACCAGGTATAAGGTGGAGGGCAAGGTCAGACTTAGACCCAGCACCAAGATGGTCATCATGGATGCCGCCGGTGTCCGCCACATTTCACCCAGGCTCTGTACGCCTTGGCGAATAGTATTAAAGAGGCCAAAATACCAACGGGTAAAAAAGGAATGGCCCTTGCGCTGATACTCGGTTTTGCGACCTTTAAACAATAAACTCATAATGCCGCCTCCGGCGCTAAGGGATCGTTCAGCAGGCGACCGTTTTTCAGCGTGAGGCTGCGGTACTTCATGCGCGCGATAAGACCGAGATCATGGGTGGCTATCAGCACCGAGGTGCCATGCTTATTAAAGTCTTCAAAGAGTTTAAGGATTTCCATGGAGAGTTCCGGATCCAGGTTACCGGTCGGCTCATCGGCCAGCAAGATGGGCGGTGAATTCACTATTGCACGGGCAATACCCACTCGCTGCTGCTCACCACCTGATAAGGTCAGAGGGTTACAACGGGCCTTATCCCCTAACCCTACTTTTTCCAGTGCCGCCGACACCCGCTTTTCAATTTGTTTGCGATGCGCACCTTCAATCACCAATGGCAAGGCAACGTTATCAAACACTGAATATCTGTCTAATAAACGGTGATTCTGGAAAATAATGCCGATATCCCGGCGCACATAAGGGACTTGGCTTTGCTTAATGGCACCAAGATCAACGCCGTTAATGGCCACGCTGCCCACTGAGGGGCGCTCCATCAGGCTGATCAGCTTTAACAAGGTGCTTTTGCCGGCACCACTGTGACCGGTTAAAAAGGCAAGCTCTCCTTTCTTTATATGAAAGCTCACCTTCTCAAGGGCTAAGTGGCCGCCGGGATAGGTTTTACTCACATCTTGGAATTTTATCATTATTATTATGTCCCAATTTGTACTAGCAGCGATCGCTAGCTGTTATTGCTCACCGCTAAAGAGTGCCTCAATAAAGTCATTGCTGTTAAAGGTACGAAGGTCGTCAATGCCCTCGCCCACACCTATATAACGAATCGGTGTTTTAAACTGATCGGCAATGGCGAAGATCACCCCACCCTTGGCGGTGCCGTCAAGCTTGGTCAGCGTAATACCGGTTAGGCCCACCGCCTGGTCAAATAGCTTCACCTGACTGATAGCATTTTGGCCCGTACCCGCATCTATGGTCAACATCACTTCATGAGGTGCATCGGCATCGATTTTCTTCATTACACGAGCAATTTTTTCCAGCTCTTGCATCAGGTTGTCTTTATTCTGCAAGCGTCCGGCGGTATCGGCAATTAGCACATCAATATTACGTGCCTTAGCAGCCTGGAAGGCATCGAAGACCACAGAGGCACTGTCGGCTCCCGTGTGCTGGGCAATCACTGGAATTTCATTGCGCTCACCCCACACCTGCAACTGCTCAACGGCGGCGGCACGGAAGGTATCACCGGCGGCCAGCATCACGGATTTACCCTGCTGCTGATACTGTTTTGCCAGTTTGCCTATGGTGGTGGTTTTACCCACGCCATTGACACCCACCATAAGGATCACAAAGGGGCCGTCTTTCTTATCTAGATCTAGAGGTTGTTCGGCGCTGGCCAGCATATCGGCCATTTCCTGCTTCAATAATTCATACAGGGCGTCACCGTCTTTAAGCTGTTTACGGTCAGCGGCATCGGTCAGGTTATCAATCAGTTTAACCGTGGTATCCACACCCACATCCGCAGTAAGCAGCTGGGTTTCCAGCTCTTCAAACAGCTCGTCATCGATTTTTTTACCGGCGAATAAGGAGGCAAAGCCAGAGCCGATATTCGACTTGGTTTTTAATAGGCCTTTTTTCAGACGAGAGAAAAAGCCCGTCTTTTTCGGCTCTTCAGCCTCTTGCTCTGCGACTTCTTTTTCCGCTTGCTCTTTGGCAAGGCGTTCTTGTTCTTCTTGCTCTTTAGCTAGTTGGGCTTCCTCTGCTAAGCGGACTTCCTCTTCACGCTCTTGGGCTAAACGAGCCTCTTCTGCTAATCGTTCCTGCTCTGCTTGCTCTTGAGCCGCTTGCTCGGCAGCCAAACGCTCTTGCTCTTGAGCCGCCTGTTCGGCAGCCAGACGCTCCTGCTCTGCTTGCTCTTGAGCCGCTTGCTCGGCAGCCAAACGCTCCTGTTCTGCTTGCTCTTGAGCCGCCTGTTCGGCAGCCAGACGTTCTTGCTCTGCTTTTTCTTGAGCCGCTTGCTCGGCAGCCAGACGTTCTTGCTCTGCTTTTTCTTGAGCCGCTTGCTCGGCAGCTAGACGTACCTGCTCTGCTTGCTCGCGGGCCGCTTGCTCTGCAGCCAGACGTTCCTGCTCTGCTTTCTCTTGAGCCGCTTGTTCGGCAGCCAGACGCTCTTGCTCTGCTTGCTCGCGGGCCGCTTGCTCAGCAGCCAGGCGTTCCTGCTCTGCTTGCTCGCGGGCAGCTTGTTCGGCAGCCAGACGCTCTTGCTCTGCTTTTTCTTGAGCCGCCTGTTCGGCAGCCAGGCGTTCCTGCTCTGCTTGCTCGCGGGCAGCTTGTTCGGCAGCTAGACGCTCTTGCTCTGCTTTTTCTTGAGCAGCCTGTTCGGCAGCTAGACGCTCTTGCTCCGCTTGCTCAGCAGCCAGACGTTCCTGCTCGGCTAGCTGCTCGGCTAGCTGCTCGGCCTTTTCACGGGCTTCCTCGGCAAGCTTTTCGGCTTGCTCTTCGGCTAGACGCTGTTGCTCTAGCTCTTGTTCCTGTTGTTCTTGCTTATCTTTTTTGCCTAAACCGAACCAAGACAGAAACTTACTTTTTTTAGCCATAATCTGAAACCGTACACTCAATATTAAGGTGGGCCATGGGTCTGAAAACGCAGGTATTCTCCCGCCGATATCGACCGCCCAAACTCGGGCCGCTGTTGCTAGCGACAAATATTATTTATAATTGCGCGTTATATTATCATTTTCCCAGCATATGGAAAAAGCATAAGTGAGTAAAAGCATGATCGGCCGACGAAAAACGGTAAAAAACAGCCCTAAAAACCACTCTGGTGCCGGACAAATCCGCATTATTGGTGGTCAGCATAGAGGGCGAAAGCTACCGGTTCATGACGTTCTCGGCTTAAGACCAACAACGGATCGCCTCAAAGAAACCATTTTTAACTGGTTAATGATGGATGTACGTGATGCTAGTGTATTGGACTGCTTTGCCGGGGCCGGAAGCCTGAGCTTTGAAGCCCTGTCACGCTTTGCCAGCGATGCGACCTTGCTTGAACTCGACGCCAAAGCGGCAAAACAACTGGAAGAAAATGCGCAACTGCTGAAACTAACCAATACCGAGATAATACGCGGCGATGCCATGGCATTTTTACAGTGCCCAGCCAGCCGCCAGTTCGATCTTGTATTTGTCGACCCGCCCTTTCACTGCAATCTAAGCACCCCATGTTGCGCCGCCCTGGAACAACAAAATTGGCTAAGCGATCAGGCACTTATTTATGTCGAAGTGGAAAGTGATAATCAGGACTTTTGCGCTCCTGCCAACTGGCAGTTGCTAAAGGAAAAGCAGGCCGGACAGGTTTGGTGCCGACTGTATCAAAGAGTAAAGCAGGCCTAGCAAGGGCCAAGCCTGCAAAATAGTGTTATATCTCTACGCCAATATTGGTCTGGCCATCGGCAACGGCCAATTGGCGCAGCGCCTTGGCGCTGTCTTTATCGAGTCGCACCATGGCGGCAACAAAGTCGATTAACTCGCCTAGCACCTCGATTTCATATTCCATCAACGGATGCTGATTCACATCCTGCGCACTGTAAGGCTGCTCATCGAGTTCAAATTGATATTCGATAAGGCGGGCAACGGTTCCCTGCGCTATCTTACACACGCTCACATACTCGTGCTCGTCCTTACTTTGCAAGCCCTGCAACAAGGTCAGCAAGGCGGTAGCGGCATCTATGGCCGGGTATACGCCAAACACATCGAAATCATTTACCTCGGGCACATTTGGCTCTACCTTTTCAATCAGTTTTTCTATGCTGATCTTACTCTTAGGCAGCAGGATCTTTTCCCAGCATAAGGCCAGAGCATTGCGCAATACCTCGGGCTCACCAAACTCAAGGGCCTCACTAAAGAGCGTATAATTTGGCAACATGCGTTCTAACAAGGCCGCCGCTAGGGCCGCCTTTTGCACCGTATTCAACTCACGAATACGCTGAAAGTTATTAGGCTTCTTCATTTTTATCTTTCATACAGGACCAGCACAAATCGAAACTAGCGGGATTCCACTGCCGACAGAACTGGCACTGCCATTTCGCTGCTGATGTTTTTGATTGGCGGTATTCTAGCAAGATTTCTTGAGCTGCGGGCAGTTTTATATCGTATACCCAGACACTGACCGTGGTTTCGGTGAAGGGGATTTCACCTAGCGCCCCTTGCAGGGCCTCACCCTTGAGCTGACATTGGATGCCGGCATGCTCAAGCATGCCTTTAACTATGTTGGCCTCGACGCTGTGCTCAGCGTCAAAGGCCTTCACCCATTTAAAGCTCATTTAGCGTGAACCAGTGAGCGTAAGTCACTTAGGCGTCGCTTTGCAGTTGCTTCTGGGCGTAGTCAAACTTAAGTTTATATTCCATCATTTTTTCTTGCGCCTGCTCAAGCTCGTCTTTTAGCTCAAGATGCTCAGAGCGCAAGCTGTCGAACGCCTGACGCGCTTGCTTCGAGTCATTGTCGATACGTGAACGCAGGCTTTCATTGCGCTGTTGCTCATCGCGATGGCGCGAGCCCAGGTTTTCTACCTGAATTTTTAGCTGCTCAATTTCCTGGTTTTCCTGAGCACTGCGATCTTGCATCTGTTCGAGCTCAGCACTAATGGCGTTTCTCTCTTCATCAAGTGCCTGATTTTGCTCTTCAAGCTCGGCTAAGCGCTGCTGCAGTTCGGCATGCTGTTGCTGCCACTGCTCTTGCTCCTGTTTCAGTAAGCTGTGCTGTTGCTTAGCTTGCTCTTTGAGCGCTTGCTCATGTAGCTGCTCTTGCTCTTGCAGTTGCTGCTGTAAATCTTCGATGGCGGCTAGCTGCTCACTAAGGCTGGCAATTTCTTGCTGTGCTTGCTCATATTGCTGCTCAGATTCTTGCTGCTGCGCTTGGAACTCGGCCAGCTGCTGAGTCAGCTGCTCATTAGCCGCTCTTTGCTCAGCCAATTGCTCCTGTTCGGCATTAAGCTCATTGCGTAGCTCTTCGCCCAGGTTCTTTAAGCGCTGCACCATCACCTGCTGGTTTTCACCTTCTTCGGTTGATTCATTCAACTGCTCCGATAAATCCGAAAGCTGTTGGTTTTGACGGCTAACCAGTTGTTCGTAATGAGCAAGCTGTTCTGAAATGGCTTCGTTTTCTTTTTGCAATTCAATAAGCTGCTGTGCCGCTTCCTCACTGCCCTGTTGTTGCTCGGCCATTTCCTTGAGCTTTTCTTGCCAAGCGATATTGCTTTGGCGCTGGCTTTCTAACGCTTGTTTTAATGTTTGATTATCTTTTTCAAAAGCTGCTTTTTGCTCTCTTAAGGTGGCTACCGCGTTAAGTAACTCTTCACGCTCACCTTGAGAATTATAGTTATCGCTTTCGAGCTCGGTTAATTTATGCTTAAGCGCCGCCAGCTCATGTTGTTTTTGTTTTAGCTGCACATGCTCATCGGCATACTGAGCGTTTTCTTGTTGCGCTTCTAGTAATTGACGATTCTGCGTTGCATAACGCTCTTTTAAAGCAGCAAGCTCACCGCGTGCTTCTTCGAGTTGTTCGGCATCACCGGCATCGGTGTTATTACCCAGTTGCGCGGCAACCAAAGCTATACTCAGCTGTTGACTTAGTTGTGCGGCGAATTGGTGCAGTGGTTGATTGTCTGATGAGTCAGCCAGGGCGTTATTTAATTGCTCCGGCTCAACGTTAAATAAATCTGCACAGCGCAGTGTGAACTCCTGTGCCAATTTATCTGGCGCCTCTTTTTGTTGAGGCTTACCATTGTTGATAGCCATGTTTCCCCCTTAACTAGATGCAGGTATTGTTTTTATCACTTAAACCGAACATCTATTCGCATATATATGCTTGATTAAACTTGTCTAATGCCTTAGTTTCTAAGACCGACAGCAAAATTGTTAATATTAAGCCTGTTATTTGTAAAAAAGTCTAGCCTATAGTTAACATTCCACTATTATAAACTCCAATAATGGAAAAAAGATGACATTAACCACGCCAGCACTACTTTTTCCTGCTATTTCCCTACTACTTTTAGCTTACACAAACCGCTTTTTAGTGCTGGCTCAATTGATCCGTGAACTTAATGCTCGTGAGGGTGAAAACATCCGCCCTTTTGTGGTTCAGCAAATCGATAATTTAAAGAAGCGAATTCGCCTTATCCGTACCATGCAGGTGTGGGGTGTTGTTTCTTTTTTATTATGTACTTTGGCAATGTTTGCGCTATTTGTACAGGTTAATTTGGTCGGCACTATTTTATTTGGTATCAGTTTAGTAGCCTTGATGATTTCCCTGCTAACTTCCTTGTATGAAATACATATTTCCTGTGATGCCATTGCCATTGAGCTCGAATCTATAGGACAAAAAAAATAATCCTTTATCATTAAAACCAGTCATTACTTTAGCCAGCAGAAAAGGCGTACAACATCAGGTAAATATAGGCCAAAACAGAGTATAAAATTATATTTTTAGGAGCGCTTATTCAGGTTTCTAATACAAGCGAAAAAACGACTTTTTAGCGGCCCCCCTATTTATTTGGGGTACAATGTACTAATATTGGATTCGGCTACAAAGCAAAGACCTAATATACTTACTTTAAGGGATTTAAAAGTGAGATTTGAACAATTAAAGCAGTTTTTAGCACTCGGCTCGTTACGCCATTTTCGTCAGGCCGCAGAACAAACCAACATCAGTACTTCAGCATTAACCCGCAGTATTCAAACACTCGAACAAGAAGTGGGCCATCAACTGGTTAAACGTTCTACCCGTTCGGTAATATTGACCGAGCAAGGGGAAGTGTTCCTGCATTTTTGCAGACGCACTTTGGACGAATACAGTCAAGTAATTCAACGCTTAGATCATAGCCAGGGCAAACGCGATAACCTCTTAGTGGTAGGTTACACCAACTCCGCCAGCACCATAGTGCCCGTTTCCTGCGGTCAATTTATGGCCAGGCATCCAGAGATCAAAATTGAGATGCAGCTGCAAGAAAGCGATGCGCTTTACTCCATGCTCAAGCGCGGCGAAATAGATATTTATGTCAGCGAAGAAGATCAAGACAACAACACCATAGATCTCCACCTGCCCGATCAACTGCTGCTCTTTGCCCGTCAGGATCACCCTCTGGCCAACCAGGAATGTATTACTCTGGACGACCTGGCTCCCTATCCATTGTTCGGTTGTTTTTCACAGAGCCTGCATGTGCAAAGCATGATAGCCGAAGCGGCACAGCTGCTGAACAAGGGCGATGATATTCGTCTTGGTAGCCTGAGCGAAATCATTAGCTGCGTAAACAACAACCGCAACATAGCTATTGCCGCCATTGAGCATGCAAAGACCCTAAGCGCTCACCCAGAACTGATACAACTTCGCTCCAACAGCAACTCCACTGCGGCTCGCTTTGTGGTCAAAACCCAGCAGGCATCGCAGCCCCATAGCCATCTTGATGAGCTGCTGACAGTCATTACACAAACGGCCAATGCGCTGGGGTTAGAAGCTTAAAAGTAATACCGTTGATAAAGTTCTCACTGCTTTTCTTTTTCAGCGGTATACTTAGCCACCATTAATTACCCTGTCCCACATGTGAATACAGAATTGTTGTTTGAACGTGTCCTTGATGATGTCCATCAGCAAGGCTACGCCATTATTGAGCAAGCCCTGTGCCCAGATCTCACCGCACAACTTTACGCAACCGCACAAGCCCAGCTGTCAGCATTTTCTCCAGCCGCTATAGGCCGCCAGGACGAGCAGCAACTAAATTCTGAGGTGAGAAAGGACAAGACCTTGTGGTTTAGCGGCAGCTGCGCTGCAGAACGCGATTATTTGGCTGTCATGGAGGCGTTGCGTTTAACCGTAAACAGGCACTTCTATTTAGGTTTATTCGACTATGAATGTCACTTTGCCTATTACCAAGCTGGGGATTTCTATAAAAAACACTATGATGCTTTTAAGGGACGTTCAAACCGGGTGTTAACTACGGTTTTCTATCTGAATACCCCAGCTCAGGGCGGCGAGCTGGTGATTTATAAACCCCGCTCCAAGGAAATAGCGGAGCGAGTGGCTCCTAAAGCCGGCACCTTGGTAGTATTTGAAAGCGAACGCTTTATGCATGAGGTTTTGCCAGCGCAACAACCACGCTTTTCCATCGCTGGCTGGTTTAGGAAAAATAACTCCATTGCCGGGGTGATCGACCCGCCGCGCTAAGCAACAAATAGCACGAGATGCGCCCATCATAGGGCGCATGGCTAGTACAAACTCGCCACCAGGCCGATAAAGATGGCCATGCCCACATAATGATTATTTAAAAACGCTGCAAAGCAGGCATCGCGGTCACGTTGGCGACTTAAATACAGCTGACGCATTAACAGTAACGCCGCAACCAAAAGCCCAAGCCAATAAGGCCAAGTCAACTCGGCCGAGCTACCTATATACACAAGTATGGCCATAAACAGGGTATTAAGAAGCGCCACCATGGCTAAATCAAAGCGGCCAAAAAGAACCGCCGTGGACTTAATGCCAATTTTTACATCATCGTCCCTATCCACCATGGCGTACAGGGTATCGTAGGCAACTGTCCATACTAGATTGGCAATAAACAACAGCCAGGCCTGCATAGGCACGGTTTCCATCGTTGCCATATAGGCCATAGGAATCGCCCAGCTAAAGGCCGCGCCCAACACCACCTGAGGCAAATGGGTATAGCGCTTCATAAAGGGATAGCAGGCTGCCAGAGCCAAGGCTGCAAAAGACAGGACTAGGGTCTGCCAATTGAGCAATAAAACCAAGACAAAAGCCAGCAGGATAAGCAAGACGAATAAACTTAGCGCCTCACCAGCACTGACCTTGCCTGCGGCCAGTGGTCGAGCCTGCGTACGTGCTACGGCGCCGTCTACCTTGCGATCGGCAAAGTCATTGATCACACAGCCGGCGCTGCGCATCACAAACACTCCGGCGGAAAAAATCACTATCAGCTCAATGGCCGGCCAGGTCGCATCACCGGCTGCCAACCACAAAGCCCAGAGCGTTGGCCATAGCAACAACAAGGTGCCTATGGGTTTGTCGGTGCGCATAAGCTGCTTATAGTAAGGCCAGTGCGCCCACTGCAATGCTGCTAACTTCATAGGTAGGCATAAGCTCCAGGTAAAAATACCTCACACACCATAATCTGCTGCCCGGTTAGGTTAAAGCGGCTGCGACGCCCCCATAACGGCTGGTTTGGCAAATTAAAGGATTGGGTCAGCGCCAGAAGATCGGCATTAGCGCTAAAGTCAGCGACCTGTAATTGTTGACGGGACAATTGAGGGTCCTGAAAAATCACCTCACCCAAGGGCGTAGCGCCCAGATGAGTCAGATCCACACCCTGCTCTGCGTGCTCATAGCAGGGGATCCAGCTTTGGGCATACACCATAGGGCGATTATCACAAAACAAGATAACTTCACGCACACGCACCTGCTGGGTATCGCAGGTAAATATATCGCCTTGGTAAGCAGCAGCATCCACAAGACGCTCGCTCAGCACCTCAACGGCAAACTGCTCGGAAAATGATTTCAGCCGCCGGGTAAGTGAATTTGGCTCAACCAACCAGTCAAGCAATTGCGCCGATAAGGAGACGCGCTCAACATCTTGCCATTGCGCCTGCAGCGAAAGGGGATAAGTAGGCAAAGGACCACTCGAATAAATCAAAAAAACACCGCAGGATCATACCACCGCTGAGGCAAGGGCTAAAGAGATGTGTTTGCCTCTGTGCTGTTACATTTTGCTTGTCCGCAAAACTACGAGCACCTAAGGTAGCGCTAGAGGAGTTAATTATAGCGAGCGCGCCTTATGCATTTTACAATTAACAAGGTGTTTTAGCAGGATTAATTATTCACATTGGCGGGTACTAAGAGAGCCTAAAAAATGCTTAGAGTGCGTTAAGGTTCTGCTCCAACAAGTAAAAAAGCGACCTAGGTCGCTTTTTTACTATTACCACTGAATGCCATAAACACAGCTATCAGCATGCCGCTAAGCAGGCCTCCCAAGTGCGCCCAATTGGCCATGGGCATAAAGAAGGTATCGGTAAAACCAAAGGCCAGCCACAGCAATAAAAAGCCTATCATACCCTTGGTCATCATCGGCTTGGTCTTCGCCAACAAGGGGTAAATCCAGCAAAAGCCGACCTGGGCATACACCACACCGGAGAGGCCGCCAAAATTAGGCCCCACCATTAAATACTGCGCCCAGCTGCTCACCAAGGAGCCAAGAATAAACACACTTACCAGCGTCAGTTTTGAGGTTTGTCGCTCAATAGCGGGCCCCAAAGTCAGCCACCATAACACATTGAAAATAATGTGAAGCGCGGAAAAGTGGACGATAGAGGGCGTCAACCAGGACAAGGGCTGCACCGGGTTAAACTGCAGCAGCGGGAAAATCTCGGTAAACTGACCCAACAAAAATAAGGCATAGATGAGTATGCTAAGAATACTCACGCCTTTAACCAGCAGGCTTAACTGGTTAAAACGCTGTAGCAGGTTCAGCTTAGTG
Source organism: Pseudoalteromonas sp. T1lg22 (assembly GCF_002964645.1). Classification (NCBI taxonomy): domain Bacteria; kingdom Pseudomonadati; phylum Pseudomonadota; class Gammaproteobacteria; order Alteromonadales; family Pseudoalteromonadaceae; genus Pseudoalteromonas; species Pseudoalteromonas sp. T1lg22. The sequence goes on from NZ_PQBY01000006.1 coordinate 245,410, forward strand.
CCGCCATAAACCAGGCCCGAGTCGGTACGGCCACTTTGCCAGGCCGCATCCGCATAACGGGGATGCTCTGGCTGTGCCTGAAATTCTTGCCATAACGGCTGAACCTGATGGAAATGCTCTGGGGCAACGCCAATGATCACATGGCCCTGCTCGCCTTGTCGTAGTGCACCCACAAAGCCCTTAGTGCCGATATAATCGACAAAGCCTTGTGCCGCGCGCACATTATTGGTGCTGCCTAGTTCAATCATTTTTCAACCAGTTCCGGGAATTGAGTAGCCCAGGCCGAGAAACCGCCGTCCATAGTGTATACATCATCAAAGCCCTGCTCGGCCAGATAACCAGCCGCACCTTGTGAGCTAATACCGTGATAGCAAACAACAATAATGGGCTGGTCATACTCTTTGTGGAGCATAAACTCCCCAATATTACTATTGCTTAGGTGTTCGGCCTTAGGAATATGTCCGGCCGCGAACGAGTTAGGATCGCGAATATCCGCAATCACCACATTTTCATCATTTAACAGGGCTTGGGTCTGCGCCACTGAAATATGTTTATACGCCATAGTGCTATAAATACTCTTCTAAAACAAAAGGCGGCCTAAGCCGCCTTATTTCTGTGCATTATGCCCAGTCTAGGATGACTTTACCAGACTGGCCGCCAAGCATGGTATCAAAGCCTTCCTGGAAGTCATCGATACTAAACTCATGGGTGATAATGGGTGAGATATCCAGACCCGATTGGATCAGGCTGGCCATCTTGTACCAGGTTTCGAACATTTCTCGACCGTAAATACCCTTGATGATCAAGCCCTTGAAAATAACCTGGTTCCAATCAACGGCCATATCCGAAGGTGGAATACCCAGCATGGCAATTTTACCGCCATGGTTCATGTTATTAAGCATGGAGTTGAATGCCACAGGCACACCCGACATTTCCAGGCCCACGTCGAAGCCTTCGGTCATGCCCAGCTCTTTCATCACGTCTTCAAGCTTTTCCTGGCTTACGTTAACTGTGCGGGTAGCACCCATTTTTTTAGCCAGATCAAGACGATATTCATTGATATCGGTAATAACTACATTGCGGGCACCCACGTGCTTAGCAACCGCAGCGGCCATAATACCGATAGGGCCAGCACCTGTGATCAGCACGTCTTCACCAACCAGGTCGAATGACAGCGCCGTGTGCACCGCATTACCGAACGGGTCGAAGATAGACGCCAGCTCATCTGAGATATTGTCTGGAATTTTAAACGCATTGAATGCAGGAATAACCAGATATTCAGCGAAGCTGCCTTCACGGTTTACGCCCACACCTATAGTGTTGCGGCACAGGTGTACACGACCGGCGCGACAGTTACGGCAGTGGCCACAGGTAATATGGCCTTCACCAGATACACGGTCGCCAATATTGAAACCGCGTACTTCCTGGCCCATGTCCACTACTTCGCCCACATATTCATGGCCCACAACCATGGGAACAGGAATGGTATTTTGCGCCCACTCATCCCAGTTGTAGATATGAACATCGGTACCACAGATGGCGGTTTTACGAATTTTGATCAGTAGATCATTATGACCTACTTCCGGCTTAGGAGCATCCGTCATCCAGATGCCTTTTTCTGCCTTAAGTTTTGATAATGCTTTCATCAACGCGCTCCTTAAATAACGCCCAACTCTTTACCGATACGGGTAAAGGCCGCAATCGCTTTGTCCAGCTGCTCTTTGGTGTGAGCAGCGGAGATTTGCGTACGAATACGCGCCTGACCTTTAGGTACCACAGGGAAAGAGAAGCCAGTGACATAAATGCCTTCGGCCAATAGTTTATCCGCCATGGCGCCGGCTAGCTTGGCATCGCCCAGCATCACAGGAATAATGGCGTGGTCTTTACCGGCACAGGTAAAGCCGGCGGCTTCCATTTGCTCACGGAAGTAAGCGGCGTTTGACCACAAGGTATCGCGCAGCTCTTTGCCGTCGGCCAGCATGTCTAATACCTTGATTGACGCGGTCACAATTGACGGAGCCAAAGAGTTTGAGAACAAGTATGGACGCGAACGCTGACGCAACCACTCAACAATTTCTTTCTTACCCGAAGTATAGCCGCCCGAAGCGCCGCCCAGGGCCTTACCCAGGGTACCCGTGATAATATCAACACGGTCCATTACGCCACAGTATTCCGGCGTACCACGGCCATTTTCACCCACAAAACCAACGGCGTGTGAGTCATCCACCATCACCAGGGCATCGTATTTGTCGGCCAGGTCACAAACGGCTTTAAGATTACAGATCACGCCGTCCATTGAGAACACGCCATCGGTGGCGATCAGCTTGGTTTTGGCACCCGCTTCGTCGGCAGCGATCAATTGTTGCTCGAGATCCGCCATATCGTTATTGGCATAACGGAAACGCTTGGCTTTACACAGACGCACACCGTCGATGATAGAAGCGTGGTTTAATGAATCCGAGATAATAGCGTCGTCGGCACCAAGAATGGTTTCGAATAGGCCGGCATTGGCGTCAAAACACGAAGAGTACAAAATCGTGTCTTCGGTTTGTAAAAACTCGCTGATTTTCGCTTCAAGAGTTTTATGAATGTCCTGCGTACCACAGATAAAGCGCACAGAAGCCACACCAAAGCCGTGATCGCTTAAACCTTGCTGCGCAGCCTTAATTAGTTCTGGGTGGTTAGCTAAACCCAAGTAGTTGTTGGCACAGAAGTTAATAACCTTGTCGCCACTGGCTACTTGAATTTCGGCTTGCTGTTGTGAGGTGATAATACGCTCACTTTTGTACAGACCATCGGCTTTCACTTGCTCAATTTGTGCTTGCAGCTGGCTATAAAACGCAGAAGCTCTCATAAATTTCTCCAATACTTGAACCGACTCCCTTGGCTAGGTCGGTTCAGCGGTTAATAAATATTTGCGGGTATTGTAAAAGGTTCGCGGCACAATTGCATCGTTTGTCGTTCATCGAATGCAGATAAAGATGCACCCCGTGAGCATAGGCGAGCAAGACCGAAGCAATGCTTCGCAGCTTAGCAAGGTGAGCGCATGGATGCGCGATGTAACCAAGCTTCATGGATGAATTTAACCACATAACTCAGTAATGATATTCATCAGAATGCTTTTAGATTGAACATAAACTAAACCGCAAAGATAAACAGACCCTAGCTACACTTGCATCTTTTTTAGCTTGCGCTTAAGCCTTCACCAGGGCAGGTACTTCGGCAAGGGAATCACAGACCAGGTCGGCATCAGCCAACGCCTGATCGGCAAAATCCTGACCGCTGCGCACCAGTATCTTAGTGCCTATGCCGCAGCTTTTGGCCGCCAGCATATCACCATGTTTATCACCAACCATGATGCATTGGCTTGGGTCTAAATCAAACGCTTCTATGCCCTGTTGCAACATGCCGGGCTCGGGTTTACGACAGTCGCAGTCAACGCCATACTCACCCTGACCTTTAGTGGGGTGATGGGGGCAATAATAAATGGCATCCAGCTGTACGCCGTGCGCGGCGAATTGCGCCGTCATCCACTCGCTTAGCTCGGCAAATTGTGCCTCGCTGTAATAACCCCGACCAATGCCCGACTGATTGGTGACCACGATTAAACGATAGCCCATATTCTGAAATGCGAGACAGGCGCCAAACACGCCATCGATAAATTCAAAGTCTTCGGCCTTATGGACATAGGCATGATCGACATTGATCACCCCATCCCTATCTAAAAATACCGCTTTATTACTCATAGTCGGTGCTCTCGTACTAACTTATCGAACATGGCAATCACATCATCCACGGCAATGCGGTCCATCAGCTCACCCTTGGCGCGTACGCCCCAGGGCAGCTCACTGGCCGGCTTACCGTATTGCTCTTGCACCGCCTGGTTGTACACCTCAACCACATAATCCTGATACAAATAGGGTCCGGTGCGTTTGGGGTTGGAATGGGCATACAGACCTATCACCGGCGTGCCCTGAGTCACGGCCATATGTGCCGGGCCGGTATCCGGCGCCAACACCAGGGTCGCCAAACCCAACACACAGGTTAATTCTTTTAGGCTGGTTTTACCCACCAGGTTGAGCACCGGCTGCTGACAATGGGCAATGATCTGCTCGGCAAGCTGCTGCTCCATGGCCGTGGGCCCGCCGCTAATGGCGACACGGAATCCCTGTGCCATAGCATGCTCGGCCACCGCGGCATAACGCTCCGGCAACCAGTTGCGCTCGGCCTTACTCGCTGCTGGGCTTATCACCAGCAGGGGTTCACCATCGTCGCCCACCAGCTTCATGGCGTTTTGCTTGTCGGTGTCGCTGAGCGGCATTTGCCAATGAGGGGTAAAGTCGGTGACGCCCAGTTGCTCGGCAAACTGCATAAAGCCTTCTAATACATGGGGCTGCTCTTTGGCGGCAATACGACGGTTGATAAACCAGCTATGCAATTCTTTTGAGCGCGCCTTATCGAAGCCGATTTTGACCTTGGCGCGAATACAGCGGCTCGCCAATCCGGCGCGAAAGGCCACCTGCATATTTAGCAACACATCGAATTCTCGCCCGTTAAGCTGCTCCCGCAGGGTTTTAAAGGCTTGGCGCCCCTGTTTTTTATCGAACACCACAAATTCAACGCCGGGCAACCCATCGAGCAACATAGCCTCGACCTTACCTATCACCCAGGTGATTTTGGCTTCGGGATGCACCCGTTGAATGGCTTGTACGGCGGCCACCGCGTGACAAACATCACCGATGGCAGATAAACGAAGAATACAGATAGATTGCACGGAATTGAGTTGCAAAACGAGCGTCCTAAAGCAAAAGTCTGAGCAAATGTTAAAGCAACGCCAGCGCATTGCAAGTTCAATAGTGAGTTTATCGTTGCGGCAAAAAAAGCTACACTGGCAAGCACCTGCAGCCAATGTGTTTATTATGCAACTGACTCCCCTAGCCCCGAACAAAACCCTGTTTACCGCAAATGCCAATGTTGGCGAGATCACCGAACTATGGTTTTCTCCTGAACACTGGTTGGCCGAGGATAAGGTGTACGCACAAAAAACCGGACGTGCCACCGCCTACTTTTTTGCCGAGGGCGATTTACGCGCCGTGCTCCGCCATTATTGGCGCGGTGGTCTGATAGGCAAGGTTTTGCAGGATCAGTACCTCTATACCGGCATAAAGAACACCCGGGTGTACCGCGAATTTGACCTGATGTGCGACCTGTATCAGCAGGGCCTGCCCGTGGTTGAGCCCATTGCCGCCCTGGTTAAGCGCTCCGGTCTGATTTACCGCGGCGACATCATTACCCGCGCCTTAGAAGGGGCACAAAGTCTGTGTGAGCGCCTGCAGGCCGGCTCCTTAAACGAGCACACCTTAGAGCGCACAGGCCAAACCTTGGCTCGCTTCCATAACGCCGGGGTCTATCACGCCGATTTGAATATCAATAATATTCTCTTTGATGGCGAAGATAATGTGTATGTCATTGATTTTGATAGGGGGGAGGTACGCCAGCCAGATGAACCATGGCAGCAGCAGAATATGGCCAGATTAGCGCGCAGTTTTGCCAAGGAAGCCGGTCGACAAAGCACCTTTCACTGGCAGGAAAAAGACTGGCTGTGTTTAATGGCTGCCTATCAGCAAGCACTTACCTACTGATAGGGCCTGCTGATAGGATAAACACGAATTAAGTGCGGATTTTGCTGATCACGTTGGACGTTGAGCAGCCGTTTAGAAACTCCAGCACCTCAACCTGACCGCCGTGACGCAGTACATGCTCGGCACCGGCGATCTCTTCCACCTTGTAATCCCCGCCTTTAACGAGAATATCCGGGCTCACCTGCTCAATCAGTTTGGCCGGGGTATCATTTTCTTCCACTTTTCCGAAGGGGATCACCCAGTCCACCGAGGCTAACGCACTCAGCACCATGGCACGCTCTTCAAGCGGATTGATAGGACGCTCCGGGCCCTTTAAGCGGGCAATGGAATCATCGGTATTTAACCCGACTACCAAGCGGTCGCCCATGGCCTTGGCCTGGGCCAGATAACGCACATGGCCAGCATGAAGAATATCGAAACAACCGTTAGTGAAAACGATTTTCTCACCATTTTGCTTGGCAAATTCAATATGCTGCAACACGGACTCAAAGGGCGCCTGATAATGCTCGCCGTTTTCGCGCAGGTATTGTCCCAGCTTACGGCTGAGCTCTTCCGGCGAAACGGTAGCGGCACCGAGTTTGCTTACCGCAATACCGGCGGCAATATTAGCCAGCTCCACCGCATCCGCTGGGGCCATGCCGGCACCTAGCATCACGGTCAGGGTAGCGATCACAGTATCACCGGCACCGGTAACATCACTGACCTCACGCACCTGGGCGGCAAAGTCGTGCTTTTCGGTGGCGCTGATCAGCGACATGCCCTGCTCGGAGCGGGTCAACAACATGGCACCTATGCCGGCCTCGCGAATAAGTGCACGGGCACTGGCGGTCAATGCCTGCTCATCGCTGCTGTCACCGCCGGCTAGCCTAAATTCATTGAGGTTCGGAGTGATATAATCGGCACCACGATACAGGCTTAGCTGTGGCGATTTAGGGTCAACCAACACGGTTTTGCCGGCATCCTTAGCAACGCGGATCATGGCCTCAATCAGGGTCAGTGAACCCTTGTTGTAGTCGGAGAAAAGTACAAAGTCGTAGTCGTCCACTACGCGCTCAAGACGCTGTAGCAACAATTGTGAATGTTCTTTATTGAATTGCTCTTCCTGATCCAGACGCACCACCTGCTGATGACGGCTGATCACCCGCATTTTCGCTATGGTCGGCAGCTCCACTACCTGCACCAACTGCGAGTCGATATGTTCCTGAGCCAAAATGCGCTGCAGGGTTTGTCCGCTTTCGTCATCACCGATCAGACCCAGTAAGGCCACCTGGCCATCAAGCCGGGCAATGTTTTTGGCGACGTTGGCTGCACCACCGGCCTTGTCTTCAAGGCGGTTTATCTTAACAACAGGTACCGGCGCCTCAGGTGAGATGCGTCCGGAGTCACCGTGCCAGTAGCGGTCAAGCATGACATCGCCAACCACCAACACCTTGGCTTTATTTAGATTTTTAAGTAATCCCAGATCCATGCTTACTCCGCTACCAGCAAATCAAGCGCTTCACACAGCCAGTGGCCGATAAACATATGCGCCTCTTGAATGCGGGCGGTTTCATCGTTGGCTATGATGATGGGCAGCTTGGCGATGTTTTTTACCTCACCACCGTCACGACCGGTTAAAGCCACGGTATAAGCACCGATTTCATTGGCGGCTTTGAGTGCCAGATTGATATTGGCACTGGTGCCCGAAGTCGTCAGGCCGATCACCAGGTCTTCCGGCTTACACAGAGCCTGCACCTGACGTTCAAAAACGGTATCGAAATGATAGTCGTTAGAGTGAGCGGTGAGGATCGAGGTATCCGTGGTCAGGGCTATCGACGCCAAGGGGCCGCGCTCTTTTTTATAGCGCACCACAAATTCAGCGGCCAGATGCTGGGCATCGGCGGCGCTGCCACCATTACCAAACCAAACCACCTTACCACCGGCTTGCAATGCCTGATGACAGGCTGCCAGTAATTCGGTTGCTTGCTGTTGATAGGTATCCATAACATCAAAAAGTGCGCGATGGCGGGCAAGGCTATCCAGGTAGGTAGCCGCTAGGGTGTCGGTATTGACCATTTTCGATCCTCATTCATGAGTTTTAACGGCATTATTCCAAAGAGTATTTAGAATTGCACGTTTTTGTCTGAGATTGGCGGCTGCAGCCTGTAATAGACAAGCATACTCGGCAGAGCCTACACGCGGAATTTAGTTAATAAAGCTTAACTGTTAACTTAAATGCCACAATTGGGCACTGCCATTGCCACCTAGGCTTTGTTATTATTAGCCGGCATTAAACTAAATCAGGCAATATTAGGTGACTAAGCACGGAAGTAATCCCTTAATCGGCGCAACCCAATTAAAAAATGCCAAGCGCATACTCTATATGAGCCATTTGGCACTGGGTGATTACGTCTATCAAGGGGTGTTTTTACAACAGCTGGCCGCCACCTATCCGCATTTAGAAATTGATATTTGGTTTGATGACTGCCGCGAGCAACAAAAAAGCTGGCATGGCGGGCGCAATCAAATTCTTGGCCAATGGTTAGAGAGCGAGTCCCATATCGGCCATATCTACCCCAATCCAGACTCAGAGCAGCAGCGTCAACAGCAAATACAAGATGCACAGCAGCGCAATTATGATCTGGTGTTTTTTATTGCCACCACACGCAGCGAACGTTTCTGCCATTATGCCCGCCTGATTGCCGGTGACCGCTGTGCCGTTGGCGCCTACGCCCTGAGCGCCCTGCAACGCTGGCAACACAAAGAGACCATTGCTGCTCTCGATGCCGGTATCAAGGTCAGAAAAAGCACCCGTTTCGATCATATTAGCGATTTTTACCGCCATCACTTTCACGCCCTAGTTGCCATGGACGCCCCAAACCAGGCATTTCAACACCTGCAGGTGCCCAAGCCTTATCTGGATGCGTTGCAACAAAGCGATGAGCTAAATAATTTCGTGTTTATCAATCATCTGTCGACCACTGAAAAGCGCGATTGGCAATTGGCCCAAGTGTTTGAATGCATAACCAACTTGCACCAAAAACAGCCGACATTGCGCTTTGTGATAAACGCCCCCAATGAGCAATTGGCGCAGTTGCAGCAAGAAGTGCAAGACAACGAGCAACTTAAAGGCATCGACATCAGTACCTTTAGCGCTAAACAGCATTTTTATGAATTGCCGGCGATGATCAGCCGCGCTCGTCTGGTGATCAGTGTGGAAACGGCGATCATGCACCTGGCCGCCAGCTTAAACGTGCCGGCGCTGGCGTTGATCCGTGCCAAAGCACACCAATGGCGCCCCTTAGGGCCGGGAGAAATTTTGGTGGGCGGTAAGCGCGTCGACAGCATCAGCGCGCAAACCGTAACCGATAAGGCCCTGGCGCTACTCGCCAAGGCCTAAGGTCTGCTTATCTGTACTGTTTTTTACCAGTACAGGGAGACAGAGGCGTGACCGTAGCTCTCGTCAAACACGTCGTTGCCATAGGTCACCTGAGTTTCCACTCGATACCCATCAATCATGCTGCTATTGAGTAACTGCAGCTCCTGAGCACCGCTGTACTGGGCAGAATCATTATCCTGCAGGGTCAGCTTAAGCTGCCACAAAGAGTCCATATCCTGCTGATAATCCAGCACCAGGGCATGCACTTCGGCAGGAACACCATCACCAAAGATACGTCTGTCGCCGGCATAATGACCGAACACGAAGCCATCGTTGGTGTTACCAAACTTATACAAGCCATTGGTATACCAAGATGTTTTCCACTTGTTGTATTCGTAACGCAGGGCCACATCCGAGGTTAACTGAGGCAGGTAGGCACCAAAGGAGGTGACCTGATTGCCCAGGCTAAAGTTACTGCCGCCTTGCGTGTCTTCACCGCCGTACTCAAAATAGATTTCCGTGGGCATGCCCCAATCGAAATAGAAGGTCGAGGTTACCGAGGCCAATTGGTCGCCCAGCTCAGTTTCTCTTTCTTCTTCGCTGTAGCTGTTATCGCTGCCGGCGGGGTCGAAGAAGGCATCAAGCACATCGCCAAAGTCCACCTCACGAGGGCCACCACCGAATTGCATAATACGGTTAAAACCCAGTTTCCAACCGCTTAGCGGCTCAAGACTGATGTGGGTACCGGCAACACGCGGTTTACCATCGTGCCACTCGCCCTGATAGCGGATACCCTCTTTAACCTCTTCCAGCTCAGTGTAAAAGAGCTCAAAATCAAAATTCCACCAGTTATGTGCCGGCGCTACCATGCCCAAGGAAATCGAAGGCGAGGCCTTGGCATTGGTCGAGATCATCTGGGCACTGGTTTTAAATGGTGAGAACCAATGCTCCTTGTAACCAATATTAAGCTGCAGATCTTCACCGGCAATAGCCACAAAGGTGTTATAAGGCACCAGGTCGCCGGCTTCGGCGCGGAACTCTAGGCCCACTTGCATCAACATCAAGTCGTTCGGGCGCCAAATGCCCTCGAACATCACCTGGCCCCACTCGTCCGTGGTTAAACCCCTTTGATTGGCCAAAGGCGTGGTCTGGTCGTGCTCGTAACGCAAGGTCACACCGGCACGGGTGATATTGTCTTCGCCGCGATAACGGATAAGCTTGGCATTGATGGAACTAAATAGAGCCGGGTTTTGCTCTTTTAGCTGGGCTAAGGCCTTATCTATATCGCTAAAGCGATACGGCTTACTCATGGGCGTGCCTGTGGTTTGCACAAACATGCGATCCAATTGCTGCTCTAAATTTACGTCGTAGCCGATTGGCAAATATGCCGTAGGTTTGGCCGCGGCCGCACCACTGAATGCCAATAGCAAAGCTGCAGCAGCCACAGAGGTGGCGAACTTATGTCCTTTCATGCGATTTCCTAGCGCCTTAAAATAATGGCGAAAATACTATCAAATTCATGGCCATTACTCAGCTGTTAAATTGTAAAGTTTTGGCACTGGGGAGAACTCGGGTTACACTAAGGCTTTGCAATTTCAGGCCAGTTATTCTTTTGTTTGCGCGCTTTTTATATTCCCTTATCCTGCTAATTCTTATGCCCTTGGCCTGCTTTTATCTGTATGTATTACGCGGGCGTAAAAACCCGGGCTACAGGCAAGACTTTAGCGAACGCTTTGGCTTTACCAAGGCCAGCGGCGACATCATCTTGCATTGCGCCTCGGTGGGCGAAGTACTGGCCACATTACCATTAATCAAGGCGTTGCTCGCCGACAAACATCAATACCGCTTGGTGCTGACCACCAACACCCCCACCGGACGCGAGCAAATAAACCAGTTACTGGCCAAGGACATTGCCGCCGCTCGGGTGCAGGTCTGTTACCTGCCCTTTGATTTACCCCTGTCTCAGCGCCGCTTTATTCGCCGCTCCGGGGCGCGCCTGCTGGCAGTGATTGAAACCGAGCTGTGGCCAAATATGTTGCATCAGGCAAAACGAAACGGACTCAACACCCTGATTATCAACGCCCGACTCTCGGCCAAATCGGCCAAGGGCTATGCCCGGGTTGCCCCGCTCACGCGCAGTATTTTGAGCGATATAGACAGGCTTGCCTGCCACCATCAGGCCGATGGCGAACGCTTTATCAACCTAGGTTTGGATAAAGATAAGCTTGAGACTACCGGTTCAATCAAGTTCGATATCGGCGTCAGCGAACAACAAGCAGAGCAGGCCAAGCAACTTAAGGCCAGCTTGGGACAAGCGCCAATCTGGATAGCGGGCTCTACGCACCCGGGCGAGCCGGAGTTGTTACTTTTTGCCCATGAGCAAGTGAGAAAAAGTTACCCCGATGCCTTACTGATTATCGCCCCGCGTCATCCGGAGCAATTCGACAAGGTCGCCGAGCAACTCAGTGCTCAAGGCATAAGCTTTTCCCGTCGCAGTCAGGATGAACATCAAGGTGAGGCCGTACTGCTGGCCGACACCCTAGGTGAGCTCGGCATGCTCTACGGCGCCGCCGATGTCGCCTTTATTGGCGGCAGCCTGATTGAGCGCGGTGGCCATAATCCGCTCGAGGCCTGTGCCCACGGCATACCTGTGCTTAGCGGCCAACATACCTTTAACTTTGACCATGTGTATCCGGCCTTGATAGAGCAAGGCGGCGCCCTCTGGGTTGATGAGCACAACCTGGTCGAGACCCTAAACAGCCTGTTTAGCGAGCCGCAAAAACGTGCCGACATTGGGTGCCTGTGGCCTTAAAGTGGTACAGCAAAATCAGGGCGCTATTAATAAAACCCTGGCGCTAATCGAGGAGCAAATTAATGCATAAATGTGAAGCGGCCATGCGCCAATGGGTGAGCTCGGTCATAGTCAAATACAACTTCTGCCCCTTTGCCCGCCAGGAAGTGGAAAACAACGCCATTCGCTATTATCTAAGCGAGGCCACAGAGCTCGAAGAGGCGGTGCTCGACACCTTAGAACAATGCCGAGAGCTGGATAATCACCCGGAAATTGAAACCACCTTGGTATGCTTTACCCAGGGCTTTAGCGACTTCGACCAGTTCTTAGATTTGATCGATTTAGCCAATGCGCTGTTAGTCGCCCAGGGCTTTGAAGGCACCTATCAACTCGCCCACTTTCACCCCGAGTATGTGTTCGCCGATGCCGATGAGGACGACGCCGCCAATTACACCAACCGCGCCCCCGCTCCCTGCTTGCATATTATCCGCGAAGAAAGCATGGAACAGGCCCTGGCCAACTATGACGAACCAGAGAGCATCCCCGAGCACAATATGCGTTTGGCGCGCCGCAAAGGCGCGGACTTTTGGCAAGCACTACTTGAGAAGTGCATGCACAAATCTGTGCGGTAAGATTTTGTAGGTCGGTGCTTCGCGCCGACACCTGTTTTCAAATTTAGATCTTGTCGCGATGCCGAGCTAGATTTATCAGTACAGGGATGTGCTGTTAAATCGCCTCAATGACTAAACGGAGCGTTTAACAAAACGCTGAGTTCGTAAGCACTAGCGAATCACGGGCGCCTTGGGGTTCCAAGGGGCGGTTGGCGCAAACCGCCCTTTGGTTGCCGTCGTCAACGCGACAAGATCTTAATTTGAAGGACGTAGTGGAGAAACGACAAGCAATTCATCCCTGAAGCAGCATTATTGCCCTTTGTCGGCGCAAAGCACCGACCTACAAAAAAGCGCGTGTTGGCGCCCCAAAAAACAAAAAAGGCCGATGAATAAACATCAGCCCTTTAACAACGCATTAGTCGGCGTTCCGACAAGATATATCAGCCCACAACAAGGTTGTCAGGTTGAAACCTGACCCACAGGTTCGGGACAAAAAAGCGCCTCAGTCGGCGCCCCGACCCGAATTACGCTGGTTTCAGCGCTGCCTTCTTCTCGTTATATCCACGGATCAACTCATCCACGGTATCCTGACAGTATTCGCGAATACCCGAGACCAGCATGTGCTTCTCACCACGGCCAATTACTTCGCCATTTTCAATCAGGTCAAAGCGCAAGATGATCTTGCCGCGCTTGCCTTCATAGCTGAACTCGTGCTCTCCTTCGCGCAGCTCGGGAGCGTGAGCATCAAGGGTGTCCATATGAATGCTCATGGACTCATAGATGATCATCGGGCGCGCCGGGTTAATCATTACTCCTTGCTTACCCATCAGCGGGATCACCACGTGTGGGAAGGCCTTACCCGAGAATTCCACATAGTTCTTGATCAGCGCGTTGGTCAGGGTCTTACAGGCACTGTTAGCGCCTTCACGAGCCACGCTCAAATAGCATTTGTCACCGTCTTTAATATCGAACTGGGCGCTGCCCTCTGGCATGCCCAGTTTAACGCCTTCGTCCACCATGTTGGCAAAGGTAAAGCGCATTTGCTCATTAATTCCGTACTTATCAAGCACCACTGAAAACAGCAGATCCCCTGGCACACAGAATTTTTTCGCTTCAACATCGTGAAGTGGATTGAAATCATCGGCCACGGCTTTGGCAAAACGACTGCCCTGTTCACGGGTAATACACACGTGGGTGCCAAAATCTTGATAATACTGCTCTAACATAGCTGCTCTACTTGAGTACAAAAAAACTGCGGCAGTGTAACAAAATTTACGCACTGAGAGGTCGTATCTGTTGCTTTTTCCTTTAAAAAGGCACAAAAAAGGCCGCTTTGCGGAGCAAGGCAGCCTTTTTTATTAGTTTTCGGCTTAGTTAAAGTCGCGGTAGGCTTTTTCCAGCGCTTTCGCCTGCTTTTTCGACACACCAAGGTGCTCTAACGCCAAACGCAGGCGAGCACGGGACATATCCGAGCCCAGGATCTCCATAGCATCTAGCACCGAAGTTGACGACTTCTTGCCGGTAATTGCCACGAAAATAGGCTCTAGGAAGTCTTTAATCTTCAGCTCGTGGAAGGTAGCAACCTTTTTAGCAATAGCGAAGATTTCTGGTTTTTCCCAATGGCGCAGCGTTTCCAACTCCCAGATAAAGAATTGCAATGCCTGACGCACCACACCTTCCTCTACCTTGCCGTCGGTTAACAGCGCCGGATCATAGTGCGGCATACCAGCAACAAAGTGTCCAGCCAGGTCAACCAGATCAGAAAGCGTATCGATACGGGCTTTCGCTTCAGGCAAAATGCGGCGCAGCATGTCGCCATTGTATTTCCAATCAACGAAGCGCTGAATTAATTGCTCGTCGCTGAAGTCTTCACGCAACCAGGTGCCGTTCAGCCATTTCAGCTTCTCGATATCGAATACCGGGCCGCCCAGAGAAACGCGTTTCATATCGAAGTGCTCGATCATCTCAGCTAGGGTGAACTTTTCACGCTCGTCCGGCATCGACCAGCCCATACGGCCCAGGTAGTTAAGCACCGCTTCCGGCAAGAAGCCCATTTCTTTGTAGTAGTTGATAGAGGTCGGGTTCTTACGCTTGGACAGCTTAGACTTATCCGGGTTACGCAACAGCGGCAGGTGACCCAGTACCGGCGCTTGCCAGCCAAAGTCTTCGTATAGCTTAAGCAGTTTTGGCGCCGAGTTGATCCACTCTTCACCACGGAAGATGTGGCTGATCTGCATATGGTGGTCGTCCACCACATTGGCCAGGAAGTAAGTCGGGAAACCGTCTTGCTTCAACAGCACCTGCATATCAACGTTTTCCCATGGGATCTCAATCTCACCGCGCAGGTAGTCGTCAAATTTAAAGCTGCCTTCGGCAGGGATCTTCATACGGATAACGTAGGGTTTGCCCGCTTCTAGGTTGGCCTTCACTTCGTCGTCGCTTAGCAACAAGCCACGGCCATCGTATTTAGGACGCAGGCCCTCGGCCATTTGCTGCTCACGCATTTCGTCCAGCTCTTCGGCGGTGGCGAAACAGTAAAACGCCTTGCCGTCTTCAACCAGCTGGTGCGCGTATTTTTTATATAAATCAGAGCGCTCAGACTGACGATAGGGGCCGAACTCGCCGCCTACATCCGGACCATGATCCCACTGCAAACCAAGCCACTGCAGGCTGTCCATAATGGCTTGTTCCGACTCCGGTGTACTGCGCACCTGATCCGTATCTTCGATACGTAAAACAAACTCACCGCCTTGCTGCTTGGCAAAACAATAGTTAAATAGGGCGATATAGGCAGTGCCTAGGTGCGGATCACCGGTCGGTGACGGGGCAACACGGGTACGAACAGTCGTGCTCTGGGTCATGCTAGCGTCTCTTTCAATTAGCAACTAAAAATTTGCTGCAAATGCTAGCACAATGGCGGGTAATTTCGTAGAGGAAAACGCCCCCCTTTGGACACCTGGGTGCGAGAAATTTCAGCACCCAGGGTAGAAAATCTTAAGGTTAGGCGGCGATCTTATCCAGATAGGCGACGATATCCGAAGATTCGTACATCCACTGCACCTGACCGTCTTCTTCAATGCGCAAACAAGGTACTTTCACCTTGCCGCCCTGCTCCGCCAGCTCCTGACGGTAGGCGTTGTCGCCTTTGGCATCGCGGGTTTCAATGTTCAGGCCGTTGCGCTTAATAGAACGGCGCACCTTTACGCAAAACGGGCAGGCGTGGAATTGATACAGTGCCATGTTGGCGGTCTGCGTATCCAGTTGCTGCTGCGCTTGCGGGTCGCGCTTTTTGCTGCGCGGGGTAAAGACAAAATTAAAGAATAAAATAATGCGGCCTAACAACCAGCGAATGACTTTCATATCAACTCTCATCACGACAAAATCAAAGGCGCGAGTGTATCACGCGGTTAAAATTGCGCCAAGGGAAGTGCACACCCCTGGCTCCTGTCGAAAGTTATTACCGAAAACGGCTGCTGTAAGCTGTCGCTAAGAGCAGCCGCTAAGAGCTAATCCCGAAAGCTGACAAAGTCATCGCGATGGATCAGCATGGCGCCATTGTCATAGCCCAACACCTGCGCCTTAGACTGCTCCGGGTTCGCCAGCAGCTGCTGCAACTCCTCACTGTGATAACGGGCCACGCCCTTACCCACACTGCAACCCTGACTGTCGAATACCTGCACCAGATCGCCGCGGCTAAACTCGCCGGCAAAGCGGGCAATACCAACGATCAGCAAGCTGGCACCTTGCTGCCTGAGCGCCTTTGCCGCGCCATCATCCACATAAATGGCTGCCTTGCTGATGGGGCCAGCCAACAGCCAACGTTTGCGGGTGTCTTTGGGTGCCGTCAGGCTGACAAAGCGGGTGCCCAGCTGCTGAGTTAAACAGTTGCTGATCACGTCCTCGCCATGACCGGCACTGATGATCACATCGACCCCGGCATGGCGGGCAATGCTCGCCGCTTCAATCTTGGTGGCCATGCCGCCGGTGCCCACCGCCGTACCACTGCCACCGGCCAAAGCCTTAATGGAGTCATCGATATGACGAATTTCCGGGATCAACTCGGCATCCGGGTTGGTGCGTGGATCGGCGCTAAAAAGCCCGGGCTGATCGGTGAGCAGCAAGAGTTTATCCGCATCCGCCAGCACCGCCACGCGGGCCGAAAGATTGTCGTTATCGCCCACCTTGATCTGCGCCGTCGCCACCGCATCGTTTTCATTGATAATGGGCACCGCCCCTTCTTTAAGCAGTGCCATCAGGGTATGCGGGCATTGAGATAGCGCTCGCGATCATCGAGATCGGCACGGGTTAACAGCAACTGACCCACCGGCACATTATAAAGAGCAAACAGGGTTTGCCAGGTGTGAACCAGCTGGCTTTGGCCTATGGCCGCCAGCATCTGCTTTTGTGCCAATGTTTCATTACCGGCGCTGCGCCCCAGTAATTCACGCCCTGCGGCCACGGCGCCGCTGGATACCAGCACGATACGGTTGCCGGCCTTTTGCAGCTGCACGCATTGGCGCACTAACTCCACCATATGCGCCCTGTCCAGTCCCTGGCCGTTATTGGTAAGCACACTGGTGCCTAATTTGATCACTATGGTTTGCACCGCGTTTAGCCCTGTTGATAGTTAAAAGAAGTTCATTTTTACCCCAAGCTTGGGCGATTAAACAAGTTAAATTAATTCAACTATGCTAGCATCGCCGCACATTTTCACCACACTAGTTATCTCTTATGCCAGCGAGCCTTTGCCTGATCATTGCCACCTTTTTATGGGGAAGCTCTTTTATCTCTTTAAAGTATGCGGTGGGAGTCTATGACCCGACTGTGGTGATTTTTTTGCGCATGCTCACCACCCTGGCGGTGTGTCTGTGTTTATGGCGTTTTGTAAAACGCTTTGAATACCAAAGTGGCGACTGGAAATACCTGCTGGGCATGAGTCTGGCCGAGCCCTGTTTATACTTTTTATTCGAAGGCCACGCCATGGAATACACCTCGGCGTCTCAGGCTGGGGTGATCGTTTCCTGTTTACCGCTGATCGTCGCATTCTTGGCCTTTTTTATGCTCAAAGAGCACATTAGCCGCGCCATTATCGTCGGCTTTACCCTGTGTATCGGCGGCAGTGTGCTGCTGACCCTGGTCTCACCAAGCTCGGAGCAAGCGCCCAACCCCTTACTAGGCAACACCTTGGAATTCCTGGCCATGATCTGCGCCGCCTTTTACACCGTGAGCGTAAAACGCCTGTGCAGCCGCTATGCACCGCTTACGCTTATTGCCTTGCAGGGTCTGGCCGGCTCGATTTTCTTTGCGCCCTTTTTACTCTTTGTGGAAATGCCGCAGCAACACGACCCGGTGGCCTTTGCCCATATTCTTTACCTGGGCACCTTTGTTACCCTGGGCGGCTACGGCATGTATAACTATGCCATCAGCAAGGTATCCGTGCTGACCGCGGCGGCCTACTCAAACCTTATCCCCATCTTCACCCTGCTGCTGTCGGCCATAGTGCTGAGCGAGATCCTGACCCTGTGGCAATGGCTCAGCATAGCCGTGGTTTTTGTCGGGGTGATGATAAGCCAGCGCCATCAGGCATTGGTGGTCGACCTCGACGAAGAGGATATCAGCGAGGCCGACACCAGCAAACGCAACTCGGTCCCGGCTACCGGCGAGTTAAAGGGATAACAGGTCACCAGATGCAGGCCGCTGGCTGCGGCGGCCTGAGTATCGCTTTGATGCACCACCTGTTTGCTGTCGATGCGATAACTCAGGGTGCGACCATCGCGCAGCGTCAGGCTTAATTCATCGCCCACCTGCACATGGCGTAAAAACGCGAAGTGAGTGTCGTTATGGGCGGCAATCACACTGGCGCCCTCACCTCCAAGCGGCCCAAAGGCCTCATCATGAGTTGGTGCAAACGCGAGATTACGGCCGCTGCTGCCGGCCAGCACAAAACGCTGTAGCGCCAAGTGGGGCACGCTCAATTTGGCCACCACATGGGTGTCGGCATAATACCAGGGCGGAATATTGGCTCCGGGCGCTGCCAGGCTTTGCTGCCAGGCCCGCTCAATCAACCATTGCGCCAACCAGGCCTTGCTCTGCATATAGGCGCCCTGAGCAAAAAAGCTTGCCCCCAACGCAAACAGGGCAATGGCGCCGTAGCGCCAATAACTTGCCCGGGCCGCTACTCGCTTTCCCTTAGCCATGAGCCTGTCTCCGCT
Organism: Pseudoalteromonas sp. T1lg22; assembly: GCF_002964645.1. Lineage (NCBI taxonomy): Bacteria > Pseudomonadati > Pseudomonadota > Gammaproteobacteria > Alteromonadales > Pseudoalteromonadaceae > Pseudoalteromonas > Pseudoalteromonas sp. T1lg22. The sequence goes on from NZ_PQBY01000006.1 coordinate 264,024, forward strand.
CTCGTCTCAACCAAGCGGCCGTGCTTAACATCAAGAGTGCGCCCAATAATAAGTGCCACAGGGATTGCCCGTCGGTTTGCGCAAAGCGTTGCACCCGCTGGCCGCTGGCGACGTTATTGGCCACCTGCTCCTTATGCTGTGCCACGGTCGATGTGGCCACCTCTTCAACGGCAATAAAGGCGGTAAAGGGACTTAGCAACTGATGTTTCAGGGCTAAATCCAGCACCTGCGGACGCACCGCTTCGGCCGGGTTATAAAGCAAGAGCGAGGCAATTTGCTGACGCGCCCACAAGCGGGCAATGGCTTCGCTGTGCGGATAGGTTTGACCGGTCTCGTGCATGGGCATGGTTAAGCGCAACGGTCCATGCTGGGTGTTGGCGTCGATATACATATCCTGTTGCTGCGGTGCCAGTTTGATCGCCACCATCAGCGGCTCACCAAAGTAGAGATCCGGTAGCGGCTGCGGCCAATAGGACAATTCCTTGGCGCGCGCCGCACTTAGACTTACATCGCGCAGCGCCGGGTTTTGCAGGCGCTCAAACAGGCTCTGCATCTGGGTTTTTACCTCGCTGCCATCGCTGATAAAGGTATAGCTGCCGCGGCCAACATGGGCGGCACGACGCATAAAGTAGCCATTGGGGGCACTGCCTATGCCCACGGTAAACAGCCGGTTATCGCCAAGTTGCCCCTGCACCAAATCAAACAGGGCTTGCTCGTTGCCGACGCTGCCGTCGGTTAAAAACACCACCTGACGCACATAGCTTGGATGCGTTTTGCCATCGAGGGCCAAGTCCAGTGCCTGCGCCATTTCCGTACCGCCATCGGCCTGTAATTGATAGACAAAGCGCTCGGCATCGGCGCGGTTAAAGGCATTGGCCGCCACCGCCTGAGGGCGAAATAAGCGCGCACTGCTGTCGAAGTCGATAATGTTAAAACTGTCGTTTTCATCCAGGTTATCAAGGGCATAGAAAAGAGCCTGCTTGGCCGCATCCATGGAGCTGCCGTGCATGGAGCCGGAGCTGTCAATCACAAAGATAAGCTCACGGGCCAGGCGCTGCTGGGCGCTAAACTGGTCGCTTGGCGGCAACAGCATCAGCAGTCCATAGTCGCCGCTTTGCGCCGTTTGTCGAAAGAAGGCCGCCTGCGCCTGCTGACTCGGCAAAACCTTGGCACGCAGCACAAAATCGCGATTCATGGCATCGTCACGTAATTGCACCCGGTAACGGCCAAAGTCCGGATTACTCACCTGAGCCTGGTAGTGAGGCGTGCGGATCTGCTCCAGCTGCAAACCAAAATCTATTTCTATATCCAGCTGCAACAAAGGCTCGCGCGAGCCGTCGATAAAGTCCTGCTGCTGCGCCAGTTGCTCAACAAATTTAGGCGCCAGCCAGCCCTGCGCGCCATTATTGGTGGCGTTTGCAGTGGCTCGTAATTCTTCCAGGGCATAACTACGAGGATGATAGCGCGGTGTAAAGGTCATCGGCAGGCGCACGCTAAGCTCGGCATCGCGAAAGCGGATCATTTCCTGATAACTCAGGGTGATTTCCACCCGCTCTCCGGGGCCAAGATTGGCAACCCGCGAGGAAAACATATTGGCGCGCTGCTGCTTTACCAAGGCCGCCCGTTTACCGGCATGCTGGGCGGCGCGATATTGACGCTCGGCCTGCTGCTTCTCGGCAATTTTACCCACTATGGTGCGCTCGCCGACCTTCATGGTCATGGCATGCACCGCGCTTTCGCTTGGCAGTGGAAACAGGTACTGGGCGTTGACCGCAAAGGGGTGGCGGTTTACAAACACCTGGGTCACCTGCACCTGGTTGATCAACCCGGTGATCTGCATGGACGCTCGGGTACTCAAAAGGACGCCGGGCGCCACATTCGCACCCTGAACATCGCTAAATTGCAGTTGTGCCTGGCCATCGGAGAAGGCACTGGCATTGGCGGGGGTAAAGAAAATTAGGGATAAAAGGCTCACAGCGAGGGCTGTGAGCACTTTGTTAGGACAACTCAACATAATTTGGTCCTCGGGTTGCGGTGGCTTAGTTTTTCGCCATGCGGTTTTGCTGCGCACCGCGAGCCGTCAAGGTTACGCGACGATCAAAGAAGTTCGTTTCATATTCGTTACCATTGGCGACAATTTTCTGCTCACCTCGCCCTTCGGCGAACAGCTGGGTGGCGGCCACGCCTTGCTTTACCAGGTACTGCTGCACCGCATCAGCACGGCGCTGAGACAGGTCTAGATTCGCTTGCTCATCCCCTTGCACATCGGCATAGCCATTGAGGTTAAGGTTTAAGTCCGGCTTGCGCTTAAGGATCTGCGCCAGGTGATCCAGCTGCTCGGCAAAGTGGGGTTCGATTTGCGCCGAGCCGGAACGAAACTGCACCGTCATGGCCAGGAGGTTGTCGATACGGGCTTGCTCTAAACGATTTTGCTCATCTTCCAGGGCGTTGATTTGCGCAGTCAGCGCGCGGTTTTGCTCCAGGGTACTGTGCAACTGTTGCTCCGTGTCCTGGTATTGGCTCAGCTTCACTTGCTGTGACTTGATGGTGCTGTGCGCCGCTTCCTTTTCGCCGATAATGCCGCCGATAAAGGCTCCGGCAAAGGCACCGATAGGGCCGCCAACAATGGCCCCTACCGTAGCACCGGCGCCCAGACCCCAGGCGGTCTCGGTGGCCAGCTCTTTTTGCTCTTTTGCCATCGCTGGCGCCGCTACCAAAGTTGATACTAATGCAGTTACTAAAATGTGTTTTTTCATCGTCGTCATCCTTCAATTCTTAATGGGTTGGGGCAAGAACAGAAGTGGTTGCTTCCTCGCCTTGCTTGGTAGTTATTAAAACAAGGCACAGTGGCAACAAAGGGGCGCAAAAATGGAAAAACAGAGGGCAATTATGGCAACAAAGTGGCAAGCCTGAGCGCCAACTTAACAGGCTTTAAAACAAGGAGTTAAAGAGGGCTAACCGAGCTCAGCGCAGGATAAGTGCAAGGGGGTAATTACAGGGTTTTCGACACTCGGCCACAGCACCTGTAACTGGGCGCTAAAGCGCTGACTGTCACCACTGGTGAGCAAACGTACTCGACCCGGCGTTGCGCTGGGCTGCGTTCCTAACTGAGAGCTTGGCGTTAAACGGCGCTGCAATTGCAAGGCCACCGCCTGCTCGGTGGTGATAAGGCTAACGCCCGAGGGCAGAATGCGTCTTAGCAAGGGGGCAATAAAAGCGTAATGGGTGCAGCCCAAGACCAGCACATCCACCCCCTGGCTCAGTAGAGGCTCACAATAACGGCGCAATAGTGCCTCCGTGTGTTCACCGTCAAGATGCAAGGCTTCTATGGTCGCCGCCAATTCGGGGCAAGGTTGAAAAACAATGCGCCCCAGGTCTTCGGCCTGTTGCCGGCACAGGCGCTGAAAGCTCTGCGACGCTATGGTGCTGGGGGTGGCCAGCACGCCAATAACGCCACTTTTGCTTTGCTGCAACGCGGGTTTCACGCCGGGTTCGACGCCAACTATAGGTAAGGAGTAATGCGCCCGCAGTGAGCCAATGGCCGCCATGGTTGCGGTATTACAGGCCACCACCACCGCCTTGGCGCCCTGGGTCGCCATATAATCGACTATGGCATGGCAGCGCTGGCGTATTTCGTCCTGCGTTTTACTGCCATAGGGCATAAAGCCGGAGTCGGCGATATAAAGCAGGTCTTCGCTCGGCAGCAATTGATGCACCGCCTGGGCCACGGCAAGGCCGCCGACGCCGGAGTCAAAAATACCTATCGCTTGCTTATTCATGGACGAGTTACGCATTATCTGGAGGGTAAACCTTTGGATGGCAAATTTTAGGGCCTTTGACGGTTAAAGCCAAGTCCAATCACGGCATCGCCCTCTTTCCTCTCGCACGCCTTCGGCAGAACCTTCGGTATAACCTTGCCTAAATGCCAATAGCTGCTAAAAATTAATGCTTACTGCGCGTAAATTCAAAGAGTAATGCGCATTCTATTTTCATAATCAAACACCGCATCAGGGAGAGTCCCCAATGAGTAAGGATGTATATATCACGGTTCGTATTAATGATAAGTGTCAGCCCATAGACCGCGGCGACACCTATGAAGACCCATTGGATGAGGTATTGCAGCGACTGCAATTAGGGGAAGTCACGGGTGCCGGCACCCAGCTAAATGCAGAAAACCAAATCGAGTATTGTGAGCTTGACGTCTTGGTCAGCGGCGATATCGACCAGGCCAAGCGCGCCATTATCGACACCCTGGAGGGGATCGGTTTGCCCAAGGGCTCTAAGCTGTTTATTGACCGCGACGAATTTGCCATCGGCAATCATGAGGTGCTGGCCCTGCATTTCGATAACCTCACCCTGCCCGAGACCATTTACGAGCAACACGATATCAACGATGTGCTCGCCGAGGTTGAAACCCTGCTGGCTCACAGCGGCAAACGCAATTGCCACAGCAGCACCCATCACGAAACCATCGTCTACTATGGCGGCCCCTGCTTTACCACCATGGAGCAGCGCATCCTCGACTATGTGCGCCAACATCCGCTGTGCCAAAACGGCAGGATCACCCAGGCGGCTTAAGTTACTAGGATTGAATTAAAAAGGGTGACGCTTAGGTCACCCTTTTTGCTGAGCAAATATTATCCCTACAACAAACTAATTTCACTTAGAAATATTCTAGACTCCTGCACAAAAATAAACTTTACAAGATTCATCTTGCTAATTTATCTAATTTATATAAATTAGATAAATTCTTATAAAAAGAAGAGCCGCCTTATGAACGAGCAAGCAATCTTCGACCATATCAAACAAGCATTAGATGATGCGCCACGCAATCAGTACACCACTGAGTTGCATCTGCAAATGATCAAATACGCAGATAGCTTAAAAAGCATGACTGCCAAAGAATTTTGCGAAGGGGTTGGCCTAAAACCCAGCTTTGGTACTGAATTTTCTAAAATGCGTAATCTCACTCACCGTTTAAAAGCCGCAGGCTTAAACACCGACTTGCTCTAACCGCTCAGGCACAAGGATTTAAAGGAACACACATGGCAATTAAAAAGACAGAACTTTATTCATCATTATGGGCAAGCTGTGACGAACTGCGTGGCGGTATGGATGCCAGCCAGTATAAAGACTACGTGCTAACCATGCTCTTCATGAAGTACGTTAGCGATAAATACAAAGGCGACCCATACGGCATGATTGTCGTGCCAGAAGGTGCAAGCTATGACGACATGATAGCCGCCAAAAACGACAAGGAAATTGGCGATAAAATCAATAAAATCATCGCAGCCCTTGCCGAAGAAAACGACCTAAAAGGCATAATAGACGTTGCCGACTTCAACGATGAAGACAAGCTCGGTAAAGGCAAAGAAATGGTAGACCGCCTAACTAAACTAGTCGGTATTTTCCAAGGATTAGACTTATCATCAAACCGTGCTGGCGGAGATGACTTATTAGGTGACGCTTACGAATATTTAATGCGTCATTTTGCTACAGAATCAGGTAAATCCAAAGGCCAATTCTACACGCCATCTGAAGTGTCGCAAATTCTGGCGAAAGTGGTGGGCATTAAAGAAGACACACCTCAAGATGCCACTGCCTACGACCCTACTTGCGGCTCAGGTTCATTGTTATTAAAAGCCAGCGATCAAGCGATGCGTGGTTTAACCCTGTACGGACAAGAGATGGATAACGCCACAAGCGCACTTGCCCGTATGAACATGATCTTACATAACAACACCACAGCTAAGATCTGGAAAGGTAATACACTTTCTGACCCACAATGGAAAGACGCCCCTAACCAATTAAAAACATTTGATTTTGCGGTTGCCAACCCGCCATTTTCAAATAAAAACTGGACCAGTGGCTTAACCCCAGAAAACGATTTATATAACCGTTTTACTTGGGGCATTCCGCCAGAGAAAAACGGTGACTACACCTTCTTGCTGCACATTATTAAAAGCCTAAAAAGCACAGGTAAAGGCGCGGTGATCTTACCGCATGGTGTATTGTTCCGTGGTAATGCTGAAGCTACTATTCGTGAAAACCTTATCAAACAAGGTTACATCAAAGGCATTATTGGTTTACCTGCCAACTTGTTTTACGGCACTGGTATTCCTGCCTGTATTATCGTGATTGATAAAGAGCACGCGCAAAAAGCGGTTACTAGCTTTAACGAAGGTGATGCAGAGTTACCCACCGTATCAGGTCGCCCAATCTTTATGATTGATGCCAGTAAAGGATTCATCAAAGATGGCAACAAAAACCGATTGCGCAGCCAAGACATTCATAAAATTGTTGATGTGTTTAACAAAGGCTTAGAGCTTGAGCGTTACAGCCGCTTAGTGGAAATTGATGAAATTGCCGCTAACGACTACAACCTTAATATCCCACGTTATATCGACTCGTCTGAGCCAGAAGACTTACACGATTTAAGCGCTCACCTGCAAGGCGGTATTCCAAACCGTGATATTGATGCCCTTGAGCATTACTGGCAGGTGTTCCCTAGCATTCGTGCAACATTATTTAAACCTGAGCGTGAAGGCTATAGCCACGCACTGGTTGAAGCTAGCCAAGTTAAAAGCACCATTTTGGCTCATCAAGAATTTAAAGACTTTGCTACTCGTAGCCTATTACCCTTTAAACAGTGGATACCAGAAGCGAAATTAAGAGAGATTAAAGTAGGCGATAACCCGAAAAACTTTATCTTTAACATTTCAGAGAATTTGTTAAATAGCTATGCCAATAGCGACTTACTAAGCAAATACGATATTTACCAAATCCTTATGGATTACTGGGGTGACACCCTGCAAGACGATGTCTATGTATTGGTACAGGACGATTGGCAAGCGGGTAATACCCTTCATGAGTTAGTTGCTGCCAAGGGCGAAAAGCTCAAAGAAACACCTGATTTAGTCATTAACAAGAAAAAGTACAAAGCCGAGATTATTCCACCTAGCTTAATCGTTGCCCGTTACTTTGCTGACGAACAAGCTCAGGTTGATGCCCTGCAAGCCAAACAAGACGAAGCGACTCAAGCACTTGAAAGCTATCTTGAAGAACATGGTGGTGAAGATGGCTTATTAATTGAAGCCATCAACGATAAAGACAAAATCACCAAAGCCAGCGTTGCTGCCAGAACTAAGCTAGCAACCAATGCTGATGAAATTAAAGCGCTGAAACAAGCCACTAAACTGTTTAATGCTGAAGCGGCTGCAAAAAAAGCGGTTAAAGAAGCCCAAGAGGCGTTGGATTTAAACGTATTCAACCAATATCCAAAACTAACCATAGAAGAAATCAAAGCTCTGATTGTCGATGACAAATGGCTAGCCACATTACAAGCCAATATCGTTGCCGAAATTGAGCGCGTAACCCAACAAATGGCAAACCGTGTTAAGCAACTGGAAGAGCGTTATAGCACACCATTACCAACCCTCTCTAAATCGGTTGATGACCTTAGCGATAAAGTTGCAGGCCATTTAGAAGCAATGGGTTTGGAGTGGTCACTATGAGCGCATTAGAGCAAGTGATTCCAGAAGGATATAAACAGACTGAGGTTGGAGTTATTCCTGCGGAATGGGGAGTTAATGATTTTAGCTACATTATGCCGAAGCCCTATAACCTATGGGATTGTTCAATGTGGTCCTCATATCACCGACGGTGTTCCGTACATTAGAGTGTCGGATATGAGTACTCGAAGTTTAGATGTAACTTCGATGCTAAGAACTAGTAAAGAAATTGCCGCAGGTTTCAAGCGCTCAAAGGTTGATGAGGGCGATATAGTATATGCATTGCGAGGTAAAATAGGTGAAGTCAGAATCGTTGATGAGACTGTTGCTGGAGCTAATTTAACTCAAGGAACAGCACGTATAGCTCCTAAACCACAACACTCAGGTAAATATATCTTTTGGGCATTACAGAGTGAGAAGTCTAAAGAGCAAGCAGATGGTGAGTCTAAAGGTAGTACATTTAAAGAGATTACCTTAGGCAATCTTCAAAAGATACTCATAGCACTACCTAGTTCATCGCCAGAACAAACTGCCATTGCCAATGCCTTATCCGATGTAGATGCGCTATTAACGGAGTTGGAAAAGCTGATCGCGAAAAAACAAGCGATTAAAACCGCCACCATGCAGCAACTGCTGACAGGCAAAACCCGTTTACCGCAATTCGCCACTTACACCGAAGGCGAAAAACAGGGCCAACCCAAAGACACAAAACCCAGCGAACTAGGCGAAATTCCTGAGGAATGGGATGTACTATTAATGGATGAAGTTACAGATTCACTGTCTAGTGGAGCTACGCCATTTAGAGGTAACCCAAGTTTCTTTAAGGGTAATAATAGATGGATAACAAGTGGCGAACTTAAATATGGAGTTATCAATGACACCATTGAAAAAATTAGCGATGAGGCCATCAAAAAAGCTAATTTAAAAGTGCATCCATCAGGAACTTTTCTAATGGCAATTACAGGGTTAGAAGCCGCAGGTACGAGAGGATCATGCGGTATTGTAGGAACGCCAGCTACAACTAATCAATCTTGTATGGCTATTTACCCAAATAAAAAGCTTAAAAGTAATTACTTGTTTCATTGGTACGTATATAACGGTGAAGAGTTAGCTTTGAAGTATTGCCAAGGCACAAAGCAACTTAGCTATACGGCAGGATTACTTAAAACGATACCAGTTTTAGTACCTCGCGATACAAGCGAACAAACCGCAATCGCGACCATCCTCTCGGATATGGATAACGAAATCCAAACCCTTGAACAGCGCTTGGCGAAAACCCGCCAAATCAAACAAGGCATGATGCAAGAGCTACTCACAGGCCGCACTCGTTTGCCGTTTGATAAAGATTAAAAAAGAAAAGGAATTCAACTATGACACCAACAAGAAGTTACTACCGCATTATGGCAGGCCAAGCCTGTAAATACGCGCAACAGTGTTTTGAGCAAGGCTTTATCGGTGGCGACTGGGGCATCGAGGGGGATTTAACTAATGACTTAGGCGATAACTGGCGCGACTTTAATCGCCAGTATATCCCTGTATTTTTAGAGGCCAACCTTGATAAAACCAAAATAGGCGCAGGCTTAGCGTGCGGAATGTTGCATACCATTTGTAAGGGTATGGCTAAGGGCGATATGGTGTTCTGCCCTAACGGTAACGGGATCTATTATGTTGGCGAAGTCATTTCTGAATACTACTATGCTGCGGGTGAGGTATTACCCCATAGACGAAAAGTAAAGTGGCTAGAACAAGGTATTAGCCGTGAAGAAATGTCGCAGCCATTAAAGAACTCTGCGGGTTCTGTCGGCACGGTGAGCAACATTACTAAATATGCTGAAGAGCTTGAAGCGCTCTTAGATGGTAAAAAACCACCTGCATTAACTCACAGTGACGAGTCTGTTGAAGACCCAAGTGTATTTGCGTTGGAGAAGCATCTAGAAGATTTCTTAGTCGCCAATTGGCAATACACAGAGTTAGGTCAGGACTATGATATTTACACTGAAGACGGTGAACTTGTAGGCCAACAATACCCATCTGACACTGGCCCTATTGATATATTAGCAATCAGTAAAGACAAACAAACCTTGCTGGTTGTTGAGTTAAAGCGAGGCAGAGCAAGTGATAACGTTGTTGGTCAAATTCAGCGTTATATGGGCTATGTAAAGCATGAACTGTGTGAAGAAGGGCAAAAAGTTAAGGGTATTATTATCGCCCTTGAAGATGACTTGAAATTACGCAGAGCCTTAAGTGTAACAGATAACATTGAGTTTTATCGCTATCAGGTCAGCTTCAAATTGCTCAATTCATCAAGTGAGTTTTAGGACGTCACATTTATGGCAGAGCACTATTATTTAGGTTGGGATGTCGGTGGCTGGAATTGCTCTAGAAACCGTAATAGCCGCGATGCTTTAGTGATCCTCAACAGTAAAAATCAAATTGTTGGCACGCCTTGGCGTGGAAACTTATCGCCAACCATTAATTCAGCAAACAGCCAAGTTGACTTTATTACTTCACTATTTTCGCTCTGCCAAACTGAATACAAAGGTGGTCACATTACCTTGGCAATAGACACGCCCCTCGGATTTAGTGAGCACTTTTATGATTTATTGACTGGGAAATTTGTAGATTGTGATACCGCTAACGCGCTAAACCCTTATCTATTTAGGTATACAGAGCGCTTTTTAGCTGAGTGGGGCTACACGCCTCTCTCCCCTATTAAAGATATGATTGGCAGTCAGGCGACCAAAGGTATGCACACCTTGGCTAAATTTGTACCTGACATACAACGAGCAGGTGTGTGGCAAAGTGACAACATCACCGCAATTGAAGCTTATCCATCTCCTTGCGCTCATTCTGCCATTATTGATAAATTGCAAAAAAGTGCTGGGCTTGATTGGTGTATCAATGATATTGGTGAAGAACAGTTAGCCGATCACCGCTTACCAACACAAGATCATGTTGATGCATTTACCTGTGCATTAGTTGCCAAATTATTTGTTGAGCAGCCTGAAATACTGAAATTCCCTAATGAGCTGCCACCACTTCGAGAGGGATGGATTTTCCTACCCACAGATTGCTTTAACGAAAAGAGCAGAAAAGACCACTTTTTAATTAGTGAAGAATTACAAGGATGAAGCCATGAGTAATGTTGGTCAATTAGAACGTAAAACCCAAAACCGCGTGGTTAAGTTTTTTAAAGAACAACTTGATTACGATTACCTTGGTAATTGGGAATACCGTGAAGGTAACAGCAATATTGAAAAAGACTTGCTGACAAAATGGCTTAAAGGTCGTGGTATTTCTGATGCACTGATTACCCGCACATTACGCCAACTCGATACTGCCGCAGCCCTTGGCGAAGGTAAAAAGCTATTTGATGCAAACAAAGATGTTTATCGCCTTCTCCGCTATGGCGTAAAAGAAAAAGAAGGTGCAGGTGAACTAAACCAAACAGTTTGGCTAATTGACTGGAAAAACCCAGAAGCTAACGACTTTGCCATTGCTGAAGAAGTCACTGTAAAAGGTGAATTGAAAAAGCGCCCTGATATCGTGATTTATGTGAATGGCATCGCGCTTGGTGTAATTGAATTAAAACGCTCTTCAGTCTCAGTCAGTGAAGGTATTCGCCAAAATCTAGACAATCAAAAGAAAGCGTTTATTCGTAACTTCTTTACCACTATGCAGCTAGTAATGGCAGGTAATGACACCCAAGGAGTCCGCTACGGCACCATAGAAACATCTGAAAAATACTACCTCGAATGGAAAGAATGCGCTGGTAAAGAAAACCCCAACCCACTACCAGCAGGTGATATAAAAACAGATAACTTGCTTGATACTCATATCGCACAATTATGTGATAAAAGGCGTTTTCTGCAACTCATTCATGACTTTATCGTATTCGATGCTGGCATTAAGAAAACATGCCGACACAACCAATACTTCGGCATCCAAGCGGCACAGAAACACGTTAAAACGCACGAGGATGGCATTATTTGGCACACGCAAGGTTCTGGTAAAAGCTTAACGATGGTTTGGCTTGCCAAATGGATACGTGAGAATGTAAAGGATTCGCGGGTGCTTATTGTTACTGACCGAACCGAATTAGACGAACAAATAGAAAAAGTATTCTCTGGTGTTGATGAAGAGATCTATCGCACTAAAAGCGGACGGGACTTGGTTGCCACGCTTAATCAACCCAATCCTTGGTTATTCTGTTCACTCGTGCATAAGTTTGGTCGAAATGGCGAAGCAATCTCTGACGAAGACGATGATGAAGCAACAAAAGACTACCTTGAAGCATTGACCAAAAACCTACCAAGTGACTTTGCCGCAAAAGGCAACTTGTTTGTGTTTGTCGATGAGTGTCATCGAACTCAATCGGGCAAGTTACACGAGGCGATGAAAGCTATTTTACCTGAAGCCATGTTTATCGGTTTTACGGGTACGCCACTGATGAAAAAGGACAAGAAGAAGTCCTTAGAAGTCTTTGGTCCATATATTCACACCTACAAATTTGACGAAGCGGTAAGTGATGGTGTGGTGCTAGATCTTCGTTATGAAGCAAGAGATATTGATCAACACTTAACTTCTGAGAAAAAAGTAGACCAGTGGTTTGAAGCTAAAACCAAAGGCTTATCTAACCTAGCCAAAATGCAGCTCAAACAAAAATGGGGCACGATGCAAAAAGTACTCTCCAGCAAATCTCGCTTAGAGCAAATTGTTAGCGACATTTTAATGGATATGGAAATCAAACCTGCACTGATGTCTGGTAGAGGCAACGCCATGCTTGTGTGTGCTAGCGTCCATCAAGCCTGTGTGGTTTATGATTTGTTTAGCAAGACCGACCTTGCAGGAAAGTGTGCAGTAGTAACCAGTTATCAGCCAGTTGCAGGCGCTATAAAAGGCGAAGAATCTGGTGAGGGTTTAACTGAAAAGCTGTTTAAGTATGATACCTATCGGAAGATGTTAGCTGAGTACTTCGAGCAAAGCGAAGAAGAAGCAGCCAAGCGTGTTGAAGAGTTCGAAAAAGCCGTTAAGAAACGTTTTATTGAAGAACCGGGTCAAATGCGCCTGCTGATAGTTGTAGATAAGCTGCTCACTGGCTTTGATGCCCCTTCTGCTACATACCTCTATATCGACAAGAAGATGGCTGATCACAATCTATTCCAAGCTATTTGCCGTGTAAACCGATTAGATGGTGAAGATAAAGACTACGGTTACATCATCGACTATAAAGACTTGTTCCGTTCATTGGATAAAGCCATTAAAGATTACACAGCCGAAGCATTTGATGGTTACGATGCTGACGATGTTAAAGGGCTATTAAAAGATCGCTTACAAGAGTCTCGTGCAGATTTAGATAATGCACTGGAGGCAGTACGAGCGTTATGTGAGCCAGTGAAAGCACCTAGAGATACTAAAGATTTTATTCATTATTTTTGTGGTGAATCTGGTGTTGAACCAAAGGATGAAAATGAGCGCACTGAAAAAGAAGCTCTGCGTTTAACTCTTTATCAATCAGTCGCTAAGCTGATTCGTGCTTACACTAACCTTGCAAATGAAATGGAGCAAGCTGGATATACCTCTGAAGAAGCGGAAAATATTAAGAAAGAAGTCGCGTACTTTGAGAAAGTGCGAGATGAGGTAAAGCTTTCCAGTGGCGATCTACTCGAAATGAAACGTTTTGAGCCTGCGATGCGTCATCTATTGGATATGTATATTCGAGCCGATGACAGTGAGTTATTGATGGATTTTGAAGAGTTGGGCTTGATTGATCTAGTTGTAAACAACAAGGGCAAAGGCTTAGAAGATTTACCTGAAGGCTTGCGTGATAACGAAGACGCAATGGCAGAAGCCATTGAGAATAATGTAAGAAAAACCATCGTTGATGAAAATCCAGTAAACCCTAAATACTTTGACAGCATGGCTACTTTGCTCGATGAAATTATTAAGCAGAGAAGAGAACAGGCTATTAGCTATCAAGAGTATCTAGAACAAATTAGAGCACTGGCAAAGAAAGTGGTAAATCCAACAGAAAACTCTACTCAAAACTACCCTGCGTCTGTTGATACACCAGCCAAACAAGCAATTTACGACAACTTCGGTAATGATGAAGTACTTACAACTAAAATTGATACCGCTGTTCGCTACACCAAAAAAGCTGATTGGCTTGGTGATCGGTTTAAAGAGCGTGAGATAGCCAACGCGGTGCGAGAAGAAGCGGCAGGTTATGACATCAATATTGTTGATGTAATGGAGCTAATTAAAGCTCAGAAGGAATACCATTAGTGCGCCATACCAAAAACAATGCTCAAAGTATTGAAGTAGTTCGTATTGGCGATATTGATGTAGAACTAAATCGCAGAGCCATTAAAAACATTCACCTAAGCGTCCTACCGCCAAACGGCAAAGTACGCTTGTCTATCCCCAACGATACAAGTGAACAAAAGGTAAGGTTGGCAATCGTTAACAAACTTGCGTGGATTAAGAAACAGCAAGCTGACTTTGCAGGCCAAGAACGCCAATCAATTCGTGAAATGGTTAATGGAGAGTGCCACTATTTATGGGGTAAAAAATACCGCTTAAAGCTTGTTGAAGCGCAAGGGAAATATGCGGTTACTGCAAAAGGTAACGGTAATTTAGTGTTAGCAGTTGCAGAAAATACGTCAACCGACAATAAACTCAAACTGCTTAACCGTTTCTATCGAGATGAAATGCAGCGCTCACTTGAGAAATTATTACCTCAATGGGAAAACAAGCTAGGTGTAAACGCTGGTTCTATCAACATCAAAAAGATGAAAACCAAATGGGGAAGCTGCAATATCCAAGCTAAGCGTATATGGCTTAACCTTGAACTTGCAAAGAAGCCACCAGAATGTATGGAGTTCATACTTGCCCACGAGTTAGTTCATTTACTAGAGCGTCACCATAATGAGAGATTCCGCTCTCTCATGGACAAACATATGCCCAACTGGCGTGAACGCAGAGACTTACTTAATAGCTTGCCTTTGGCTTATGAGGATTGGAGTTATTAATAAGATCAAAAATGAGACAAACTAATCAACAATCTCATTTTTTATAAAATTGTCTCTTTTACTATTAGTAATGTCTCATTTTTTAATAGCAGAATACACCTAACAATACTGCCCGCAGGCGAAGCCGCAGCTCCAGGCATATTGGAAGTTGTAGCCGCCGAGCCAGCCGGTGACGTCGGTGACTTCACCGATAAAGTACAAGCCAGGGGCTTTTTTCGCTTCAAAGGTTTTTGAGCTGAGCTCATCCGTATCCACGCCGCCTAATGTCACCTCTGCGGTGCGATAGCCTTCGGTGCCATTGGGTTTGATTTGCCAGTTGTGCAAGTAGTCATGCAGCGCGGCGATTTGGCCGTGCGTGAGCTGATTGATATTGGCATCTGGGATGGCTTTGGTGTCGTGCAGCATTTCCACAAAACGTTTCGGTAAAATAGTCGCCAAGGCATTTTTCAATGACTTTTGTGCGCTTTGCTGGCGTTGTTGTTCTAACCATTCGGTGATGTTTAGGGTTGGAAGTAAGTTAATACTCACTGCCTGCCCTGCGCGCCAAAATGAGCTAATCTGCAAAATGGCAGGACCCGATAAGCCGCGGTGAGTAAAGAGAATATTCTCACGGAATTGAGTGCCGCACTCGCTTGTCACCAGGCAATCGACGCTGATCCCCGATAGGCCATCAAAACGGTCTTTATCATGCTGGTGCAGGGTAAATGGCACCAAGGCAGCCATGGTAGGCAACACCTTTAAGCCGAACTGCTCGGCAATTTTATAACCGATTGGCGTGGCGCCCAGTTTTGGCATGGTAAGGCCACCGGATGCCACCACCAGGGATTCACATTCATAGGTGTGCGTGCCCGTTGTGACTATGTAGCCTTGCTCGGTTTTTTCAACACTGATGACTTCGCTGCGCAACTGCACACTCACGCCCGCCCACTCACATTCGGTCATAAGAATATCGACGATGTCTTGGGCGCTGTTATCACAGAACAATTGGCCGAGGGTTTTGTGGTGGTATTGCAGACCGTGACGGTCGACCAGGTCGATAAAGTCGCGCTGAGTGTAGCGACTCAAGCAAGATTTTACGAAGTGTGGATTCGTACAGAGGTAATTTTCGGGGCTGGCATTTTCGTTGGTAAAGTTACAACGACCACCGCCGCTGATCAGTATCTTACGGCCGGGCTTTTTGCCCATATCGACCACCACTACATCGCGGCCACGGTAACCCGCTTGCGCTGCACACATTAAACCCGCAGCACCGGCACCAATAATCACCACATCTTTTTTAATCACAGCATCACCCCTAGAAAAACCGCCGCTATTCTACCAAGCCAGGGCCGACAAAGATATTTGCTAATTAAAGACTAGCCTGGCTGCGCGATAAAAAAAACGCCTAAATGCCTCGGTCTAAATTGCAGCCAAGGCAACAATAGAGCAAGAATCAACCAGCAAAAAACAATACAAAAGAACCAACAAAATCAAAAATAAAGATACTAACAGATTAATTTTAAACGTATATACGGCCAGATATAACAACCAGTACCCCTTTTATATCCAAAAGTTATTGCAATAATATTAACAAATAATTTACCATCCTCTGCGAAGTGTACTATTTGGGTACAAACTAAAAATAAATGGGGACTCTTATGACAACTAGAAAAACACTCCTCGCGCTAGCAATCCCGATGGCTCTTAGCTCATCGGCCCTCTACGCGAATGACATTCAAGAAGTGACGGCGCCGCAACAGGCGACACTGGCACAAACTCAGGCCAAACTAAAAGGCCAATCGCCATTAACCACGCGCTTTATCATCAAGTACAAAGACAACGCCGAGCTAGGCACCAGTGCTGCGACCATGCCGGGCAATGGCAAGGCCCGTGCGAAGAAGTTTGTTGATGGCTTTAAAACCAATCGTGGCCAGGCTCGCGCTCAATACGTGCGAGAAATGGCCTTGCAAAATCACCACGTGATCCGTGCTGATAAAAAACTATCGGCGAAAGAAGCACAGCAGTTCATGCAAGACATGGTTGCCAGCGGCGAAGTGGAATACATCGAAATCGACCAGATGTTAAAGCCGTTCGCCACACCGAACGACCCACGCTACGGCGATCAGTGGCACTACTATGAAGCGGCCGCAGGCATTAACGCACCAGCGGCATGGGACTTTGCAACCGGTGCCGGTGTAAACCGTGGCCGTGCTTGATACGGGTTACCGCCCACACGCCGACTTAAACGCCAATATCCTCCCTGGTTATGACATGATCTCTGACACCTTCGTTGCCAACGATGGCGGCGGTCGTGATAGCGACGCCCAGGATCCGGGTGATGCGGTAACTGCGAACGAATGTGGCTACAGCCATAATGCCAGCAGCTCTAGCTGGCACGGCACTCACGTAGCGGGTACGGTTGCGGCCGTTGCCAACAACGGCGAAGGGGTAACCGGTGTTGCCTATGACGCCAAAGTTGTGCCGGTTCGTGTACTGGGTAAATGTGGTGGTTTAACATCAGACATCGCCGATGCCATCGTATGGGCCTCAGGTGGTTCGGTATCGGGCGTACCAGCCAACGCTAATCCAGCGGATGTGATCAACATGAGTCTAGGTGGCAGCGGTTCATGTAGCTCAACTACGCAAAATGCCATCAACCAGGCACGTGCCAACGGCACTGCGATTGTTATCGCTGCCGGTAACGACAACGACAACTCGGCAAACTACAACCCGGGTAACTGTAGCGGCGTAATCAACGTGGCTTCGGTTGGCCGTAACGGTGGTCGTGCCTACTACTCAAACTATGGTTCAAACATCGACGTGGCGGCTCCGGGTGGCGCACAAAGCTTCGCTAACGACCCTGAAGGTATCTTGTCTACCCATAACTCGGGCTCAACCTCACCTTCAAGCGACAGCTACCACTACTCACAAGGTACCTCTATGGCGGCACCACACGTTGCGGGTGTGGCTGCGCTTATCAAGCAAGCTAAACCCACGGCGACACCGGATGAAATCGAAAGCATCCTGAAGTCGACCACCAAGGGCTTTAGCGCAACCTGTACCAGCTGTGGTACCGGTATCGTTGATGCGGCGGCTGCGGTTGCTCAGGCAAGCGGCGGTACAACGCCACCACCAAGCGGCGGCAATGAGCTGACTCCGGGCACGGCAGAAACTGGTTTAAGCGGCGCAGCAGGCTCTGAAACAACCTACACCATGACGGTACCTTCGGGCGCCACTAACGTGACCTTCACCACCAGCGGTGGCAGCGGCGACCTGGACATGTATGTTAAGGCGGGCAGCGCGCCAACCACATCAAGCTATGATTGCCGACCGTACCAAAACGGTAACAACGAAACCTGTAGCATCGACAACCCAACGGCGGGCACTTACTACGTGATGCTGCGCGGTTACAGCGCCTACAGCAATGCATCGCTATTGGGTGAGCTAACCACCTCAGGTGGTGGCACGGGCACAGGTGGTGGCGGTACCGTTTCCGATATTTCAGCATCGGCGGGTCAGTGGAAACACTACACATTGGAAGTGCCTGCGGGCATGAGCACCTTGGATGTAAACATCTCAGGTGGTACAGGTGATGCCGACCTATTTGTTCGCTTTGGCGCACAGCCTACGGCCAGCAGCTATGACTGTCGTCCTTATAAAGGCGGCAACAACGAAAGCTGTAGCTTTAGCAACCCACAAGCGGGTACCTGGCATATTAGCCTTAATGCTTACCAGACCTTCTCTGGTGTGACATTAAACGCGCAATATAACCCTTAGGATATTCTCCTACCCAGCAAAAAGGCCGCTTGATGCGGCCTTTTTTATGCGTGCAAAACTAGCCCTAATTACAGGTTCGCCAGTACATGCTCGGCTTTAGATACTTCAAACTGCTTGTCTTCTTCCACAAACAGCTGGGTAACCACGCCATTGTCTACCACCATGGCATAGCGTGTTGAACGCACGCCACCGAAGTCACCCGTGTCTTTATCCAGCCCCAGGGCCTTGGTAAAGCTGGCATCGCCATCGGCCAGCATGCGAATACGATCGGCATTCTGGCTCTCGCCCCAGGCCTTCATAACAAAGGCATCGTTCACCGACACACACATGACTTCATCAACGCCTTTTGCAGTAAACTCTTCGCGCAGAACAACAAAGCCTGGCAAATGCGCCGCCGAGCAGGTCGGTGTAAAGGCACCGGGTACGGCAAACAGCACCACTTTTTTATTGGCGAACAACTCGTCGGTAGTGAAATGGTTCAGCCCCTGCTCGCCTAGTTGTGTCAGGCTTGCGGCTGGAATTTTTTGACCTTGGGCAATCATAATGACTTCCTTTTTGGTTATAGAATCAGGGTATATCTTGGGCCATTCTTACGCTTTTAAACCCAGACTAAGACGAATTTGCTGCAAGCTTTACCGGGTGGCTGTTGCGTAAACATAGAGACGCGTCTGCTTATCTCTTAGATCAATATTAATGCACGCGGAATATTAAGTCTTTATGGCAAGAGAATGAAAAAACAAAACCCGGATATTCCCGGGTCTGTGAAGCCGTTATTTCATGGCCGCATTCACGTACACATCGAAACGGTTTTTCTTGGTCTTGATCTGGGTGCTGGGGGTGCGTTCGTTTAAAAACGGCGCATAATCCGGGCGTTTAACCACCACCCTTTTGCTCGCCAGGTGCAGCGCTGGCGTCAGCAGATCATCGGCATCACCGTCATCCCCCACCAGGGATTGGAATACCCGCATTTCCTTTTTGACCAGAGCGGATTTTTCCCGGTGTGGGAACATGGGATCGAGGTACACCACATCAACTTCCCCCTCGGAAAGGGGTTGCTTCTCTAACAGCACATGGCTGCTGCCATGATGCAGATGCATACGCTCCTTCATCCAGGGGCCGATTTCCGCATCCAGGTAGGCGCGTTCCAAGCCATCATACAGCAGGGCCGCGACCACGGGGTGGCGTTCAAACAAGGTGACCTTGCAGCCGAGCGAAGCCAGTACAAAAGCATCGCGGCCAAGTCCGGCGGTGGCGTCGAGCACATGAGGCGTGGCGCCCTTATTCAGGCCGACGGCCTTGGCAATGGCCTGGCCTTTGCCGCCACCAAACTTACGACGGTGGGCCGCGGCGCCTTCAACAAAGTCGACACGAATGGGCGTGAGCTTAGGCTCGTCACGCTTGCATAAGGCCAATCCCAACTCATCGTATTGCAGGTAAAATTGCTCATCGAGTGGACATTCATCCAACTTAAAGCGCGGGCTTAGGGTATCGCAATAGGCTTGCGCGGCATCGATACGGCAATAGATGTGCACGACTTTCTCCGTGGAAGTGGCTGTTGAGGGAGTATGATATCAGGATTTTCAGCCGCACCGATCACTTAAATACAGTGAAAAGTGCGGCTAAATAGTTGACTAGGCCATTGTTGATGCTTTAAGCGGCAATGCCACTGTGACGCAGCAGGGCATCCACGCTTGGTGCACGGCCACGGAAACGCTCAAACAACACCGCCGGCTCTTCCGAGCCACCCTGCTCAAGGATATGGGTTAAGAAAGCACGGCCGGTGTCGGCGTTAAAGATACCCTCTTCCTCAAATTTAGAGAAGGCATCGGCCGAGAGTACTTCCGCCCATTTGTAAGAGTAGTAACCGGCACTGTAGCCACCGGCAAAAATGTGGCTAAAGCTATGCTGGAAACGATTAAAGCTTGGCCCCTTTATCACCGACACCTGCTCACGCACGCGATCGAGAATGGCCTGAATTTCGCTGCCCTTGCTCGGGTCGTAGTCCGCATGAATATGAAAATCAAACAAGGAGAACTCAAGCTGGCGCACCATCTGCATCGCCGACTGGTAGTTCTTCGCCGCCAATAGCTTATCCAACAACTCCTTCGGCAAAGGCTCATGAGTTTCATAATGACCCGAGATAAAGGCCAGCGCCTCCTGCTCGTAACACCAGTTTTCTAAAAACTGACTTGGCAGCTCCACCGCATCCCAGGCGACACCGTTAATGCCGGCAACGGCGGCGGCATCTACCTGAGTCAGCATATGGTGCAGACCATGGCCAAACTCATGGAACAGAGTGACCACTTCGTCATGGGTAAACAGCGCCGGCTTATCGCCCACCGGACGGTTAAAGTTACACACCAAGTAGGCCACCGGAGTTTGCAATTGTCCGCCTAAACGCACCTTGCGGCCCATGCAGTCGCCCATCCAGGCGCCGCCGCGTTTGTGCTCGCGGGCATAGAGGTCGAGGTAGAAACGGCCACGCAGGGTATCACTGCTGTCGTAAATCTCGAAAAAGCGTACGTCTTTATGGTAGGTATCAAATTCTTTTTGCTCTTCAACACGAATGGCAAACAGCTTTTCAACGGTTTTAAACAAGCCGCTCAGAACCCTGTCTTCAGGGAAGTACGGACGCAGTTGCTCGTCGCTGATGGCATATTTTTCCTGCTTTAGCTTCTCGCTGTAATAGGCATAATCCCAGGCTTCCAGCGCCGTTACACCGTGCGTTTGCTCGGCATAGGTGCGCAGCTCCTGTAAGTCTTGTTGCGCCTGCGGCTTAGACTTGGCGGCCAGGTCATTGAGGAAGCCAAATACCTGCTCCGTTGAGTCGGCCATCTTGGTTGCCAGTGACTTTTGGGCATAGTTCTCAAAGCCTAACAACTGCGCCAGTTCATGACGTAGTTTCAGCTCTTCGTCCATAATGGCGCTGTTGTCATATTCGCCGGCGTTAGGGCCCTGATCCGAGGCGCGGGTAACAAAGGCGGTGTAGGCTTCTTCACGTAGTTCGCGGTTATCCGCATGGGTCATGATCGGCAGGTACGAGGGGATATCCAGGGTAAACAACCAGCCTTCTAATTCTTTGCTTTGGGCGGTATGAGCCGCCAGGTCTTTTGCCGACTCGGGCAAACCGGCCAGCTCACTTTCATCGGTGATATGCTTTTGCCAGGCCAAGGTGGCATCCATTACATTGTTGCCGAACTTGGCGCTGAGCTCACTCAGGCGACTGACGATTTCGCCATAGCGCTTTTTATCTTCGTCATTCAGAGCTATGCCCGATAATTTGAAGTCGCGCAGGGCGTTATCTATGACCTTCTTTTGCGCCTTGCTTAGGCGAGTGTATTCATCGCTGTTGGCCAGTGCCGTATAGGCATCGAACAGGCCCTGATGCTGACCCACAAAGGTGTTGTATTCGCTCAACAGCGGCAATACCGCGTCGTACGCTTCACGCAGCTCAGGGGTGTTTACCACCGAGTGCATATGGGAGACGGGTGAAAATAAGCGGCCCAGTTTGTCATCGGCCTCTTCCAGAGGCATCACCAGACCTTGCCAGGTAAAATCCTGCGCTTCAAGAACCTGGGCTATGGTGTCTTTACATTCTTTGATGCCATGCTCGACGGCTGGTTGCACATGCTCGGGCTTAATTGTTGAAAACGGTGGTAAGCCTTCGAGGGCAATCAAGGGGTTGGTCATAACTGAGTCTCATAATACGATTAATACCTACATTCTTGGGGCAATACGGCAAAATACAAGTGCAGATCAGCGCCTTCATTTCTGCTATGGTATGGCAAACCAAATATGACAGTAAAAGTTCATAGGAATAAACAACATGTCTCAACACTTTGATTATATTTGCATCGGTGGCGGCAGTGGCGGTATCGCCTCGGCTAACCGTGCCGCCATGCGCGGTGCTAAGGTGGCCCTGATTGAAGCCACTCACCTGGGCGGCACCTGCGTAAACGTGGGCTGCGTACCGAAAAAAGTAATGTGGCACGGCGCCCAAATTGCCGAAGCCATTAAACTCTACGCACCGGATTATGGCTTTGATGTTGAGCTAAAAGACTTTAACTGGCAAAAACTGGTAGAAAGCCGCGAGGCCTATATCAGCCGCATCCACCAGGGCTATAACAAATACCTGGCCAGCAATGGCGTTACCGTGATCAATGGCTTTGCCAAGTTTGTCGATAACAAAACCGTAGAAGTGAACGGCGAGCACTACAGCGCCGACCATATTCTTGTGGCCGTGGGTGGTCGCCCGACCATTCCTAATATTCCCGGCGCCGAGTATGGCATCGACTCTAACGGCTTCTTTGAATTAAACGAGCAGCCAAAACGCGTTGCGGTTGTTGGCGCCGGCTATATCGCCGTAGAAATTGCCGGTGTATTAAATAGCCTGGGCACAGAGACTCACCTCTTTGTTCGTCGCCATGCGCCGCTGCGCACCTTTGATGGCATGCTGGTTGACACCCTGGTCGAGGTAATGAAAAAAGAAGGCCCGACCCTGCACACCGAGTGCTCGCCGAAAGAGGTGGTTAAAGAAGCGGATGGCAGCCTGACCCTGCACTTCGAAAATGGCCACAGCCAGAATGTCGACCAGGTGATCTGGGCCATTGGCCGCACGCCAACCACGGATGCCATTAATATTGCCGCGGCGGGTGTGGAAGTGACCGAGTCTGGTTATGTGAAAGTCGATGAATACCAAAACACCACGGCCGAAGGCGTGTATGCAGTGGGCGATATTATCGAAGGCGGCATCGAGCTGACGCCGGTGGCGGTTAAGGCCGGCCGTATTCTTTCCGAGCGCCTGTTTAATGCCGAACTGCCGAATGATATGAAGATGGACTATAACCTGGTTCCTACCGTGGTCTTTAGCCACCCGCCCATCGGCACCATAGGTCTTAGCGAAGAGCAGGCCATTGCCGAGCATGGCGAAGAAAATATCAAGGTGTATACCTCAAACTTTGCCGCCATGTATACGGCGGTCACTCAACACCGTCAGCCGTGTGCCATGAAGCTGGTGTGCCTGGGCAAGGAAGAGAAGATCATCGGCCTGCACGGCATCGGCTTTGCCGTGGACGAGATGATCCAGGGCTTTGCCGTGGCGATGAAGATGGGCGCAACCAAGGCCGACTTTGATGCGGTAGTGGCGATACACCCAACAGGTTCGGAAGAGTTTGTGACTATGAGATAGAAAAGCTTGGGCTAAAGTAACGAAGCAATTCATCTAAAAAAAGAGGGCCACTAGGCCCTTTTTTTATCTTAAGGAATCTTTCCTGCCCCAGCCACCATTCCCCTTAACCTCGTTCCTTTTCCGCCAGATAACTCCCCAGCACTAAACGCAGTTCATTCACCGTTGCCTCGACGCTGCTTGGCTCGAGCAAAAATGCTTGCTGCATGGTACCGGCGGTAATGTTCTGGACCATAATCGCCAAAAATTGGCTGTCTTGTGGCGATAAATCCGGGTTACGCAAGGCCACTATCTTGGTCATAAAGAGGATAAATTCGGAGTTTTTATGAGGCTGACGAACCTCTTGCACAACCGGTAAATAGTCGCCGTGCTGCCACACATAATTGGCAAAGGGCAGCAACAACTTATCAACCAGCTCATAGGGAGACAGGGTTAACCACAGCTGATCATCCACCTCTTCCAGGGTACGCACAATATCGCCGATGGACTCTTCGTGTCGCTCGAACAAGGCCTTGAGTACCGCATCCCGGTCGGAGAAGAAATGATAAAGGGAGCCGATAGAGGTGTGTGCCATTTTCGCCAGGTTTTGCATGGTCAAGTTTGCCAATCCATCCGCTTCAATTATTTTGGCGGCGGCATCTAGTAACATTTGCACACGGCGAAATCCCCTTTCCTGCTGGGGCGTGCGTGGGGCTGTGCTTTTAGCATTCGAATTTGTCATAGACTCTTTTACTGACTTAGGTCCTGCTGGACATCAAAAACATTTGAGCACACCCAGGCGATGAAAAACAAGAAAATTAGATGACACCCTCTAGTTTTAAAACTAGAATACCCCCTCTATTTTATTACTCTAGTTGCGAGCAATGCGTTATGAGTATCTGGTACCTACTTTGCCTGCTGTCGACCCTGGCAGTATTAATCGCCTTCAGTAACCAGTTTCTGGTGAAAACTCAGCCCACCATTGCCATCACGGCCGGGTCCTTGTTGATGTCGATGCTACTTATTCTTGCCGGTAAGGTCTTTGGTACCGACGCCACACAGGAACTCTTTAACTTGGTTGCCGAAATAGATTTTAAGCAATTTCTACTGGATGGCGTCCTAGGGGTGTTACTCTTTGCCGGAGCGCTGGAAATTGACCTTAGGGTGATGAAAAAGCAACGCAAGGAAATAGCCGTCCTGGTGCTGTTTTCAACCCTGGTCTCTACCTTTATCGTGGCTTATCTCAGCTATCAGTTACTGGGCTTTATGGGTTGGCCCGTGCCCTTTATCTACTGCTTGCTTTTTGGGGCGCTGATCAGCCCTACCGACCCCATCGCCGTGCTGGCCATCATCAAGCAGATGAAGGCGCCGGAAAATATTTCCATTCAGGTAGAGGGCGAGTCGCTGTTTAATGACGGTGTCGGCCTGGTGCTGTTTACCACCATTTTAGCCGTGGCCTTGTCGGGCACCGCGCCGACCGCAGCCGGGGTCGCCCACCTGTTTTTGGTCGACGCTATTGGCGGCATCGCCTTTGGCCTGGTGCTCGCCTTCGTCTCCCATGTACTGATCATAAAAAGTCGTGAAGCCAATATTCGCCTGCTGCTCACCATCTGTATTCCCACCGCCGGCTTTGCCACCGCGAATCTGCTCGGAATATCCGGGGCCTTGGCCATGGTGGTCAGCGGTATCTTTATTGGTAATGTAACCCGAGGAAAAGCGGCGACCATGTCGCGCTACACCAGCGTTCGCAACGTTCGTAACTTCTGGCATGCCATCGAAGGCGCCTTAAATGCGCTCTTATTCCTCTTGATTGGCCTGCTGTTAGTCACTCTGCCCTTTACCTGGGAAGAAATAAGCATTGGCTTACTCATGATACCCATTGTCCTGCTGGCGCGTTTTATCAGTGTATCGCTGCCCTACCTCGCTTTTCGCCGTTTCCGCCAGTACGACGTCAACGCGGTGCGCATTCTCACCTGGGGTGGTTTGCGAGGCGGACTTGCGCTGGCGATGGCGGCCTCCATTCCCGCGGGGCAGGCCGTGGTTAATGGCACGGATATTAAAACCCTGTTGGTGACCTTAACCTACGTGGTGGTGATCTTCTCCATTATTGTTCAGGCGTCCACCATTCGCCCCCTGATCGAGGGCAGTATCCGCGCCTCGGCAAACAAGGATTCCTGAACCCAGGCACAGGTTCAGGGCTAATCTAGGCTCACCCAGATTAGCCCTGCTCCTTCTTCGGCAAACGCCGCCCCAGCAACCATTCGTTTTTTTAGAATGGTAAGCGCTGATTTTACTAATTTTCGTTCTTATAAATTGAGTCTATTATTTCCTTATCGCAACACAGAGACCTAATTAAGGAAACGAAGATGAACTTACACACACTTATTAACAGCAACGAGACTCTCACCAACATCAGTGCCCTACTCGCGCGCTTTGGTTTAACCGCACTCTTTGTGCTTACCGGCTTAAGTAAAATCGAATTCTACGATGCCACGGCCCAGTACATGGCCTCGGTTGGTGTCCCCGGTATGTTACTGCCGCTGGTTATTTTATTGGAGGTCGTTGGCGGCATCATGATTATTGCCGGCCTGCTGACTAGATTAACGGCCTTGGCCTTTGCACTCTTTAGTGTGGTGAGCGCCCTACTGTTCCACTTTCAGCTTGACGACCAAACGCAGTTTTTAATGTTCTATAAGAACATCGCCATTGCCGGTGGCTTCCTTGCCCTGGCGGCCTCGGGAGCGGGCAAATTCAGCCTAGATGCGCTGCTAAGTCGCCGTCAGGCCAAATAACCGCAAATGAATCAACGGCCCGCACCCTGCGGGCCTTTTTGCCGCTTATCAGCCGGGTAATACCTTTCTTTTTACCCAGCGCATGTTAGGGTTAGGCTATGATTAATCGTCCTTTTTAGCTCATGCTCAGGATCACCTTAGAACAGTGGCGGATGTTTCGCGCCGTCGTCGAATCTGGCGGCTTTAATCAGGCCGCACAGAGCGTACACAAAAGCCAGTCGAGCGTTCACAGTGCGGTCGCAAAAATTGAGGCCGCCTTCGGCGTTAAGCTCTTTCATATCGAGGGGCGGCGCACCGTACTGACCGACGCTGGAAAAATGCTGCTCAGACGCGCTGAATACCTGTTGGAAGAAGCGGCCAAGGTCGAAGCCATAGGCCACACCTTGGGCGACGGCATTGAGTCGCGTCTGCGCATCGCCGTCGACCAAACCCTGCCACAGCATCTTCTCTATGCCGTGCTCGAAGCCACCAGCAGCCAGTATCCGTTATTACGCATTGAGTTGTTTGAGTCCATTTTGACCGGCGCTTTGGAGTTAGTGCAAAACGATCAGGTAGAACTGGCGGTCTCCCCCTACTCTGGCGATGGCTTTAGCGAACAGCTTTGCAGTATCGACTTTATCGCCGTGGCACACCCGCAGCATGCACTGCATCATCTGGGCCGAGCGCTGACCCGTGAAGATTTAAAAGCCCACCGCCAAATAGTTGTCCGCGACTCAGCCCTTCAGGGGAAACAAGATGCCGGCTGGCTGGGTGCCGATCAGCGTTGGACGGTTAGCCAGATCAACACCTCCATCGACATGATAGGCAATGGCCTGGGCTTTGCGTGGTTACCCAAGCATGCCATTACCCCTGCCCTTGCCGATGGCACCTTAAAACCCCTGCCGTTAAGTAGCGGCGCACAGCGCACCCATCCACTGTATCTCTTGTTTAAAGACGGCGATAACCTGGGGCCGGCGGCACGGACCTTTATTGGCGAGTTACGCAGCCGGGTATAAATCGCAGTCCCAACAAGCGTTCGCTTAAAACGAACGATATGTGCTTTTTATACTCATTTTAATCTCTTTAGCGGGATATTAGACTGGCTTCAACACCTCAAGTTTGGAGCACATCTTATGAAATATTTTCGCAAAGCCACTGAACGCGGAACGGTTGATCTCGGTTGGCTAAAAAGCCAACATAGCTTTTCATTTGGCCATTATTACGACCCCGCCCATATGGGCATCTCGGCGCTCAGGGTGATTAACGAAGACAGGGTTCAGCCAGGGCAAGGCTTCGACACCCATGGCCATCGCGATATGGAAATTATCTCCTATGTGATCAGTGGAGCCTTGAAGCATAAGGACAGCCAGGGCAATGAATTTATTGTTCCTGCTGGAGAAGTGCAGCGTATGAGTGCCGGCAGCGGTATTATGCACAGTGAATATAACGCCTCGGACAGCGAGCCGGTGCACTTTTTACAAATTTGGATTCAGCCAAAATTCCGCGGCATTACGCCCAGTTACGAGCAGATGCAAATTCATCAGCGCGGTGAACTGACGCCCCTGGTGACGCCGACCGGGGAGCCGGGTACTTTGAGCATTAACCAGGATGCACGCATCTCGCGGCTGCAGCTAAAACCGGGAGCGCAATACAAGTTGACTAGCGCCGGTACGGGTTATCTGCACCTGGTAAGCGGCCACGCCCACAGCCAGGAACAGGTTTTAGAAGCCGGCGATGCCTTTGCAACGGATAAGGATGACACAGTGACTATTTATGCCGATTCGGCCCTTGAAGCACTTTGGTTTGAGTTACCCTGATGACGCTCACCACGCTCCTCGTTATCGCCGCAGTGGTGATGCTCACCGGCATTTCCAAATCGGGATTTGCCGGTGCCCTGGGTGTGTTTGCCGTCCCCCTGCTACTGCTGGTGATGCCCGCCCTTGATGCCATTGCCTTGATGTTGCCGATTCTCATCATTGCCGATGTCTTTAGCTTAAAAAGCTATTGGCGCCAATGGCAAAACGAGCTGATCCGCCTGCTGTTGCCCGGCGTTGTTGTCGGGGTATTGATAGCGCAGTGGCTGATTCAAATTATTCCCGCCACCTGGCTCAGTGCCGCCATCGCTACCCTGAGCCTGTTGTTTGCACTGCGCAGCTTGTTTTTTGCCAAGGTTCGTTATGGCTTTTTGGCAAGCGACTGGGGCGGGCGCGTTATGGCAACCTTATCCGGACTGGCCAGCACCTTGGTCCATGCCGGCGGACCGCCGTTGATCATTTACTTCACCGCCAAGGCTCTGGCCCCGCGCCAGTATGTGGCCACCGCGGCGGCGCTATTTGCACTGATGAATGGCGTTAAACTCGCGGCCTTTAGTGCCCAGGGACTGCTCACCCTGGACCTGCTGTTCACCGCCTTAGCCTTTGTGCCATTAGCCCTGCTAGGCAATTGGTTGGGAGTGAAAATTCAGCAAAAGTTCAATCCCCAGCATTTTTTACGGGTGATGAACTGGCTCTTGCTGCTGTTGGCCTTGGTCCTCTATGCCAAGCTGATATTTAGCTAGGAACGCTAAGACTTTCCCCCGTCAGCGGCTCGGCGCGCCAAACTTTTTCCTCATTCTTGTGTGCATCCACCATACTGATAGTTTGTAACCTTCACAGGAGCAAAGCCATGGCCCTGAATCTTCACGTCATTATTTGCAGCGTCCGACCCGGCAGAGTCGGCCCATCCGTCGCCAACTGGTTTTACGAGTTTGCCAAGGAGCAAGGCGGCTTTGATGTTTCCCTGGTGGATATTGCCGCCTTTAACCTGCCCATGTACGACGAACCCAAGCATCCGCGCCTGCAGGAATACCAGCATGAACATACCAAGGCCTGGTCGCGCAGTGTGGCCCGGGCCGATGCCTATGTGTTCGTTCTGCCCGAATACAACTTTTGCCCGCCCTCGTCCTTCACCAACGCTCTGGATTATGTTTATAACGAATGGAATTACAAACCCTGTGGCTTCGTCAGTTATGGCGGCGTCTCCGGTGGCCTGCGTTCAACCCAGGTAGCCAAACAGTTAGTGACCACCTTAAAGATGATGCCCATGATGGAAAGCGTGATGGTGCAAATGCCCTGGAACCTGCTCGATGAGAATAAACACTTTGTTGCCAATGAACACCACACTGCCTCCGCTAAATCCCTGTTAGAAGAGCTGGAAAAATGGGCCAAAGCGCTAAAAACCATGCGCTGATACTCAGCCTTGCGCCTCAGTAAAAAGGAGCCAAACCATGAGCATCAAACTCACTAAAACGGCCGATGGCCAATATCGCCAGCAAGTACAAATCGGCCCACATCGGCTCTTTGCCGATGCCCGTATCGATCCCCAGAGCGACAGCGCACCGGATCCCCATGATATTTACGACTCGGCCCTGGCGGCATGTAAGGCCATTACCCTGCTTATGTATGCCCAAAGAGCGGGGATCCCATTAACGGATGTGGCCGTGGACATCACCCGGGATGCCAGTGAGGAGCGCCAGGGACGCTACCAGTTGCACCTAGACCTTATGCTGGGCGGCGAGCTTGATGCGGCGCAGCGGGAGAAGCTGGCGCAAATAGCCGATAAATGCCCAATCCATAAACTTATGACCCAGGTAGAAACCATCATCACCACGGACTGTAAATAGGAACCCATATGAGCAATCTAACCAATGACACCCGCAATGACTGTGAGCTAATGGACGCCTGCGGCGCGGTGAAAATGGTGTTAAAGCCCAAGGACACAGATCTGGGCGGTTTTTCCGTGCGCCGTTTGTTACCAACGGCGCAATTGAAAATGATAGGCCCGTGGATCTTTTTCGATCATATGGGCCCGGCCAGCTTTGCCCCTGGCCCAGGCATCAATGTTCGCCCCCATCCCCATATCGGCATTGCCACCGTCACTTATTTGTTTGCAGGTGAGATCCTTCATCGCGATTCTTTGGCCAGTGTGCAGCCCATTAAGCCGGGGGATATCAACCTGATGGTCAGCGGCAGCGGCATAGTCCACTCCGAGCGCGAGCGCCCCGAGGCAACCGCTCACGCACGCAACCTTAACGGCCTGCAACTCTGGCTTGCCCTGCCTAAGGAGCAAGAAGAAATGGATCCCGCCTTCTATCACTACCCGGCCAGCAGCGTGCCCCTGGTCAATATTGATGGCGTCCCCGTGCGAGTCATGATGGGCAGCGCCTATGGCGTCGAGTCGCCAGTGCACACCTTTTCCAATACCCTGTATTTGGAAGCCGTGCTTAAACCCGGCGAGTCATTAACCCTGCCACCATGCGCGGAGCTCGGCCTGTATGTAGTGCGCGGTCATTTAAAAGCGAAAGACACCAACATCCCCGAGCACTGCATGGCGGTGTTTTCCGATACCCATGACATAAGCGCTGGCGTTACTGTCACCGCCAGCGAAGACTCGCGCATCGCCCTTATCGGCGGCGAGCCGCTGGGCAAACGTTTTATCGAATGGAATTTTGTTTCCAGTCGCAAGGAGCGCATTGAGCAGGCCAAGGACGACTGGCAAAACGGGCGCTTTGCCAAGGTTCCCGGCGATGAGCAGGAGTTATTCCGCTGCCCTAACGAGCATGTGATGTTGCCACTTATCGCCATCCCCTTTCTTTTTTTACCGGCTTGACGCATGCTAGGCCGAGTAAAAACTCTAAGGAGCCGAGAGATGTCCAATCAAGATGCATTTTTAGAACGTTTTCCCAAGGCCTGCGAAATCAAGGTGGCCTGGGGTGATATGGATGCGCTGCAGCATGTCAATAACACCCTCTACTTCAAATACTTTGAAATTGCCCGTATCGATTTTTTAAATCAGGCCGGCATACTTGAACACCTTGCCGCTGAGCAGGTCGGCCCTGTACTGGCCGACAATTACGCCAAATATAAGCGCCCAGTGACCTTTCCCGACACCCTGCTGATCGGCGTCAGTATCAGTGACATAGGCAACAGCAGCTTTACCACCCACTACAGCGTGTTTTCCAGTGCGCAGCAATGCGTAGTGACTGAAGGTCAGGCAAAGTTGGTGATGTTTGACTTCAAAACAATGCAAAAAGCGCCATTGAATGATAGCTTGTTATCATTCCTGCACTTAAACCTAAAGGGCTAATCATGGACTATGCAAAGCTCGGCCGCAGCGGCTTAAAGGTATCACGCATCTGTCTTGGTACCATGACCTGGGGCAAACAAAACACCCAAAGCGATGCCGATGAGCAACTCAATTATGCGCTTGCTCAAGGCGTTAATTTTATCGATACCGCCGAAATGTACGCCGTGCCACCGAGTCCCGATACCTATGGTAAGACCGAAACCATTATCGGCGACTGGCTCTCTCGTCATCAAGAAAAACGTAAGGAGCTGGTGCTTGCGACCAAGATAGCCGGCAACGGCTTAAGCTGGGTCCGCGGTGGCGGCGACATCAACAAAGAAGCGGTGATAACAGCCGTCGACCAATCCCTTAAGCGTTTGCAGACTGACTATATCGATCTCTTCCAGTTGCACTGGCCTAATCGCACCTCACCGCATTTCGCCAAGCAATGGCCGGGCATGGTGGATATCAAGAGCGTGGATAAAAGCACCGAACGCGCGCAAATGCATGCAATTTTAGAGGGGTTAGATACTTGTGTTCGCGCCGGTAAAATCCGCCATTGCGGACTTTCCAATGAAACTCCTTGGGGGCTTAGCCAATATCTGGATCTCGCCAAGCAGTATTCGCTGCCGGCCATGGTGTCGATGCAAAACGAGTTTAGCCTGGTGCATGGCAAGGATTGGCCTTATTTAATCGAGCAATGCCATCATGAAGACGTAGCCTACCTGCCCTGGTCACCACTGGCCGGCGGTATGCTTAGCGGCAAGTATCTAGGTGGTGCGCGCCCGGCGGGCTCGCGCTGGACTATAGCCCAGCGCAATGGTTTGTTCCGCGATACCGAGCAAGGCCAACAAGCGGTGGCTCGCTATCAGGAAATTGCCAAGCAGCAAGGGATCACTGCGGCGCAGCTGGCACTGGCCTGGTGTAACCAGGTGCAGGGCGTCACTTCGACCATTATCGGCGCCACCAGCATGGCCCAACTGCAGGAAAATATTGACGCCTTTGCGCTTACCCTCAGCGAGGAAACCTTGGCGCAAATCGATGCGGTATTTAGGGAGTACCCGGCGCCCTACTAGTGCTGAAAGAGCACCCTGACGACATAAAAAAGGCTTGCAACACGCAAGCCTTTTTTAACTCTTAGAGCCATTGACGCAGCAACACGGTGAGCGCCAGGAAGGTAAAGGCCACGGCCAGTAATTTATTAATAATTAACTGGTTGCGCTCCAGCCAGGGATAGAAACGCGGATGACTGCAAAGCATGGCCACCACACAGTACCAGAGCGCATCGATAACGGTCGGCGTTGCCACCATCACCGCCTGCTGTTGCCATTGCATCGGCTCGGCGGGAATAAAGGGCGAAAACAGGGCGACAAAGAAAATCGCCAACTTGGGGTTTAAAAAGGCAATGGCAAAGCCGTCTTGAATGGCACCGCGACGCTTGCTGCCCGCAGCTTCTATCTTAAGTTTGGTAGCCCCACTGCGCCAGCTGTTAAAGGCCAGATACAACAAATACAGGGCGCCGGCATAGATCAGGATCTGATACAACAAGGGCACCTGTTGCTGCAAGGTTCCCAGACCTAAAATGGCTAGCAGCGCATACACACCCACACCGAAACCGTGACTTAGGGCGCAGGCAATACCGCCGGAGCGACCACTTTGCAGGCAGTGTTTTAAAACCACGGCCAGACTAGGACCCGGAGACATGGCCCCCATTAAACAAATGCCCACCAAGGCCAGCCAATTTGTTAACTCCATTATTTTTGCCTTTGTTCTTGTATTAATTCAAATAATTGTACCGTGGCCAGGGTGTCATTGATAGCGCGGTGATGCCCTTGTAAATCAATCCCCAACTCCTTGCACAGCTTACCCAGGGAATAAGAGGCATATCCCGGCAGGTGCTTGCGTGCCAAACGCACGGTGCACAGCTTAGGTAGGATCAGGTTTTTGTCGGTACGGGCAAACTCGGCGCGTAAAAAGCCATAGTCAAAATTGACATTATGGGCGACAAAAATGGCCCCTTGTAAAAACTGCCACAGCGACGGCGCAATCTGCGCAAAGGTCGGGGCATCGGCCACCATGGCATTGTCTATGCCGGTCAGCTCGGTAATGTAGCGCGGAATATGTCGCTCGGGGTTGATCAGTGAATGCCAGCGCGCAACCTCCTTGCCATTCACCAACTTGACCGCGGCAACTTCGGTCACCCTGTGGCTATTCTTTTGCCCACCTGTGGTTTCAATATCCACCACCACATAGGGCTGCTCCGGGTTGACCTGCCAGATTACGCTTTGCACTTGTACCTCGAACCCGGCTCGCTGCAACTGACGTATGGCGAGCAGCTGATTGCGGCGCAGGCTATCGCCCGGTGCCTTTATCTCTTCAAAGCGCAGCTTGCCTTGCGCTATCACCATCAGATCCGGGTAGCCGTCTTTGGCATTGATGAAGTCCTTGGCCATCACGGTTAATTGCGCATAAATGGCCGACAGCGAGGCATGTTCAATCAGAAGCAACAAGGGATCAAGCAGGTTTTCATGCCAGCGAATAAAGGCATTAGGCTGCTGATAATGCCGGGTAGCATTGGCGGTAATATGATGCACCAGCTTGGACTTGGTATCACAGTGTGCAAACAGCGCCGCGATATTGTCCCGGTACATGTGATAGAAACGCCCGTCGCGCAAGCTGCTTGGAAATACATCAAACTCGGTGCACACGCCGCCCTGGGCGCTGGTAAAGAGCTCATCCCAAAAACACAGGGCAAAGAGATGAAGCCACAATTGGTTCTCGCAATGCAGCGCCTCGCTACCCTGTTGCCGATATAAATCTATGACACCCTGCTCTACGTGGTGAGAATAGGCCTCGTCTATGGCCAAAGGCTCGCCATGGCGCAATAAATCGGTCAAGGTGCTGGTGCGCTTGCCCTGAAATTTAAGGGCATAAAAGTCCTGGGCAAAAAACAACACCTGCTCGCAGCTGGGATCCTCGATTAAGGCCAACAACCGAGCCTCGACCCAATCTTTGTCACCGCGCTTATAGCGCTGGCGCACCACCAGCTCCACCGCCTGAGGATGTTCGCTCTCGGCCAGCAAATCCAAGGCTAATTGCTCATCACACCCCCCCAGGGTCAACAGCTTCTTACCCAGCACATACAAGGACTCATGGCGATAACGCGTCGCCAGCGCTCCCTGTGCCAGCGGCGCCTGGGTTAAGCCAGACGCCAAAACCAGCAACTGGGGTTCTTCCTCCAGGGCTTTCGCCTGAGCGCGCACCTCACCGTAAAAAAACGCACTTTTAGCCTCATCGAGCTGGTTAAAGCGAGCCCCAATCTCCCCCTTGTTGGTGCGGCGAATACCCAGATCGCGCAATGAAAACTGCGTCATCGAGCTATTGATACGACCAAAGAAAACAAACAAGAGGTAGTGCAGCACCGAATTATAACTGTGCACTAAATAGCTTAAAAAAAGCTGGCTGTGACGCACATGACCAAAGCACAGGGTTTGCTGGCAATACGCCAGCCACATCGGCTTTTTCGCGGAGAGGGCAATGCCGGGCAGCTCAAGCTCCTTGCACAGGTTGATCAGCTCCAGCTTAGTAAGAGATTCAAGCCAGGCGGCAAATTCATGCTCCTGCACATGGCGCACCCATTGCCGACGCTTAAGCAGCGCCAACGCCAGCGGCACATGGTCGATTTCCTCGTAATGTAGGCTGCTTTGCTCAACGAAGTCGGACTTGCGATTGTACATGCGCACCAGCACACACTGAGCATGCTCGGGCAGGCTCAGAAATTCATTGATATAGCCGCGCTCGGCATCCGCGCACAGATGCCAGGCATGTTGCTGATGATAATTGAGAAACTCTTTAAAATGCGCCAGGTAATAGCGTGGCGGTAGGACTTTCTTTTCCATGCAAGCACACAGTTAGGTAAAACTAACCGTGAGATTAACACTGTTTATTTATACAGTAAACTTTTGAATTCTAAGACCCTAAAGCGCTTGCCATTGTTTTGTAACCAGGACCTGCTCGTCGAGTAACACCTGTCC
This sequence comes from Pseudoalteromonas sp. T1lg22, assembly GCF_002964645.1. Lineage (NCBI taxonomy): Bacteria > Pseudomonadati > Pseudomonadota > Gammaproteobacteria > Alteromonadales > Pseudoalteromonadaceae > Pseudoalteromonas > Pseudoalteromonas sp. T1lg22. Next base: position 299,394 of record NZ_PQBY01000006.1, read on the forward strand.
CTCGAATACCTGCCCCGTGCGCACCTGCCCCACTCCTTTAGGTGTCCCCGTTAACAACCAATCACCATCTTGCAAACGCTGCCAGCTGGCCAGCTCATCAATGGCCGTTTGCACCGGATACAACATCTGCCTGGTCTGGCCCTGCTGCACAAGTTCGCCGTCGATATACAAACGCAACGACAGCCTGGCGATGTCCGCCTCATCGATGGCAGCAAAGTCACTTGCCAGCACGGCACCATCGAAACTTTTTGCTCGCTCCCAGGGCAACCCCTTGGCTTTTAATTCACCTTGCAGCGCCCGCTTGGTGAGATCCAAAGCAAAGGCCACGGCAACCGGACGATTGTTTTTGATGACAAAACACAGCTCCCCTTCATAATGCAGAGCCTCATTTTGATGCTGCGACAGCAACACATCGGCAAGCACCGAGGGCGGCTTGTTGAAGATCACCATGGCATCGGGCATGGCATTATCCAGCTCCTTGATATGCTCGACATAGTTACGGCCTATACAGGTGATTTTTTCGGGTTTTGTTGCCATATTTTTATCTCGTTTTGGATTTTTCCTCAGTGTATGGCGCTGCTTGCACCATCGCAAGCACCTGAGCTCGGCCGCACACATTTTTGCAATCGACGCGACTACTGCGCTGGATCAAACCCATAAAGTCGGTTTTTTGGTTAACTAACTGTAGGAGCTGACTCGGGAGAAACTCATGCCCAGGCTTTCCACCTTAACCCTACTCAAGGTCATTATTGTTTTTGGTGTACTGCTGATCATCGGCGGTCATACCTTGCTGGTGACGGACTCGTTTCGTGATTATTTTGGCATTTACAGCTTTATGATTGGCGCTGTCTGTATTGCGGTGGGCTTGATCATGTCTTTGCCGACTAAGATCTATCTGACCATCTTGTTGATGCGCAACGAGGGCAAGGAGAGTAAATTTAAGTGAGGTAACGACTCACTGAGCCGCTACCTCTGGGTCGATTACGACTTTTCTTGTAGTGTGCGAGCTACGGTACGCATACCCAAGGTGGTTGCACCGGCAGACCATAGGCTGGTTGGGCTGTTTTGGAAGGCCGCTGCCAGATCCATATGCACCCATCCCTTACCTTCGTCACGAATAAAGCGTGATAAGAAACCAGCCGCGTTAGAGGCGCCACCAAAGCCACCGCCTTTTTGCGGACGACTGTTTGCTGTGTCGGCATAAGGTGACGGACAGTTGTTCTGGTGGAATTTCTCCAACGGCAGTGGCCACGCGCCTTCAAATTCTTCGCTGGCAAAGCCTTCAACGTCACGCACCATGTCTTTATCCAGACCGAATAACGCATTGTATTCCTGACCTACCGCAACCAAGGCTGCACCGGTTAGGGTTGCCGCGTTGATAATAGTAGCGGCGCCCGTTTCGCTAGCAGCCATCAGGCCGTCGGCCAGTACTAAACGACCTTCGGCATCGGTATTAACGATTTCAACCGTGGTGCCATTTTTGTAGGTAAGAATGTCGCCCAGCTTGTAGGCATGGCCCGAGATCAGGTTCTCGGCACAGCATAGGAACAGCTTTACACGCTTGTCCAGACCGCGATTAATCGCCAGTGCCAGACCCGCTGTCACAGTAGCTGCACCGCCCATGTCGCACTTCATGGTCAGCATGCCTTCACTTGGCTTGATTGAATAGCCGCCGGAATCGAAGGTGATACCCTTACCCACAAGCGCCGAGGCCACAGGGGCGTTATCATCGCCAGTTGGGTTAAAGTCGAGCTCAAGCAAAACAGGTGGGCGCTCACTGCCACGACCTACCTCGTAGATACCAATCCACTGTTGCTCTTTTAACGCTTCGCCCTTGATGATCTGGTAGCTTACGTGCTCAGGAGCCAAAGACTGGATAAACTCACCGGCTTTCTCGGCCAGGCTTTCCGGGTAGATATCTTCGGCGGTGCCGTTGATCATCTGACGCATCCAAATAGCCGACTGCTTAAGCGCCGCCAGCTCTTTTAAATCACTTTGCTCATTATCAACGAATTCAACGCCATCTAGTACTTTAGGGCTCACAAAACCTTGATAGAAAGCCCACTGGCTCTCTGTGCACCAGGCATCACCGGTTAAGGTGACCGCTTTTACGCCTTGGTTGGCAATGGCGCGACCGGCCTTTTGCACATTCACCAGGGTATCGGTTTCGCTTAGGTGCACGATTGCACCTTGCTCATTGAAAGACAGGTTTGCCGCCTCACCCCAATGACCTGGGGCAGCCTGCTCGCTTAGTTGTACTAAAAATTGTTGACTCATAGGGGTCCTCTTGGACTGGGATTACAATTACCAGCAGTTTACACTAGGGCCATGCAGTTCTAAAGCGAAGTACGATTAATGTTATTTCAACCGCCTCTTCAAACCGCCACCCTGTTAAAACGCTACAAGCGTTTTTTAGTGGATTTACATCATCCCAACGGCCATGAATTTACCGTGCACTGCGCCAATACCGGCAAGATGACCGGCTGCGCCGAACTCGGTGTAACCGCCTACTACTCCACCAGCGATAACGCCAAACGCAAATATGCGCATTCCTTGGAGCTCTCCAGCAATCAAGCCGGCGACTTGATCTGCGTAAACACCGCCGTGGCCAACAAGGTGGCCATCGAAGCCATTGAACAAGGCGTGATTACAGAGCTGCAAGGATACGATGAGCTGCTGAGCGAAGTGAAATACGGCGATGAAAACAGCCGTATCGATATTTTACTGCGCGATGCCAACAAAGCCGATTGCTATATCGAAGTGAAGTCGGTGACCTTACTGGAAGAAAACGGCCAGGGTTACTTCCCCGATGCGCAAACCCTGCGTGGGCAAAAACACCTACGCGAGCTGATGGCAATGAAGGCGCAAGGACATAGAGCGGTACTCTTGTTTGCGGTATTGCATACAGGTATTGAAGGCGTGAGCGCAGCGGCACATATAGATCCCACCTATGCAGAGCTATTACACCAGGCGGTTGAAGCCGGCGTCGAGGTTCTCGCCTATAAGGCAAATATCAGTGCCGAAGAGGTCGTCTTAAACCTGTCTGTGCCCTATGCTTTATATAAGCCATAAAATAAATTGGATAAGGCACTCTAACACTTGTAGCTGCTGCGGGGGCCCTTAAGCGCTGCTTTCACAACGACCTTAAGCGGTATTTTTACATTAACAAGCTCTTGAAATAAACTCAGATGGCCCAATATCAAGGCGAATTAAAAAATCAGCACCCGGCTGAAGGCTCGCCTGAAGGCAAGAGCCGCAGCCAAGCCAAGGCAAGGTACTAAAATAAAAAGTGTTTGCTAAGGGGGTGGTATTTTGCTATTTATAGCCGCCGGTATTTACCGGGGACTTGGTATTAAGGATTTAGGAGATAGTTATGCCAGAGCAGCGTAAATTAGGTTTGATCGCTCAGGCGGGTTTAGAGCCGTATCAGGAACAGCCAGGCGAAGAGTACATGAATGAAAAGCAACGTGCTCACTTTCGCAAAATTCTGGAAACGTGGCGTAACGATCTAAGAAATGAAGTTGATCGCACTAAAACGCACATGCAAGATGAAGCTGCGAACTTCCCTGATCCGGTCGACCGTGCAGCCCAAGAAGAAGAGTTCTCATTAGAGCTGCGTACTCGTGACCGCGAGCGTAAACTGATTAAGAAAATCGAAAAAACCCTAAACCTGATCGACGAAGACGATTTTGGTTATTGTGAATCGTGCGGTATCGAAATCGGTATCCGCCGTCTTGAAGCACGCCCTACGGCCGACCTGTGTGTTGACTGTAAAGCATTGGCGGAAATCAAAGAGAAACAATCGGGTCGCGGTTAATACACCATGACCCATTTGGATGGGGATCAGGGCGCCACAGCCTATGTCGGCCGCTTTGCCCCTTCCCCTTCAGGCCCACTGCATTTTGGTTCATTGGTTGCCGCCCTCGGCAGCTACCTTGACGCACACGCGCATCAAGGACAGTGGCTGGTTCGTATTGAAGATATAGACACCCCCCGTGTGCGCCCCGGCGCCGACAGCGATATTCTCCACACCTTAGAAGCCTATGGCCTGCACTGGTATGGCGAAGTGATCTGGCAAAGCCAACGATTAGAACGTTATGCCGAGGTAAGCGAGCAGCTGACACAACAAGGCCTGGTCTATGCGTGCCAATGCACTCGCAAAGAAATTAAAGCCTTGGGTGGCATCTATAACGGCCATTGCCGCAACTTAGCATTAAGTGGTGAGCACCTGGCGCTGCGCCTCAAGCAAGAGCAGCCCATTTATCATTATCTGGATGCACTGCAAGGTTGGGTTGATATTGCCGCCGCTGAGGCCGAAGAAGACTACATAATTAAACGCCGCGATGGCTTGTTCGCCTATCAACTCGTGGTGGTCATCGATGATATCGACCAGGGCATAACCCATGTGGTGCGCGGCGCCGACCTGCTTATTCCCACGGCCCGACAAATCGGTTTGTTTCAGCAGTTAGGGCACAAAGCGCCAGAGTATCTGCATCTGCCACTGGCGGTGGCCAGCCCGGGCTTTAAACTGTCAAAACAAAACTACGCCCCGGCCATAGACAAGCAGAACCCGCAACCCGCCTTGGTAGATGCGCTGCACTTTCTTGGCTTTGCGCCGCCACCGGAATTGCTCAGCTACCCGGTTGCCGATATTCTTGATTGGGCGCATCAAGCATATCAACGCCAGGCCTTGCGCCGCGCTCTGGAAGTCCAAGTCAGCGAAGATGCCAACGGCAAGACCCTAATTCAGCAGCTATAACCAGTGCCATGGGCTTGGCGCTGCGATTTTTATCCGCGCTCGCTTAATTTTTCTGCCGTGCTGGTATATTATAAGCCACTTTCACAATCGCCATAACTGTAGCCTAGGAGAGCGATTATCATTTCTAAACTGTTTCAGCTATGCCGGCAGGTGTTGTCAGCTAAAGACGCAAGTGATGCCGAGCATGGGCAAATCACTACCTTAAACGAGCCGGTGATCATTCCTCGAAGTGAGCACGGAATTTCCCGTAGCCAGTTTAGCCCCAACGCCCTGAAGGTGTTGTACCGCCTAAAAGACGGCGGTTATGAGGCGTATCTGGTTGGTGGCTGTGTGCGCGATCTCCTGTTAGGCCTACAACCGAAAGACTTCGACGTGGTCACTAATGCCACTCCGGAGCAGGTCAAAAAACTGTTCCGCAACTGTCGCTTAATCGGCCGTCGTTTTCGTCTGGCTCATATCGTTTTTGGTCGCGAAGTTATCGAAGTAGCCACCATGCGTGGCCACCACGGTGGTGACGGCGGCGGTAAAAACAATATCAGCCACGCCTCGGAACACGGTCAGTTATTGCGCGACAATGTTTATGGCACCATAGATGAAGACGCAGAACGCCGCGACTTCACCATTAATGCGCTCTATTACTCGATTAAAGATTTTTGCATTTACGATTATGCCAATGGCGTTAAAGCCATTAAAAATCGTCGCATTGAGCTAATTGGTGATCCGGAAACCCGCTACCGCGAAGACCCAGTGCGTATGCTGCGCGCCATCCGCTTTGCCACCAAGCTGGATATGTCTATTTCCCCAGCCACGGCCAAGCCAATCAAGGAACTGGCGGACTTGCTTTCCAATATTCCGCCGGCACGTTTGTTCGAAGAATGCTTAAAGCTGTTTTTGAGCGGCAAGGCCGAGGCCAATTTTAAGGCCCTGCGTGAATTTGGTTTGTTTAAACATCTGTTCCCGGCTTTGGATAAGATCCTTGATGCCAATCCGGACTCGATGCAAGAACGCTTTATTACCCAGATGTTTATCAATACCGATGCGCGCATCAACAATGATAAGAAGGTCACCCCGGCATTTATCTTTGCCGCCCTGTTATGGTTCCCGCTGCTGCAACGTTGTCAGGAACTGATGCAGCGTGAACAACTGCCTCATTTCGATGCCTTGGCGGCGGCCATGAATCAGGTATTAAGCGAAAGCGCCCAACAGGTTGCGGTGCCAAAACGCTTTACCCTGGGTGCCCGCGATATCTGGCATATTCAACATCGCTTTGATAAGCGTGGCGGCCAACGTGCCTATCGTTTAAGCCAGCAGCCGCGCTTTAAGGCCGCCTATGACTTTATGCTTTTGTTGGTCGACAGCGGTCAGGACGACTTAAAAGAACTCTGTGACTGGTGGACCGCCTACCTGAACGCCGACGTGAACGGCCAGAAGATGATGGTCAAGTCACTCGGTGGCACCACCCGAGGCAGCGGTCGCCCCCGTCGACGTCGCAGTGGCGGCTCAAAACGCAAAGGCGATAAGGCCGCAGGCGAGTCATCATGAGTTATCACACCGTGTACCTGGGGCTGGGAGCCAATCTCAACGATCCCATCGCGCAGTTGCAACAGGCGGTCAATGCCTTAACGCAGCTGCCCGGCACCCGGGCGCACCGCTGCTCGGCATTTTATGCCAGCAAGCCCATGGGCCCGCAAGACCAGCCCGATTATGTGAATGCGGTGATGGAGCTGCAATGTGAGCTCGCCCCGCATGAACTGCTCGACGCCACTCAGGCCATTGAATTAAACCTCGGCCGCGTTCGTAAGGCCGAGCGCTGGGGGCCACGCACCCTGGACATAGATATACTGCTGTTCGGCGACCAAAGCATAGACGATGAACGTTTAACCGTGCCCCATTACGGCATGAAGGTGCGTGAATTTGTACTCTACCCCCTGTGTGAACTGGCGCCGGAACTCGAGTTGCCCGATGGCAGCTCGGTACGCAGCCTGACAACACAAGTGCCTCGCAATGGCCTAGAACAACTCCAATAAGGAAAGCTAATGGCGAAGATCTCTGTATCCACCTTGCTCAAAAAGAAGCAAGCCGGTGAAAAAATCACTTCTTTAACCGCCTATGACGCCAGTTTTGCCAAGCTGTTTGCCGACAATGGCGTTGATGCCGTGCTGGTAGGCGACTCTCTGGGCATGGTACTGCAAGGCGGCGACGACACTCTGGCGGTCAGCATTGATGATATTGCCTATCACACCAAGTGCGTGCGCGCCGGCAGCCGAGAGCTTTTCGTTATTGCCGACATGCCCTTTATGACCTATAACAATGTCGAGCAGAGCTGTGCCAACGCTGCCACGCTAATGCGTGCCGGTGCCAACATGGTAAAACTCGAAGGCGGTCAGTGGCTGCACGACAGCATTCGCGCCCTGACTCAACAAGGTGTGCCGGTCTGTGGTCACCTCGGCTTAACGCCGCAGTCGGTGCATGTTTTTGGCGGCTTTAAAATTCAGGGGCGCGATAAAGAGCAGGCCGATAAAATGATTGCCGACGCCCAGGCTCTCGAAGCCGCAGGCGCTCAGCTGCTGGTACTTGAGTGTATTCCCAGCGTACTTGCCAAAGCCATTACCGAAGCGGTCAGCATTCCGACTATCGGCATAGGTGCAGGTAAAGACACGGATGGTCAGATTTTAGTAATGCATGATCTTGTGGGTATTTCTGCCGGTTATATCCCCAAGTTCTCAAAAAACTTCCTGGCGGAAACCGGCAATATGCCGGCGGCGGTGAAGAAGTATTGTGACGATGTAAAAAGTGGCGCCTTCCCAGGGCCTGACCACGAGTTCAATTAAGCGAAATTAGTGCATGCAAACAACCAGCGAAATCCGTTCTCTTCGTAGTCAGGTAAAGGCCTGGCGCCAGGCGGGGCTAAGCGTCGCCTTTGTACCTACCATGGGCAACCTTCATGAAGGCCATTTTTCCTTGGTCGATAAAGCCAAGACCCTGGCCGACAAGGTGGTGGTCAGCATCTTTGTTAACCCCATGCAATTTGGTGCCAATGAAGACCTGGATGCCTATCCGCGTACCCTACAGCAAGACCAACAGGGCCTTAGCGAGCGCGGTGCCGACTATCTGTTTACGCCCACGGTAGAGACCATCTACCCCAATGGCCTGGGCAGCCAAAGCTATGTCGATGTCCCCGAAGTATCCATGGGTTACTGTGGCGGTTCGCGCCCAGGCCACTTCCGCGGTGTAGCCACAGTGGTGACCAAGTTGTTTAACCTGGTACAACCGGATTTTGCCTGTTTTGGTGAGAAAGACTTTCAACAGTTGCAAGTGATCAAAACCATGGTGCGCGACCTTTCCATGCCAGTGGAAGTGGTGGGTGTACCAACCAAGCGTGACGTCAGCGGCCTAGCCCTAAGCTCGCGTAATGGTTATCTGAGCGACGAGCAAAAGCAGCAGGCTACAGTACTGTTTTCAACCCTGAACTGGGTCAAGGAGCAGATCGAGGACGGCATTAAAGACTTTGCCGATCTGGAGCAGCGCGCCAAGGAGCGTATCGCTGGCACAGGCCTGGTTGTTGATTACTTCAATATTGCCGAGCGCAATACCTTGCGTCGCGCCGAGCAGCAGGACGGTGAGCTGGTTATTTTAGCCGCCGCTTTTGTTGGTAAAGTAAGACTTATCGACAATTTGCCGCTAGACTGCAAGTAGAATAGAAGAATAAACAAGGTGATAGGATGAACAAAGCGATAACTTCTGCGGCTTTTGCGGGCGCACTAATGCTGGTACTGGGTGGCTGTCAAAACGGCGTTAACAACCCTGAGCTCAATCAATGTGCGCAACAAAACTTCCAATGTGAGAACAGCTGTAATAACAGCAGCATAGATGAAAGCATGACCAATCAGGTTTGTGTGGCACAGTGCCAGGAAATGTATAACCGCTGTAAGGAGCAGGCCGAGAAGCTCGGCGACGTGAAGTAACTCTATCCCTTGATACGGCATCCATTGGATGCCGTTTTTCGTTTTAAGGCAGTTGCAAGGCCTGCTTTAGCTCGGCAATTTGCTGTTCGCTGTATGGCTGACTCGGATGCAGTCCCCACACCGGCTTAGGCCAGGCGATATCACCGCGATAACGGGCAATATGATGAATATGCAACTGTGGCACCATGTTGCCCAGCGCCGCTATATTGAGTTTGTCCGGGTTAAACACCGACTTTAGCAACTGACTCAACCGCGCCGACTCCTGCATCAGCATAAGCTGCTCCTGCTCCGTTAGGTCGATGATCTCCGTCACCCCTTCTTTGCGCGGCACCAAGATAAACCAGGGATACTGACTGTCATTCATCAGCAACAGCTTACACAAAGGCCAGTCGGCCAGTTCAATACAGTCTTTTTGTAATTCGGGCGCCAAAGAAAACATATCTACTCCTCTTGATATAGCCATCGGCTGCGTTTGGTGGCAATAAGTTGCGCTGCCCAGGGTGCATGAGTACCATCGGGCATAGGATTACAACAATAAGGTTTACCCGTGTCTAAAACAACCAAATACTTATCTCTGGCGCTAGCCAGTGGCTTGGCGTGCAGTGCCGCCAGCGCCAAAGAGCTTAGCCTAGAGCGTATCTTCGACGACCCTAACCTTGCCGGCACGGCGCCAGTGCAATTAAAGTTTTCTCCCGATGGCAGCCGCGTGACCTATTTGCAGGGCAAAAAAGACGACTACAACCGCTACGATTTATGGGAATACAACCTCAAAGACAACAGCAATCGCCTGTTAGTTGATTCCCAGGCGCTGTTCTCCGGCCCGGAAACCCTGTCCGATGAAGAAAAGGCGCGCCGTGAGCGCCAGCGTATTTTTGGCCGCGGTATTTTAGAATACACCTGGTCGAAAGATGGCCAGGCGCTGTTATTCCCGCTCAATGGCGATCTTTACTACTACCAGTTGGCCACAGGCAAAAGCCGTAAGCTGACCGATACCGATGCCTTTGAAACCGATGCCCGCTTCTCACCCAAGGGCAATTATGTGTCCTTTATTCGTGAGCAAAACCTGTATGCTCTGGCACTGGACAGTGGCAAAGAAGTCCAGCTAACCAAGGACGGCGGCGGCGTAATCAAAAACGGCATGGCCGAGTTTGTGGCGCAGGAAGAAATGAGCCGCATGACAGGCTACTGGTGGGCCGGTGATGAAAGCAAGATTGCCTTTACCCGCATCGATGAAACGCCGGTTGCCGAGGCGATCCGCAACGAAATCTATGCCGAAGAAGTAAAGCTATTCAATCAGCGCTACCCCTTTACCGGCACCGACAATGTTGAAATTGAACTGGGTGTTGTCAGCCTTAACGACCAGCAAATCGACTGGGTTGACCTGGGTGAAGAAAAAGACATTTATATTGCCCGTGCCGATTGGTTAAAAGACAGCAAGACCCTGGCCTATCAGTGGCAAGACCGTGCTCAGCACAATCTGGAACTGCGTTTTTATAACAGCGAAACGAAAACACAAAAAGTAGCGCTTACAGAAACCAGCGAGACCTGGATCAACCTGCACTTCGACCTTAAGTTCTTAAAAGACAAGCAACACTTTGTCTGGGCCTCGGAGCGCGATGGCTTCAAGCACCTGTATCTGTACAAAAACGATGGCACCTTGGTACGCCAGATCACCTCGGGTGAGTGGATTGTTGAAGCCATTAAAGGCATTGATGAGAAAAAGGGCCTGATTTACTTTGCCGGTCGCAAAGACACCCCACTTGAAAGCCACCTCTACAGCACGCCGCTGTTTGAGCAAGGCGAGATCAGCCGTATCACCAACAACGGTGAATACCACAATGTGGTGATGGCCGACGATCAGCAAACCTTTATCGACAGTGCCTCTGCGGTTAATCGCCCTCCTTATGTGGCGCTGCGCAAAGCCAATGGCGACTTTATTACCTGGCTGGAGCAAAACGAGCTAAACAAGACGCACCCGCTTACGCCTTATCTGAGCGACCTGGTGGAGCCGGAGTACGGCACTATTGAGGCGGAAGATGGGCAAATTATGCACTATCGTCTGTTCAAGCCACGCAAGTTGAACAAAAAGCAAAAGCACCCTGTGATGGTGAATGTTTACGGCGGCCCACATGCCCAGCGCGTGACCAACAGCTGGCGCAGCAAGAACCTGTATTTCCAATACATGGTGCAACAGGGTTATGTGGTCTTCCAGCTTGATAACCGTGGCTCGTATAACCGCGGCAAACGCTTTGAAGATGTGATCTACAAGCACCTGGGTGAGGCCGAAGTGCGTGACCAGATCAAGGGCGTCGAATTCTTACGTACCCTAGATTACGTCGACCCGGAACGTATCGGTATTTATGGCCATAGCTACGGCGGCTATATGGCGCTGATGACCATGTTTAAAGCCGGTGACTACTTCAAGGCCGGTGTTTCCGGTGCCCCTGTGACCGACTGGGCCCTGTACGACACTCACTACACGGAGCGCTACCTGAGCCACCCGAAAACCAATGCCAAGGGTTATGAGCAAAGCGCGGTGTTCCCCTATGTGGATGGTCTCAAAGGCCCACTGATGATTTATCACGGTATGGCCGATGACAACGTGTTGTTCACTCATGCCACCAAGCTGTTTAAACAGTTGCAGGATAAGGCCCTGCCGTTTGAAATGATGACCTACCCGGGCTCAAAACACAGCTTGCGCGGTAAAAAGGTGCAAACCCACCTGCATCAAACCATTACCGACTTCTTCAACCGTCACTTCGACATGGAAGAAAAATAAGTCGTGCTAAAAATAAAAAAGGCTGGGAATTCCCAGCCTTTTTTATGTCTTTGATTGTAAGTTGGCTTTGTCGGCGCAGAGCACCGACCTACAAGTGAGCCAAGTCGTTTTTAACCGCTATTAACGGCAGTACTTGGCGAACAGGGCTGCCACGGTCGGTGCCGTCGGCTTACCATGCTGCCAATCGCCGCCTTCAACGCCGCTGCCAGCAATATCCATATGCACATAAGGCAATGGCTGGTCGCTATCCAGGCCGTGCTTATCCAAGCCCGACACTATGGCGAGGAAAGCCATAGGGAACTGGTGACCACGAGCGGTAACCGCCGACGGTGCATTGTTGCTGGAAAGCAGATCGTCGGCCTGAGTGCGCGGCTGCACAAAGTCATAGTCTTCACGACGCGAACGAGACACCTCGGCACAATCGGCCCACAGGTCGCCATGCTCAACCAGCTGCTGCGATACCTTGGCGGCGCGTGCCGGACCATTTTCAACATAAGCGCTGTAAGGACCTACCGCACGGGCGGCATGACCGGTTAGCGTAGCCACGGTGAAAATCTCCGGATTCACTTCGTTTTTCGCCAGGTCTTTGGCTTCGCTTAACAGATCACCCATGGCCAGACGCCCTTCGGCATCCGTGTTACCTATGCGTACACGTACGCCTTCACGGCCGGTGATGATCTCATCGGGAACGAAACAATCAGAGCCGATGGAGTTACGCACCACGGCTAGGTAAGCTATAACCTTAACGCCTTTAGGCTGCGCTTCGGCCACCGCCTTCATAAAACCGGCTACCGATGCGGCACCGCCCTTATCACGGCTCATACCGGCCATAAAACCGCCCACCTTCAGATCGGCACCACCTGTGTCATACACCAGGCCTTTACCCACGAAGATAAGGGTACGTTCAACGTCGCCCTCTGGCACATAGGCCAGTTTCACCACGCGCGGATGATGGCGCTCGACCGCGTAAGAGGCGCGGGCTACCGTGCTCAGCAGCGGGTAATCCTTGTCGATAGTGGCGATATCGCTGATCACCTCGGTGGTTACCTTAGTATTTTTAAATAGCTCCACACAGTAATCGGCAAAACGCGGTGGCGCCATGCGCTCTGGCTCGGTACCGCACAGGTCACGGGCGGCAGACTGACCGGCGGCAACGGCATTCATCTGCTTCAGCTGCTCGTCATCGGCGCCAACAACGCCTATGGCTTGAATTGGAGAGATGGCTTCGCCGTGATACTCACGCGCTTCAAGAGGCTGCCATAGCGCCTGATTAGCACCCAAAAAGGCCACTTCGCTGGCAAACTCATACCCGGCTAGCTCGCTGATACCAGACACATACAAGGCAGGCTTTACGGCACCGGCCTGCTTCGCCAGCTCAATACCGGCCTTAGCGGCGGCAAATACGCGGCGAACATCATCATAGTCACGAGTCAAAGGCCCGGTCGGAGCAATAATAAGACGCTGGCCCGGTGCCGCTTCAGATACCAAAAGCGTACATTGCTTACCAATGCGGCTGTCTACGGCACTACTTTGACGCACTTGGTCAAGGTAAGGCTGAGGTACTGAGTCCAGATTGGCACTGATAATGATAAGCGCATCGAACTGGCCTTGGGCGTTTGCGGCATCAAGACCGGCGCAGGCGATAGCGTGGGCATAAGACATAAAAAAGGTCCTAAATTTAAACAAAGGACCTTTATTATCGGTGATTTAGCGCCCCTTTACTACCGAGTGCAAGGCTTAGCAGCTCGGCCTGTAAAGGAGCTTGGCAAGCTTAGCTTACGACGAGGCTTTATTTGCCCGTTCATCGCGCCTGTGGGTGACTATGACCGACCAGGCTTCAAGCATAACCAGCACACTGACCACCAGCACTATGGCATCCAGGCTGACCAGCAGCCAGTTGCCCTGCTCATAGTATTCGACCAGTTTAATCAAGCCGGCAAAGAAGGCCATGGTGAGTACGAAGACCATGGGGATCAGGGTATAAATGGCTGGGCGTCCCGCCTTGATCAGCATCACAGAAATCACCAACAGAGTAAGGCTGGCAAGGATCTGGTTGGTTGAACCAAACAAGGGCCAGATGATCATGCCACCGCTGCCCGATGAACCACCGGCGCCAAAGGCCAGCAGCAAACAGCAAGCCACGGCGACCAAGGTGGCAATAATGCCGTTTTTCAGCAGACCAAGGTTATAAATTTCGCCCCACTCCTGAATAATGTAGCGTTGCAGACGCACCCCAGAGTCCATGGTGGTACCGGCAAAGAGCACCACCATCACAGCCAACAGGGTCGAGGCCACCTCGGTGGAGATACCCCAGCCGCTTTCGATTAGATTGGCACCGCCGGTAATAAAGGCGTTCACGCTGCCAGCCCCGAGGTGACTGTAGATCTCATGCCATTCCTCGGGCGACACCGCCAAGGCTACGCCACTGACCGCAACTAAGGTGATCAGCGCCAAACAGCCCTCGCCCACGGCGCCGAGATAACCAACAAAGCGACCATCGGTTTCCTTATCCAGTTGTTTAGAGCTGGTTCCCGAGGAGACGATGCCGTGGAAGCCAGACACGGCACCACAGGCTATGGTTACAAATAACAACGGAATAATACTCGGGGTATCGACCGCGGTTTGGGTGTTAAAGGCCGGCGCCGTGATATCCGGCATGGAAACAAACACCGCACCGTAAAGCAGCACCAGACCTACCAGCAATTGCATGCCGTTGATAAAGTCGCGCGGTTGCAGCAACACCCACACCGGCAGCAAAGAAGCGATGGCGGCATAGATAAAGAGAATGATGATCCAGTTGGCCTTATCGGCCAGACCAAACATTTCCGTAGGCAGCGCCAGTGGCATAGAGCTGCCCATATAGATGGTGGCATAAAGCACCCCCACACCTATGGCGCACAGGGGAATAAGCGGCACCTTACGGTGCAGCAGCTGACCTATGATCAGCGCCACAACTATGGCCGACCAGGCCGGGAACACAGCGTTAGGTTGTGCCACAAAAGAGTTGGCGATCACCACTCCAAATACCGCATTCACCATCAGCAGCACCAGGAACACCACTATCATAAATAATGAGCGGGTACGCTTACCGATCACCGACTCCGACAACGCGCCCATGGACTTACCCTTATGGCGGGCACTGGCCCACAGGGCGCCCATATCATGTACCCCGGCGAAGAAGATGGTACCAAAGACCACCCAGAGCACCGCTGGCACCCAACCCCAGTACACGGCGATGGCCGGACCCACTATGGGCGCCGCCCCGGCTACCGAGGTAAAATGGTGCCCCCAAAGAACCACCTTGTTGGTGGGCACATAATCTACACCGTCCTCTAGCTCGTGAGCTGGCGTTACAAACCTGTCATCCATGCGAAATATTTTTTCAGCGATAAACTTGGAATACACCAGCCAGCCAAATAACATGCCGACGATGCCAAGCAAGACAATAACAACCGATTGCATAGTCTTCTCTCTTTGTTTTTGTAGTCATTAAGTATTGCAACGCACGAGCGCGTTTACGCAAAAGCCCAGATTCACCTTATCAGCATAGTGTAAAAATTCACTGGTGCTTTAGTCTAAGATGCTCAGTTGCTGCACATCGGCTTGCTCGCTGTCTATGCCCACGCCTAATCCCAGCAGCCTCACCTCTGGGGTTACGCCCCGTTCATAGGCCTTGGCCAGCAAGGCATTGAATACCTCGAGACTCAGGCTGCGACCGCTCTGATCCGCCGTGGTGACATGAAAGTCGGCGAACTTCACCTTAACCGAAAGTTTATTGATGCGCTGGTGTAGCTGCTGCCTGTCCAATCGCATGATGAGTTCTTCGAGCAAGGCAGGCAGCGCTTGCTGGCACTGGGCCAAGGTTGTTTTGTTGTATTCGTAAGTGTGTTCCACGCTGAGGGATTTGCGCACCCGCTCGGTGCTCACTGCGCCAATAACCTGGCCGGCACATTTTTGATATAAGGAAGCACCGAAATTCCCTAGGTGTTGCTGCATCCAGGTCATGCCCTTATCCAGCACATCCTGACCTTTAAACAACCCCTGGGCGTGCAGTTTTTCTATGGTGACCTTGCCCACTCCGGGGAT
Source organism: Pseudoalteromonas sp. T1lg22 (assembly GCF_002964645.1). NCBI lineage: Bacteria > Pseudomonadati > Pseudomonadota > Gammaproteobacteria > Alteromonadales > Pseudoalteromonadaceae > Pseudoalteromonas > Pseudoalteromonas sp. T1lg22. Next base: position 314,983 of record NZ_PQBY01000006.1, read on the forward strand.
TTTTTTAAGGTCCAGTGCCGCTAAAAACGCCGGCACCTGATCCGGGGTGATCACGCACTGGCCATTGGGTTTGTTTTCGTCGCTGGCAATTTTGGCAATAAACTTGATGGGTGCTATGCCCGCAGATGCAGTCAGCCCGGTTTCGGCCTGAATTTCCCGCCTGATGCGTTCGGCAATCAAGGTGGCACTGCCCTGGCAAGCCTGAGCGTCGGTGACATCGAGATAAGCCTCGTCCAGCGACAAGGGCTCAATCAGCTCGGTATAACGGCGAAAAATCGTGCGAATCTGCTGCGACACCTCTTTGTACACCTGCATGCGCCCGGGCACGATAACCAGCTCAGGGCAAAGCTGTTTGGCATGATAGTTGGACATGGCCGAACGCACCCCGTATTGGCGGGCGATATAATTGGCGGTGGACAGCACCCCACGACGACTCTTGCCACCAATAGCCAAAGGCACTGTGGCAAGCTTAGGGTTATCGCGCATTTCCACTGCAGCATAAAAGCAATCCATATCGATATGGATAAATTTCTTCATGACCATAAGAGAAGAAGATTGTTTTGCCTATCTTCGCAGATATGAAATTATAAGGCCACAAAATACTGTATAAAATACTGTATATTGATTTAAACAAGGTTGCTCAGGGAAACTCACTAACCTGGATAGAAAAACGGTGACTCCCGGCACAACTGTTATACTTAATGCAATAGATAATAAGGGTGTGGACACGCCCCTTACACTGGGTATTGTCAGCACCGCCATGGCCAATCATCTTCACGCTTTTGGAAGGAGTGGCAGCTATGTTAAAACGTGTCTTACACTGGGCTTGGGTCGCACTTCTTGTCGCCCTGCCTCTAACTGGATTTACCGCCACATCAACCTGGAAGATTGCCTCGCTGGAATGGCCTCCCTATGCCAGCGAGCATATGGACAATGGCGGCGATGCCATTGCCTCACTGCGCGACCTGCTGGCGCCTCATGATATTGCCATCGAAGTTGATTATCTGCCCTGGGAGCAGGCCCAGCTAAGGGCGGCTGCAGGCGAATACGTCGGCTATTTCCCGGCCTGGCCCTCTGAGGTACGCAGCGGTTTTATCGCTTCTGCACCGCTTGGTTTTTCTCACCTTGGCATACTCGGTAAAAGCGACAACGACCTGGATTATCGCAACCTTATCCACCTGTTTGAGCAATATAAGGTGGGGGTAGTTGCCAGCTATGTGTATCCCACCAACATACAAAATGTACTCGACGCCTACGGAGAAACCCTGCACTACGCCAGCTCGGAGCGGGAATTGGTGAATATGCTCAACAGGGGCAGCGTCGATTTAATCCTGGCAAGCCCGGAAGTTGTAGGTCACTTCTCGCCAAGCAAACGGGCAAAAAAACTCAAAATGGTCACCCAGTTTGCCGATATCCCCCTGGTGTTGGCACTTAAACAAAACGACACCAATCGCGCTCGCAAGGACTTCTTGGATGACCTGCTCCAGCGTCACCTGCATAGCAATACCGCCTTTACCCGGCCAACGCATCTGGTTGGCACCTATATCAATACCCCAGGCGTTGAGCCCTTTATCCATTTTATTGAACAGATCTACGCCGAGCTTGGCATCAGTTTAAAACTGGAGGCGGTTCCGGCTCGCCGTGGTTTGGTACTGCTCAATGCCGGACTAAGTGATCTTGATGTAGTGCGAGTAGCGGCCAACATGGCCAGGTTTAAGAATGTGCGTGTGGTTGAGCCCACGCTGGCACTTGGAGAGCACATTTTGTTGTGTGACAAGGCGGTCCCTTGTAATTTGGCGGCCTTAAGTAAGCCGAGCAACAAAATACTGGTGACTCGGGGAGCCTTAGAGTCCCTGACCAACTTTGATATCAAGGCCAAGCTGATGTTTAACGAAAAGCTCAGGCGTACGCCCGAATTGTTAAAACGCTATGAATTTGAATATGCGATATTTTCTACTGTGTTTGGTGATGGCCAGCAATACGCGAATGACTTTAATATCTTGCCGTTGCGGCGGTTTCGCCTTAATCATGTGGATAATCGCCGGCTCGACCCCTTGGTCCCCGAGCTACAAAGAACGATTCAGGCCAAGTTAGACGACTTTACCCCAAACAGTGTGCGTTAAGACTTGTTTTGCTTTTTCTTAGTGCGTTTAAACAGGCCTAACCAAAATGCGCCTTCTAAAAATGCGCCGGCGATCAATAAGGCCAACACTCCTTTTTCGGCGCCTATGGCATAACAAATCAGTGCCAACGGCAAGGCCCATAGCCAAAGGTATTTACGTACACTCATCGCCCAATCCCTATCTAGTTGATGGCCTTAGGCTATCTAACTTAGCGATATTGAACAAGAATTGTGCAACATAAAAGTGTAAGCATGTATTACCAGGAGAGGTTGCTGAGGTACCCTGATGTTGGCATGGGCCTCACCGTTAACAACCAGCTCCCCTTCTAGTCACTACCACTGGCGGCAGACAGCTCCCGCCGCAACCGGGACACGGTAAGCTCCGGGTCTTGTTGCCAACGGTGTAACATATAACTGAAGGTCCAGATATCCCGGTCTAATGCCGCCGCTGGCAGCAGGAGATGGTATCCGGTCAATAGCTTTAGGTTGTTCATCCTATTCGCAAACATGGCCAATAACCCAGTATATTTGCAACCGGCCTCGCTCACATAATCGGTGTCTTCCACCAGCCAGTGCGGTGGGCATTCCTTGCCATCCTGGCAATAAGCCTTGATCGCCTGCATCAAAAAGTGGCGCTGCTCTACCAGCAAACGCCCGGCCAGGCGCGGCGACAGTCGCTGTAAGAATTTGTCTTCATCACGCAGGCAAATGCCTATCACATTGAGATCTAACACCTCGCCCTGGCGGTGCACCTGCACCACCCCGACCCGGGCCAGATTACTCACAGCTAACTGCCAGCAACCGTATTTATGGTTATAACTGAGCTTATCCTTATCGAGATAAATGCTGTAAAAGGGCTCGCGTAATTTCAAAAAGCCCACCAGCACGCCGACTAAGGAGGCGCTGAGAATAAAGATCTCCGCCAGCAAGACCTCTCCGGGGCGAAACTTGATCACCGCCACCAGCACAAGTAATACACCAGCGCTGATCAGCAAGGTTTGCGCACCATAACGTGCCCCCTGGGCTCTTATCTTGGCGCCCTGATAGCCATTATTTTCCTCCCTGCGCTCACCTTGATGTTGTGGCGAAGAATTGTGCGTCATAACTCGCCCCTACTTCTATACTCTACCTTGAGTGTAGATAATACCAATTCACTTAAATAGCTAATCATTCTAGCGGGCTAAATATCGTGCTAACCGCGTTGGAATTTTTCTTTGTAGCATAACTACATAAGAAAAACTCCGCCTTGTTATCACATCATTTATCCAACGCTATATATGATCACATACTTAACAGAATTGGTATAAAGATGCGCGGCAATGGCTAGTTGCCTTTGTTGTTCTTGTTTTGTGAACAAAAACTGTAATTTTTCATCACAAAATCGTTATTTTCGGTTAACACACAAAAATACAGGATTGGCGGTCTATGTGTATGCCGACAAATTCGTAAACTATCTTCGGGCTAAAACAACAAAAGGCATCATCAATGAACCACAGTAAACACTCGGGCAAGGCACTGTTTCCCGTTTTTATTATTATCTTTTTAGGGCTGTGCGTTTATTTGTACCTACCTAATGGCCAATCGCAACAAAATACCATGCAAATGCAAGCAACCAAGGTGCAGGTGCATACCGTCGAGCAACAACAGCGCGCCGTTAGCGTTGATGGCATAGGCAGCAGCCGTGCCAACCAGGCTATTTTTATTAAAAGCGCCCAGAGCGACTATGTGGATGATATCTACTTTGACGATGGCGATCTGGTTAAGGCAGAGCAACTGCTGGTGCAATTACGCGACACCGAAGAAAAGCTCAGAGTTAAAGAATTAGAAGCTAATCTCTCCGAGGTAGAACGCCAATTAAACCGCCTCACCGAGCTGGCCCGCTCGCAAGCGGCCGCCAAGTCTTTACTGGAAGAGCAAAGAGCCAAATTTGAAGCCACTCAGGCGCAACTTGAAGCCGCAAAAACCAAGCTGGCAGAAATGCAGGTTCGCGCTCCTTTTGCCGGCACCCTGGGCAAACGCATGATTTCTAAAGGCGCCTTTGTCTCCAATAGCACGGAAATTACCACCTTGGATGACCTTAGCGTAATCAAGGTCGACTTTAATGTGCCGGAAAAATACCTAGCGCAACTGCGTGTCGGCATGTCGGTGAGCGCCCGCAGCGACGCCTACCCGGCGCGCACCTTTAACGGCAAGGTCACCCATGTGAGCTCGCGTGTCGATATGAACACCCGCAGCGTGCCCATTAGTGCCAGTTTTACCAATAACGAAGCCCTGCTACGTCCGGGCATGTTACTCAACACGACCCTGGAGCTTAAAACCTACGAGGCCCTGCTGGTGCCGGAAAAAGCCATTATCCCGCGTCAGGACAAGCATTTTGTCTTCCAGGTGGTCGATGGCATAGCCCAAGAAGTGGAAGTGAAGGTAGATAAACGCTACGACGGCTGGGTTGGCATCAGCTCAGGTCTGCAAGCGGGCGCCCAGGTAGTGACCGAAGGCGTGATTAAAATTCGCTCCGGCTCGCCTGTGAATGCACAGGAGAGTGAACAGTGAAGATCACAGATACCGCGGTAAAACGCCCCGTCTTCGCCATAGTAATCAACCTGCTGTTGCTTACCTTTGGTTTAGTGGCCTTCTCGCTGTTGCCACTGCGTGAATACCCAGACATAGAAAGCCCCATTGTCAGTGTCAGTACCAGCTACACAGGTGCTTCGTCGGAGATTATTGAAACCAAGATCACCCAGGTAATCGAAAACCGTATTTCCGGTATCGAGGGTATTAAAAGCATCACCTCGTCGAGCCGTAATGGCCGCTCCAATATCACCATAGAATTTAATATCGACCGTGATATCGATGCCGCCGCCAACGATGTGCGCGAGCGCGTTTCCCGCGCTTTAGACAGCCTGCCGGATCAGGTGCGTCCACCGGAAGTGTCTAAGTCTGACTCGGATGAAAGCCCCATCGCCTGGTTTGTGCTTAACAGCGGCACCATGGATACTCTGCAACTTTCAGACTATGCCCAGCGTTATATCGTCGACCGTCTGGCGGTGGTGGACGGCGTGTCCAATGTCCGCGTTGGTGGTCAGCGCCAGTACGCCATGAAAATCTGGCTTAACCGCCAGGCCATGGCCGCCCGAGGCATTACCGCCGCCGATATCGAGCGCGTACTGCGCGCCGAAAACGTTGAGCTTCCGGCCGGTGAAATCGAGTCGAAAGACCGCGACTTCTCGGTACGTACAGCCCGTAGTTACCTCGACCCGAAGGATTTTCGCAACCTTGTGGTGGCCCGTGGCGAAGGCGGTTATCTGGTACGCCTTAACGAAGTAGCCGATGTACAACTGGAAGCCGCGGACGAAGAAAGCATGTTCCGTGGTAACGGCCGCAATATGATAGGCCTGGGGATAGTTAAACAGGCCAAGGCCAACACCCTGACCGTGGTGGAAAACGCCCGTAAAGAGATCGAGAATATCAAGCGTAACCTGCCTCCTGGCACTACCATAGAAGACAGCTACGATTCCTCCATCTTTATCAAGGAATCGATCAACGAGGTATATCGTACCCTGGCCATTTCCATGGGTCTGGTGGTGTTAGTCATCTTCCTATTCCTTGGCAATATTCGCGCTACCCTGATCCCGGCGGTGACCGTACCTGTAGCGCTGATCGGCAGCTTTATGTTCCTGCTGGCCATGGGTTACTCCATTAACCTGCTTACCCTGTTGGCTCTGGTTCTGGCCATAGGTCTGGTGGTGGATGACACCATAGTTATGCTGGAAAACATTCACCGTCGTATCGAGCTTGGTGAGCCACGCCTGCTTGCCGCCTATCGCGGTGCCCGCGAGGTGGGCTTTGCTATTGTCGCCACCACGCTCGTGCTTATAGCGGTATTTGTGCCCCTGGTATTTATGGACGGTCGCATCGGCGCCCTGTTCACTGAATTTGCCATGGCGGTCAGCGCCGCGGTGTTTTTCTCCAGCGTAACCGCACTGACCCTCTCCCCGGCACTGTGCTCCAAGGTGCTGAAACAAAGCGCCAACTCGGGACGCTTTAGCCAATGGATGGACCGTCAGTTTGCTCGCTTAGAAAATGCCTACGAGCGCACCCTGGCCGGCAACATTCGCCGCTCCGGCATGCTCACCATTATGTTGTTGCTGGCCGGTGCTGCCTGTTACGGCCTGTTCCAGAAAATTCCTTCGGAATTAACGCCTAAAGAAGACCGCGGCACCTTCTTCGTGATGATGAATGGCCCTGAAGGAGCCAGTTACGAAAACAACGCCGAAAACATGGCAAAAATTGAAGAGCGCCTGCTGCCTTATGTGGAGTCCGGCGAGCTTAACCGCGTACTGGTGCGTGTACCCGGCTGGGGCGGTCAAGGCGGCGTGGCCATTATCGGCATGGCCGACTGGGACGAGCGTAAGCGCGATACCTGGTCGGTAATGGGCGAGATCAGTGGCAAGATGCGTGAAGTGACCGATGTACGTGCCTTTGCCATTATGCGCCGCGGCATAGGCGGTGGCGGCTCATCGCGCCCCATCGAGTTTGTACTGCAAGGCAATGATTATGACGAACTGGCTGACTGGCGCGATCGCATCATAGCCCGTGCCCAGCAAAACCCGGGGTTGGTGCGTATCGACCATGATTATAAAGAAACCTTCCCGCAATTTTTGGTGAGCATAGATAAAAATAAGGCCGCCGATTTAGGGGTTTCGGTGTCGGATATAGGCCGCACCTTGGAAACCATGCTCGGCCAGCGCCGTGTTACCACCTTTATCGACCGTGGTGAAGAATACGATGTGATCTTAAAGGGTGAGAAACAAGACTTTGCCAGCCCACAGGACGTGTCGAACATCTATGTTAATTCCCGCTCCGGTGAACTGGTGCCCTTGGACAGTTTAATCACGGTATCTGAAGAGGCCACCGCTTCACAGCTTAACCGCTATAACCGCATGCGTGCCATTACCCTGAGTGCCAACCTAGCCGATGGCTACACCCTGGAAGAAGCGCTGAACTTCCTTAACCAGGTGGCGATGGAAGAAAACGACATAGATGGCGCCATCGACTACAAGGGCGAATCGCAACTCTTCTACGAAGGCGCCTCGGCCATGGTGTATGTCTTTGTTCTGGCGCTGACGGTTACCTTCCTGGTGTTAGCGGCGCAGTTTGAAAGCTTTGTGCACCCTTTTGTGATCATGCTGACCGTGCCTTTGGGCATAGCCGGCTCGCTGTTTGGACTGTATGTCACAGGGCTCACCCTGAATATCTACAGCCAGATAGGGATAGTTATGCTGATTGGTCTGAGCGCGAAGAACGGTATCCTGATAGTGGAATTCGCCAACCAGTTGCGCGATAAGGGCATGGAGTTTAGTGCCGCCTTGTTGCAAGCCTCCAAGCAGCGCTTGCGCCCTATTATTATGACCTCACTGACCACGGTCATGAGCTCAGTCCCTCTGGTACTGGCCAGTGGTCCAGGGGCGGAGAGCCGTATGGTAATAGGTGTGGTGATCTTCACCGGTGTTACCGTGGCCACCTTGCTGACCCTGTTTGTGGTGCCCAGTGCCTATTATGCCCTGGCGCGTAAAACCCAATCGCCGGAGTTCCTGCAGCACCGCCTCAACAAGCAGGTGCAACAGCATCCGCTGCAAGAAGAGTAATCCCTAAAAAGGCAGAGCAATCTGCCTTTTTGCTATTATTAGCACCTAATCGCGCTACACTTGAACTAGGTATTGCAAACAGGACAAAACGCAATGAGTGAGCTACGCACGGCCACCTTAGGTGGTGGCTGCTTTTGGTGTATCGACGCCGCCTTTAGACGAGTCAAAGGCGTGCAAGAGGTTTCTTCCGGCTACAGCGGCGGCCATGTTGAACACCCCACCTATCATCAAATTTGTGCCGAAGACACAGGCCACGCCGAGGTGGTGCAGCTCGTCTATGACGAGCAAAAGGTTGACTACCCCACGCTATTAAAGATGTTTTTCGCCCTGCACGACCCCACCACCTTAAACCGTCAGGGCAATGATATAGGCCCCCAGTATCGCAGCGTGATCTTCTATCATGGTGACCAGCAAAAACACCAGGCCGAGCTGGTTATGGAGCGTCTGCAAGAGCACCTGGACGATGCCATAGTCACCGAACTTCTTCCGGCTAAGGAGTTTTACCCTGCCGAGAGTTATCATCAGGATTACTTTAGCGCCAACCCACGACAGCCGTATTGCAATCTGCTTATTGCTCCGAAAATAGCCAAATTTGAGAAGGAATTTGATGCATATTTGGTGTGAGGGTCTGAGGTAAGGCGCGAGCCTTACAAACCCGTTTTGACCTAACACGGAGGCACTGTTTTCCCTATAACCCTCGGTGGATAGAATAAATTTTTTCAGAATATAGATCTTGTCGCGTTGGCGACGACAACTTAGAGGAAATGCTAAGTTCAGTGCCAACAATTCGTCCCTGAAGGCGGGTTCCTGTCGGCATCCATGCCTCCACCTCCTCGCGCTGCGAAGCGGTGCTTCGGTCACTCGTCGCCCCTAAGAACTCCTAGGACACCCCAGCATTTGCTTTATTCTTCGCTTGTCGGTGTTGCCTACGCACCCGGCGAAACTCGGCTATCCCTGCCTCGATTCGCCTAACTTGACCATCCCAGGTCAAGTTGTACTACCAACTCCACCAAGCTCAGCACAAATGCACGGGGAATATGCTGAAGCATCGCATTTCACATTAAGTCTCGCTCAAGCTGTTAGGTGTGAAAGATAAAAGCCATTGCTAGCAAAAGGTTAAGAGATTTGTTATCAATACAAAAAATAATCGAGTAGGGAAACTTGTCTACAGTCTAACGCCAAACTTCCCTCTATTTAATGGTTAGGTTCTATGGAGGGCGTATGAATCCTGAGCTTAAAAATATTTCTGAGCATATTCTTTTCATGGGAACAGGAATCCTATCCCAAGCTCAACGAAACTCTTTGTATACCAGTCATGACTCTCGTTTGGACGAGGGGATATATGGTGTACTTCAAGCTGCGCATGCAGCCGAGCTAATCATTAAAGCAGCGATAGCTGAACAACACCCTTTGCTGATCTTCTCAAGTCTGCCCAAATCAAAAACGGGTGAGGACAGCTTTTTATCTTTAAGTAATTTGTTCGAAAGCGGAAAAACTATTCAGTATTCCGAGCTGCCTGAAAAATTATGGGCAGCTACTGGTTACCGAATTGAAAAGTTGGGCTTATTTAATAGCTTTGGCAAGCTTAGAAATTGTATCCAGCATTTTGCGACACCTGATATTGATCTGCGAACTGAAACATCGAATTTCATCTACCTTGTTATCGACCCTATTTTGGAACACTTTTGGGGGGAGTATGCAGTTGAGTACGTTGATTTAGAAAGCTATGAAGATGACGTCTTTGAGATTTTGAGAGCTCACGGATTAATTATTCGATTTCCTCAGTCCATGGCAAAATATGCAAATAGGGTGTACAAACTCCAGCAAAACATTCAAGAATAACTTCCAACGCTTTGTACTTTCAGTTCAAGGTGAGTTTCGTGTTTTAGATGCAATGGTTTGGGCTAGTAGCTGCGCAGCTAACTCCTTAACGCGGCGTTATAAACAACCAATTCCACCATTTACCTACTCAACGTACTCCTCAAAACCTACAGGTATCGCCCCTTCCCGTTTGGATTCGCGCTGGAGAAATCGGCTTTTGTTGTGGAGCGTGCTTGAGACAACGGAGCATGGATGCGAAGTTAGGTTTACCGAGGTAGGACACCTCGTTAAACCGTGTCGAAGCTAAGCGGAACGCTTAACAAAAAACCGAGTTCGCAAGCAATAGCGAATCACGGGTTCGCGGAGTTTCCAAAGAGGGGCGACGAGTGACCGAAGCATCGCTTCGCAGCGCGAGGAGGTGAAGGCATGGATGCCGACAGGACTGCAGCTTCAGGGACGAATTACTTGTAGCCGAGTTAATTTGCCCCTCTTCAGTCGCTCGTCGCCAACGCGACAAGATCTATCAGTTAAAGCAAATGTCGGCGGCCCAATAGCAATTGTCAGGTTGAAACCTGACCTACAGGTATCGATCTCCCCGTTTAGGTTCGCGCTGGAGAAATCGGCTTTTGTTGTGGAGCGTGGAGTTGATAGCGAGGCACGATGCCGAGCTAGATTTATCAGTACATGGATGTGCTGTTAAATCGCATCAAGGACTAAGCGGAGCGCTTAACAAAAAACCGAGTTCGTAAGCATTAGCGAATCACGGGCGCCTCGGGGTTCCAAGGGGTGGTTGGCGTAAACCACCCCTTGGTTGCCGTCGCCAACGCGACAAGATCTATCAGTTACCGCTACTGTCGGCGGCCCGACAAAAAAAGCCTCCTTTCGGAGGCCTTCATCAATTACAGCGATAAACTCACCCCTGCATATACCTTGCGCTCGGCGCCGATATATTCAGAAGTAATGGCACCCGTGGTCCAGTCCGTGGCGGCAACATTGGTGACGTATTCCTTATCGGTCAGGTTTTCAATGGCAAAATCGAAGCTGATATTGTCCACCAGCTGATAACGCGCATTCACATTAAGCAAGGTGTAGCTTGGCAAATGAGTACGGTAATAGCTTACGCGATCCGAGCGGTACTGCAGCTGGGCGCCCACATACCACTTATCAAATTCCTTCCCCAGACCCCAGTTAAAGGTGCGCTTGGCACGCAATACCAGGTCTTCACCTGTGTTGTCGTCCTGGGCATCCACATAGCTGAAGTTCAGCGTATGGTTAATGCCAAACCAGTCCTCAACTTCGGCGCTCAACTCAACGCCTTCAAAACTGGCTTTATTGATGTTTTCCGGGCCATTAAAGCCCCAGTCGATAAGGTTATCGAAGGTATTTTTATACACAGCCACATCGTACTGGCCGCCGGCGATATTCAGGCGCAGGCCAAGTTCGGCATTGGTCGACTCTTCCGGCTGCAAGTCTGGGTTAGCACCCCAAATTGAGCTGGCATCGTTAAAGGTCGGGGCCTTAAAGCCGGTGCCGTAGCTGGCGCGTAAGGTAGCGATATCGGCGAAAGGGACGCCAAGCGCCAGATTATAGGTCGACTCGCCACCAAACTCGCTGTGATCGTCGTTACGTACCACGGCATTGCTGCTAAAGGCGTCATGAAGATAGTAGGCCCCCACATACACACCCTTGTTGCTCTGTGTTTCGTTGACAAAACCGGACTGCGGTTGACCCTCAAGGGCGTAGGCATTGATGGAATCACCCACATCCTCATAGTAATAATCCAGACCCGAGCTGATAGTCAGGGCGTCATTTAGGGCGATATTTAGCTGATAACCCAGCTCGTCACGCTCGGTAATGTACTGATTGGCCTTATAACCCGGGTACGGGTTTTTCAGGGTGTTGAAGTTGTCATCCTTCACCAAGGCTGTTTTTAAGGTATGGGCATAACGACCGTGGGCTTTTTGCCAGCCCAGTTGCAGATGGTAGTTTTCAAACTTACTGAAATCACTGCTGGTGCCGTCATACTCTACTTCCGCATCGCTGTATTGACCAACAAACTCCAGCTTACCTAAGGTATCAAAGTCATAACTCAAGCGAGCACCGATATTTTGGTTTTCATAACCGTCGCGATCCGGGTCCTGGCCTGTGGTCACATTGTAGCCATCGGTTTGTTCATAACCCAGGTTAATGGCGCCCTTAAAAGCACCTTGGGTCAAGGCATAGGCACCTTGAACATTCACATAGTTATCGCTGCCGCTCGATACCGACAGAGTTTTGCTGTCGCCATTGCGGGTGATGATGTTGATCACCCCGGCCAGAGCATCTGAGCCGTACCAGGCTGCACGGGCACCACGGATTATTTCCACCCGCTCTATGCTGTTAAGCGGCAGGGTTTCCAAGGCCTTGTAGCCGAGGCTTGCGGAGCCAACGCGGACACCGTCAACAACTACCAGAGAGTGACGACTGGCAGCACCGCGAATAAATAAGCTGCTGGTTTGTCCTTGACCGCCGCTGCGGACAATATCGATACCGGCATAGTTGGAAAGCAATGCGGGCAAGTCGCGCACACCGGTACGTTCAATATCATCGCGGGTGATCACATTAACGCTGGCGAGCACCTGCTCAAGCGGCTGTTCAAACTTGTTGGCCGTGACCGTGATATGTTCGATTGTCTGTGACTGAGCCGCCACAGATGCAGAGAAAAGTGCCGCCAAAGACAACGCCACAGGGGTTTTGCTATACATGTAGATCCCTTAACCCGCGCCCACCGCACAGGATTATTCTTGGTTAGATAAGCGTTATGGCCGGTCTCCGGACTGATTGGCGAGTGCCAAAATCACCGTTGCGGGGGCAGCGTAGGATTCACACCTACTTCCCGATTATCCCTGAGCTCATTCCCACTGGGCGAGATCTGCAAGGCACCATAACAAGGCGGTGTTATTGTGCGTAGTAAGGAGGGGAAAGTCAATGGACGTCTATACATCCATTGACGAAATAATTACAAGCCTAGAATTGGGCTGTTTAGTCGCGGAAGTTTTTGAACTGGAAAGGCTGGCCTAGATCGGCTCCGCGCACGACTTGCATGGCGGCCTGAAGGTCGTCGCGCTTTTTACCCGTTACGCGAACTTCTTCGCCTTGGATAGCGGCTTGCACCTTGATCTTGCTGTCTTTAATGGCTTTTACCAGCTTTTTGGCCACTTCTTTGGAGATGCCCTGCTTCATAACCACCTTGCGGGTCACGTATTTACCATGCAGGTCGGCTTTTTGAATCTCAAAGCTGTTCACATCAAGACCACGCTTAGATGCTTTGCTGGCGAAAATATCAAACAGCTGCATGACTTGTTGCTCGGCTTCGGCAGTCAGTTCTATTTGCTCGTTATCAAGCTCAATTTTGGCGTCAACACCACGAAAATCAAAACGCGTTTCCAATTCACGCTTGGCATTCTCAACGGCATTTTTGGCTTCGCTCATATCAATTTCAGAGACGATATCAAATGAAGGCATGGGGCTCTCCTAAACTTAAATTTTTGTGATTATACCCTGAGATTTACAATTTTGTGCGTTAGTACACGGTGAATTCAGTTTTTAGTTTGTTATACTGCCTGCGTTTTCACCAGATTTTAAGGTAGTAATAGTGACGCGCCGTGTCTATAAGGGTTTGTTTTTAATTAGCCTTGTTGTATTTACTTTGCTGTTTACCAAAGAAGTTAAAGGCGCGGCAGTAAACCTGTTTCCGCATATTGATAAGGTCGCCCATTTTGGTATTTTCTTTATCCTCGCCTTTATTATGGATAAAGCCTTTAAAATTCCCTTTATCATCCAAGTCATTCTGCTTTGTCTCTACGGTGCCGCTATCGAATGGATGCAAGGTGTACTGCCCCATCGTCAGGCCTCTGTCGCCGACTTTATCGCCGATGCCTGCGGTGCCGCCAGCTACTTTGTTCTGCATTATATTTGGCAAACACAATGGCAAAAAAAGAACAGTTAACGCCAGTGTATATCCTAGGCCCGGGCGCTCTGGGCCTGGCCTTTGCCAAGCTTTTTAGTGATCACCGCCCAGTCACGCTATTGACCAAGACCCACCACCCACACCAGTATCAATATACTTATCAAGCACATAGCGAGCACTTACAGGTGCAGTGTATCCCCTCTCCCTCAGGGGAGCAGGCGCCACAACAACAAATAGGCGAGCTGTGGCTTTTTACCAAGGCGCATCAGGTTCTTGAGGCGCTTCCCCCACTGCTGCCGGCATTAAAAAATAACGCAAAAATAGTTATCAGCCATAACGGCATGAGTGATTTAAGAGCGCTAAATCAACTTCTGGGGCCAAATCAGTCACTGTATTTTATGCTTACGCAACAAGCGGCCTATAAACCAGCGGCGGATAAAGTGGTGCATGTAAGCCAAGGTCTAAGCACACTTGGCGCCGCCAACAAGGCCGCTGAAAAATCTTTAGCGCGCCAGTTACCCCTGTGGCAACAGCAAATACCGAATCTGGTGAGCAGTGATAATATCCACCACGCCCGCTGGCAGAAACTGCTGGTTAATTTGGCTATTAATCCGGTGGCCACCTGGCAGCAACAACGCAATGGCGCCCTGCGTGCACCCGAGTACGCCAGCGATATTATGGCGCTGGTGCATGAAGCCATCACTGTAGCCAAGGCTCAGGGCTTGGATTTTTCGTTAGTTCAGGCGCTTAATTTGGCCTATAAGGTGATGGCGCAGACAGCGGAGAACCGCTGTTCCATGCTGCAAGACAAGCTGTTGGGAAGGGAAACGGAAATAGACGCCATGTGCGGCTATGTATATAAAACGGCGCAGCAATTAGGCTTGGCTGCGCCGGTTAATCAGCTTTATTATCAGCGTATTAAGGGCGATACACCTTAACGGTTTTAAAGCCATTTTCATGCAGGATCAGCGCCTGCAACTGGCTCATCACGCCCTTGGCACAGTAAAGGTAATATTCCTTATCCTGTGGCAAGTCGCCGAACTTAGTGGCTAGACGGAAAAACGGCAGGTGTACTACCTCAATGCCATCAAGCTCAAGTGGGTTGGCATCTTCTTCCTCAGGTGAACGAATATCGACCACCACGGCATCTGCAGGCAACTGAGATACGGACTCAGCTTCTTTCACCTCTTCCTTGGCCTGGGTTTCAATATCGCGCACGTCCATAATGGTGGCATTGGCGACAACCGTATCAAGTATCTCAAAGTCGAAGTTTTGCTCTTGTTTTTCAATCACATCAAGCTTGGCTTTAACCGTAGGCTTGCGTGAAATCACACCACAGTATTCAGGCATGGCTTCGGCCATTTCCGCAGTGCCTATGGCACGGGCGATATCGATGATCTCTTGCTTATCATGCTGAATAAGCGGACGCAGGATCAGGGTATCGGTTACACGGTCAATCACGCTCAGGTTAGCCAGGGTTTGGCTTGAAACCTGACCTATGCTTTCCCCGGTTACCAGAGCTTGAACACCCAACTTTTCGGCGACCTGACTGCCGGCTCGCATCATCATGCGTTTAAGCACCACACCCATTTGCGAGTCTTCGATATTTTCCAGGATTTCAGCCACCACGGGCTCAAAATCCACGGTAATAAACTTCACCTTATGGGTAGAGCTAAAACGTGACCAGATATAATGGCTGGCTTGCTTTACACCGATTTCGTGAGCCGCACCACCTAGGTTAAAGAACAGGAAGTGAGTACGGGCACCTTTGCGGATCATTTGGTAGCTGGCCACTCCCGAGTCGAAGCCGCCGGACATCAGCGACAACACGTCTTCTTGCGTTGGCAACGGGAAGCCACCCATGCCCTTGTGGGCGTGAGTTACTATGTAGGCGCGCTGGTCCTTGATTTCAATCTTAACCGTTACTTCCGGGCGACTCAGTTTTACCCTAGCCCCTTCAACGTGCTGGTTTAAGCCGCCGCCTACATATCGCTCCACATCGGTAGAGGTAAAGTCATGCTGACCCTGGCGCTTACAGCGCACGCAGAAGGTTTTACCGGCGATTTGGTCGGCAAGTAACAGCTGCGCTTGCTGATAGATATCATCCAGGGTGGTAAATTCCACCTCGGTGACCTCGTTAAACAGCACGATACCGGGAATACGCCCCAAGGCGTCCGCCATCTCGGCACGCACCGCATCATCAGCGCTCAGCGATTCTACCGTGAGGTTATCCCAGTTGTTGCGTACCTTTACCTGCTCATCAATGCGACGCATCATGATCTTAATGTTGTTTTCCAAAACCTTGGTAAAACGCTTGCGAACAGACTTACTCTTGATCGCAATCTCTGGGTGCAACTTAACAATAAACTTGATCATGACTTACTCGTAGCGGCTCAATATCGGCCAACGGCTAACGGGGAAAATACCCATTTCCGCGACCCTGGATTCAAAGCGCGCGATTATAGCAAAACCACGCGCTTACGGAAATAATAGCGAAGATGTTACGCAAATGCGGCCTTGCGCCGCTAGAGGTTATCCTGACGCTGCTGATAGGTTTGCTTTAATGCCGCTAATTGTTCACGGCCGGCATCGGTCGCAAAGGCAGAAAACAGGGTAATAACCTTGAGCAGGCCCTGATAAATATCGCCGCGATTAAGCTCGCCACTTTGGCGTCTGGCCTTGATATAGGGCGTCCAAAAGCTCACCGTCAGTTTCAACATATGGGTCAGCTCAGCCGCATCTTCATCGGCAATGGCAATAATGCCCTTGCTGTTAAGTACCAGAACTATGTCTTTTACCTGCTCAAACAAGCGTTGTTGAAATTGAATATAGTCGGCCTTTAATTCCGCATCGCGGGCGAGAATGTCGGTCATATTGTCGTAGAAGAAATGGAAGTTCCACATCAGCTCGAACAAGGCATCAAAATAATGGGTTAACTGACTCAGGACTTCGACATCGTCTTGTAGCGGCTTGAACTGAGTGTCTAGGTGCTGACGATAAAGCACAAAAATATGCCTTAAAATATCTTCTTTATTTTTAAAGTGATAGTAAAGATTACCCGGGCTTATGCCCAAATGGGCGGCGATATGATTGGTGGTGATGGCGCGTTCACCGTGGCGATTAAACAATTCAATGCTCGCCTGAATAATGCGTTCCTTAGTACTCATGTTTACTTCTACCCAGCTTTTTATCCTTAGCAGTATAAACAATCTTGGCTTGGCTGAACAATGACTCCTTATTTGTCGCCGATTTGGGGCTGGCAACATGGGCAAAGATTGTTAAAATGCGCCCAGCACCTTAAAAGAATGAGAACGATAATGAAGGTAACCGCACTCTATCCTGGCACCTTTGATCCTTTGACCAATGGCCATTTGGATCTGATTGAACGCGCAGCAAAAATGTTTGACAGCGTGATAGTGGCAATCGCCCACAACCCGAACAAAAAACCCTGTTTTAGCCTGGATGAGAGAGTCGACCTGGCACAAAAAATCGTTGCCCATTTAGATAATGTTAAGGTTATTGGTTTTACCGGCCTGCTAGCGGATTTGGCCAAAACCCAGAACGCTAATGTGTTGGTACGGGGTATTCGCGCCGTGTCTGATTTCGAATACGAGTTTCAGCTCGCCAATATGAATCGCAGATTGAACCCCGACTTAGAAAGCGTGTTTCTTACCCCTGCAGAGGAAAATACCTTTATTTCCTCAACCCTAGTCAAGGAAGTCGCATTGCATGGCGGCAATGTATCAGAGTTTGTTGCCCCCGAAGTGGCGGCGGCATTAAAGGAAAAATTATCAAAATGACCCTATTTCGCTGTGCGCTAGCTCTTAGCGCCCTGTTTTGTGCTGCCCAAGTGCAGGCAAGTCCCTGGATTGAACCCGACTCGGCGCTGCTACGCAGCTCCATTGATATGCTGGTAAATCAAGGCGTGATCAAGCGCCCCGTTAATACTTATCCGCTGATGTGGAAAGGCATTGCCGGCGATTTACAAAGCGTGTCGATACAGGATTTAACGCCGCAGGCGCAATTTGCCTATCAACATGTACAACATGCGCTTAAATACGCCCAGCAAGGCACGGTTTCCCGGGTGCGTGTCTTTACCAATTCTGAGCCGCACACAATTCAGGGCTTTGGCCCGCGCAATCAGGCTAAAAGCGGTATTGAAACCAGTGGCAGCCTGACGGGTAAAACCGCCAGCGCCAAGGTCAGCGTCACCTATCGTGACGACAGCAACGACGGCGAATATGTTAATTACGATGGCAGTTACGTCGCCGCCCTGTTGGGCAATTGGTCCGTAAGCGCCGAGAAAATTAACCACTGGTGGGGACCCGGACAGGAAAATGCCCTGGTGCTATCGAACAATGCCCAGGCCATGACAGGCGTGCGCCTGACTCGCCACGATACCAATTATTATGGCCCAAGCTGGCTGGCCTTTATCGGTCCCTGGAACTTCACCGCCATAGCCGCCAAGCAGCAAAGTCAGGTGAGTAAAATTGATGAAGAAAAAGTCGAAGACGGCGACTTTTGGGGCTGGCGCTTAAGCGCAACTCCTATTCAAGGTCTTGAGCTTGGCCTAAGTCAAACCAAGACTGAATGGTTACACTTTCCCGAGTCTATTGGCGACCTAGTTATTGATGAGGTCGCCGATGAGCAAAAGCTCAGTAGCCTAGATATTAAATACTCCACCTTGCTTGGCACACTGCCTCTGTCCATCTATGGCGAGTATGCCGGTCATATCGAATCGGCTCTGATAGCCGAAGACGGCGCCCTGACCTTAGGAGCGCAAACCCATTATGGCACGGAGCAGGCACTGCTCAGCGGTTATATCGAATACACGGATACCGGCAGCGAGTGTGTGTCGCAGTTACCCGAGTACAACTGTAACTATGGCAATTTGGACATAGCCCAAGGCTACCAGCATAGAGAGCAGAACCTGGGACCGGCCATAGGAGCGGACGCCGAAGCGCTGACGCTGGGCGCCACTTATCATCGTATTGGCGGCTATGGTGCGCATTTAAAGCTTGGTCGCATCGAAAAGGAGTATCTGGATACGGATATTTCTCGCCTAGAGATCGGCTATCAGCAAGGCGTATTAGGCGCTTTGGTCAATATCACCGGCCACCTATGGCGAGAGTCGAACGACCTTGACTCCGATACCCACTCAGCCGTGAGCCTGGCGCTGGAATACCGTTTTTAACAAACGGCCAGCGCGGCACAGGCCGAGAAAGTCCCGGTTAACCACCAGCACTATTATCATCAAGGCATCATTCAAATTGATGCCTAACGAATACAGAGTCCACAGCCACCAGGGTTCGTAGTTACCCGCTACGCCCAGATCTAAATACATTGCTATATGCAAAATTGCATTGAGCACCAAGCCCACAGCACAATAATATAAGGCAGGAATTTTCTCCCGCTTTCTTTGCACCACAAACAAAGCGACCAAGGTCAACAAATCGGCACTAGCCCAGAAGGGATATACGTAAGTCACATCAATAACAGAAGTGATGAAATAAGAAAGGTTAATGGTCAGGCAGAGCCATAAGGGCGAGCGCGCGCGATAACCAACCTCGGAGTAACTGACAAGGTTAAACAGCAACGCCATCATAAACCCCCAATTTACGAAGGTACTTAGTAGCTGAGCTAATTCTCCACTGGCAAAAAACATCTAATCCAGGCCTTTATTTTAATTATTATCTCGCCCTACATAGGCTTTTAACCCCAGCCCAAACGATAAGATCTGATATCACACAACTTAAGAAGTCTAAGACTTTAGTCGCTGCATTCGAGTTGGATGCACAAATCAAAGGGTTGAGAAATATAACACCTTATTAACAGAACAACTAGAAACACCGCATCGATTATTGCGAATACCTCAAGCATAAGTGGTAGCAAGGCTATTAAATATCAATTTATAAGTTGTTGGGGGCAGGAGCAGTGTCAACCGTATTGAGTATGGGTTATCCCTATTAATCAAGGCATTAAATGTCGGGCTATGTCTTCGTTGCGAGAATAACTTTTAATGGAAGAGTCATTGTGATTGATTCTCGCTAATAACGAATTAGAGCAATGGTGCACTCTATTGTATCTGAAAGGTCCGAGGGTATTTATTTAGAAGTGACGATTTTTTGGCTTGAAACTTGTCTTTTCACATAGTCTTTAAGCGTAATAAAACCAAGAATATCTCGATCAACGATTAGCGCAACTATCATTAACAAGTCTGATAAGTTTATGCCTATAGAGTAAAATCCCCACAACCACCATTTTTCTCGATTGTCTAACACCACAATATCCAAATGCATCAGTAGGAGTAGGATTGAGTTAAATATCAAGCCCGCTACGGCATAGATAACTCCAGGAGAAGGCTTGGCTTTTTTGAAGAAAAACACAGGCAAGATAACAAGCAAAGTGACTAGATCGTAAATAAGCCAGGTTTTGTACACTTCTGAACCGCTAAAAACGCTATTAAAGTGATCACTCGTAAAATAAGACGAAAACATGACGATGCTAACAAAAAGAAGTTTAAAATCTTCCTTAGCCTTAAAAGCTATTAGCATTAAATTGAAAAACATAGCCATCAGAAAGCCCCAAACCACAAAGCCTCCCATAAAAATAACTAAGCTTTTCTCAAAGAACATCCGTCATCTCACTCTTAGTTCTCTTTCTTCGGTGGACCGAGAACCACATCAGCACCACAGCGCTGGATATTAGCTTCGCTTAGGATTAGCGCACTAGTTGAGCAAGTCACTGTATCAGATTGCAGTGCCTAAACGCTAGTGGTTTGCGTTGTATGCTTTTGAATTTGCTGGTGTAATTTTTTAAACTCAGATTTGAACTTGTGTGCTGGTATTAACTGATTTAGCGATTGATCTGGTCAGAGAGGAACGCGCGCCAAAACTGGCAGCGCGTTCTAGATTTTAAGCAATTAGCTTACAAGGTATCTCGCCTATGGGAACATGCTGGAGGTAGAAGTCCATGGCCACCTCATCGCAATTCGCCTTGCGCAGACAAAGTTCACAGTCTTTCATTACCTTCTCAGGTAAGCTGTCCTTACTGCTTTGCTCGAATCCAAGTTTAGCGAAGAAGTTGGGGACACGAGTTAAGACTATCACCCTTTTCAGCGCCAATTTTTTGGCTTTTACAAGCAAGTGATCCACCAGCATACGCCCCTGTCCTTTGACGCCACAATCCGGATTGACTCCCAGCGAGCGAATCTCCGCCAAGCCGGTATCATAGATATAAAGCGAAGCACAGCCGGTGACCTTACCATTGACCTCGGTAACGGCAAATTCATTGATCGAGTGCACCATATCGCTTTTGGCACGCGGCAAATTTTCACCGACCTTGGCCCAATACTGGATCAGCTCGCTAATGGCTTCAACATCATGCAAGTTGGCGTCACGCACGGTAATAGTGTGCTGTTGCTGTGCATGCTTAATGGCATGGGCAACCTGCTGCGGCGAGGTGCCACCCAAGGCCTTACGTGCCTGCAGGCACGCATCCAGCTCAAGTACCGGATACACATCTTCTTCGATAACACTGCTCACCGCCTGGAATTGCTCAAGGGTCAGCTGTTCCAGGTTTTTACCTTCGCCTATGGCGACCTGCACCAATTGACCGACGATATGATGTCCTTCACGGAAAGGGATCCCCTTAGCAACCAGGTAGTCCGCCAGCTCGGTAGCATTGGCATGGCCGCCTTGGGCCGCTGCTCTAGTTCTCTCACCATTGACCTTAATGCCGTTGATGCAGGATTGCGCCATATGCAAACAGGCCAACCAGGTTGGCAGCGCATCAAACAAGCCTTCCTTGTCCTCTTGCATGTCCTTGTTATAGGCCAAGGGCAAAGATTTAAGTGTCATCATCATGGCACTCATGGCGCCAAAAACCCGTCCGGTTTTACCACGGATCAGCTCCAGGGCATCTGGGTTTTTCTTTTGCGGCATCAAGGACGAGCCGGACGTGACGTTATCCGCCAGCTCCACAAAGCCCGCCTCACCTGAGTTATAGAAGATCAAATCTTCAGCAAAACGCGACAGATGCAGCATGGAAATCGACGCCGTGCTTAACAGTTCAACCACAAAGTCCCTGTCCGACACTGCATCCAAACTATTGCGCGTTGCCTGAGCAAAGCCAAGATCCTGAGCCAACAACTCACGGTCGATGGCATAAGCAGTACCGGCTAAAGCACCGCTGCCCAGTGGACATTGATCCATACGCTTAACCGCATCTTGTAGACGGCTGGCATCACGCTCAAGCATTTCCACATAGGCCATACACCAGTGGCTAAAGAGCACCGGCTGGGCCCGTTGCAAATGGGTATAACCAGGCAGAACCGTTCCAAACTCCCGCTCTGCCAGGGCAAGTAGCGACTGCTTGGTGGCAATAAGGGCATCGGCAATGGTGCTCGCGGTTTGCTTACACCAGAGGCGGAAGTCGGTGGCCACCTGATCATTCCGGCTACGTCCGGTGTGCAA
Source organism: Pseudoalteromonas sp. T1lg22 (assembly GCF_002964645.1). Lineage (NCBI taxonomy): Bacteria > Pseudomonadati > Pseudomonadota > Gammaproteobacteria > Alteromonadales > Pseudoalteromonadaceae > Pseudoalteromonas > Pseudoalteromonas sp. T1lg22. The sequence continues at coordinate 336,994 of NZ_PQBY01000006.1, forward strand.
CTTCTTACCCAGGTCGCCTACCTTATTGATCAGCGCCGCCTCAACATGCGAGTGAATATCTTCTTCGCCGCTGAGGGCAACACTATCAGGGTTTGCCTGAACCTCTTCAAGCAGTTCATACAATGCCGCCACCAAACGCTGGTGCTCGTCATCGGTTAACACGTTAACGCGGTTTAACGCCCCCGCCCATGCCACAGAGCCGATAATGTCTTGCTCCGCCATCACATAATCAAACGGCAAAGAATCGTTAAACTGTTTAAATGCTTCATCCGGACCCGATGAAAACCGTCCGCCCCAAAGTGCCATTGCCTTCTCCTACCTTACTTCTTCAACGCCGCTATTCTGCTTGATAGCGAGAACAAGCGAATAAAGCCTTCGGCGTGTGATTGGTCATATACATCATCGGCGCCAAAGGTAGCGAAATCTTCGCTGTATAGGCTGTTTGGTGATTTCTTCTGCACCGCCACAACCTGACCTTTATACATTTTCAACACCACTTCACCACTGGCAAACTCGGCAAATGCCTCGGCCGCTGCCAGAATGCTGTCTTTTAATGGCGTAAACCAACGGCCGTCATAGACCAGGTGTGCAAACTCACCGCCCAGGGTTTCTTTCCACTTACGACTGGCCTTATCCAGAACCAACTCGTCAATGGCCTGCAGCGCCGCCATCATTACTGTGCCTCCCGGAGTTTCGTAACAACCGCGCGACTTCATACCCACCAGACGGTTTTCGACGATATCGACACGGCCAACACCGTGAGGCGCCGCCAGTTCATTCAGCTTCACCAGACACTGATACGGGCTGAGTTGCTCGCCATTTACCGCGACGATCTCGCCTTTTTCGACGCTGATGCTGACCATTTCTGGCTGATCCGGTGCTTGCTCTGGTGAATTAGTCCAGGTCCATACCTGCTCGCTTGGCTGACACCAAGGGTCTTCCAACTCGCCGCCTTCATGAGAAATATGCCAAGCATTGGCGTCACGGCTGTAAATCTTGGTCGCCGATGCGGCACAAGGAATGTTGCGCTCGGCCAGGTAATCAAGCAGGGATTCACGGCTGGAAAGATCCCACTCACGCCAAGGGGCGATCACTTTAAGATCCGGCGCCAGGGCGGCAAAACAAGACTCGAAACGCACCTGATCATTACCCTTACCGGTACAACCGTGCGACAAGGCATCGGCGCCAACCTTACGGGCTACTTCAACCTGGGCCTTGGCAATAATAGGACGAGCCATAGAGGTGCCAAGCAGATAGGTACCTTCATAAATAGAGCCGGTTTTCAATGTTGGGTAGATATAATCGGCAACCATTTCTTCTTTAAGGTCAACGATATGGCACTCAGATGCGCCCGAGGCAATGGCCTTTTCTTCCACCCCTGCAAGCTCTTCTGCGCCCTGGCCCACATCGGCCACAAAGGCAACCACTTCACAGCCGTAGTTTTCTTTTAACCAAGGCACAATTGCCGAGGTGTCCAAACCACCCGAGTAGGCCAATACAACTTTTTTAATAGTGCTCATCTCAAGTCCTTAAAAATTTGGGTTTAATAATGTAACTAACAGGGCGTTTTGTGCATGCATGCGGTTTTCCGCCTGTTGAATAATCTTAGAATAGTCGCTGTCCATCACTTCAGAGGTAATTTCAAACTCACGATGTGCGGGCTGACAATGCAAAACCGTTTGTGCTCCGGTCATATCTAGCAGCTGTTTGTTAAGCTGATATGGCATATATTTTTCTTTTACCTGCTCAAGCGGGGTGGTATCGCCCATGGATACCCAGGTATCGGCATACAGAGCATTGGCGCCCGCAGCCGCTTCCACTCTGTCACTGACCAGAATAGAGGCGCCCTTGCTGGCGGCGATCTGCTCTGCCTGCTTCACAATCTGCGCATCCGGGCTGCTGCCTTTAGGGCATACGGCCACAAAGTCGGTACCCAAAGTAGCCGCCAGCAACATCAGTGAGTGAGTGACATTGTTGCCTTCACCTAAATAAGCCAACTTAAGTTGACTGACATCGCCATGCACTTCCTGTAGCGTCAAAAAGTCGGCTAATGCCTGACAGGGGTGGTATAGATCGCACAGCGAGTTCACTACTGGCTTGGAAGAAAACTCGCCCAGCTCTTCAAGCGTTTTATGCTGGTTAACCCGAGCCACAATGGCATCGGCCCAGGTGCTGATATTCAGGGCAAAGTCTTTCACCGACTCCCGCGAACCCATGGCGCCGTTTTGCTGGTCAAGATACACCGCATGGCCGCCGAGTTTGTTTATGCCGATATCAAAGCTCAACCGCGTACGCAGGCTCTGCTTTTCAAATAAGGTGACGATAGACTTGCCGGCCAGCGCCTGAGCATAATCCTGCGGCTGCGCCTTCATTTTTTGCGCCAGGGATAAAAGCGTTAAAATCTTTTTTTCGTCCAGCTCAAGGCCGGTAATAAAATCTTGTTTCATGGTGTTATCTACATACTAATTTGGGTGCCAACATGCTCTCCTTGGAGCAATGCAATAAGGTTTTCTGGCTTTTGCCAGCTGGAGATATACACACCACGTCGTAAATGCTGGGCAGCAAGAAGGCTGGTCTTTACTTTGACCTCCATCCCGCCCGAGATAACTCCTTGTGCTATCAGGTCTTCGATTTGTGCTTTATCTAGTTGATGCAGGGCTTGACCTTGTTGGTCCAGCACGGCTTCCACATCCGTCATAAAAATAAGTTCGGCGCCAAGTAGCTTGGCGATGGCCGCCGCTGCTTCATCGGCGTTAACGTTGTACCAGTGTCCTTGCTCATCAAAACCAATAGAGCTCACTAGCGCCAAGCGTCCGGCTTCAATAAGCAGGGGTAAAATAGAGTCAGCAGTGGGGATACACTCACCGACCTGGCCCAGTGCCTTTAGCTTTTGCTCGGCGTTAATACCCGCCTCAAACAGGCTCAAGCCCACTGGCTGTAACTTGTTTTTCAGCGCTGCACCCAGTAATTGCTTGTTAGCACAACCGGCCAGGGCGCCGACGATATAAGGCATTTGCTCCACCGGGCTAATACGTAAGCCCTGATGTTTGGCGGTAGCAAAACCTGCGTCTTGCAGCCAGCTGTCAACAAGAGCACCGCCGCCATGGACAACCACGAAATTCGCCTGTTGCTGCGAGCCCAAAGCCACAAAGAGCGCATCAAGCGCCGCGGGATTATTTAATACCGCACCACCGAGTTTGATTACCCAAGTTTTCTTAGTAGTCATCATGTGTTCCTCATACCAAACCGGTGTTAATGGCCAGGCCCGCATTCAGGTTCATACACTGCAGTGCTTGACCCGAGGCGCCTTTCAGTAGGTTGTCTATGGCGGCGCTGACAATCAGCTGCTGCCCTTTTACATGCCAACCAAGGTCGACATAGGGTTGATTTTCTATGCCCTTAATGGAGGCCACCTGATTGGCGCCCAACAGGCGAATTAGAGGTTCGTCGGCCAGTACCTGGTAGGCACTGCTGACATCATCCAGGGTCACACCGGCATTTAAGGTGGCGTAAATAGTGGCCAAAATGCCGCGTTTAAAATTACCCAGATGCGGCGTAAAGAGCACAGGATGCTGCAAAGACTGCTCGATTTCCGGTGTATGACGATGGTTAAACAAACCATAAGGAGCCAAAGAGACTTCACAGAAGTGGGTGCCGATAGCGGCTTTTCGCCCGGCTCCTGTTACCCCAGATACCGCATTGATGATCACCTGCTGATCGCCAGCCAACAAGCCCGCCTGCTGCAAAGGTTTAAGGGCATTTAAACTGGCGGTCGGGTAACAACCAGCCACAGCCACCAACTGCGCGGTCTTAAGCGCTTCGCTGTGCCATTCCGCCAGACCATACACGGCCTGCGCTAACAGCTCGGGATGTTGATGGGTGAAACCATAGAATTCTTCATACAAATGGGCATCGGCAAGACGAAAGCCACCGGATAGATCAAACACTTTCAAGCCATGGGCAAGAAACTGAGGAGCCAGATCTACACTGACTTTATGATCTGTACACAGACACACAGCGTCGGCCTGCGCAGCTATGCTGGCAATCGCATTATCGTCCATGCCTTGCAGCGGCAGATCCACTATGCCCTTATGCTCTGGATACAGGGCACTTAGGGGCTTATGAAGATCCGCACTGCCGGCCGAAACATAACAGCCAACAAGTTCAAAGTGAGGATGTGTTGCGACTAATTTGGCTAGCTCTGCACCGCTGTAGCCACTCGCGCCAATAATTACAATATTCATTAATTACACTCAAAATCAGACAGTAAGTAACGGGCGAGACGCCCGACGAAAAAAATCGAGTACACAAGGGAGATATGTGTACTCGAACTATCGTCGTGACGTTATGCTAAAGAGGTAGTGAACCATTAAACCGAGCCAATATTTATGCTTAAAATGTGAATTGATATTCACTATAAAGGCATTTATATTGTTATGCAATCTTTATGAATAAATATTTGGAATTTATATGTCGAACCCAGACTTTCTGACGCGCTACCAGCAGCTTATCGCCGCCCCCTCGATAAGCTCCCTCGATCCTGCGCTTAGCCAGAGTAACCGTGGCGTTATTGAACTGCTGGCAACCTGGTGCGAGTCCCTGGGTTTTCACTGTGAAGTTATTGAACTGCAAAGCGCCCCCGGAAAATACAATCTGCTGGCCAAACGCGGCAACGGCGCCGGTGGTTTAATGCTGGCCGGGCATACGGATACCGTGCCCTTCGACCAAGGCCGCTGGCAGCGGGATCCCTTTAAGCTTATAGCCGAAGACAACAAGCTCTATGGCTTAGGCAGTATTGATATGAAAGGTTTCTTTGCTTTTGTGCTCAATGCTATTGCCGAGCTCGATAGCAGCAAGCAACAACGCCCCTTATTGTTGTTGGCCACCGCCGATGAAGAAACCACCATGGCCGGAGCTCAAGAGGTGGCCCGTTATCCGGACCTTAAACCCGAGCGCTGTATTATCGGCGAGCCCACCGACATGGTGCCGGTATTTACTCATAAGGGGCATATGACCTCGGCGATTCGCATTGTTGGTAAAAGCGGCCACAGCTCAGATCCAGAGCGCGGCATAAATGCCATTGAAGTGATGCATTTGGTGATTCAAAACCTGCTGAAGTTAAAAGAAGAGTTAAAGAATAAATATTCAGTTCCCGATTTTGCTATTCCCTACCCAACCCTGAACCTGGGTCATATCCATGGTGGCGATAATGCCAATCGCATTTGTGGCTGCTGTGAATTACAACTGGATATGCGCCCACTGCCCGGGCTTAGCATCGCCGAGCTGCAGGCCATGCTGCTTGATGCTACCAAGGATATCAATGCTCGCTATCCAGGCTCTGTGGAGGTTTGGGATATGCACGAGCCCATTCCAGCCTTCGCCGGCACCAAGGACAGCGCCCTGGTAAAACTGGCAGAAAAGCTTTCGCAACAGCAGGCGGTGGCGGTTAACTACTGCACCGAAGCGCCCTTTATCCAACAGCTGGGCTGTGAAACCATAGTCATGGGGCCGGGATCTATCGAGCAGGCGCATCAGCCTAATGAATATTTGGCCATGGAGCGTATCTTCCCTTCACAGCAGATCATAAAAGAGCTTATCTATCAAAGCTGCTGGTAAACAGGCATAAAAAAAGCCCCTCAATGTGAGGGGCTTTGTTATCTAATCAACAAGATTCAAAGGATTACATCAAGCCTAGCTTTTTAAGCTCAGCTTCAACCATTGTATTAGAAAGTGGCACATAACCGTCTTTCTCAACAATTGTTTGACCTGTTTGTGAAAGTACCATTTTAATAAACTCAGCTTCGATAGGCGCAAGCGGTTTATTTGGATGCTTGTTCACGTAAACGTATAGGAAACGTGATAGTGGGTACTTACCAGTAGCAACATTCTCTAGAGTTGCATCTACGAACTTGTCGCCTTTCTTCGCTAGAGGTACGGTACGAACACCAGAAGTTTTGTAACCGATACCAGAGTAACCGATAGCGTTAACTGATGATGAGATTGACTGTACTACAGAAGCAGAACCTGGTTGCTCGTTTACGTTGTTACGGAAGTCACCTTTACAAAGTGCTTTTTTCTTGAAGTAACCGTAAGTACCAGATACCGAGTTACGACCGTAAAGCTGGATGTCTTTAGCAGCCCAGTCGCCCTCTAGGCCGATATCGCCCCAACGGTTAACTTCTTCTGCTGCACCACATTTACGAGTAGATGAGAAAATAGCATCTACCTGGTCGATACGTAGACCTTCAATTGGGTTGTCCTTGTGTACGAATACAGCTAGAGCATCAATCGCTACGCGGATTTCAGTAGGCTTGTAACCGTGACGCTTTTCGAAAGCTTCGATTTCTTTCGACTTCATCTTACGGCTCATAGGGCCAAAGTTCGCTGTGCCTTCAGTCAATGCCGGTGGCGCAGTAGATGAACCAGCCGCTTGGATCTGGATATTTACGTTAGGGTAAATACGCTTATATTCTTCTGCCCAGAAAGTCATCATGTTGGCTAAGGTATCAGAACCTACTGATGAAAAGTTACCAGAGATGCCGCTTGTTTTTTCATATTCTGCGATAGCTTGATCTGTGGCCATCGCCTGACCTGCAGTTAGGGCACTAACAGCAACGCCCATTGCAGCAACTAAGTTTTTAAATTTCATTGGGTTCTCCAATTTATCGTCCCATGTTTCAACTGTGACCATTGTGCAGTGACAAAATGACAGTTAGATTACTCGAAAATGACAATTTTATGACTTTGCCGATAGTGCTGAATTTGGATTATTGGTCACTATCCAGCTCGGCGCGAAAGTAAACCAAAAACACGAGCCTTCGCCCACTGTGCTTTCTATGTGCAACTGAGAATCGTGGCGCGAAAGCACATGCTTGGTAATAGCCAGACCCAGGCCTGAACCGCCGGTTTTGCGGCTGCGAGCCTTATCAACGCGATAAAAGCGTTCGGTCAAACGATTAAGATGCTCAGGTGCTATGCCCTCGCCGTTGTCGTTAACGCTAAAGTGGGCATAACCATCCTTACGCTGCCAGCGCACGGTGATTTCACCGCCTTCCGGGGTGTAATGCACGGCATTGAAAACCAAGTTCGAAAACGCACTTCGTAATTCATCGGCGGCACCGAGAATATCGAGATCTGCATCCACCTCAAAGATCAACTTGTGCTGTTTGTCCTGATTGAGCGACTGCGCCTCGGTATGAATAATTTCCAGCATCTGTGGTACATGCACCGGCTTATCATTGTCATGTTTACGCGCCCCTTCGATGCGGGACAAAGACAACAGCTGATTGACCAGCGAGTCCATGCGTTGACACTGCTCTATCATGGTGCCATGCGCCTTATTCCACATCGCTGGCGGCGGCATATTGTCGCTATCCATCATTTCCAGATAACCGGTTACCACGGTCAGCGGCGTACGTAGCTCATGGGAAACGTTGGCGACAAAGTCTTTGCGCATCTGCTCAAGCTGTTTTAAACGGGTAATATCGCGCACCACCATCATGATCTGCGACTGAGCATAAGGCATCACCCGGAACTCCAGCACCTGCTCACCATTGTGGGCTATGTCCAGCTCCAGGGCTTCCTCATAGTCGCCATCGGCCATATAGCTGCTGAATTTAGGGTGGCGGATCAGGTTGTCGATGCGCTGGCCATGATCGGTAGGCCATTGCAGTCCTAATAATCGCAGCGCCAATTGGTTACACCAGCCTATGCTGAGATCTCGCTGCAGCACGATAACCGCATCGGGCACAGCCTCCGCACCTTCGCGAAAACGGCGAATTAAGTCGGCCAGTTCATTGCGCTTTTTGCGATTGCGTTGTTGCAGATGGTAGATCCCTTCGAAGACCTGCTCCCAGGCCCCCTCTCCCTCGGGGGGATTAAAGCTACGCTGGTTTATCAACCAGTCGCTGAGACGATACAGTTGGCGATAATGCCATAACAAGAGGGTAAAGGCGCCGAGGAAGAGAAGCAAAAAAGGCGCGCCTACAAGCACGCCTATCAGCACCAATGGTAAAAAATACATAAACAAACGCTTGGTTAGGGTTCGTTTATTAACTACTCGATACATAAAATATCTCTGCTTTATGCCTGGCTAGGCATAAACCCACTCATCCATGAAAGTAATTGATGGCAGGCTAAACCTTACTTGAAAAACGATAACCGGCGCCACGTACGGTCTGTACTAAACGATCATGACCCTTAGGTGAGATGGCTTTACGTAAGCGACGAATATGCACATCCACTGTTCTGTCTTCCACATACACGTTTGTGCCCCACACATGATCCAGTAACTGTTCGCGACTGTACACGCGCTCAGGATGGGTCATAAAGAAGTGCAATAAACGGAACTCGGTAGGACCCATATCCAATTCACTGCCCTGCGAGGTAACGCGGTGTGAAATAGGATCCAGACGTAGGCCATGTACCTCAATGGCCTCTTCCAAAGAAGTAGGCGCCACGCGGCGGATCACGGCTTTAATACGTGCCATTAACTCTTTTGGTGAGAACGGCTTGGTTACATAATCGTCGGCACCAACCTCAAGACCACGAACCTTGTCTTCTTCTTCACCACGAGCGGTCAGCATTATAATGGGGATCTGACGGGTATGCTCATTTTGCTTAAACTTTTTGGCAATTTGAATACCACTGCCACCGGGAAGCATCCAATCCAGTAGCACCATATCTGGGTAAGGCTCAACCATGGCCGCTATCGCAGAGTCGTAATCTTCAGCTTCGATAGCCTGAAAACCATTCTGTTCTAATACAAACACCAGCATCTCGCGGATGGGTGCTTCATCATCAACAACAAGAACTTTACGTGACATTCCATTTATCTCTAATCAGTTTTATTGGACTGATGTCATTATTATGACTTTTTGTGACAGTTTTATGAAAGACTACACCCATAACGGGGATCTCGCAAAAATCCTTTTGATCAGCAGGGATCAGCGTTTTACTAAGCGACCTTGGCAGGATCAGATTTGTACTAAGCAGGCCATGAGGGATCAATATTTTACTAATTGATCCCGACCGGGATCAGTTTTATACCAAGTATGGCTAAGCCCTCTTCAACTAACCGACTGATAATTGTTCACTTCTTAATCAGGGTTTGCGGCCCTTAGCGGGCAATAGGTAAGATATTGATCCGAAAACATCGTTGGGTTGATAAAAATCTGATCCCAAAGATCGATTCTTGATAAAAGACTGATCCAAAAAAGCCCCGTGAAATACGAGGCTTTTTATCTGGCTAAGTCGCTAAAATTATTTAATTTTAGGGCTTAGCTCACCGCTTAGGTAACGCAGGTGCATGTCATCAAGCGAGATAGGCTTGATCTTGCTTGCCTGACCGGCAGTACCGAAGGCTTCATAACGCGCTACACAGATCTCTGTCATCGCCTTAGTTGCTTCAGCAAGGAACTTACGAGGATCGAAGTTCGCAGGGTTCTGCGCCAGGTGACGACGAACGGCACCGGTTGACGCCAAACGTAGATCCGTGTCGATGTTTACCTTACGTACACCGTGCTTGATACCTTCAACGATCTGCTCTACCGGCACACCGTAAGTTTCAGGGATTTCACCGCCGAACTCGTTGATCACAGCTAGCCACTCTTGTGGTACCGATGACGAACCGTGCATTACCAGGTGCGTATCAGGAATACGGCTGTGGATTTCTTTGATGCGATCGATAGCAAGAATATCGCCCGTTGGTGGACGAGTAAACTTGTAGGCACCGTGCGAAGTACCACAGGCGATTGCCAGGGCATCAACACCGGTTTTAGCAACGAAGTCCGCCGCTTCTTCTGGGTCTGTAAGTAGCTGATCGTGAGATAGTTTACCTACCGCACCGATACCATCTTCTTCACCCGCTTCACCGGTTTCAAGTGAACCTAGAACACCTAGCTCCCCCTCAACAGAAACACCACAAGCGTGGGCCATTTCTACTGTGCGACGAGTTACGTCTACGTTGTACTCATAAGATGAAGGCGTTTTACCATCGTCAAGCAATGAGCCATCCATCATGACCGATGAGAAGCCAAGCTGGATAGAACGCTGACATACCGCCGGTGAAGTACCGTGGTCTTGGTGCATTACTACCGGGATGTGTGGCCACTCTTCGATTGCCGCCAAAATCATATGACGAATAAAAGGGGCACCTGCGTATGCACGCGCGCCGGCAGAACCTTGCACAATAACCGGGCTGTTTGTTTTGTCGGCCGCTTCCATGATGGCACGCATTTGCTCTTGGTTATTTACATTGAAGGCTGGTACGCCGTAACCAAATTCCGCCGCATGGTCGAGAAGTTGACGCATACTGATCAAAGCCATTTCGCTTATCTCCAATTTTTGATAGCACCAGACTATCGGGTTTTTTGAACGGGATGATGTTTGAATTATTTCAAACAAGAGCCTATTGGCTCCAAACACAAGGCCGGCAAAAGTGAGAGGCCGGCCTTATAGTATTTTATTGCTTTGCTCGCTCTTCTAGCATAGCAACCGCAGGTAGTTTTTTCCCTTCCAGGAACTCCAAGAAGGCACCACCACCGGTAGAGATGTATGAAATCTTATCAGCCACATGATATTTATCAATGGCAGCTAAGGTGTCACCACCACCGGCAATCGAGAAGGCATCCGACTCGGCAATGGCTTTAGCTATGCTTTGTGTGCCGTTACCAAATTGGTCAAACTCGAATACGCCAACCGGGCCATTCCATACGATAGTGCCGGCTTTAGCAATGATCTCACCAAGCTCTTTCGCCGTGTCCGGGCCAATATCGAAGATCATGTCTTCGTCGGTTACTTCCTGCACGTCTTTAAGCTGGGCTACCGCCGACTCAGAGAATTCGCTACCAACAACCACATCAACAGGCACCGGAATGTCGCCGCCGTTAGCACGGGCTTTCTCGGTCAGCTTTTGCGCTTCGCCGATAAGGTCCTGCTCGTATAAAGACTTACCTACCGGGTGACCGGCCGCTGCGATAAAGGTGTTAGCGATACCGCCACCGGTAACCAGTTGGTCAACCACGTTTGATAGTGAATCAAGCACGGTTAGCTTGGTTGATACCTTAGAGCCACCAACAATGGCAACCAAAGGACGTCTTGGGTTATCAAGGGCTTTGCCTAGCGCGTCTAGTTCCGCAGCAAGCAAAGGACCGGCACAGGCTACAGGAGCATGCATGCCGACACCATGAGTTGAAGCCTGAGCGCGGTGCGCGGTACCGAAGGCATCCATTACATAGACGTCACACAAGGCGGCTAGTTGCTTCGCCAGCGCTTCGTCGTTAGCTTTTTCGCCCGGATTAAAACGTACGTTCTCGAATACCACAACTTCGTTGTCAGCAACTTCTACGCCGTTTAGGTAATCTTTCGCTAAACGTACATCTTGTGACAGCTTGTCGTTCAGGTAATCAACCACAGGAGCCAGTGAGAATGCATCGTCATATTGACCTTCTGTAGGACGGCCTAGGTGCGACATAATCATCACCTTAGCGCCCTTGTCTAACGCCAATTGAATGGTCGGCAAAGCGGCACGCAAACGCGCATCAGAACTTACCTTACCATCTTTAATAGGCACGTTTAGATCTTCACGGATCAATACGCGTTTGCCTGCTAAATCTAAATCCGCCATCTTAATGACCGACATTCTCATCTCCTTAGTTATACGTTTTATACAAAGTTAGATGCTTATTGTTGCATCCACGCAGCCGAGGTATCGAGCATTCGATGAGCGAACCCCCACTCGTTGTCACACCATACTAATAGTTTTATCAAACGTTTATGACTAACCCGTGTCTGTGTACCGTCGATGATACAAGAATGTGCATCATGATTAAAATCGACCGACACCAGAGGTTCTTCGGTATAGTCTAAAATGCCCGCAAGACGCCCGTGTACCGCCTTGGCAATGGCCTGGTTAACATCACTAAGCGAAACATCGCTGTTGACGGTTACGCTCAGGTCCATGGCGGTCACATTAATGGTTGGCACGCGCACAGCAATGGCCTCAAAGCGGCCATGGAATTTAGGTAAAATGCGCTCTATGCCACGCGCTAATTTAGTATCCACCGGAATTATAGACTGACTTGCGGCACGGGTGCGGCGCAAATCATCATGATAAGCATCGATGACCTGCTGATCGTGCATGGAAGCATGTATGGTGGTAATGGCGCCAGACTCGATACCAAAAGCATCGTCAAGCACCTGGATCACAGGGACAATACAGTTGGTGGTACAAGAGCCATTGGAAACAATTGTCTGCTGAGCGTTTAATTCGTGGTCGTTAATGCCAAAGACTATGGTGGCATCAACATCGGCATCGGCGGGCTGCGAAAACAGCACCTTTTTGGCGCCGGCCTGCAAATGTTTTTGCGCATCTAGGCGAGAGTGGTACACCCCGGTACACTCAAGTACGATATCAACCTCGTGCTCTTGCCAAGGCAAGGCGCTGGCATCTTGCTCACAGTACAAGGCAATGCTGTCGCCATCAACGATCAAGGCCTGCTCGCCTAGCTCCACGGGAAAGGCAAAACGCCCATGGGCGGTATCATATTTGAGTAAATGAGCTATACCTTCTGGCTTGGCTAACTCGTTGATTGCAACAATTTCAAATTCGTTGCGGCGTCCGCTCTCATATAAAGCACGTAAAATATTACGGCCGATGCGGCCAAAGCCATTAATTGCCAGCTTAATTGCCATAACTACAGACTACCGCCTTGAAAAGTTGCCTATATGCAGGTCTTAAAAGAATGGCCGCTATTGTAATAGACATGGGGCTCAAGTGTAAGGGGGGGAGTATAAATAAAAACCGCCGAGCCCCTTAGGGTCTGTTGACCTTTGTTGTTTGTTTCTGCAGCAGTTTGCAGTGAATTTATACAAGGCGGCACATGTGTGGTGTAGTTATTCTACA
>NZ_PQBY01000006.1:349907-594151 GCF_002964645.1 Pseudoalteromonas sp. T1lg22
ATGTTACTCGCTATGAACATAGAATGACTATGCATCATAACGAGCGTCGTGATCAGAATGCGTTTAGATTGAACATAAAGTAAACCGCAAAGATAAACAGACCCTCGGTAGGAGGCCCAAGCTTAGCATGGGCTCTAAGACAAACCACCGAACAGGGTAAGTAAAGCGATAAGGGCTAAGAAGAAGAGTACATTACGCTTAACCAAACGCATCATGCATTGGGCTTCAATGGTGCAGCCATAATGTTCTATTTCAATTTGTTCCGCGGCCAAGGCAGTTTCTGTGATCACCTGACGGTTTGACACCGAAAAATCAAGCACGTGGCGCAGCCAGCACTGAGTGCCCTTGGAAAAGTTACCTATCACCAGGTAGCCTAGGCTGGCCACCCGCGCCACCGGCCACTCAAGCCAGTAGATAATCTTGCCCAGAGCCTGATGCCAGGATGACAATTCATGTTCGGTTTCTTCACTGAAATCGAGGAAACTGCGCACCAAAGAATAAAACAAGGCGCCCGCCGCACCTAAAAATACAAACCAAAAAATAACCGTACAATAAAAACGAAAGTTTACCCAAGCCAGGGTTTGCGCAAAGGTTTCGCCCCCTTCTTCATCTTCGGTGCGTTTTTGTCCCATTTGCAAGGCATAGAGGGTGGCGGCTTCGCCGTCATCCCGAGTCAGGGCGTTCAAATACCCTTTGTAATAACCGCGCAGGGTGGCACAACCAAAGCAGGTCAAAACCACAGTGGTATTAATAAGCAGTTGCCACAGAACAAAGTCACTGAGATTAGCGAGCGCAAAAACCAACAGACTGGGGATCAGTAACCAGAGGATCATCCCGGCTTCTTTGCCTAGGCCGCTAAAGCGTTTTAACAGCGTCAAACTTTGCCCTTGATACCAGTGGGCATAGGTGGCGATTTGCCAGGTTTTAGAGCGCGCTCCGAGGCGTTCGGCAATAAGCGCAAAAATTATGGCGATCAGGGTCATAGTGGCAAATAAATTAACTTAGATTTCCTTTAGTCTATCGCAATTACTGGTAAATGTAAGGTCAAAAAAGTATGTCCAATCAAACGCTTCCCCCGGATCAGTTTTACGACCTGGGGCAATATCACTGTGCCCAACAATGCGCTCACGGGTGATCTCTGGGTAGCGTTCCATGATGGCCAGGGTCAGTTGCGCCAGGCTCTGATATTGAGCTTGAGTGTACTCACTGCGGTCTGTGCCTTCGAGCTCAATCCCTATGCTGAAATCGTTACAACGCTCGCGCCCGGCAAATTGTGATAACCCGGCATGCCAGGCGCGCTCACTGAAGGGCACGTATTGGCGTACTAGGCCTTCGCGGTCAATTAAGCAATGGGCTGACACCCGAACCCCTTGCAATGAACTAAAGCTAGGATGAGCATCGCAATCGAGGCACCCGGCAAACAAGTCATCGATATAAGGGGTGCCGTAGTGCCCCTCGGGCAAGGAAATGCAGTGGATCACCAGCAGTGAAACTTCCTGCTGTGGTCGCGCATCGAAATGAGGGCAGGAATACTGCTGCGCGCCGGCGTAAATCCCTTGATCATTAATTGCCATAAGCTCTCCCATCACTTTGCCGTCATGTTAAAAGCCTAGGACTGATGGCGCAAGGGCACTTCGGGATAAAAGTCACATTCACCCTGAGCGTCGATAGCCACGAGTTCATGGTTGCGGTGCAATACCGCCAACCGGGGTGGCGGACAATGGGTACGCACAAAATCCAGCTCGTAACCTAATTTTGTCAGGCTGTACACCTTGTCGACCTGCTCACCTGTCAGCCTGGCATAATGTTGGTTGAAAGTCCTTTGGCCGTGGCGGCGCTCAGTGTCCACCTGCTTTGTTGATGCCATGATATCCACCCTTTAGGTATTATACCAATTCACTTAAATAGCTAATCACTCTAGCGGGCTAAATATCATGCTCACTGTGTTGGAGTTTTTCTATGTAGAATAACTACATAAGAAAAATTCCGCCTTGTGATCATATCATTTATCCAGCGCTATCTCTGATCACATACTTAACAGAATTGGTATTCTCCGGATCTTACAGCTTAGAGCATAAAAAAAGCACGGGCAAAAACCGTGCTTTTTTGTGACTGACAGAGCTTGCTCACAAGCTTACTCGGCGCGCTGTTCGCGCCCCAGTAGTGCCATGGCGGCCTCTTTCACGTCTTTGTTTTCATACAGCACCTTATAGATTTGCTCGGTGATCGGCATCTCTATACCACTGCGTTTAGCCAGCATATAGACTTCTTTGGTGTTTCTGTAGCCTTCAACCACCTGGCCAATCTGTTGCTGCGCCGCTTCCACGTCCAGTCCCTGCCCCAAGGCTAAGCCAAAACGGCGGTTACGTGACTGGTTATCGGTGCAGGTGAGGATCAAATCGCCCAGTCCGGCCATCCCCATAAAGGTTTCCGACTTGGCGCCCAGGGCACAGCCCAGGCGACACAATTCCGCCAAACCTCGGGTGATAAGCGCGGTACGGGCATTGGCACCAAAGCCAAAACCATCTGAGATACCAGCGCCTATGGCGATGACGTTCTTAACCGCTCCACCGAGTTGAATACCAATAAAGTCATTATTGCGATACACCCTAAATGAGCGGCCGCAATGAAGCAGACTAGATAAGCGCTCACAGAAGCTGTCGCTGGTCGCCGACACCGAAATTGCTGTCGGTAATCCCGCCGCCATTTCTTTGGCAAAGGTCGGGCCCGACAATACCGCCAGTTCCACCTTATCGCCCAGTTTTTGCGTCGCCACATCCTGTAATAAGCGCCCAGTTTCCGGCTCTAAGCCCTTGGTTGCCCACGCCACCTTGGCATCGCTGCGCAACATGGGTGCAATCGTTTCCAATAGCCCGGCAAAAGCATGGCTCGGCACCACCACTAAAATGATGTCGCTGCTTTGTACCGCTTTTTCTAGCGAGCTTTCCAGGGTCAGGGTTTCGGGAAAAGGAATATCGCCGAGGTACTGTTCGTTTTTGCGTTCGCGAGCGAGCTTTTCTACTTGCTCGGCATCGCGACCCCATAAGGTTACCGGGTGGCCGTTACGGGCGAAACAAATAGCAAGGGCGGTGCCATACGACCCCGCCCCCAGAACAGTTACAGCTGAAGGTGCTGTTGTGCTCATAACTTATGCGTCAGCTTGCTGTGCTTGCTCTGCAGCGCGTTGCTGCATGTATTGGGCAAATAGCGCGTCAAAGTTAACCGGAGCCAGGTTCAACTGCGGGAAAGTACCACGGTTAACCAGGTTAGATACGGCTTCACGAGCGTAAGGGAAAAGTACGTTCGGGCAGAAAGCACCTAGCATATGCGCCGTTTGTAACTCTTCTAGTTCACCGATAGTGAAGATACCAGCCTGTTGGATTTCGCATAGGAAAGCCGTTTCTTCGCCGATAGTCGCGGTTACTGTTAGTGCCAGCACTACTTCGTAGATGCCGTTTTCTAGCTTGTTTGAACGCGTATCTATGTCTAGTTTAACTTCCGGCTTCCACTCTTTTTGGAAAATAGCCGGCGAGTTTGGCGTCTCGAAAGACACATCTTTAGTGTAGATACGTTGAATTGAGAATTGCGCTTGTTGTTGCTCTTGTGCTGCGCCTTGATTTTGCTCTTCCATTGTCGTTCCTTTCAATCTGTTGATGGTAACGAGCCACAGTCGCTGCGGCCCGATACCTAATAAGTTGTTATACGTTAAGTAACGCGTTTAATTCGCCACGAGCTTCGAGTGCCATCATATCGTCGCAGCCACCTATGTGCTGGTCGCCGATAAAGATTTGCGGCACGGTGTAACCACCATTGGCACGCTTGATCATTTCATCGCGTAGCTCAGGCTGAAGGCCGATATCATACTCGGTATAAGTTACACCTTTTTTATCCAGCAATGCCTTGGCACGCTGACAAAAGGGACAATAATCTTTGCTGTATAAAACTACATCGCTCATAACTTGCTCTTACTATTAATTAGCGGCCCGATACCTGAGGTAGACCGGCACTTTGCCAAGACTGCATACCACCAGAAAGGATAAAGACACTCTCAAACCCAGCTTTACCTAGGTTGTTGGCAATACCCGAGGCCGTCATACCCGTAGCGCATACCAATATAATGGGTTGGCTTTTATGCTTTTCAAGCTCTGCAAAGTCACTTTGTTTCGCTTTTTCCGCGCTTAGGTGAACGGCATTGGCAATACGCCCCGCCGTAAAATCTTTCTGGGCGCGAATATCAACCACTACAGCGTTTTCACGATTCACTAACAAGGTGAGTTGTTGTGGATTGATCTGCTTAATGGCCGAAAACTTACTTTTAAACCATCCCGAAATAAGCATAAACACGATAACCAACCAGATAATGCTTAAAATCGGATGATTACCGATAAATTCTATGTATTGTTCCATACGTTTTACTTTGTTAATTCAAACCTTGAGGGCGGCACAAGTATACACATTTGCCTTGCACTTACCAATTAGTGAGATATTTTCTACTGCGATATTGTGCAAAAAACGGTAGGATATTAACAGCACGTGCACATTACCCAGGAGATACAATGACACAGCCCAAAAAGCCGCTCGTTTTGATGATTCTAGACGGATGGGGTTATCGTGAAGAAAGCGAAAGTAACGCCATTTTAGCCGCTAACACCCCGGTTTTAGACAAACTTTGGCAACAATGCCCACATACGTTAATTTCCGGTTCCGGTATGGACGTAGGTCTTCCCGATGGGCAAATGGGTAACTCCGAAGTGGGTCATGTGAATCTCGGTGCCGGTCGCGTTGTGTACCAGGACTTTACCCGTATCACCAAGGCTATTGAAGATGGCACCTTTGCCACCAACCCTGCCCTGGTTAACGCCATTGATGCCGCCGTAAATGCAGGCAAGGCAGTACACCTAATGGGCCTGATGAGCCCAGGCGGCGTACACAGCCATGAAGACCATATTATTGCCGCCATCGAGCTTGCAGCTGAGCGCGGCGCACAAGAAATTTATGTTCATGCCTTCTTAGATGGCCGCGATACGCCGCCACGCAGCGCCGAAGCCACTTTGAAGAATATCGACGCCGCCTTTGCGCGCGTAGGTAAAGGCCGCATTGCCAGTCTGATCGGCCGCTACTATGCCATGGACCGAGACAACCGTTGGGAGCGCATCGAAAGCGCCTATGACTTGATGGTCTTGGGCGAAGCCGAATATCACGCCGCCGATGCCGTAAGCGGATTACAGGCCGCCTATGAGCGCGGTGAAAACGACGAATTCGTAAAAGCGACCGTGATTGGCAATACCGCCGCCACCATTAATGATGGCGATGCTGTGTTGTTTATGAACTTCCGCGCCGACCGTGCCCGTCAAATGACCCGCACCTTTGTCGATGCCGACTTTAAGGGGTTCAACAAAAAGAAAACGCCACAACTGGCCGCCTTTGTTATGCTTACCGAATATGCAGCGGATATCGATGCGCCTGTGGCCTTCCCGCCTGAGCCGCTTAACAATGTACTCGGTGAATGGCTGGCCAAGCATAATAAAACTCAGCTGCGTATTTCCGAAACCGAAAAATATGCACACGTTACCTTCTTCTTCAGTGGTGGTCGCGAGCAGGAATTTGCAGGTGAGAGTCGCGAGCTTATTCCTTCTCCGGATGTAGCCACCTATGACTTACAACCGGAAATGAACTCTGAGCTTCTGACCGACAAGCTGGTTGAAGCCATTCACAGCGGCAAGTATGACGTGATCATCTGTAACTACCCTAATGGCGACATGGTGGGTCACTCGGGTGTATTCGAAGCGGCTGTGAAGGCCTGTGAAGCGGTTGACCATTGTATTGGCCGAGTGCTTGAAGCCCTTGAGCAAAGCGGTGGCGAAGCACTGATCACCGCCGACCATGGTAATGCCGAGCAGATGCAAAATGCACAAACCGGTCAGGCCCATACCGCCCACACCAGTGAGCCGGTGCCCTTTATCTATATCGGCCGCGATGCCGAGCCGGTAGCGGGTAAAACCTTGAGCGACGTGGCGCCGACCATGTTGCATCTACTAGGCATGGAGCAGCCTGCGGAAATGACAGGCTCGCCAATCATGCTGCTGCGTTAATCATTGCATATGTTTAGGTTTATCCACCTAGGCTCGCAAACAAGAGTGTCGCTGCTAAGCGCGGCGCTCTTGTCCTTGTGTGCCCTGCCCGCCAGCAGCAATGAAAACCGCACCAAGCAAGACTTAACCGAGGTTCAGCAGGAGATAAAGAAAAACCAGAATAACCTCTCAAGCCAGAAACAATCTCTGGGCTCGCTGCAACAGCAATTAAAAAAATCAGAGAAGGCCATTGCCAACAACGCCAAAAAGTTAAGAGAACTCGATGGCCAAATAAATACCAACCGCCAGCAACACAACGAATTACAAACGCAGGCGCAGGAATTAGAGCAACACAGAAAAACCTTAGACACAGCTTTGGCGGCGCAGCTTAAAAGCGCCTACATGGTCGGCGGTCACGATTACTCCAAGTTGTTACTCAATCAGCAAAACACCGCAAAATTAGAACGCACCATCAGTTATTACGATTACCTCAATAAGGCGCGTTTAGAACAACTTGATGAGCTTAGAGAAACCCTAGAAGAAATAGAACAAAACCAATTGGCGCTGGCGCAAAACCGCGAACAGCTTGAGCAACTGCGGAGCCAGGAAGAAGAGCAAAGACAGCAATTATTGGCCGCCAAGACCGAGCGTCAGTCTCAGGTAAAGGCGCTGCAAGGCGAATTGAATCAACTGCAAAGCTCCATTGCTTACCTCAAAGACAACGAACAAACCCTGATCACCACCCTAGAAGAGCTTGAAGACTCCAAGGCTCGACAGGTGGCTATGCTTGGCCTGGCCAGCAGCAAGGGCAAACTGGCCTGGCCGACACGAGGGTCGTTAAAACACCGTTTTGGCACCCGCAAACGCCCTGGCTTTAATTGGAAAGGCGTGGTGATCGATGCTAAAGAAGGCAGCAATATTAATAGCATCGAAGACGGTCAGGTGGTATTTGCCGACTGGCTTAAGGGCTTTGGCTGGGTCATGGTGGTTGACCACGGCAAAGGTTATATGAGTCTTTACGGTCACGCCCAAGCCCTGCTTAAGGAAGTGGGCGATCAGGTTTACCAAGGCGAAGCAATAGCCCTGGTTGGTCAGAGCGGCGGCCAGGTTGATCCTGGTCTATACTTCGAGATACGTCACAAAGGACGTGCCGTTAATCCAACCACTTGGTGCAGGTCCTCATAATTGAATAGCGGCTGCGCCACAAGGGGCAGCCTATGTTTGCATATAACGCACTCATTTTTAGGCACTTTTTAAACTGGTGCCTAGCCATAGCGCTAAGCATTTGCAGTGCTTCAGCAGCGGCGCAGGAAAGCCAGCTCGAAGAAGTTTTATTTCATATAAACCACTTTTATGTCGAGGAAGTGGACCGTGCCAAGCTGGATCAACATGTGCTGAGCAGCCTGCTTAGCGAGCTTGACCCCTACAGCGAATACCTGGATGAGCAGGAATTAAAACGCCTGTTTGATGTTACCAATGGCGAATATAAGGGCCTGGGGATCGAGGTCGAAAAACGCCAGGATCATGTGGTCATCGTCTCAGCACTGCCCAATTCTCCGGCTCAGGCTGCCGGCTTGTTAGGCGGTGATATTTTACTGGCTATCAACAATGTAGCTGTGATAGATAAGTCCCTGGAAGATGTCTCCAAGCTGATCAACAGCCGCGAAAATGGTGAAGTGACTTTGGCCATTGCCCGTGCCGGCCATTCACAACGACTCGATTTTCACCTCACCCGCCAACCCATACATATAGAAAGCGTTAAAAGCGAGCTGCAAGCCAATCGCACCGGATACCTGCGCATCAACAGCTTTAATAACCACAGTTTTCATGATGTCGCCCACCATATTACCAAGATGCAGCAGCAAAGCGGCACGGCACTCAAAGGCCTGCTCATTGATTTGCGCGATAATCCGGGCGGCACCTTCGACAGTGCCATCAATATTGCCGACCTGTTTCTCTCCACCGGCACCATAGTCTCGACCCGAGGACGCTTTATCGAAGCCAATCAAAGGTTTGACGCCCAGCCAGGGGATATCTTAGCAGGCGCGCCCATAGTGGTGTTGATCAACCAAGGTTCGGCGTCGGCGGCAGAAATTGTAGCCGGTGCCTTAAAAGACAACCACAGAGCCAAGGTGGTGGGAACCCGCTCTTACGGCAAGGGCTCGGTGCAATCGCTTATCCCATTAGGCGATGGTCGCAGCGCCTTAAAACTGACTACTGCTAAATACTATACGCCGGCCGGTATCTCTATCGAGGGAACTGGGATCACCCCGGATGTCGCTATTTTGCAACCAGACCTTTCCCAATCAAATAAAGAGGTTATAATCAATTTAGCGGCTGGGAAAAGCGCCAATAGTAATTTGACTGCATTATTGGACACGCAGTTAATAAAAGCTCAGCAACTGCTAGAAGAATATTAAAAAATAATAATAGTGAGCCAGTGCGCAAAACATTGGCTCGAATAAAACCAATAGCATTAATGCCTTGGTTAATAACATCAACAGAAGAATAAATATTACTGTGCACATACTAAAATGGATTGCTGTGGTTGTGCTCTTGGCTTGTCTGCTGGCAAGTCCATCGGTACAAGCAAAACAGGTGGCCATCGTTATCGACGATATTGGTTATCAACGTAATGATTTGTCCGCCTTAAACATACCTGGACAGCTTACGTTTGCCATCTTGCCCTTCACTCCCTATGCCGCGCGCTTTGCGACTCAAGCCAATGAGCAACAAAAAGAAATTATGCTTCATGCGCCCATGCAATCGCTCAATGATCTAGCCCTTGGACCCGGCGCCCTGACCATGGATATGCCCAAAGAAGACTTCCAGAGCAGATTAAAAGAAGCCTTGAGCAGCTTGCCCAATATTAAGGGCGTAAATAACCACATGGGCTCACTGCTGACCCAGCAAAATATGCCGATGAATTGGACCATGGAAGTGCTCAAGGAGCAGAAGCTGTATTTTCTCGACAGCAAAACCACGCCGCACTCCAAGGCACAAAGCATAGCCAGCCTCTATGGCGTCGAGAATATAGCGCGACATGTATTTTTAGATAATATCACCAGCGAAAAACAACTGCGTTTTCGTTTTGATCAGCTTAAACGCATTGCCAAGAAGCATGACTATGCGGTGGCCATAGCTCACCCCTACCCAGAAACCTTTGCCTTTTTGCAAAGTGCCCTAGATGAGCTGAAAGCGGAAGGCATTGAGTTGGTGCCCCTGTCACAGCTGGTACAAGAGCGCACCTTACGTTTGGCTCAAGCTAAAAGCACCAAGACCAGCGAATAACAATAGCTCGTTTTTCTAAGGACATAAAAAAACCGCGCCATGCGCGGTTTTTTCTTATGTCTTTAAACAAGCGATTAGAATTGGCTGTTAGCCGCTGCTACCACATTGTCCACGGTGAAACCGAACAGCTTGAACAGCTCATCCGCCGGCGCCGACTCACCAAAGGTAGTCATGCCGATCACCTTGCCGTTAAGGCCTACATACTTGTACCAGAAGTCGGCAATACCAGCTTCAACGGCAACGCGACGAGTCACAGCAGCCGGTAGTACAGATTCTTTATAAGCCGCATCTTGCTCATCGAATAGATCCGTTGACGGCATAGAGACCACACGTACCTGTTTGCCTTGAGCACGTAATTCAGCGGCTGCATCCATGGTCAGTTGAACTTCTGAACCGGTAGCGATCAGGATCACTTCAGGGTTGCCGTCACAGCTTAGTACATAGCCGCCTTTCTTAACGTTGGCCAACTGCTCTGCAGTACGCGCTTGCTGCGCCAGACCCTGACGGGTAAAGACCAGTGACGTTGGACCGTCTTTGCGCTCGATAGCTTGTTGCCAGGCGATAGCCGACTCAACCTGATCACAAGGACGCCAGTTAACTAGGTTAGGGGTATAACGCAAGCTCGCCATTTGCTCTACCGGCTGGTGCGTTGGGCCATCTTCACCCAGACCGATTGAGTCATGGGTATAAACGAAGATGCTTGGCGTTTTCATCAGCGCCGCCATACGTACCGCGTTACGGGCATATTCCATAAACATCAGGAAGGTGGCACCGTAAGGGATAAAGCCCTTGTGCAGCGCGATACCGTTCATGATCGCAGACATACCGAACTCACGCACACCGTAGAAGATGTAGTTACCGTTGGCATCATCGCTGGTCAAGCCTTTAGAACCACTCCAAAGCGTTAGGTTTGAGCCAGCCAGGTCCGCAGAACCACCCATAAACTCAGGCAGCATAGGGCCAAAGGCATTCAGGGCATTTTGTGATGCTTTACGCGTTGCCGGGTTATCCGGGTTTGCTTGTAACTGCTCGATATAGGCTTGTGATTTTTCCGCCCAATCCGCAGGTAGTTCATTGTTTGACGACGCTCAAATTCCGCCGCTAGTTCAGGAAACTCCGCTTTATAAGCAGCGAACTTGTCTTTCCAGCTTTGCTCTTTTTGCTGACCCGCTTCTTTAGCATCCCACTGGCTGTAAACCTCTTGTGGAATTACGAAAGCGTCATGGCTCCAGCCCAGGAATTCACGTGCCGCTTTGATTTCTTCATCACCTAGAGGCGCGCCGTGACAGTCATGGCTGCCCGATTTATTCGGTGAGCCGTAACCGATAACGGTTTTACAACAGATAAGGGTTGGCTTGTCGCCATTGGCACGGCCTTCTTCGATGGCCGCACGAATCGCTTCGCTGTCGTGACCATCAACGCCACGAACTACGTGCCAGCCGTATGCTTCGAAACGAGCAGGCGTATCATCGCTGAACCAGCCTTCTACTTCACCGTCGATTGAAATGCCGTTGTCATCCCAAAACGCGATCAACTTACCAAGACCTAAAGTGCCGGCCAATGAACAGGCTTCGTGTGAGATACCTTCCATCAAGCAGCCATCACCCAAGAAGGTATAAGTGTAGTGATCAACGATATCGTGACCGTCACGGTTAAATTGTGCCGCCAAGGCTTTCTCGGCGATAGCCATACCCACGGCATTGGTAATACCTTGGCCTAGTGGGCCGGTAGTGGTTTCTACGCCCGGCGCATAACCATACTCAGGGTGACCCGGTGTTTTTGAATGCAATTGACGGAAGTTTTTGATTTCTTCCATAGGCAGGTCATAGCCGCTTAGGTGTAACAGCGAATAAATCAGCATTGAACCGTGGCCATTGGACAGGATAAATCGGTCGCGATCAGCCCAATCAGGATTCGTTGGGTTGTGCTTCAAATAGTCGCGCCAAAGGACTTCGGCGATATCGGCCATGCCCATAGGGGCACCCGGGTGACCTGATTTAGCTTGTTGAACGGCGTCCATAGACAAGACGCGAATGGCGTTAGCGAGTTCTTTGCGAGATGGCATGAATTCTCCTACCTTTATATGTATTTGCGCTGGAAGATTCGCCTTTGCTCAAGCTAGCGAAGGCAAAATAGGTGCCCATTTTTACTTATTCATACGCCCCCTGCAAATAAAACTTGCGGCCAAAGTGAGCGACTTTAGAATTACTCATCAACTAGAGTAATTACTTCAGCTGATTTCGGGCAGTTGACGAGTTTGGCGAGTGAAAAGAAGTATTTTGGACGTCTAGGCGTAAAATTGCTATGCAAGGTGTGATCATTTAGCTAGAATATGCGCCTTATTTTTATGCTGCGCTGCGCCCAGAGGTTGGTGACGAGTTTGGGAAGCGCGAGACTTGTGAGAAGAAGCCAATGGCAAAACATTTATTTACTTCTGAGTCAGTATCTGAGGGACACCCGGATAAAATCGCTGACCAAATTTCAGATGCGGTATTAGATGCTATTTTGGAGCAAGACCCGCACGCCCGTGTCGCTTGTGAAACCTATGTAAAGACCGGCATGGTTATGGTTGGCGGTGAGATCACCACCAGCGCTTGGGTTGATATCGAAGAGCTTACGCGTAAAACAGTACGTGAAATTGGCTACACCCACTCAGACATGGGTTTCGATGCCGATTCATGTGCCATCCTAAACACCATTGGTAAACAGTCTCCTGACATCAACCAAGGTGTTGACCGTGCTCGCCCTGAAGATCAAGGCGCCGGTGACCAGGGTCTAATGTTCGGTTACGCGTGTAACGAAACAGACGTATTGATGCCTGCTCCTATTACCTATTCACACCGCCTGGTACAGCGTCAAGCGCACGTACGTAAAAACGGCGAGCTTCCTTGGCTTCGTCCGGATGCAAAATCTCAGGTAACTTTTGCTTATGAAAATGGCAAAGCAGTTGGTATCGACGCAGTTGTACTATCAACGCAGCACTGTGACACCATTTCACAGGACGCTTTAGTAGAAGCCGTGATGGAAACCATCATCAAACCAACGCTTCCGGCTGAGCTTATCACTTCAGCGACTAAGTTCTTTATCAACCCAACAGGCCGTTTCGTAATCGGTGGCCCTATGGGTGACTGTGGTCTGACTGGTCGTAAGATCATCGTTGATACATACGGTGGTATGGCTCGTCACGGTGGTGGTGCCTTCTCTGGTAAGGATCCATCAAAGGTTGACCGTTCAGCAGCCTACGCAGCTCGTTATGTTGCTAAGAACATTGTTGCTGCCGGTCTTGCAGATCGTTGTGAAATCCAAGTTTCTTACGCTATCGGTGTGGCCGAGCCTACCTCTATCAGCGTTGAAACCTTCGGCACAGGTAAACTGGACGAAGAGCACCTAATTGCACTTATCCGCAAGCACTTCGACCTACGTCCTTACGGCCTGATCCAGATGCTTGACCTTGAGCGTCCTATTTATCAGCCTACCGCTGCTTACGGTCACTTCGGTCGCGACGAATTCCCATGGGAAGCGACAGACAAAGTAGAAGCATTAAAAGCAGACGCAGGTTTTTAAGACTGCAACAGCTTAGAAAAAAGCGCTCATTGAGCGCTTTTTTTATGCCTGTCTAAAAGGAGGAGCAATCGCCCTCTTGCAATGGCAAGGGCGACATGACCTGGGTCTTAGGCAGCACTCGGCGTAAATTCATTAGCGTCTTATACACGCTTTTTAACGACACCTTATTACTGAGCCAAGTAGGAATGGCGCCACCGGGGTCGGCCTCGACCTGATATTCCAACACCAAACCATCTGTTCGTGACGTTAGTACCCACAGCGCTTCTAATTCCTTTATCCTTACTCTTCCCTTGCCCACATCCCTATCCGGGTCAACACTGCGAATTAATAATCGCGAACTTTGTTCGTCGAGGGCTTCATAGCAGGACTCGGTATACAGCTCCCTGTCGGCCACCGGCCAGGGCGAATTCAGGTGAGTAAAAACCAGGGTGCGATTGGCGCTGGGACTGTCTAGCAGATTGACCCGCTTAACGCCCTCAAGCCAATCGGACGCATGCTCGGTATCGTGCAACAGGCTGATAAATTGCGCCTTAGTGGCCTTAGCAACAAACAACTTGGCCTTAATAGCATAGTGACCTTGCGCCGTTTGATAATACTGCACCTGGTATTGCTGCGAGTGCTTCCAGGTGCGCCAATTTTCTTGCGCGGCAAAGGCATATGCTTGCGCGCTAAAGAGGCTAATCGCGCCAATAAGGCTGAATATTACGGGTCGCTTCACGACTTTGCTCCATGGCACCGAGTAGACTGTCCGTTTTCTGTGCGAGCCAGGCCTGGATTTTTGCCAGCTCTTCGCTGTCCTTGCCCTGACATAACTGGCCAAGATAATTAAGGGTAAACAGTTCGAAGGTGCCGTGGATGATATCCAGCCAGGGAGCACGGAAATTCATGCGTGCGTTTTCATCGAACAAGGCCCCTAAACAGCACCCGCTCAATAAGTTACGCTCAAGACGGTGTTTTAGGCTTAAGTATTCATCGCTCGACAACTGTGAGTCATTGTCGACCAGGGCGCGCATTTCATGCCAGTCAAACTCCAGCAAGTGAGCAGCGATATCATGGATATTTTTCTCCGCCGCCTGGAACTGAGACTGCCCCCATGACTGTCGCCAGCCGCGCTCGGTCAGCCAAATGGTCAGATCCAGCAGCAAGAGGTTATAGCGCTTGCTGGTAAAGACCTTTTGCACTTCGTCTATGCTCGGCTGAACCGCTTTTAAATCTTCAATCACCTGCGCCAGCTCTGGCGCTGCATTGATTTTTTTGTAGTAGGCGTGCTTTTTCGAGGTAAAGGTTTTCAGTTGGATGGCCGTTTCCACCCAGCTTAATTCGCTTAGTAGCCACTTCAGTTCCGAGCGCAAACGCTCTGTGTCCTGCTTTTCAACGATGTCGCTAAACAACCACAGGCTGTGACGAATAAGGCTGACACCATCGGTAATACGCTTCAGGGTTTTTAAGCTCGGCTTTTGGAAATAGCACTCTTCGTGCTTTTGCACAAAGGTAATGCCATGGTTTAAACACTTCTCCAGCGCCCGCTCCTGCGAGTCGGCGTTGCTCAGTGCAACCATATCGATTTCCTTGCTCGCCACCAGCGGTTGGTCATCGGCCAAGCGATAACCGCGCGCCGCCTTTGAGTAGAGCCCCATGCGCAACGGCAGGTTTTCGATCAGCTTTTCCGCCAGGGAAAAGAGCTCGCTGCGCTCGCCTTTAACCAGCTCGATTTCCAATTCGCAAATAGTCTCAACGCTGGCATTAGCGGCCACCTCTCCTTTATCCAACACCACTTCAATCAAGGTGCCGGCTTGAGTCTCTAACAGCCAGGTACGGCGAATAAAGTTAGTGCTAAACAGTGGATATAAATTGTCGGCAATGGCTTCAACCTGCACCCCGTGCGGCCAAATACTGGCGTCGAATTGACTGAGCTCGGGGCGGTTGCCTTCGATGGGCAAATTATACTCTGGACGCTGATGCAGCCCCCCGACATTCTCGCCGGCAAGCTTAATGGTTTGCTCGCATTGACCATCGCTGCAGCGCGTGCGCAAACCTATATCCAGGGCCCGTAATTCACGGCTGGGAGTATCAAAATAGGCATTTTGCAGATTACGCGAAGGCTTGTTGGTAACGGTTTTTGCAAACTGTGTGATAAGTGCTGGAATCGACGGGATGACCGCCTCAGAAACTAAAAATTTCAGCTCTATTTCAGTGTCCATACGTTCTAGAAGACCAATGAAATTGACAAGAAGACAACATAAACAAAGCCATCAATGAATGCAAACTTTTTGCATTCATTTCCCAGTAATTTAAGCCCTTAGCCGCGGGGTTGGGTTACAAAATCGGCCTTGCCATTCGCCACGCCAGCCAATAATATGCCCCAATCAACATCTTATTTACGTAAACAAGGTTTAGTTGCATGCTAAAACACCTGTGTGTTGCGCTGCTTTTTATTTCCAGCGCACTAATCACCAAAATGGCCATTGCCGCCCCCAGCACCGCTTATATCAGTGATGATCTCTATATTTTCATGCACTCGGGGGCAGGTAAAAACTACCGCATTATCGGCTCAGTAAACGCTGGCACCGAAATCAAGCTGGTTACCGGCACTGAAAATAACGGCTTTTTTGAGGTTGTTGACGACAAAGAACGCCAAGGCTGGGTAGAAAGCAAGTTTATTAATCAGGAGCAAAGCCTCAAGGTTAAACACGAAAACCTTGCCGAAGAGCTGGCCAGCACCCAACAAAAACTACGTGATGTGCAGGCACAGGTGCCACAGCTGCAAAGCATGAACAGCGATTTGAGCACACAAACCGAGCAGTTGCAGGCCCAGCTTGATCAAGCCATTGCCGAACGCGATGCCATTCAAACCAAACAGCAGAATCTGCGGGCAAAAGAAAAGCGCCAGTTACTGACCTATGGCGGTGCCATTGCCTTTATCGGTTTATTCTTAGGTATTATTTTGACCATCTTTCTGTCGCGCCGAAAGCGCTACGATGGTTGGGCGTAAACTCACTTTTACATGAGTTATCGAAAAAAGAGCGCCTAGGCGCTCTTTTTTGTAGCAAAGGGAAGCTGTTATAAGTCGATACGCAGACCGGTATCTTCTTTCACCTTTTCAATCACCATATAGGTATGGTGCGTGCCCACCCCGGGTATATCGACCAGATCACCAAGCACCTGACGGTACTCGTTCATATCACTTACACGCACCTTGAGCAGGTAATCATAGCCCCCGGCCACCATATCGCACTCCACCACTTGTGGGGTTTTAACTATGTGCTCTTTAAATGTTTTAAATACAGAGGTGTTAGAAGTGACCAGTGACACCTGTACATGGGCCAAGAGGCTCTGGTTGAGCTTCTGCTCACTGAGCTTAGCAAAATAGCCTTCGATAAACCCCTCAGCTTCAAGGCGTTTAACCCTGTCCAGGCAGGGGCTTGGACTCAGGTTTACCTGTTTAGCCAGGTTTACATTGGAGATGCGACCATTTTTTTGCAGCTCATCAAGGATGGCTAAATCTATCCTATCTAGGACACGAGACTTGGCTATTAGAGACATAACAGAATTTTATACGGGCAAGCTACAAATATACCCTGTAAATTATCGTAATTGCCAAAATTAAACCAGCATATTCTGCGGTATTTTCTTTAGAATGCCCGCGAATGTGTAGTCATTAAGAGCACAATCTTAACCACATACTGAATATCCACGTAGGTAAAAATCTACACTCTCGCAGTTAGAACCTACAATGTAGTAATTGTCGTAACCGAGGCCCCACCATCCCACCTTATGGTGTTGGGTACAGTTGCTATGTTTAGACTCCGTTATTTTGAGGGTTGCTTATGTTATTTGAAGGCAATTTGATTACAGAATGCCCCATCCGCCAGAAGATCCGTGACTTCTATCGCATTGACGAAAATGAAGTAATTGATCACATTCTTCCATTGGCTGAAGTAGGTGTTACGGCACGAAGCCGCGCATGGGAGCGCGCCCGTCAAATGGTATTGAATATCCGTAAAGACCAAGATGGTCAAAGCGGTGTTGATGCCCTATTAAACGAATTCTCTCTGTCCAGTGAAGAAGGCGTGGTGTTAATGTGTTTGGCCGAAGCGCTACTGCGCGTGCCAGATAAAGCAACACAAGAACAACTTATTCGCGACAAACTAGCCAAGGGCGACTGGAGCTCACACTTAGGTGCAAGTGACTCACTGTTTGTAAATGCATCTTCTTGGGGCCTATTAGTAACCGGTAAAATGGTTAACTACAGTGACAAGAATAAAGAAGACCAGTTCGGCCTGCTAAAGCGTACCGTAGGTCGCCTGGGTGAACCGG
The DNA here is from genome assembly GCF_002964645.1 of Pseudoalteromonas sp. T1lg22. Taxonomy (NCBI): domain Bacteria; kingdom Pseudomonadati; phylum Pseudomonadota; class Gammaproteobacteria; order Alteromonadales; family Pseudoalteromonadaceae; genus Pseudoalteromonas; species Pseudoalteromonas sp. T1lg22. Next base: position 367,151 of record NZ_PQBY01000006.1, read on the forward strand.
TTATTCGTAAGTCTGTAAACTTCGCCATGAAGATCATGGGTAAGCAGTTCGTTATGGGTCAAACCATTGACGAAGCGATTGAGCGTGCTGCAGAAGCTGAAAGCAAGGGTTACGTTTACTCTTACGACATGCTAGGTGAAGGCGCACGCACCATGCGTGATGCTGAACGTTACTACAACAGCTACGTTATGGCGATTCATGCCATAGGCAAAGCGGCCAATGGCCGTGGCCCGGTGAAAAGCCCTGGTATCTCGGTAAAACTTTCGGCTATCCACCCGCGCTATGAGTTCACTCACCGTGACCGCGTCATGGAAGAGATTGTACCTAAGCTAAAAGACCTGGCACTACTTGCCAAGCAATACGACATCGGCCTGACCGTTGATGCCGAAGAAGCAGACCGTCTTGATATCTCACTAGACATTATCGAAGCCGTATTCAGCGACGCCGAGCTTGGCGACTGGCAAGGTTTTGGTCTGGCGGTTCAGGCTTACCAAAAACGTGCAATTTTCGTTATTGAATGGCTAACCAACCTGGCTCGCCGCGTTGGCCGCAAGCTAATGGTACGTTTGGTTAAAGGTGCCTACTGGGATACCGAAATCAAAACCACACAGCAAGATGGTTTAAGCCACTTCCCGGTATTTACCCGTAAAGCGACCACAGACGTATCTTACAAAGCCTGTGCCATTAAATTAATGGATGCACGCGATGCGATTTACCCACAGTTTGCAACGCACAATGCCTACACGGCTGCAACCATTCTGGAAGTAGCCAAGGGTGACAACCAGGGCTTTGAATTCCAGCGTCTTCACGGCATGGGTGAGTCACTGTTCGATCAGGTTGTAACTCAAGAAAAGATTCAGTGTCGTGTGTATGCGCCTGTTGGTCAACACGAAGACCTGCTTGCTTACTTGGTACGTCGCCTGCTTGAAAACGGTGCTAACTCATCGTTTGTTAACGCCATCGTTGATACCACTAAGCCTGTTGAAGAGTTACTGCCGGATCCGGTAGAAACCCTGCAAGGTCTGCGTAACAAATATAACAAGCAAATTAAGCTCCCGATTGAGCTTTATGGTGACGAGCGTCCAAACTCAAAGGGTATGGACTTAACCGACATCAATGTGATCACCCCACTAAAAGCCAATATGGATGCCTGGTTTGCCGAGCACCTTATCTCGGAAGAGCAAGTTGCTGAAGGTAACCTGGCGGTACGCAACCCTGCGAACCACAAAGAGATTATCGGTCAGCACCGCCTACACACAGGCGATGAGATGCAAACCCTGCTGGCAAACGCAGAAAATGCCTTTACCTCTTGGTCGGCAACGCCTGTTAAAGAGCGTGCGGATCTATTACGTCGCATCGCAGATATCCTAGAGCGTCATAATGACGAACTAGTGGCTCTTTGTATTAAAGAAGCCGGTAAGATCACTCAAGACGGTATCGATGAAGTACGTGAAGCGGTGGATTTCTGTCGTTACTATGCCGCACGTGCAGAAGAGTTATCACAGGACGAGCGTTTTGAAGCCCGCGGTGTGGTGCTATGTATCAGCCCGTGGAACTTCCCTCTTGCCATCTTCCTAGGTCAGGTTGTAGCTGCCATTGTGACCGGTAACACGGTTATCGCCAAGCCAGCTGAGCAAACCAGTCTTATCGCATTACGCGCCATCGAGCTAATGCAATATGTAGGTCTGCCTGAGCACGTAGTGCAGCCGGTTATCGCTCGCGGTAGCGAAGTAGGTAAGCACATAGTGCCTGATGAGCGCATTCAAGCAGTGATGTTCACCGGTTCAACGGAAACAGGTACGCTTATTTCACAAACTCTGGCCGCTCGTAACGACATCCAGGTTCCGCTTATCGCCGAAACCGGTGGTCAGAACTGTATGATCGTGGACTCTACCGCTCTGCCTGAGCAGGTAGTAGACGATGTGGTTAAGTCTGGCTTCCAAAGTGCCGGTCAACGCTGTTCTGCACTGCGCGTATTGTTCCTACAAGACGACGTAGCCGACGGCATTATCGAGATGCTTAAAGGTGCTATGGCCGAGCTTCACATTGGCGATCCGGCTTACTTGTCTACGGATATAGGTCCGGTAATCGACGAAAAAGCACTGAAAGCGCTGACGGCTCACGTTGAATACCTAAAAGGCAATGGCACCTTACATTATCAATGTGATATCCCTGACAACAGCGAAAATGGTGCCTTCTTCTTTGCACCGCGCCTGTATGAAATCAAAGACTTGTCTGTGCTTAAGCGCGAAGTATTTGGCCCTATCGTGCATATCGTTCGCTTTAAAGCGGGTGAACTTGATAACGTGATTGATCAAATCAATAACACGGGTTACGGCCTGACTATGGGTGTTCACTCACGTATTGAAGAGCGTTGCGAGTACGTTGCCCGTCAATCTCGTGCCGGTAACGTCTACGTTAACCGTAATATGATCGGTGCTATCGTTGGTGTGCAGCCGTTCGGTGGTCGTGGTCTTTCTGGTACTGGCCCTAAAGCAGGTGGTCCTAACTACCTACTTCGCCTGGTTAAAGAGAAAGCCTCTCCAGAGAACGTGCAGATGACCAACTTACCAGCGGATGAAGCGGATCAACACCACTACTCGGGTGCTGCTGAAAAGGTAGAAGCACTGATGAGTGCCTCAATGCGCGATGAGAAGATCTGGCGTGCAACGGCGCTGAATGACCGTGTATCGGCACTTCGTCAGCTATTGGCGAAAGTGGCTACGGTTGAGATCATCGACGAACTAGCCGATGACCTGGCCAAGACCCTGAGCGATGCGCGTACTCAGCTTAACCGCATTGAAAAGCGTATGAAGCGTCCTAAGGTATTGCCTGGGCCAACGGGTGAATCAAACATCCTGTATCTTGAGCCACGCGGCTGTGTGGTTTGTTACGCAGATAAGAGTACCTCGTTCAACTTCTGGGCGATTTCTATTATCACTGCGCTGGCAGCGGGTAACACGGTTATCACAGTTGCCTCTGAGCTATTCTATGAAGAAGCTCTGGCGTTCCGCGATAAATTCATTGCTACCGGTGTAGCCGAGGGCGTATTACAGGTGGCTAAGCCGAACCAGCTACAAGCCATCTTGGCACACTCTCACCTTGCCGGTGCGGTTGTTGCTGCTCGCTCTTCTCGCTTGGGCTACTTCGCACAGCAGTTAGCAAACCGTAAGGGTGCTATCCTGCCGGTGATCAGTGCCGAGTACTACGATACCCTGATCAACCGTCTATTGACGGAAAAGACCATCAGTATCGATACCACGGCATCCGGTGGTAACACCTCATTGATGACCCTGGTAGAAGACGAAGAATAAGTCGTAAGCTACTGAAAAAGGCGCCAATTGGCGCCTTTTTTTATTACTCTCTCAACGTCTAAACGCCGATAAACCTATGCCTCTTATTAAGGCCAGTCTTGCATTGCCTCAAGGGAAAATTCATAGTTATCAATGCTTAAAATTGTCTGCTCCGGGGTGATCTCCACAACCCGTATGCGACCCACATTATCACCCTCATACAGCTCATAACCATTGAGTTTAATCCAACGTCTATCCTGCGCGGTGGCATAAATATGGGCTTGATAGACCAAGGATGGAATGCGGCTCTGAATCGCCTCCGGCAATAATTCGATGGGCTCTACCATGGCACTGCTGCGCGATGCGGTAGTGACGGAATCTTCATTCTGCATGCCTGCGGTAGCGGCTACGGCATCGGCAAAGGCACGTTTTAAGTCGCTGGAAACTCCTTGTAACTCAGCATCGTTATAACCAGGTGTCGAAGAGTAACCCTGCTGAGGTTGCTGATAAGCATTGTTGCCCTGCTCCATTGGCTTACCCACCACCTTATATTGACTGGTATCGACCGGCTGCGCCCCTGGATTAAAGCCCTGCGGATATTGGCCGGCACTGGCCATCATAGGATTACCATAAGCGGGAACCCATTGCATATAGGTGCCAGGGCCATAGGCCTGGGGCATTTGTCCCATCACATAAACGGGCACCATTTGTTGATAAGGCTGGGCAAATTGCACCGGCACCTGCAGAGCATTCAAGTTAACCTGCCCCTGCGGTAGCCCCTGCGCTACGGATTGACCAACCTGCTGGCCTGTCACTTGATTCTGCGGATTATTAACTGGCTGTGCTTGATTTGAAGCCAGCTCGGCATTCACCTGAGCCGGTGAAGCAGTTTGGGTGGCGGTCACGTTTACCTTGGTAGACTGCTGCTCCTGTGCTTGCATCTGCGCTTGCATCTGGGCCTTGGCCTGTACTAACAATTCATTGCTATTATCCTGCCACCATTTACCGGCGAAATAGCCCACCACCAGAACCACGGCAATCACCACCAGGGCGACTAGGCCCCAGCTTAGGCGGCGATAAAAGTCTAACGCCTCTTGCTGCGATGTATCGGGCTCAGATTCTAGGGCACTCGATTGATTTTGTGATTGTTTTAATGCGTCTAATAACAGCGACATAGTAGAGCCCTAAATAAAGTAAGATAAGCCAATGCCCACGGCGAACAGCATCATAACCCCGCCCAGGGTAAAAACAAAACGTTTGCCTCGGCTCTCTGTGCCGTTATTTTTTTGACTCGGTAAGGTTTCAGGCAAGGCTTCTTTGGCCGCCTGAGTCACTAATTTTTTGCTGACCTGATTAACCTGGGCCGAATAGGCACCGAGTAAGGCGCGTTCGCATAAGAGGTTAATCAAGCGCGGGATACCGCCGGTCAGTTGGTGAATTTGCTTTACCGCAGCACGATCAAAGAGGATCTGCCTGCCACCGGCAATTTTTAAGCGGTGCTTAACGTACGCATCGACCTGGGCCAGCGTCAGTGGCAACAGGTGATAGCGGGCGGTAATACGCTGTGCAAGCTGGCGCAGCTCATTGCGACGCAGTAAGGCCTGCAATTCCGGCTGGCCAACCAAAATAATCTGCAACAGCTTTTTATGGTTGGTTTCTAAGTTGGTAAGTAAACGCAGCTGTTCCAATACCTGAGGCGCCAAATGCTGTGCCTCATCGATGATCAGCATGGTATGACGACCATTAACATGGTTGCTTAGCAAACGCCCCTTAATGCGGTCGGTCAGCGTCTTCAAGGTGGCGTTTTGGTGATCATACTCGATCTCCAGCTCATCGCAGATACTCGCCAACAATTCCAACTCGGACAAGGTGGGATTAAGAATAAAGGCCACCTGGGTCGAATCTGGTACTTGCTCAAGCATGCACCGGGTTACCGTGGTTTTGCCGGTGCCCACCTCGCCGGTTAGCAACACAAAGCCGCCGGACTCACCCAACCCATGCGTCAGGTGTGCCAAGGCTTCATTATGGCGTTCACTGAGATAAAGGTACTCGGGGTTCGGGGCGATGGAAAAGGGTTTTTCGGTTAAGCCAAAGTAATCTAGATACACAAATAGGTCCTTAGTTTTTGCCACAGGCCTTACCCGGAAAACTTCCCTGGTAGGCACTAAGCGCTGCGGTTTAATTAAATTATCACTCGCACTTCTTATAATGGCAAAAAAACCGCCATGATAAAACTCTGTTACAATCATCTTTTTAGCCGCTCGGGAAAACGGATGCAAACATATTTAGTCGGTGGCGCGGTACGCGACCAGTTATTAGGGCGAGTCATCAAAGAGCGCGACTACGTGGTGGTGGGCGCGACAATAGAAGAAATGAAGCGACTTGGTTACACCCAGGTTGGCAAGGATTTCCCGGTATTTTTGCATCCACGCAGCAAGGAAGAATACGCCCTGGCGCGTACCGAGCGCAAACAAGGCCAGGGTTACACCGGCTTTATTTGCGACTTTAATCCGGATATTACCCTAGAGCAGGATTTAGAACGCCGCGACCTGACCGTCAACGCCATAGCCCAAGGTGAAGATGGCCAGCTTATCGACCCTTTTTGTGGCCAGGACGATATTGAAAAACGTTTGTTGCGCCATGTTAGCGCCGCCTTTAGCGAAGACCCTCTGCGGGTATTACGCGTAGCCCGCTTCCGCGCCCGCTATCACTATCTCGGCTTTCATATAGCCGAAGAAACTCTGGCCCTGATGCGCGACATAGCCCACAGCGGTGAGCTTCAGGCACTGACCCCGGAACGTGTTTGGATGGAATGGCAAAAGGCTCTGGATGACGGTTATATTCATATCTTTGTCGATGCGCTGGCTAAGTGCGATGCCCTGAGCGTACTCTGCCCCGAATTAGCAAACATATGGGCGAATGAAAAGCAGGGCCTGGAAGCGAAAATCGACTATGGCCGCAGCCATGATTACACCCCTCCTTGTCAGTTTGCACAGGTGATGCAAGCGCTCGATACCAAGGCGCGCCAGACGTTTTATCAGCACTACCGGGTGCCAAAGCAATATATGGAGATCAGCGAAGCGCTGGCCAAGCATGGCGCCCTTCTCAGCCAAGAGAACTGGCAGGCCAAGGAACTGGTGACGCTTTTTAATGAGTTGGATATTTGGCGTCGCCCACAACGACTGGACGATTTGGTACAGGCTTATACGTGCGCCCAGCTCGGTGATTTTAGCCGCCACGCCCTATTGCTTAAGGCTGCCGAGGCGGCGCAACAGGTGAACGCGCAAACCTATATTGGTCAGGGTATAGAAGGGGCAGCCATTAAAACGGCACTGGCCCAGGGGCGACTTGAAGCTATTGAAAATGTCTTGGCCCCATGAAAGTAGGGGCCAAGTTTATTTCTCACTTTACGAGAAGATAAGAGAAAAGCGCGGGCTATTGATAAAGCAAAAACGCCAGTAAGCCGAAGCCCAGAAGTAAGCGGTAAATCACAAAGGGGAACATGCCCATGCGCTCGATAAACTTAAGGAATAAGAAGATACAGGCATAAGCGGCCATAAAGGATAAACCGGCGCCAAGGATCAGAGCTTGCCAGTCTACCGCTTGCTCACCCGTGGCCAGCTCTATAGTTTTAATAAGCCCCATGCCGCCAATCACGGGCACAGACAGCAAAAACGAAAAACGCGCCGCACTTTCCTTAGTCAAACCTAAAAATAAACCTGCCGTCATGGTGATACCCGAACGTGAAGTACCGGGAATAAGCGCAACGGCCTGGGCACAGCCGATCAGCAAGGCCGATTTCCAATTCAGTTGATAGATGTTCTTTGTTTGTTTGGCCTTAATATCCGCCAGCCATAGCACTAGGCCAAAAAAGATGGTGGTAATGGCGATCACTATGGCCGCGCGTAGATGCTGCTCAATCAGATCTTCAAAGAGCTTGCCGGCCAGGCCTGCAGGAATGGTTGCCAATAAGATATACCAGCCCAGTTTGCTGTCGTCGGTGGCGCCCTGAGAACCGAAGGATTTAAACCAGGCCACCAGGATATCGCCTATTTCCCTGCGAAAATAAATCATCACCGCCATTAAGGAGCCGACATGCACGGCCACATCAAAGGCCAGACCCTGATCCTGCCAGCCCAACAGCTGCGAAGGTAAAATCAGGTGGGCGGAGCTCGAAATGGGGAGAAATTCTGTCAGTCCTTGAATCACTGCCAATACAACAATAGCGAGAATACTCATTCGATAGTGACCTTCCATAGGTTTTGTTTTGATTTATCATAATCTTGCCAGAGTGTGGCAATGGTGGTTTGAGTAACCGGGTGCACCAGCTCTGGAGCCAGTTCAAACAAGGGCCAGAGCACAAAGGCATTTTTGGTGATCTCATCACGGGGCAACTGCGCCGGAGAGTCACAGATCACGTCATCATAAAACAACAGATCCAGATCCAGAGTACGGGGGCTAAACTTTTTATCGTCGGGGGTGCGGCCGTTATCACGCTCAATCTGCTTGAGCAGGCTACAGACCTGAGCCAGGCTCATATCCGTGTCAGCCCCAGCCACAGAATTATAAAAATTACTGCCGTTAAAACCCACGGCTTCGCTTTCATACACATTGGAGTGTTGCAGCACGCCGAAATGTTGGCGCAGCGCACTTAACCCATTCAGAAGGTTTTCGCGCTTATTGATATTGGAGCCTAGGCTAATATAAATGCGGGCCATAACTAGTTTTTACTACGTACGATTTTAACGCCAACGGTTTGCGCCGCAGGCACCGCAGCGGGCTTGCTGACGGTAATGGCCACCTTGGGCGTGTTGAATTCATTAAGAATAAGCGCCGCCAATTGCTCTACCAGAGTCTCCAGCAATTCCACCGGTTTTGCCAAGCAATGCTCGGTGACGCGCTGACTGACCAAGGCATAGTCTATAGTATAAGAGAGATCGTCACTCTGGGCGGCCTGGCGTAAATCGCAGTCCATTTCGATATCGAAATAAAGGCTTTGTTTACTTTCTTTCTCAAAGTCGTACACTCCAATAATGGTGTCCACTCTAAGCTGTGATATATAGACTTTGTCCATGTTTGAAGCTCCAATGTCAGCTGGTCGGATACCCAAAAAGGATTAGAATAAGTACCCTGACCTGGCGTAACCGCGATTTACCTCGCTGCGCCCGGCATGAAATAGCTCGGCGCACACTTATAATGAGCGGCGATAATAGCTTAAAACGTACAATTAAAAAATAAGGATGACAGTGTTAGCGGCGTTAATGTGCATTTTTGCCTACCTTCTCGGTTCGGTCTCTTCGGCAGTACTGATCTGCCACCTTTTTGCGCTGCCCGATCCTCGCCAAGCCGGCTCGAAAAACCCCGGCGCCACCAACGTCTTGCGCATTGGCGGTAAGCTTCCCGCGATCCTGGTACTAGTATTCGATATTCTCAAAGGCACCATCCCGGTGTGGAGCGCCTATTTTATGGGCATAGATCCTATTCACCTGGGACTGGTCGCCGTGGCCGCCTGCTTAGGGCATATCTATCCGCTGTTTTTCGGTTTTAAGGGCGGCAAGGCCGTGGCCACAGCCTTTGGAGCCTTATTACCCATAGGTTTATCCCTTGGCGGCTTGCTGATCCTCACCTGGGCCTGCGTTGTCGCCCTGACCCGCTATTCATCCCTGGCCGCCTTGGTAACCGTTTCCCTGGCTCCTTTGTATACTTGGTGGATCAAGCCCTTGTACACTGAGCCAGTGCTGTTTTTAACCGTGCTGATCATCTTTCGCCATCGCACCAACATGGTACGCTTGCTCAAGGGCAAAGAGCCTAAGGTAGGGAAAAAGAGAGAAAAAGAAGAGGTAGCGCCAGAGAAATAATCGCCGGCGCTTTAGGACCTACTAGCGAATGCTAGGCAAGGTATCTATAGGCCAGCGAGGCTGAACTCGGGTATCCAAGGTAGCCGTTTGCCCCGCCTTAAGACGCTGCATACCCGCATAAGCGATCATCGCGCCGTTATCCGTACAAAATGCCGGACGCGGATAAAATACTTCACCCTGCATGCCCTGCATCACCTGCTCTAATTGCTCACGCAAATAGGTATTGGCACTTACACCACCGGCAATAACTAAACGCTTGATACCGGTTTCCTTAAGGGCGCGCTTACACTTGATAGCCAGGGTGTCGATCACCGCGGTTTGGAAAGCATGGGCAATGTCCGCCTTGGTTTGCAGATCGTCGCCTTCGCTGCGAATGGTATTGGCGGCAAAGGTTTTCAAACCACTGAAGCTAAAGTCCAGACCCGGCCTGTCGGTCATGGGACGGGGGAATTTAAAACGATCCGGGGTGCCCTGCTCGGCCAGTTTCGCCAACAAAGGGCCACCTGGGTAATCCAGGCCCAGTAATTTAGCGGTCTTATCGAAGGCCTCACCGGCGGCGTCATCCACCGACTCACCTAATACTTCGTACTCGCCAATGGCGCTTACCTTGACCAGCAAGGTATGGCCGCCAGAAACCAGCAAGGCCACGAATGGAAATTCGGGTACCTTTTCTTCCAGCATAGGCGCAAGCAGGTGACCTTCCATATGGTGTACGGCCACGGTGGGCAGCTTCCAGCCATAAGCCAGGGATCGTGCGATCGACGATCCTACCAATAATGCACCCACCAAGCCGGGGCCCGCAGTATAGGCCACACCATCGAGATCCTCTGGGCCACAGTTCGCCTCGGCAAAGGCCGCTTCAATCAGGGGCAGAGTCTTACGCACATGATCTCGCGACGCCAGCTCAGGCACCACACCACCGTAGTCGGCGTGCATTTTTACTTGGCTATAGAGTTGGTGGGCCAACAAACCTTGTTCGTCATCATAGATGGCGATCCCGGTCTCGTCACAGGATGATTCAATCCCCAAAATGCGCAATGTCTGTCTCCTCGCAGGGCGATGTGGCTGATAAGGCCGCATATTCTACTCCCTTGCTGCAATTTTACCAGTATTGTGATATTTATTCTTTACACACCGGGGTAACTCGGATTACAATGCCGCACCATTTTTGAACCACATGATCATTATTTGATCGAATGAGTGCAGCTCATTAAGTTAGGTAGGTGAGATTTTAATGCCAGTAATTAAAGTAAGAGAAAACGAGCCGTTTGACGTAGCCCTACGCCGCTTCAAGCGTTCATGTGAAAAAGCAGGTATCCTTTCAGAAGTTCGTCGTCGCGAGCACTATGAAAAGCCAACCGCTGCGCGTAAGCGTAAAAAAGCGGCTGCTGTTAAGCGTCACATGAAAAAGCTTTCTCGCGAAAACGCACGTCGCGTTAAATTATACTAATCACTGTCCGGTCTTGTTGTCATGAGTCTATTAGATTCGTTAAAAGATGCACAAAAAGACGCGATGCGTGCCAAGGACAAATTACGCCTTGGTGCTATTCGTTCAGTACTCGCTGCAGTTAAACAGCGTGAGATCGACGAGCAAATCACGTTAAACGAAGCCGATATTACGTCGGTTGTAGTTAAACTAGTGAAGCAACGCCGCGATTCTTATACTCAGTATAAGGATGCCGGTCGTGACGATCTTGCCGATGTAGAAGCAGCGGAAATGAGTGTTTTGGAAGAGTTTCTACCAAAGCAGCTGAGCGAAGATGAAATCAGTCAACTGATTGATAAAGCCATCGCCGATACTGGTGCACAAGGCATGCAGGACATGGGTAAAGTGATGGGCGTAATTAAGAGTCAAGCTGAAGGCCGTGCCGATATGGGCAAACTCTCAGGCCTTATTAAACAGCGTCTTAACGCCTAATTCGCGAAAGCAAATTCAAGCAAACCGAGCCTAGTGCTCGGTTTCTTCGTTTTTAGAGTCTGTAAAAATCAAGGCGTAAATTTATAACCCCTTTTCCCATCGCCCTTGATATACTAGTGTGATTCTCTTTTCTTCTTAGGTGTTGCGAATGGCAGGTAAGATCCCCCGACAATTTATCGACGATCTTTTAGCGCGTACCGACATAGTCGAGTTGATCGACTCGCGCGTAAACCTGAAAAAAGCAGGCAAGGATTACCAGGCTTGCTGCCCATTTCACAATGAAAAGAGCCCATCCTTCACCGTTTCCCAGGATAAGCAGTTTTATCACTGCTTTGGCTGTGGTGCCAACGGCAACGCCATCAGCTTTGTAATGGAGTACGACAAACTCGACTTTGTTGACGCCATCGAAGAGCTGGCCAGCCTGTTGCACCTGGAAGTTCCCAGAGAGCAAGGCAACCCCAACCAAAGCGATCGTCCGCCGGTCTCCCAGGAGCAAAAGCGATCCGACTACGATTTAATGGAGCAAACCGCGCGCTATTATCAGCAGCAACTGCGCCATCATGCCAATGCTCAACTGGTGATTGACTACCTTAAAGGCCGAGGCTTAAGCGGACAAACGGTAAAAGACTTCGGTATCGGCTATGCGCCCAGCGAATGGGAAGCCCTGTGCCAAACCTTGGGGAAAAATCCGAAACAAAAGCAACAGCTGATCGAGCTCAAGCTGGCAACGCAAAAAGACAATGGCCGCACCTTTGATTTCTTTCGCGATCGTCTTATGTTTCCTATTCGCGATCGTCGTGGCCGTGTTATCGCCTTTGGCGGACGCATTATGGGCCAGGACGATAATGGTCCTAAATACCTGAACTCGCCGGAAACCAGAATCTTCCATAAGGGTTTTGAGTTATATGGCTTTTATGAAGCCAAACAGGCCCATAAAAAGCTTGAGCAACTACTGATTGTTGAAGGCTATATGGATGTGGTGGCGCTGGCGGAGCATGATATTAAATACGCGGTAGCGGCCCTAGGTACGGCGACCACCAACGAACATATGCAGATGCTGCTGCGGGCAACCGACAAGGTCGTGTGTTGCTACGATGGCGACCGCGCCGGTCGCGATGCCGCCTGGCGAGCCTTAGAAAATGCCCTGCCCCATTTAAAAGACGGTAAGGCACTGAAGTTTGTATTTCTGCCCGATGGCGAAGACCCGGATTCCTTGGTGCAGCAAGAAGGCAAGGCCGCGTTTGAACAACGCCTGGTCGATGCCAGAGATTTTAGCGACGTCTTCTTTAGCCGTTTGAGTGACGACATAGATCTTACTCAGGATGCCGGCAAAGCCAAACTGCTGAGCCTGGCTCTGCCTCTGATTGAGAAGATCCCCAGTGAATTCTATCAGGAAAACCTGCTGGAGCGTCTGGCCCGCTTTATCGGTCGCACCCGAGAGCAACTTAATGCCAAGCTTAAAACTCCGCGCCAACAGCACAGGGTGGAAAGCCAATTTAAGATGACGCCAATGCGCACCGCCATCGCCCTCATGCTGCAGCACCCGCAACTGGCGGCCAGCGTTGACTATATGCCAGAGCTGGCCAGCCTCGGCCTGCCCGGTCTGGAATTATTTTTGACCATACAAAAGCATTGTCTCGATAACCCAGGAGCGCGTACCGCGCACCTGCTGGAACACTACCGCGATCGCCCGGAATACGGCGCTTTGACCAAGCTAGCCGCTTGGCCTCACCAAATAAACGATGAGGTGTTGGAACCACATTTCCAACAAACGGTCAAATTCATTGAAGATCAGTGTTTAAATCACCGTTTAGAGTCCTTATTAATAAAGGACAAGACTCAAGGTCTAAGCGTGACAGAGCGGCGTGAATACGCCCTGCTGACTCAAGCACTTAAAGGCAGTGAAGTGCTCGAAAGCTAGCCAGAAATTTCACGGTCTGTTATACTACGCTATTCACCGCGTCAAACCGGCTTGGGGCACCCAGCTTAGGTACTTAAGCTGACGCCTGTTGTATTAATTTATCAGGGTGGAAGAGCAAATCTCTATGGATCCAACTCCTCAGTCACAACTAAAACTTCTGATTCAGAAAGGTAAAGAGCAAGGTTATCTGACATTCGCTGAAGTGAATGATCACCTTCCACAAGACATCATAGATTCGGATCAGGTCGAAGATATCATTAGCATGATCAATGACATGGGTATCAAGGTTTGCGAAAGCGCACCAGATGCTGATGAATTGATGATGGCCGAGACCACCACCGATGAGGATGCGGCAGAAGCTGCCGCTGCGGCACTTGCCACCGTAGAAAAAGAAATCGGCCGTACCACGGATCCGGTGCGCATGTATATGCGCGAAATGGGCACAGTCGAGCTTTTAACGCGCGAAGGTGAGATCGATATCGCCAAGCGTATCGAAGAAGGTATCAACCAGGTACAGATTTCTGTAGCCGAATATCCGGAAGCCATTTCTCACCTGCTTGAGCAATGGGATATGTTTGAAGCGGAAGAGATCCGCCTGAGCGACATTATTACCGGCTTTTTCGATCCTAACGAAGAAGATACACAGATCTCAGCCACCCATATCGGTTCAGAACTAAGTGACGATGACTTAGATGACGAAGACGATGATGGCGATGACAGCGACGACGATAGCTCGGAAGAAGAAACGGATAACGGTCCAGATCCGGAAGAAGCACGTATCCACTTCGAAAATCTACGTACCCTGTACAACGGTGCTCGTGTAATTTTCGAAGAAAAAGGTCGCTCACACCCAGACGCGAAAGCAGCTATTGTTGAGATCGGTGAGCTATTCCGCACCTTTAAACTAGTGCCTAAGCAATTCGACCGCATGGTTAATAACATGCGCGATATGATGGATAAAGTGCGTGTACAAGAGCGCATCATCATGAAGCAGGCGGTACAGGTTGCGAAGATGCCGAAGAAAACCTTCGTTAAGCACTTTGCTAACAATGAAACCGACAGCGCCTGGCTAGACCTTGAAATCGCAGCCGGTGAAAACTACTCAACTATGCTGGCCGAATTGAAGCCAGAAATTGAGCGCTGCATCAATAAGCTTAAGCATATTGAGCAAAGCACAGGTTTATCAATCGAGCGTATTAAAGACATCAACCGTCGCATGAGTATCGGTGAAGCGAAAGCCCGCCGTGCCAAGAAAGAGATGGTTGAAGCCAACTTACGTCTTGTAATTTCAATCGCCAAAAAATACACCAACCGTGGTCTGCAGTTCTTGGATCTAATCCAGGAAGGTAACATAGGTCTGATGAAGGCGGTTGATAAGTTTGAATACCGTCGTGGTTACAAGTTCTCGACTTACGCGACTTGGTGGATCCGTCAGGCTATCACGCGTTCAATCGCTGACCAAGCCCGTACCATACGTATTCCGGTACACATGATTGAGACCATCAACAAGCTAAACCGTATTTCTCGCCAAATGTTGCAGGAAATGGGTCGTGAACCGAATCCGGAAGAACTTGCCGAGCGCATGATGATGCCGGAAGATAAGATCCGCAAGGTACTGAAAATTGCCAAAGAGCCGATCTCGATGGAAACCCCAATCGGTGACGATGAAGATTCGCATCTTGGTGATTTCATTGAGGATACCACCATTGAATCGCCAATCGACTCGGCGACCATGGAAAGCCTCAAGGGTGCAACCCACGAAGTGCTTGCTGGCCTAACTGCTCGTGAAGCGAAAGTACTACGTATGCGTTTTGGTATCGATATGAACACCGACCACACCTTGGAAGAGGTAGGTAAACAGTTCGACGTAACCCGTGAGCGTATCCGTCAGATCGAAGCCAAGGCTCTGCGCAAATTGCGCCACCCTTCACGCTCTGATCTACTGAAAAGCTTCCTAGACGCGAACAAATAACAGGCGTCTTATTAAAGCATTACAAAGGCCGCTTTTTAGCGGCCTTTGCGTATCATTTACAATATTCATCCAACATGGGGACTAACATGGCTTGGATTCAAATTCGCATTCGTGCCACCGAATCAACGGCGGACGCAATCAGTGACCATCTTATGGATGTCGGCTGCCCATCGGTCACCTTTATGGACACCAAAGACACACCCATCTTCGAACCGCAACCAGGCGAAGTAAGATACTGGGCAGAAACCACAGTGATCGGCCTGTTTGAAGCCACACATGATATGCAGGCGGTGGTCGACTACCTTAAGGTTCAGCCCGAGCTACAAGAGCAGTTCCACTACAAAATAGAACAGCTAGAAGATAAAGATTGGGAACGGGAATGGATGAAAAATTTCCAGCCGATTCAGTTTGGCGAACGCCTATGGATTTGCCCAAGCTGGTTAGATGTTCCAGATCCATCTGCGGTCAACGTCATGCTCGACCCGGGTCTGGCCTTCGGTACCGGCACGCATGCCACTACGGCCTTGTGTTTACGTTGGCTTGAGAGCCTGGATTTAAGCGGTAAAACCGTGGTCGACTTCGGCTGTGGTTCAGGCATTTTAGGTATCGCCGCCATTAAACTTGGCGCCGCACGCGTTATAGGTATAGATATCGATCAGCAAGCACTCGATGCCAGTATCGATAATGCCGAGCGCAATGGCGTTGCCGACCAACTTGAAGTTTACCTGCCAGAGAATCAGCCGAGCTTTGAAGCCGATGTGGTCGTTGCTAATATTCTTGCCCAGCCGCTACGCGAGTTAAACGAGGTGATTCTTGGCCTGTTGAAATCAGGAGGCGAGCTTGCTCTTTCCGGAGTACTTGAAGAACAAGCCGAATCCGTGGCCGCTTGCTACGAGCATCAAGTGACTCTAGATCCCATAGCCCAGGAAGGTGAATGGGTGCGGATCAGCGGGATTAAAAAGTAACCGCTTTTGATCCTACCCTGCACAGTGGACAAAAGTCTCTGTGCAGGCCATTTCTCACTCTTTTTACACTGTTTACGCTCCATCAACACCCCGCCATATAAGCCCTGTCAAGCAGGTGTTCATAAAACAGGCAAAAACCTTATTGCCCTCACTCGTTATAAAATGTCAATACAAAAAGTTTAAAAAAAAAGCACTTTTGTTCAATTTCTAGCCTTTGATTTTGCCTCAAAAAACCGTAAACTTAGCGCCCCTTGAAACGAGGTAAATTGTAACGCTGTGCAAATTGGTCCTTACCAGTTAGAAAACAATTTGATGGTTGCACCGATGGCGGGGATCACAGATCGCCCCTTTCGGCAGTTGTGTCGTCGCTTAGGCGCCGGACTGGCCGTCTCTGAAATGTTGTCTTGCAATCCCAAGGTATGGCAAACCGCCAAATCCATGGGACGTATGGATCATAGCGGCGAATCGGGTATTCGCTCCGTGCAAATTGCGGGGGCTGACCCTGAGCTAATGGCGCAAGCGGCGCAGTTTAACGTTTCCAACGGCGCGCAGATCATAGATATAAATATGGGCTGCCCTGCCAAAAAAGTGAATAAAAAGCTCGCAGGCTCTGCCTTGTTGCAGTATCCGGACTTAGTCGAAGCCATAGTGAAAGCTGTGGTGGAAGCGGTAGATGTGCCCGTCACATTAAAAATCCGTACCGGCTGGGATGTGGACAACCGCAACGGCGTCGAGATTGCAGCGATTGCTGAACACAATGGTATTCAGTCATTAGCCGTACATGGGCGTACTCGCGCCTGTATGTACAAAGGCTATGCCGAATACGACACGATCAAAGCGATCAAGAGTTCAGTGTCGATTCCTGTGGTTGCCAACGGTGATATCAGCTCACCGCAAAAGGCGAAACAGGTATTAGAGTATACGGGCGCAGATGCCATCATGATTGGACGAGCCGCTCAAGGTCGCCCCTGGATTTTCCGGGAAATTGACCATTATTTAAAAACTGGAGAAATACTCCCGCCCCCGGCCATTACCGAGGTGCGCAGTATTCTGATGGAGCATTTAATCAATCTCCATCAATTCTACGGTGAGGCCATGGGGCCGCGGATTGCTCGAAAGCATGTTGGATGGTATTTGCAAGCCCACGACGAAGACCGTCAGTTTAGGCGAGTATTTAATGCGCTAGAAACACCTGAGACTCAGGTGGATGCACTGAATGAATACTTTGAAACTTATTGCTAATCCAGAAAGAAAGAGACAATACAACGATGTTTGAACAAAATGTGACTTCTCCTTTTATTACTAACGCTCACGTTCAGTCACAAGAGAAACCACAGCCTCTTCGCGACGCTGTTAAAAAAGCTGTTCACCACTACCTTAAGCAGCTTAACGGCCAGGACGTACAAGACGTTTATGAACTTGTTCTTTCTGAGCTGGAAGCGCCGCTTCTAGAAGAAGTAATGACCTATACACGCGGTAACCAAACCCGTGCAGCCATCTTACTGGGTATCAACCGTGGTACTTTACGTAAGAAGCTGAAAAAGTACGGCATGAACTAATTTATTCGCAGCCTTGAGCTGCACCGAAAAGCACCCTAGGGTGCTTTTTTATTTTCGCCCATACGCGAAAATGACCGATGCGTCGGTCACTGTGTTATACAAAAACATCATCATTGTTTAAAATAGGGTTTCTAAGCAAACCCCTTGTCTAACCCCTAGGTCGAATTCACCAATAACTGGTGCCACCTAAGACAAGATTATCTACTCAACTGAGGTAACAAAAACTACCATGGATACACATCGTCCAATTCGTCGCGCGCTCCTGAGCGTATCTGATAAAACGGGTATCGTTGACTGCGCTCGTGAGCTAGCCGCTCAAGGCGTCGAAATTCTTTCTACCGGTGGCACCTGCAAGCTACTTGCAGACAACGGCATCAAGGTAACTGAAGTATCTGATCACACCGGTCACCCTGAGATCATGGATGGCCGCGTTAAAACATTGCATCCAAAAATTCACGGCGGCATCCTAGCCCGTCGCGGCCAGGACGAAGGCGTTATGGCTGAAAACAACATAGATGCAATCGACATGGTAGTTGTAAACCTATACCCATTCGCACAAACGGTCGCAAAAGAAGACTGCTCGCTTGAAGACGCGATTGAGAACATAGATATCGGTGGCCCAACCATGGTTCGTGCCGCGGCGAAAAACCACAAAGACGTGACCATTATCGTCAATGCCGCCGACTACGGCCGCGTTATCGACGAAATGAAGGCCAATGAAGGTTCTACCTCACACGCCACCCGTTTTGACCTGGCCATTGCCGCATTCGAGCATACGGCTCAGTACGACGGCATGATCGCCAACTACTTCGGTAAAATGGTGCCTGACTACACCGCAGAAGCGGCAACCGATACTAAGTTTCCACGCACAATCAACATGCAGTTCACCAAGAAGCAAGACATGCGCTACGGTGAGAACTCGCACCAGGATGCGGCCTTCTATGTTGAAAACGACATTGAAGAAGCCTCGGTTGCAACGGCTAAGCAAATTCAAGGTAAGGCGCTGTCTTACAACAATATCGCCGACACCGATGCAGCCCTTGAGTGCGTAAAAGAATTCGATGCGCCGGCCTGTGTTATTGTTAAGCACGCAAACCCATGTGGTGTGTCTGTGGGTGAAAACATCCTTGAAGCCTATGACCGTGCCTTTAAAACCGACCCAACGTCGGCATTTGGCGGCATTATCGCCTTCAACCGTGAATTGGATGCGGATACCGCAGAAGCCATCATCGCCCGTCAGTTCGTAGAAGTGATCATCGCCCCTAGCATCAGCGAAGAAGCGGCACAAATCGTCTCTGCTAAACAAAACGTGCGCCTACTTGAGTGTGGTCAATGGCAAGCGCAAACTACAGGCGTTGATATCAAGCGCGTAAACGGCGGTATCCTAGTACAAGACCGTGACCAAGGCATGGTAAGCATGGGCGACCTTAAAGTGGTTTCTAAGCGTCAACCGACCGAGCAAGAACTGAAAGATCTTATGTTCTGCTGGAAAGTAGCCAAGTTTGTTAAATCAAACGCCATCGTATACGCCAAAGACGGCATGACTATCGGTGTGGGCGCCGGCCAAATGAGCCGCGTATACTCGGCGAAAATCGCCGGTATTAAAGCCGCCGATGAGAACCTTGAGGTTAAAGGTTCGGTTATGGCTTCTGATGCCTTCTTCCCATTCCGTGACGGTATCGATGCTGCGGCCGAAGCTGGCATTACTGCGGTGATCCAGCCGGGTGGTTCAATGCGTGATGAAGAAGTAATTGCTGCCGCTGACGAAGCTGGCATGGCAATGGTCTTCACCGGTATGCGCCATTTCCGCCACTAAGAAACTCACCGCCAGGGCCATTTAGGCTCTGGCGTGTTTTCGTAGACTATTCAAATCAATCTGCTATTTTGTGTTAACACATAATAAATATCACAAGGATTCGATTATGAAATTTGGCTTTAAAACCGCGCTAACCGCGGCCATCGCGCTTTCACTAAGCGCCTGCGTAAGCACCAGCACCAGTGAACAACTGACTGAAGCCAGCCAAGGCGAGCTAAGAAGTGCACAAGCACAAGCCAGAGATCAATATCGTCACCCGGTAGAAACTCTGACCTTTTTCGGCATCGAGCCGAATATGACAGTGGTTGAAGTCTCTCCAGGCGGTGGTTGGTACACGGATATTCTCGCTCCTTTACTTAAAGACGAAGGCACCTTGTATGCCGCCCACTTCCCGGCCGACTCGGACGTGAAGTATTACCAGCGCTCATTGGCTGGCTTTAAGGAAAAGATGGCCAATACTCGTGCCTATTCCGACATCCGACTCACCGAGTTCTACCCCGGCACCCACCATAATATCGCCCCGGAAGGCAGTGCCGATATGGTGCTGACATTCCGTAATCTGCATAACTGGTATATGAATGCCGACGAGCAAGGTGTTAAAGATGCCATGCGCGCCTTTTATACCGCCCTTAAACCCGGTGGCGTACTAGGTATAGTGGATCACCGTTTGCCGGAAACCCGTGATAGCGGTAAGGCCAAACGTTCGGGTTATGTTAAAGAGAGCTGGGTGATTGCGCTGGCACAAGAAGCTGGATTTGAACTGGTTGCGAAAAGTGAAATCAATGCCAATCCGAAAGACTTCGCCAACCATCCAAAAGGCGTGTGGACATTGCCACCAAGCCTGAGCTTGGGTGAAGAAGATCGCGCTAAATACGAAGCGATCGGCGAAAGTGACCGGATGACGCTGAAATTCATCAAACCCCTATAGGATTTATAAGCCATGAATGTACTAGTCATTGGCAGTGGCGGCCGCGAACACGCACTTGCGTTTAAGGCCGCTCAATCAAACAAAGTAGAAAAAGTATTTGTTGCTCCGGGTAACGCCGGCACCGCACTTGAGCCAAAGTTAGAAAACGTGGCCATTGGTGTTGAAGACATTGATGCACTTATCACGTTCGCGAAAGAAAATAACGTTGAACTGACTATTGTTGGCCCTGAAGCACCGCTGGTTATTGGTGTTGTTGATGCCTTCCGCGAGCAGGGCCTGGCAATTTTCGGCCCAACGCAAGGTGCGGCGCAACTTGAAGGCTCTAAGTCATTTACTAAGGACTTCTTGGCACGCCACGATATCCCCACTGCGTTTTACAAAACCTTTGAGCAAATTGAGCCAGCGCTTGAGTACATCAAAGAGCAAGGCGCTCCTATCGTAGTTAAGGCCGATGGCCTGGCGGCAGGTAAAGGCGTGATCGTGGCCATGACCGAAGCGGAAGCGGAAGAAGCGGTACGCGATATGCTAGCCGGTAATGCCTTTGGTGAAGCCGGTAGCCGCGTGGTTATCGAAGAGTTCCTTGAGGGTGAAGAAGCCTCTTTCATCGTTATGGTCGACGGTAAGAATGTATTGCCATTTGCCACCAGTCAGGATCATAAGCGCGCCTACAACGGCGATCAGGGCCCTAATACCGGTGGTATGGGTGCCTACTCTCCGGCGCCTGTGGTGACTGCGGAAATTCATGAGCGCATCATGAATGAAGTGATCAACCCGACCGTTGCTGGCATGGCCGCGGAAGGTCACCCTTACACGGGTTTCCTATACGCCGGTCTTATGATTGCTGCAGACGGCACGCCTAAGGTAATTGAGTACAACTGCCGCTTTGGCGACCCTGAAACTCAGCCTATAATGCTGCGTCTACAGTCGGACTTGGTTGAGCTGATTGAAGCCGCTAACCGTGAAGAGCTGGATAAGACAGACATTCAGTTCGACCCGCGTGCAGCGGTAGGTGTCGTTCTTGCAGCCAAAGGCTACCCAGGCTCCTACCCTAAAGGCGACGCCATCTCGGGCCTGCTTGTTGAGTACCCGGAAGGTGAGAAAGTCTTCCACGCTGGTACCAAGCAAGACGGTGACAAGGTAGTGACCGCAGGTGGTCGCGTACTCTGTGCCACCGCCTTAGGTGAAACCGTGACCGCGGCACAACAACGTGCCTACGAGCTGGTCAAAGCCATAGATTGGGACGGTGTTGAATACCGTACCGATATCGCTTATCGCGCCATTGCTCGCGAAAGCTAGTCAGGCCACAAGGCCCATTGAGAAAGCGAAGCTCCGGCTTCGCTTTTTTATTGCCTGAAGTTTATCCGCCCAATAGCTGCAAACCCAGCTAGCCGAAGACAGTGCCGCGGTGGTCTGATACCATAAGCCCATACTTTTGCCATTGGGACGCAATATGCAAGGCACACTAAAGAAAATGAAAACCCAGCTCGGTGATGAGCACAACCCGGCGGTGCAATACCAGCTTCCCGTTGGCGACGAACTATTACCGCTAAATGAGCTGATAGGCAAAACCCTGACCCTGACCTACAGCGGTAACATCTTCTGTTCCAGCTGCGGCAAGAAAACCAAAAAGAGCTACTCTCAGGGCCATTGCTTTGTCTGTATGCGTAAGCTTGCCAGCTGCGATATGTGCATTATGAAACCGGAAACCTGCCACTACGACCAAGGCACCTGTCGCGAGCCGCAGTGGGGCGAAGAAAACTGCATGATCCCCCACTATGTGTATCTGGCAAACACCTCTGGGCTAAAGGTAGGCATTACCCGTCATACTCAGATCCCAACCCGTTGGATAGATCAGGGCGCCACGGCGGCCTTGCCTATTATCAGGGTGCAGACTCGTCTGCAATCCGGCCTGGTGGAAGTCGCCCTGGCGGAGTTTATTGCCGATAAAACCAATTGGCGCAATATGCTCAAGGGCACTCAGGTTGAAGTGGACTTGCTTGCCGCCCGCGATGAACTCTTGCCGCAGATCCAGGCTAAACTGGATGAACTGGCCGAACTGTTTGGCGCCACCGCGGTGGAAGTGCTGGACGAAAAAGTGGTCGAGATCAACTACCCAGTGGACACCTACCCAAGCAAAATCAGCTCCTTTAATTTTGATAAAGAGCCCAAGGTCAGCGGTGTGCTGCTCGGCATCAAGGGGCAATACCTGATCTTTGATACCGGCGTAATCAACATTCGTAAGTTTGGAGCTTATGAGGTTGAGGTAGACTATAGCGCCTAGCAAATTCGTCGCTGCTGCTTGTAACCTAAAGATACTAATGAGTACCGGCCTTATCCTGCTGACCTAGGACAAAATATGCCCAACTTAGATTTTCCGGTACTGGCCGTTGAGTCAGACTTTATCACCCTGTGCAGCGATGCCAGTGAGCTTAAGGCCGCGGATAACGGCCACCTGCTCTTTGTCCTCGATAGCCGTCATCACTACTTTGATGCCGAGGGCCAGCCCATTGATCGTCAATGGTCGCTGCTGTGTACCGCCCTGCAAGATTATTTAAGCGCCGAGGGACATTGCTGTGTGGCTAAGTTACAGCTTCAGGATGAGAGTCAGATCTGGCCTTTGCTCAACGACTAAATGGGTAACGGGCTGCTATTGCCCTTCATACGCCGCCAGTTGCCCACGCAGATAATGCTCAACACCGCGGGCCAGGGCCGATAAATGGTAGCCCCCTTCTAAAAATGACACTATGCCCAGCACCCCATGGGCCTTGGCAAATTCGCCGAGGCGCTGACTAAACCAGGCATAATCCTGCTCAACAAATTTGAGCGCCGACATATCGTCTTCCAGATGCCCGTCAAAGCCGGCAGATACAAATATCAATTGTGGAGCAAAATGGGTCAATGCCGGTAACCATTGGCTTTCAACCAGACGGCGTAAGTCATTACCATCGCTGGCCGGTGGCAGGGGTGATTGGATCAGGTTGGCTCTGTCGACCGGCTCAGGGTTGGGATAAAGAGGATTTTGAAACAAGGAGCACAGCAAGACATTGCGCTCATCGGCAAAGATGCTTTGGGTGCCATCGCCATGGTGTACGTCTATATCCAAAATGGCAATGCGCTGTATCCCTTGCTGCTGCGCATAACGCACGGCGATAGCGAGATTGTTATAAACGCAGAAACCGGCGCTGTGCTCTCGGCTGGCATGGTGACCGGGCGGGCGCACCGCACAAAAGCCAGCGTCTATGTTTCCCGCTAACACCTCATCCACGGCCGTTAAACCGGCACCAACAGCACGCTCTATAGCCTGCAGTGACTCGGGGCACAAACGCGTATCACCATCGAGATCCGCATAGCCAATATCCGGAATGCGTTGCTCCACCAAGGACACCAGCTGTTCACTGTGAGCACTGAGAAAGTCCTTTCGTTCGGCCTTGCGCGCCTGTAATTGTGCTAGCTCTAAATCTAAGCCACTGGCAAGCAGGCGGTCTTGAATTACATCCAGGCGAGCGGGCGAGTCTGGATGATCGCTGCCCATTTGGTGGCGGCGACAGGCGGGGTGAGTGATAACGGCGATACGGGACATAAGCTGGCTGCATTAAACACTTTAATCAAGAGCTTAACAAAGTCGCAGTGCCTTGACCCTGCGACTTTGGTGTTAGCTTGTATGCTTTCAGGACTGGCCTACTTCTTCGGACGTAAATCCAGGTTGCGGAAATCGAAGCTGAAATCTGTGACCTCGGTGGAAACGGCATGCATCCTGGCGCTGCTTACCTTATTTTGCTCATTCAGGGTAAAGTGGATAAAGGCATCCGCTTCGAGCATGGGCTCATCCCACTTAACAATAAAGCTGTTGCCACTGTGATGCTGCAGTTCGCCCTTTAAGCGCTTGGTGTGAGTAAAATCAATACGCAGCTTGCCATCAAGTTGCTCGATAACCACGTCGCCATACCAGGCATCATGAAGCGTGCCGGTATAGTAGATAGGCGGTAAGGCGCTTTGATAATCTTCGACTAAACCCGGCTTGGCATTGGCGTAGGCCTGCTCCTTGTTTTTAAAATGACGCTCGGCAAAACGCTCAACATAATCTTGATCCTCAAGCTCCAGCGCCTGCTCAAAGATTTCTTCGGTCACCGCCGAAAGCGCCGCAAAGGCCTGCTGATTCGACAGCACCACTACACCGAGCTTTTTCTCCGGCAGCAGAGAAACCTGAGACACCATGCCAAGAATACCGCCGCCGTGGCCGACGCGTTTATAGCCATGGTAATCAACAATAGACCAGCCTAAGCCGTAGCCACTGAACTGTTGTCTGGTCGCCGTAAAGGCCGCTTTAGAAACGGCGCGATTAATATGCGGCTGCCACATTTGCTCTTGCTGCTTGGCGCTAAACAGGGTCTCGCCATTGGCCATAACCCCGGCGTTAAGCTGGGTATTCAACCACAGACTCATTTCCTTCACGTTCGAGGCAATGGCACCGGCACCACGGAAGTCTTCAAGATAATTGACGAAGAAGGGGTTCAGCTTGCCGTTAAAGGGAATATGGCCGGTGGCATAGTTATTATTGTCTTCAGCGATACGGGAAAAACCGGCGCGTGACTGCTCCATGCCCAAAGGCATTAGCATCTTTTGCTCGATAAAGTCCTGCCAACTCATGCCGCTGACACGGGCGACCACCTCACCGGCGGTGACAAACATCAGGTTATTGTAGGCATAGGTACTGCGGAAACTGGACTGAGGCTTTAGATACTGCAGGCTCTGGATGATATCGTCCACCGATTTATCCGTGTCCGGCCAAATCATCAGATCGCCCTGTCCTAACCCCAGACCACTGCGATGGCTAAGCAGATCGCGGATGGTCATCTCGCGCGTGGCGTACGCGTCATACAGGCGAAACTCCGGAAGATGGTCAATGACCTTGTCATCCCAGTTTAACTTGCCTTGATCCACCAGCATGGCCAAGGCCGCACTGGTAAAGGCCTTGGTATTTGAAGCTATCCCAAACAGAGTGTCGGCGGTTACCGGCTCCTTGGTATCGAGGTGACGCACACCAAAACCCTTGGCATAAACGATGTCACCCTCGGCAACCACGGCGACGGCCATACCGGGCACATCGAAACGGGCCATGGATTGCTCAATGGCAGCGGTAATTTTTTGTTCTTCCAGCTTGGCTTGCGCCGGGCTATTTAATCCCAGCAGCACGGCGCTGCACAGCAGCAGCGTTTTAAATTTCATTGTTATTATTCCTTTTGAGTTACTTCTAAATCCTGATCTTCCAGCAGCGCCGATTATGCCCTAACAGTCACCCTTCTGGGATTGGCCGGCGTGGATCTGCATCTCCCTCAGGTGCCGCTCGCGATTGAGATCTTCAATACTGGCTTGGCGGGCGATTTCAGCAATATAGTGCTGTGGCAAGCTCGCCTCTTGGGCACCGCGATACACATGCTGGACATACCAATCGAACGGCAAGGCCACCCGATCTAGGGTATTGGCGATATAACAATAGGCTCGGACCTGCTCTTGCTGGTCGACTAAGGTCACCTCAATATGCGCGACGTCATAACGCGGCCCCTCGATTTTATGCAGGTATTCCTGCTGCTCAACATCGAGTATCCACACCACGCCATACACGCTGGCACCAGTTTCACGGTGAATGGTGCACTTTCCCGAGCCGTCGAGGCTAAGCATATCGAAGCTCAGACGATAGTCGGGTAAATGGGCCACCCCGACGCGCCGACATTGGGCAAGCGCTCGCCAAGACGATGCGCCGACATATTGGAGCCGAAAGCAAAATAATATTGTGTCATAACAACACCACCTGAATCGCTAATACTATTAACACCACGCCGATGGCGCGGTCAAACCAGAACCCCTTGGCATTAAAAAAGCCCCGAACCTGCTGCTTAGAAAGCAACAGCGACAACAGAGAAAACCAGGCCCAGGTTGCCAAGGCCATATAGAGACCATAGCCTAATTGCACCATTTTTGGCGTTTGTACCGATACTACCAGGGTAAAGAGCGAGAGAAAAAACAAGGTC
Organism: Pseudoalteromonas sp. T1lg22; assembly: GCF_002964645.1. Classification (NCBI taxonomy): domain Bacteria; kingdom Pseudomonadati; phylum Pseudomonadota; class Gammaproteobacteria; order Alteromonadales; family Pseudoalteromonadaceae; genus Pseudoalteromonas; species Pseudoalteromonas sp. T1lg22. The sequence continues at coordinate 393,410 of NZ_PQBY01000006.1, forward strand.
GCCTTGGGGTTCAGGGCATTGGTTAAAAAGCCGCGGCGAAAGGCCACCAGCAAGTTCTGATGCAGCTGCGGTTGCGGCTGGGCCTGCTCAAACTCTCCCGCCGCGGGCTTGCTACGCAGCGCCTGCACGCCTAAATAACCAAGGTAGAGAGCGGCCAAGTATTTCAGCACCATAAACAGGGTCGGGGCCTGAGAGATCAATAAGGCAACACCGAGCAAACAATAAAAGATATGCACCAGAATCCCGGCGCCCACGCCGGCACTGGTGGCCAAACCATTAGCGCGACCATAACTGACGCTGTGTTTAAGTACCACGGCAAAGTCCGGGCCTGGGCTGGCAACGGCAAAAAAGTGGGCAATGGCTATGGCGGCAAACTCAGGCCAATAACTCATGCCTGCTCCTTGGTGAGCAGAGAGAGTAACAAGGGGTCGGCACTGGTTTGTCCTAAGGCGCGCAATGTTTTTGTCGCCTTTTTAAAATAGCTGCGCAGGTGCCCTTTTAGATGCGCCGCCCCTTTGTCTATGCCCTTAATATGACAAAACAGCGCCAATAGAAACACCTGTTGCTGCTCGGACAGCTCACTGGAGCGATTGGCATAGGGGTTATAACACTTGCCGCAACCGCCGCGGAATTGATACACGGTGTTACTCAGCATCACGCCAAAACCAAAGAAGCTGGCCACCACCTCAGTGGCGGCATCCAGGTATTGTTCACCACCAGGAGGCAAGTGACCGCCCTGATAAATCATGACCCGCGCCATACCCTGCGCAAAGCTGGCAATCAGATCCTGTGGCTGATTGATCTGTTGCGGGTTGTATGAGAGTTGTACCTGGCCATCACTACTCAGTAATTGAGCCTCTGGGCCGCGTAAACAATTCGCAAACTCCATACGCGGGAAGCGCTGCGGCTGACTCAGCTCAGGTGCGACCAACACCAGGGGCCATTTTTCAAGACCAGCGTACTGTTTTACCTGGGTAAAAACCTGTTCCGCCATTTGCGCCACGCTATGGCTCTGACCGGCAAAAAACGCGTTGGTGGGCAGGACCAATTGGCTTTGCTGGCGAAAATAATCACCATCAAAGTGTTCATAGGCCCATAAAAAAGTATCCAGCAGCCATTGCTGCTCTTGCTCTTCAAGTAAAGGCGAAGGTTTTAACCAGCTTAACATAGTCATTTTTATTGCAACTTAGGTTCTTACCGCCAAGCATACCAATTCAAATAGAAAATAACAGCCGGGTGCGACGACACACGCTCGGTGAACAAGGCACCAAGACTTGGCTCTATAGGCTTTGCGCAGAGGAACTGGCATTTTTCTAAAAATGTGCTAAACCAGATATACCAATTACATTAAAAAGTGCTCGTTAGTTTGAGCATGGTTTTAATAAAATTGGTCTTTTTACTCACTGGCGCTACTTATGTAATGTTAACGAGTGTGACCATGCCCCATATCATCATAGAACATTCCGAAGACCTGCCGGTGTTACCACAAGTATTAGTGGACAAGGTGCACCAGGCCACCTATGCCAGCGGCCTATTCGAACTAGCCACCATTAAGACACGTGCCATTGCCTACCAACATTATGAATTGGGGGATGGTAAGGACGGCTTTATCCATATATGCGCCTACATTATGGCCGGGCGCACTCGCGAGCAAAAGCAGCAACTGAGCAGCCAACTGCTGGAGTGCCTTAGCACCTACTGCCGCCGTTCAGATTGTTTAAGCGTGGATGTGCGTGATTTAGATCCAGAGATCTATCTGAAGTGCTAAGCGTCGGGAGTCCGTGTCTCGGTGCCATATAGACGCTGCGCATTGTCGCAGGCTAAAGAGCTAAAATGGGGTAAATCCATGGCTTGATAGTCCAGCCACAGCTGCTGATAGCTGGTTTTAAATAAGCATAAGGGGAAATTGCTGGCGAGCATTACCCGTTGGAAGCCCAAGTGCAATATTGCTGTGCGGATCACCTTTTGCTGCCAGTTTATATCGCCATCCGGGTGAGTTATTTCCCAGCCGCAACATTTAAGATGAATATTGTCGCACCCTGCGCACAAGCTTAAACCCTCCAACCAGGTATCCCAGGTAGCAGGGGTCACCAAGCCGGCATGATTGATCACTATATCCAGCCTTGGATTGGCCTTGGCATGGGCCACCACAGCGGCCGCTAGCTCGGGCTCACACAGACTAAACTGGGCCTCAAAAAGCAAGCCCTGCTCACAAAGCAAGGTAAGATTTTTTCCTACATTAGGGCTTAACAGGCGCTCTCCATCAAGGCCTTCGGTGATATCGCGAATTCCGCGTAACAAGGGGAATTTTAACCGCTGCAAAGAAGCGGCGAACTGCTCAGGTGCTTGGTCTATGGCCGCATAACTGATTGCCGGGCCTCTAAAGCCCAGCTCTTGCAGCCAGTCCAACTCTTTGGCTGGGTGTTGATTGTCAAACCCCGCCTCAATATGGGCAACGCCTTTTAACTCTAGGCCGTGCCCGAGTATCAGGTCGGCCATGGAGAAGTCACGCTGAATGCACCGCTTTTGTGGCCAAAACGGCGGCCCTTGCTGCTTAAGCCAATAATAATCCCCACGACCATAAGCGAAAAAATGCACATGGGGATCAAACACGGGCGTAGTCATGGACTTAGCCATGGGTGTTGCCAAAGGCTTCTCCATTAAGACTGCCACGGACTCATTACTGCGCCGTATAACCACCATCAATCACCTGCAGGGAGCCGGTGATAAAGCTGGCTTCTTCACTGACCAAAAAGGCCACCAGATTGGCCACATCTTCAGGCTGCCCTAAGCGACCAAGAGGCTGTAGTGCCGACTCCTCGGCCACCACGGTATCCTTATCGGCACCTGTATTGGCGCAGAAGTTGTCGATTGCACTGTGGAACAATGGCGTTTCTATGGTACCCGGACACACGGCATTGGCACGAATGCCAAACTCGGCATAATCCAGCGCTGTGGTTTTCGTCATTGAGGCCAGTGCCGCCTTCGACAGGTTATAGGCGAAGGAATTGCGTTTACCCACCAAGGCCTGATCGGAAGAAATATACACAATAGAACCTCGTTTGGCCTCACGCATCAAGGGCAACACGGATTGCGTCGCGGCAAAGGCACCCTTGATGTTCAGGGCAATCACTTCATCGAGCATGGCCTCAGAGGTTTGCTCAATATTGGCACTGCGGTGAATACCGGCGTTGCAGACCAAGACATCCACACGCTCTTCGCGCTCACAGATGTCGGCGATCACCCGCTGCACACTGGCCACATCGCGCACATCACAATGGCGATACTCGCCTATATCGGAAGTGACAATATCCAAGTTGTAAACTTTATATCCCTGGTTTGCTAACTTTTCTACAATGGCCAGACCAATTCCCTTGCTGCCACCCGTTACAATAGCGACTTCACTCATATTCATTTACGCCTTGATGTACATATCAGCTAATACTAGCATCAGCGCTAAATAAAAATATAGGATTAAAAATAATGACATTTCGTCTTGATATGAAAGTGCGCGACTACGAATGCGATTTGCAAGGGATAGTTAATAACAGCGTGTACTTCAACTACTTGGAACATGCCCGCCATGAGTACCTGTTAGAGCAGAATGTTGACTTTGTGGCTTTGGCCAAAGAGGGTATCAACCTGGTGGTAGTGCGCAGCGAAATGGATTATAAGGCTTCCTTGGTACCCGGCGATAAGTTTTATATTGGCGTTGAGATGGTGCGCGAAAGCCGCCTTAAGTTTGCCTTTATTCAGAATATTTACCGCGCCAGCGACGACAAACTGGTGCTTAAAGCCAAAGTTATCGGCACCTCAGTCAATGCCGAAGGACGCCCCTTCTTGCCAGCGCAGTTAGAGCGTTTATTTGCGGCCTAGGACTCAGGTTCCAGGCGCAACACCAACGACAAAGGTAAGGGTATGAGCCCCTGTTAAGGTCAGGGTCTCTTTATCCATCTGTAGCAGTGGCGATGACTTTAGGGTGCTTAACAAGGCACTTTCATTGCGCTGCACTTCCCCCTCACAGACCCTGTAAGTCATGCCCAGATTAGTGACCTGCAACCTTTGTTCTTCCACCTTGCTGCTGGCGAAAAAGTGATTGCAACCGGTGTGGCCGTTTAACTGCAGTGCGTCGATAAAACCCACATAGGTATTATCGGTTTTTACCGCTTGTCCATCTATGCTGGTTAAATACCAGTGTTGAAATTTGAGTGCATCGGCTGTGCGCTGATCTTGTGCGGCACAAGCCGTTAATCCGGTTATTAACACCATCGCCAATATTAAATTCTTTCTCACCCTTGTGACCTTGAACTCACAGCTGCTAATGCCCTCAATGCTAAAGCAAAGACAGTAAATTTGCACCGATAACGACTTAATAAAGTGCCATAAAACTTAACTTTTAACTTCCTTTTTACACCCACATACGCTTTAGTATAGAGTTAGTAACAGAGCACCTAAAAAATGGATTTCGACATGACGACCCAGCTTATAAAACCTTTACTTATTAGCGCCCTGAGCGCTTCGCTTCTGGCCTGTGGTGGTGGTAGCACAGATGACAATGGTGGCGACACCCCATCCAGTTGGACCCAAGGCGTTTTTGCGCCGTCTAGTCAGTTCAAAGGACAATGCAGCGCCATCAACGAGAAAAACTGGCTGCGTTCTTGGAGCAATGAAACCTATTTATGGTATGACGAAATCATCGACCGAAACCCGGCTTCCGTTGCCGGAGTTATCGACTACTTTAATACCTTAAAGACCAATGCCACTACCGCCTCCGGCGCGGCTAAGGATAACTTTCACTTCAGCTTGCCCACCGACGAATACCAGAAAATGCAGGAAAGCGGCGCCGTGATGGGCTATGGCTTTAATTTCAAGTTAATTCGCAGTGCACCACCTCGCGAAGTGGTGGTTAGCTACACCGACCCTGGCACCCCTGCAAGTGCAGCGGGAGTGAGACGCGGCTGGGAAATCATTGCCGTAAATGGCGTCGATATGATCAACAGCGATGACGTAGAGACGCTCAATAGCGCCCTATTCCCAAGTGTTAAGGGCGTACAAAACACCTTTACGTTTAAATTGGTCGGTTCAAACGAGGAGCGCAACATCACCCTGACCACAGGTGAATTTATCCAAGATCCTGTGATGAATGTGAGCACCATAGCCACCAACAGTGGCAATGTCGGTTATGTTCAGTTTAACGATCACAATGCCCCGGCGGAGCGCCAATTGTATGATGCCTTTAATCAGTTGGCAGGAAGCAACATTAGCGATCTGGTAATCGATATGCGCTATAACGGCGGCGGCTATTTAAACATGGCGGCGCAGCTGGGTTATATGGTCGCGGGGCCATATAATACAGACGGCCTTATTTTTGAAAAAACCATTTTCAACGACAAATACCCAAACACCAACCCTGTGACCGGCAGAGCGCTCACGCCCATCCCCTTTATTGATGAGTACCTGGCTTTCGATCCCGACTCAGGGATCCGCAAGGGTACCAAGTTACCCAGCCTCAACCTGGATCGCGTCTTTGTCCTGTCATCCAGCAGTACCTGCTCGGCCAGTGAGGCGCTGATCAACGGCTTAAACGGCATCCCTGCCGCGCGCGGTTTTGAAGTTATCCTCATTGGCGGTAATACCTGTGGTAAGCCCTACGGCTTTTACCCCACTGATAACTGTGACACCACCTTCTTCACCATTCAGTTTACCGGCGTAAACCATGCCGGCTTTGGTGAGTACTCCGATGGTTTTGCTCCAGAAAACACACCGTACGTCGAACTGGCCCCCGTCTATGTAAAAGGGTGTGCGGTGGCCGATGACTTCACCCACCTCTTGGGTGATCAAAACGAAGCCATGCTGGCAGCGGCGTTAAACTACCGCACTACAGGCTTTTGCCCGGCCCCCACTACGGCAGCAGGCTTAAAAGGTTATGCAGTGCAAAGCACTGTTTCAGAGGTGGGACTGAGTATTAGCGACAACCGCTGGCAAACCCAGTTGAAAAACAACCGCGTAGTAACCCCCTTACCCAAGGAGCTTAACTAATGCGTAAGTTTTGGTCTCACAGCCTGCTGGCGGCGCTCACACTGGCCACCAGCAGTGGCTGTAACAGTACGGTGAATCAGGACGACTTGCGTCCGGCGCTGCTGAGCGAACCAAACCAGCAAGAGGTTGCAACCCTGGTTGCCCAGGCCCTTAACATCAAGGAAGTGAAGGTGCGCGAAGACGTGTTTATGCAAAAAAGCTCATTGGTATTGGAATCACCGCCCTTTAGCGATGCGCAAGGAAACCCCTTAATGGGCAAGCAACTGGAAATGCCACAGCGCTTTATGCTGCTCACCGATGGTCAGTTGTGCTACTTGCAGCACCTTAATAGCGAGCAGATATTGCCCGCCCCGACCCTGACTTGTCGTTAACAAAAAAAGCGCCGGCTAATGTCGGCGCTTTTTTCTTACCCATTTATTAATATCTATTTTATCTCTACCCGAGCCGAGCGCATCACCACCTCATCGTTAAGCTCGATACCTATACCCGGCTCCTCACTGACCTTAAACTTGCCGTTGACCGGCTGCGGATCTTGAATACACAACTCGCGGTTCCATTTTTTAATGGCATAGGTGTGGTGTTCATGGATTAAGAAGTTGGGGATCGCCGTCTCCAGATGCAATGACGCCGCGGTCGCTACCGGGCCGCCGCAGACATGAGCCTGAATGCGTACATCGAAAATATCGGCGTAATCACACACCTTTTTGGTTTCGGTAAAACCGCCACACAGGCCGATATCCGGCTGTAATACGTCGATACTCTGATCTTCCAGATAAGGGCGTACGCCCCAACGGTTATACAAGCGCTCGCCACCGGCAATGGGCACGGCAACCTTGTCGGCCACCTTGGCATGCAAGGAATGATTCAAGTAATTCACCGGCTCTTCGTAATACATGCAGTCGAATTCCTCGGCAATTTCACCGATTTGAATCGCAGACGTAGCACCGGGCAGGCTATGACATTCAAAAATAATATCTACCTCATCGCCCACGGCTTCGCGGATTGCCTGCATACGAGCGCGATACAGTTTCATTTCCGCGCGGGAAATTATCTTGGTGCGATCATAATAGGTGTTGCCGTGCTTATCGTATTGAATGGGATCCACCTTCACCGCATCATAGCCTTCGGCTATGGCCTTAAGTGCTGCCTCGGCATATTCTTGCGGCTGCACCAGGGCTTTAAACTCGCTGTCCCAGTCAAACTGCAGTTGCGACGCATAGGTACGCAGCTCATCGTTTACCTTACCACCGAGCAGCTGATACACAGGTAAGCCCAAGGCCTTGCCCTTGATATCCCAAAGCGCCGTATCTATGGCGCTCATGGCTGCATAGACTACCGGGCCGCCGCCCAAGCCCCAGAAGCTCTCACGCAACATGCGCGACCACAGTAGCTCAGTTTGAAACGGGTCGTGACCGATCAAAAAGGCCTCGGCCATTTCCTTAATCATGGCCGCCGCAGCGCTGTGGCCTAGATCATAAGCTAGACCAGCCTCACCGACACCACTGATCCCTTCATCGGTGTGAATACGAACAAAAACGGGTGTCCAGGCAGGACGGTCTGGGCAGTGAATGTCGAAAACTTCAACGCGATTAACTTTCATATTCTTTCCTTCTTACTCGGCAAAACCCGGGTCTAAACGATACGCTTTGCGTAACATTGCAGGCCATGCTAACTGCCCGCCAGTACTGCCGCTGTGTACCACATTGGCTTGATGATAAATGTTGTCGATAATGGCTTGCGGCACCCGAATCGGGTTCTGCTTCATGCTTTGCATCGCCACCTGAATTTCACAGGCACGTTGCAAGTCATAAAAACGCATAAAAGCATCCCCCACCGTAGGGCCGACGGTTAAGCCGCCATGATTCACCAGCAGCATATGGTTGGTGGTGCCTAAATCACGCTGCAAACGAGCCTTTTCATCCTCGTTCACCGCTAACCCTTCATAGTCGTGATACGACAAGGATGGCAGGGAGAACATAGAGTGTTGTGAATAAGGCTGAAGCCCGCCTTCAACGCTGGCCACGGCAATGGTTTCCTTGGTGTGCAGATGGATCACGCAATGGGCATCGTCACGCACTTCATGAATGGCGCTGTGAATGGTAAAGCCGGCAGGGTTAATCTCATGCGGGGTATCATCTAAGATCTCGCCGTTAAGATTTACCTTCACCAGATTCGAGGCGGTCACCTCATCAAAACTCAGCCCAAAGGCATTAACCAGATACTCGTCGGTGCCAGCAATACGCGCCGACATATGAGTGTAAATCAGATCGCCCCAACGCATATGGTCAACCAAGCGGTAACAGGCCGCCAGGTCGACGCGCAGGCGCCATTCTTGTTCGCTGACCTTATCTTTAAGGTTTAATTTAGGTAACTGGGGGATCAGGGTCATGCACTACTCCGCACACTTTATAGATGGATAGAAGTCTAAACACTTATCAACTGCCATTCAACAAAAAACCACCGCAGAGTAAAACTCATACGGTGGTTTTTTATCTAAATTTGTACCTGACGTTATTTAACGCCAGCAAGGTACTCGGCAATCGCAGCAAATTCTTCGTCAGAAACGGTCGCTACCATGGCTTTCATCGCCATTGACATGCCGTTGGCACGAGCGCCAGACTTGATGTCTTTCATTTGCGCCACTAGGTATTCTTTGTTCTGGCCAGCCAGCTTAGGATAAAGCGGCATAATTGGCGCGTTGCCGTCGGCACCATGACAGGTGTGACAGTTTTTCTCTGTGTATAACGCCTTGCCGTCTGCCGCTTGCGCATTCATCGCCATTGCAGAAACAGCAATCGCACCGGCTCCCATAAGTACTTTAGTGAACTTTTTCATAATATTTACTCTTATAATTGACGGTAAAATTTGGGGAGGTTCCCCCCCACTAGCAATGAGTGTAGACCCTTGTTCTTTACTGTAGCAACTAAGAATTAACAGACGCTGAGCATCCGGCAATCAAAAAATGGCGTCTTACCACATCAGATCATCAGGAACTTCGTAGCCTGCATAAGGATCGTCCTCATCGACATCTTTATCATCGCTTTCAACATGGAAAACAATATATTTTTCATCTACTTCAGCAATCTTACGCGCAGGCTCGTCCTGCAATACATAAAATTTTCCTTCCAGCACACAAATGGCCAAGCGACCATTGGCCAGGGCTTTTTGCGTTTGTGCATTCACCTCAATTTCCTTCACCTTGTTTTCATAGGTGAAGTTAAAGGTCAGTGGACCGCGAATTTCGTCCTGGTTGTGATGCTCTAAAATCTGCTTCACACGGGCTACCTGTTCACGCTCTTTGAGCTCTTCCTGGCGTTGCTCATTAAGTTGCGTCGCTTTTTCCTGCTGCGCCTTTTTGGTTTGCTCGATATGCTTTTGCAAATCGCTTTGATCGCTCGTGGCACCTTTTTTCTTCTTTTTCTTTTGCGCTTTGCGCTTTTCTGTTTTTGCCACCTTGGCCTTGTGCTCGGTGGTTAAGCCTGCTTTTAGCAGTTGATCTTGTAAAGAACCCATAATTGTCACTTTCAACAAACTAACTTAATAAGGTTATTTTACCCATCCTTTGACGAAATGACAGTAGCATGGCCGAACTGATGCCACTTTGATTAATCGCAAGCTTTATCCCTCTCTTTGAGGCTATGATACACTCCCTCGCGCCTGGTCTCTGACGTCCGTTATTATGCCCTATTGGTTGTTGCTCTGTTGCTCTGTGGTGATATTTTTTGTGCTGTATGGGGTGCAGCCTCTGCTTGCGCTTTTTGCCCAGCAATATCAGGTCAGCCCCGCCAGTGCCGGGTCGCTAATGACCTTAACCATGCTTCCCTTGGCCATAGCCCCTTTGTTTTATGGCGTTTTTCTCAATCGTCGTAACCTCTATCGGGTGCTGCAAATTGTGATGCTGGTGCTGGCCGTTAGCAATGCCCTGGTCCCCCTGTGCACCGAGTTTTGGCAGTTACAATCCCTGCGCCTGTTACAAGGCCTGGCACTACCCGCCGCCCTCACGGCCATGACCGCCAGCATAGCTTTGCGCTTTAAAGGGGAAGATATCAACACCAAAATGAGTGGCTATATCGGCAGTACCATAGCCGGCGGCTTTTTAGGTCGCGCCCTGGCGGCGGGTTTTGCCGAATACCTGAGCTGGCAGAGCTTCTTTTGGCTAAATTCCTTCCTCTTGATCTTGTTGGCTTTACTGATTCGCGCCAAGACCGAGCCAGTCTATCAGGCCCACACGCCTTGGCGGGGCAATATTAAGGCGCTGGCCACAACGCGTATTCTCAGCCTCTATGGGGCGGTGTTTTGCATGTTCTTTTGCTTTGCCGCACTGCTGAATTACCTGCCCTTTATTCTGCGCAGCACCTATGCCATGAGCAGCACCAAAAATATTGGCTTAGTCTATAGCGGCTATTTACTTGGCGCCTTAGCGACCTTGATCACCCCCTATCTGCACAGGCGCTTTAGGAATGTGTTTGCCTTGCTCGGCGGCGTATTTATATTCTATTGCGCCACCATAGTACTGATGTTCTATCAGCACCTGAGCGTGTTCCTTATCGCCTTTACCTGCTTCTGCGCCGCCATGTTTATTATTCATGCCAGTGCCGCACCGCTGGTGAATCGCCTCAGTAGCGCCAGTGCCAGTCTGACCAATGGTGTCTATGTGTCGTTTTATTACAGCGGCGGCGCCCTGGGCTCATTTTTACCCGGGCTGCTTTATCAGGAATATGGCGAGTATGCGTTTTTGACCTGTATTTTGCTTGTCTGCTTAATGGGTTATGGCTTGATAGTGTTGCCGCAACGCTTAGCCACGGGCAACACCAAGGGCTGACGCTGCCAGTGCTTAAACAAACTGTTGAGCCCGGCCTTGGGCATAAGCCAGGTTTGTTCATTATCGAAGGGGTGACAATGGTACAAGGTTTCGTCTTGGTTAATGTTTTGGGAATCATCCCAAATAGCCGCATCCAGCCATAACTCCACCTCCTGCTGAGGGTCGTTCATCAGGGCCAGCATGGACACACAACCGGGGCGCACACCCAAATAGCGCAGTAAGCGATCATCGGAAGCAAAACCCAAACGAGACACCTGCTGCGCCTTCGACAGCGCCTTAAGATCCACCAGCGCATCATGGGCGGTGATCAGCAAAAAGTGACGACGGCCGTAATTGTCGCGCAAAAACAGGTTTTTCAAACGCACGCCGGGTCGGTGCAGGGCTATTTCATCGGCGGCACTGGCGGTGGCCAGCGGCGGATGGGTGACCTTTTCACAATCGATATTCAGCTGCGACAACAGCGCAGCCAACTCTTCTATACTTGCCGCCATTACAAACAAACGCCACGCAACTGCACGCTAAAGTCGCGCCAGAGAACCTGGTTTATCTCATAGGCATCGGGGCAATAATCGCGCTCTTTTAACTCTTTTTTCAGCGCCGCTGCTGCTTCATCTTCAAGTTGTAACTTAAGCACCCTGGATTCATCAAAATGCTCGCGTTCGATATAAGTTTTCATTTGCTTGCGACTGATGGGCTTGTTGAGATCCAAGGCGGCACGCTTACTGGCTTTAACCGTCATCACATAGGCAAAAATCTTGCGCCCCTGATCATCAAGCTTGGCGTAAAAATCCTGACTATGAATTTCATATTGACGCTCATCCGGGGCGGACGAGCAGCCCAGTAACAAGGCGGTAAATAATAAAAGGGGCAGAGCGCTTTTCATAACTTCGACTATTGTTCTTATACTTACCAGCTACTGTAACAAAGCCCGCACACATTTGGTCAATTTATCGCAGTTTTTTCTGTTCCCATGCTTGACCAGCATCTAATAATTTATAAAATGATCAGCATTCCTTCGGGAGTCCACCTAAGAAGTGGGGCTATAGCTCAGCTGGGAGAGCGCCTGCCTTGCACGCAGGAGGTCAGCAGTTCGATCCTGCTTAGCTCCACCACTTTCTTTCTATATCTAATTTATTGGTTAGCATCCCTGCGACCACCCAGCTCGGTATCCTTACCTCGCGTTCAAAACTAAAAAAGCAGTGCTTTTTTCGAGCGTTTTTCACCCTGCTTAGCTCCACCACTTTCTTTCTATATCTAATTTATTGGTTAGCATCCCTGCGACCACCCAGCTCGGTATCCTTACCTCGCGTTCAAAACTAAAAAAGCTGTGCTTTTTTCGGGCGTTTTTCACCCTGCTTAGCTCCACCACTTTCTTTCTAAATAGACTTTTGTGTTAGCCTGGCATCCAAGCCCATCCCTAGCTAATTATCCCCCTAGATTAGCCCTTGGTCGCATTTACACGAAAATGCCCGACTCCTTCATTTCTCTGCCTTAATTGCCATGATATGCTGAAAAAAAATTCAGCCTTGCCGTTATGAATCCCCATAAACAAAGCCTTATTTATCTGCACGTTGCCGTACTCTTATTTGGCGGCACCGCCCTGTTTGCCAAGTTGATCAATCTCTCGGCCTTAGACATCACCGTCTATCGCACCGCGGTGGCCGCAGCCGTCCTGGCCTTGCTGCTTGGTTTTCAGGGTCAGCGTATACGTTTAAGTAACCGTAAAGATTATGCTATTGCCATTGGGCTAGGCATGATAGTTGGCATACATTGGGTCACTTACTTTGCCGGCATGCAGCTGGCGGGGATCACCATAGGCATAATCGCGTTTTTCAGTTATCCGGTACTGACCGTCTTAATAGAACCCTTGTTTCATCGCCAGTGGCCAAAAGCCAAGGATATAGTCAGCGCCTTAGTGGTGAGTGGGGGCATTTATCTCCTGGTGCCCGAAGCGAATTTAGGCAACGATATTACTTTGGGAATAGTTACCGGGGTGTTTTCGGCGCTGTGCTTTGCCCTGCGCAATATTTTCCAAAAGCGTTATTTCACCCATTACAGTGGCCCGCAAACCATGTTTTACCAAACCCTGGTTGCGGCGCTGATGCTGTGCGCTTTTGTCGAGGTGCCGGTGACAGACATCCCCGAGCGTGACATTGCCCTCTTGCTCCTAGTAGCCATTGTTTTTACCGCCGCGCCCCATGCCTTATTTGCAGCTTCTCTGCGAGGGCTCAGCGCCACCACCGCCGGGCTTATCTCTTGTTTACAGCCCTTGTACGCAACCATTTTGGCGTTTATGCTGCTGCAAGAGCGTCCCGATACGGCGACGTTAATCGGCGGTCTGATGATAGTCAGCGCTGCCCTTTTTGAAACCTGGTCAGTCTCGAGGCAACCAAAATGAAGGTTTTTGCACACCGCGGAGCCAGCGGCAACCACCCGGAAAACACCGAAATCGCCATTAACTCGGCGTTAGACATAGGTGTCGATGGCATTGAAGTAGATCTGCAAAGCTGTTTGGATGACTACGTTATCATCCACGACTCCTGGTTGGACAGAACCACCTCGGGGCAAGGCAAGGTTAATGCCACCGCCTTTGCCGATATTAGGCGGGTGGATGCCGGAAATGGACAAAAGGTGCCGGGCTTACAAGATGTGATTGACTGGGTAGGCAATAAGACCCTGCTGAACCTGGAGTTAAAACACACCTTTTCCCTCGATAAGCTGGTCAGCACCTTGGAGCACAATGTCGACCAAGGCCGACTCAACCGCGATCAACTTATTGTTTCTTCTTTTGATCACCACCAACTGCAATGGTTGAAGCAACATCTGCCCTGGGTCAAAATTGGCGCATTAACATCGTCTATTCCCTTAGGCTATGCGGAATTTGCGCAGCGTCTTAATGCCTATAGCCTGCACTTGGATAAAAACTTTGTTAATCATCAGTTTGTCGCCGATGCAAAGGCGCGGGGGCTGGAGGTCTATGCCTACACGGTAGATAAAGACGAAGATATTTTAACCATGCAGGCACTGGGGGTAGATGGCGTCTTTACCAACTTCCCATGCAATACCAAGAAAGTCTTGGCACAGCATGGAGATAACCAAGCAGGCATGGCTTAAAGCGCTTTGTCAGCTAAGCTTTGTCAGCCGAGTCGCAACACGCATAAAAAAAGCCGCTATCAAGCGGCTTCTTATTTAAGAGGAATCCTTATTAGTCACGCACCTGACCAATACCATTGACCAGGTATTTTTCCGTGGTAAGGGATTCCAGCCCCATAGGACCGTAGGCATGCAACTTGGTAGTGGCAATACCAATTTCGGCACCTAAGCCTAACTGTGAACCATCTGAGAAGCGTGATGATGCATTCACCATAACCACAGACGCATCCACACTGCGTTGGAACAGCGCCGCCGTTTGCTCATTTTGGGTGCAGATCACCTCGGTATGAAAGCTGCCAAAACGATCTATATGGGCCACCGCAGCGTTAAAGTCTTCTACCATGCGCACGGCAATTTCTAAGTCCAGGTATTCCTCACCGAACTCGTCTTCACCTATCACCTTGGCGCCATCAAAGTACTGTGCCGCCTGGCTGTCGGCGTTAATACGCACGCCTTTTTCGGCCAAGGCCTTGGCAGCCATAGGTAAAAATTGCGGGGCAATAGCCTGATGCACCACTAGACCTTCTAGGGCATTACATACCCCAGTGCGCTGCGTTTTACCGTTCAACAGCAGATTTAGGGCAATATCCAAATCTGCGTCCTTATCCACATAAAGGTGACATACGCCCTTAAAGTGCTGGATCACCGGAATGGTGCTGTTCTCGGTGACAAAGTTAATCAGGCCTTCACCACCGCGAGGAATAATAAGGTCAATGGTCTCGCGCTGGCGCATCAGCTCCATCAGCAGACCACGGTCTGGATCTGGGATCACCGAGATCAACGCCGTTGGTAAATTATGCTGCTCTAATACCTGATGCAGCACCTCGGCGATGGCCATGCTTGAGGCCAGTGCCTCTTTACCACCACGTAAAATTACCGCGTTACCTGATTTAAAACACAAGGCACCGGCATCGGCGGTGACGTTCGGGCGCGCCTCATAAATCATGCAGATTACCCCAAGCGGCACCCGCATCTTAGTAATTTTGATGCCATTGGGACGCTCGCCTAACGAGCGTAATTGACCCACAGGATCGTCAAGCTCGGCAATGGTTTCAATACCAACGGCCATATCTTCGATACGGGCATCGGTCAGGGTCAGACGGTCAACCATGGCCGGGGCCAGGTTATTGTCACGGGCCTGGGCAAGGTCTTGTTCATTGCGCGTTTTAATCTGCTCTTTATTGTCGCGCAACGCCTTGGCCATATCGCGCAATACGGTATTTTTACTCTCGGTATCAAGCAAGGCCAGTACCTTGGCGGCCTTGGCTGCTTGGGCGGAAATATCCTTAACTAAACTCATGATTTCTCCAATACTGCGATGTCTTCATCTGAAATAATCGGGCCGATTGAATCTTGCACCTCATCGCTGAATTCTGTGCTTTCGTTCTCGGCTATAAAGTTCAGCAAACAACTGCTGTAGTTAGCCCTGGCCTTGGCCAGCTTAGTGCCATCGTCGCTGCGCACTAAAATGGTGTCGCCGACCGCAAACTCGCCCCGCACCTCAACTATCTCATGGGGATTAAGCTGTTTGCTATTTTTATCCAGAGGCTCGGTAAAATTCCCTTCAACTACAAGTTCACCCTGCTCGCTGGCGGTGTGTGTGCGCCAGTGAATCGCTTCCTGCATCGGCTTTTCATACGGCATAAAGATAGTGCCCGGATTCTCCCCCTCAAGCAAACGATTAAAAGTTTGTTCCTTAAAACCATTTAGAATAAAGGTGGTGATCCCGTGCGACGTTGCCTTCTCTGCCGCTTCAATTTTGGTTTTCATGCCACCTGTGCCCACGGCACTGGTTGCGCATCCGGCCATGGCATAAATCGAATCGTCGATCTTGTCTATCTCGGGCAACAACACAGCATCACTGTGTAAATTCGGGTTTTTATCGAATAAGCCATCGACGTCGGAGCAAATCATCAGGGCATCCGCATCGGCGGCCCCCGCAACCATGGCGGACAGGTTATCGTTGTCGCCCACCCTAAGGTCATCCGTGGTCACAGTGTCGTTTTCATTAATAATCGGCAGTACACCGTGATCAAGCAGGGTGAAAATGGTTTCACGAATACTCTTATAACGCTCACGGTCACGTAAGTCACCATGAGTCAGTAAGATTTGCGCCGAAGGAAAATCGAAAAATCGGTCCCAGGCCGCCATCATCTCAGTTTGTCCCGCCGCGGCCATGGCTTTTTTCATCGCCACTGAGCGCGCTTTATCGGCCGGAAACAGGTGTGAGCCGGCGGCTACCGAGCCGGAGGAGACCAAGATCACCTCAATGCCTTGCGCCCGACAACGAACAATAAACTGCGCAATGCTGAGCAGATAGCGGGAGCTGCAACCATTTTGCTCCGGCGCAATTAAGGCGCTGCCCACTTTAAGTACGATACGTTGCCATTTAAACGTTTGCATGTGCTTCACATCCTTACCAACAGGGTTTTAGGTGATAAACCAACTCATAGCCTCGCCTATCGCCGTGGCGATATCACGAAGAAAAAAGGGCCTAATTTAAACAATAAAAAAGCCGCTATGGAGCGGACCGTGATTAACTAGGGTTGGCCAGCACAGCGACTGACGCATAAGGCTTAGCCACAACCCAAGGGAGTTAAGAAAAAGCACTAACAGTTGTGGTTTGCTTGGCTCCATAAAGCACAAAACCACAATTAATTAGCACTCTAATATTTTATGTACGAAGGTTATTATGCGGATCTGTCACTAAATATCAAGGATAAAGGGGTAATAAAGAACATAAAGCCTATTTATATTACGTACAACCACCACTTTACAATGAAAGGGTAGAATTTAAAACCAAAACAAAAACATTAGACCTGATACTAATTTTCAATCAGACGATAAACAGCTGGAAAGGCTCAGCTGAAGGTTAGGATTTTGCCGAGCGACATTGTCATCGATGCTCACTTACCTCATACTTAAATTTCACGGATAGATTAAAAGGGTTTTTATGTCAGCTGTTTATATTGCAGGAATTGCGCTATGCAGCGTTATTGCACAGTGGCTCGCCTGGGCCTTTCGCGTTCCCGCGATTTTATTCCTCCTTCTTACCGGTCTTCTACTCGGACCTGCCACTTCCTTACTCAAACCCGATGAGCTATTGGGTGAACTGCTTTTCCCCGTGGTCTCCTTATCGGTGGCGGTGATCCTGTTCGAAGGCGCATTAACCCTGCACTTTCGAGAGCTAAAAGGCATAGGCAAAGTAGTACGAAACCTGTGCTCTGTGGGCATGCTGGTGACCTTTGCGGTGATCAGCACCAGCGCTTACTTACTGCTTGAGCTGGACTGGCGGGTGGCCGCGGTACTGGGTGCCGTATTAGTGGTAACCGGGCCGACCGTGATTGCGCCGCTGCTCAATGCCATGCGCCCAACCCAGGATATTGACCGAGTGCTGCGCTGGGAAGGCATAGTGATTGACCCCATTGGCGCCTTATTTGCTGTCTTGGTGTTTGAGGCCGTAATGCTGGTAGGTCAAAGCGATGTCTTTAGCCATACTTTGGGCGCCCTGGTGACCACCTTAGGCGTTGGCTTCTCACTTGGCGCCGCCGCAGGTTGGATCACCACTCAGCTTATTCGTCGTGAATGGCTGCCCTACGATCTACATAAATTCTTTACCCTTGCTTTGGTGCTGATCAGCTTCACCGTATCCAATCATCTCAGTCATGAGTCGGGCCTGCTGGCAGTGACAGTATTTGGGATCTGGTTAGCAAATCAGGATGACTTGGAAATAGACTCGGTGCTGGAGTTTAAAGAAGATTTGTCCATGATCCTTATCTCCACCCTGTTTATCCTCTTGGCGGCGCGCCTGGAGTTATCAGATTTACTGGCTCTGGATGCGCAGGTGTTTTTCTTCCTCGCCATAGTGCTGTTTGTAGCGCGTCCTTTGAATATCTTGCTTTCCACCTATGGCAGCGACTTGCCGATAAAGTCCCGTATTATGCTGGCCTGGATAGCACCACGAGGCATAGTCGCCGCAGCCGTGGGCTCGGTATTCGCCCTCAGTATGGCCGAAGCCGGTATCCTCGATGCCGATAAAATGGTGCCGCTGATCTTTACCGTGATCATAGTGACAGTCGTGCTTAACAGTCTCAGTGCCGTACCCTTAGCAAAACTGCTGGAAGTGCGCCAACCGGCGCCATCAACCCTGCTGTTTATTGGTGCCAACCATGTTTCTCGCGCCATTGCCCGTGGCCTAAAAGATCAGGACATAGATGTGCATCTCTCCGATCCGGCCTGGGAAAACTGCAAAATGGCACGCATGGATGGCCTGCCCTGCTACTACGGCAACCCGCAATCCGAGCATGCCGAGCGTTACCTCCCTCTTGGCAATCTCAATAAGGTATTGGCCCTGTCGCCAAACCGCCATCACAATGCCTTGGGTATTCAATACTTTAGCCATTTGCTGGGGGAGAATAAGGTGTTCTCTTTAAAGTCTTCGCAAAACCACGCCAAAGCCAATAAAGACAGTGCAACCTTCTTATCACGGCAGATCCTCTTTGGCGATAATGGCTCCTACGCCAAGCTCAGCAGCCTGATAGCCAAGGGCGGCAAGGTCAGTGCAACACGCTTAAGTGAAGAATTTGACTGGCAGCAATACCAGGAATTTAATGCCGAGGCCATTCCCTTATTTATTATTGGTGCCGAGAAATCTGTGCGTATCATTACCGAGGATATGGAGCGACCGCCGGAGCAAGGGGAGAAAATTGTCGCGTTGCAGCCGCCGAAAATGTCGCTGATCAAAGATGCTCAACAAAACGGTTCAAGCAAAAATCCGCAGTTGCAGGCAACGAAGAATCCGAATTAAAGGAATAAAAATCAGGCAACAAAAAACCCGACATAAAGTCGGGTTTTTTAGCATATGCTGTAAAAGCTAAGAATCAAATTACTTGATTTTCGCTTCTTTGAAGATCACGTGCTTACGAACTTTAGGATCGTATTTTTTGATCTCCATTTTTTCAGGCATGTTACGCTTGTTTTTGTCGGTAGTGTAGAAGTAACCAGTACCGGCAGTTGAAACTAGACGAATCTTATCGCGCATGACTTAGGTTCCTTAAACTTTTTCGCCGCGAGCACGGACTTCTGCTAGAACCGCGTCGATGCCTTTCTTATCGATAATACGCATACCTTTAGTAGTAGTACGTAGTGATACAAAGCGTTTTTCGCTTTCAACCCAAAAACGGTGAGTTTGTAGGTTAGGTAGGAAACGACGCTTAGTCGCATTGCGCGCGTGTGAGCGGTGATTACCTACCACTGGGCGCTTACCTGTAACTTGACAGACTTTAGACATGTCTATTTATCTCCAATAACTTCGCTCGAGCTTAATTTTCCCTTATGGCCTTTTTGTATACTGCCCCGGGATAAATCGAAGGGCGCTCTTTATACAGCATAGACAGGCAAAGATCAAGAAACCTGATCTCAGAATCAGCTCATGTATGAATTTTGATAGCGGCCAATTATAGAGATCTAGGCGGCAAAGGGAAAGCAAAAACTGCATTTAAATTGCACTAAAGGCGTTTATTTTTGCGCTTTACTCTGAGCACCATCTAAACGCCTTCTGCTCGCGGTGTGAACTAAGTACATACTCTGAAAGGAACAACAAATAACGGAAAGCGTTTAGAGCAGTCCCTGCTCGGCAAAAGACACGCATTGACTGCCGCCTACAACCAGGTGATCCAGCACCCGAATATCCACCAGCGCCAACCCCTGAGTGAGTTTATGGGTGATCAGTTTATCCGCCTGGCTGGGCTCGGCCACGCCGCTGGGATGATTATGAGCCAAGATCACCGCTGCCGCATTGTGTTTAAGCGCCGCCTTTACCACCTCGCGAGGATAGACGGACGCTGCATCTATGGTGCCCTGAAACAAGACTTCCCTGGTGATTAAGCGGTGCTGCGCATCTAAAAACAGCACTAAAAACTGCTCCCGCTGCTGAGTTTTTAGCTCAAGCAGCAAAAAATCACGCACCGCCTGCGGCGAATCAAACAAGGTGTCGCGCTCTAAGGCGCTGAGCAAATGTCGTCTTGCCAACTCGATGGCCGCCTGTAATTGCACATACTTAGCCGTGCCCATACCGCGCCAGCGGCAAAAATCATCATGCTCGGCGCTCAACAAGGGCGACAGCCCCTGGCTGTGGCTTAACACCTGCTGCGCCAGCTCCACGGCATTGGCGCCGGGCACACCGGTACGAAAGAAAATGGCCAGTAATTCGGCATCGGATAAGCTGTGAGCGCCGCTGGCAAGCAGCTTCTCACGCGGCCTTTGCGCCTGGGGGATGTCGGTGATACGCATAAGCACTCCTTGCTTTGCTAATTGCTAAACTATAGTGCAAGGGGCCGACATCTGGTATCTTTTACCCCAGTTTGGGGCGTTATACCCGTTTAAATATCAACTGAATTATTGTTCGCTATGCAAAACAAAAAAGTGGTCCTTGGGATCAGCGGCGGCATTGCCGCCTACAAATGTGCCGAGTTAACACGTCGCCTTAAAGAGCGCGGTTGTGAGGTTAAAGTGGTGATGACCGACAGTGCCAAACACTTTATCACGCCACTGACCATGCAGGCGGTGTCCGGTGAAATGGTGTCGGACTCCCTGCTCGACCCTCAAGCCGAAGCGGCCATGGGCCATATCGAATTTGCCAAATGGGCGGATCTGATTTTAGTTGCCCCAGCAACGGCGAACATCATTGCCAAAATGGCTGCCGGCATTGCCGATGATCTTCTCACCACCTTATTGCTGGCCACGGATGCCGACGTTGCCATCGCTCCAGCGATGAATCAACAAATGTATGCCCACCCGGCCACCAAAGCGAATTTAACCACCTTGGCTCAACGCGGTGTCGCCATTTGGGGCCCGGGCAGCGGCGAGCAGGCCTGTGGCGATGTGGGTGCCGGACGTATGCTGGAGCCAATGGAATTGGTAGAGCTTATCTGCACACCCGCCCACGAGCCGGTGTTGGCGGGCAAAACCGTCACCATCACCGCCGGACCAACCCGCGAGGCGCTCGATCCGGTGCGCTATATTACCAATCACAGCTCGGGGAAAATGGGCTATGCCCTGGCCGAAGCGGCAC
Organism: Pseudoalteromonas sp. T1lg22; assembly: GCF_002964645.1. Classification (NCBI taxonomy): domain Bacteria; kingdom Pseudomonadati; phylum Pseudomonadota; class Gammaproteobacteria; order Alteromonadales; family Pseudoalteromonadaceae; genus Pseudoalteromonas; species Pseudoalteromonas sp. T1lg22. The sequence goes on from NZ_PQBY01000006.1 coordinate 414,496, forward strand.
TGGCTCTGGGCGCTAAGGTGAATTTGATCTCCGGCCCGGTGAGCCTGACGCCACCGGCGCAATGCCAGGTGTATGGTGTTCAAAGCGCACTGGAAATGCACCAACAAGCATTGGCCTTGGCGCCGCAGTCGGATATTTTTATTGGCTGTGCCGCGGTTGCAGATTATCGCGCCGCCGATATCGCCGAACAAAAAATGAAGAAACAAGGGGAGGAGCTGACCCTGACTTTGGTGAAAAACCCGGACATTATTGCCGACGTGGCCGCCTTAACAAAGCAGCGTCCGTTTACCGTAGGTTTTGCCGCCGAAACTCAGGATGTTGCTACTTATGCCAAGGGCAAATTGCGCAATAAAAACCTGGATATGATCTGTGCCAACGACGTGGCGAAACAGGGACAAGGCTTTAACAGCGACAGCAATGCTCTGACCTTGTTTAGCGCCGACAGCGAACTAAGCCTGCCATTAACCGACAAGCATAAGTTAGCGCTCACTGTCATGGAAAATATTGCTGCAAAGTTGATTTAAAGCATGCAAAAGACTGGAAAGGGATTTCAGAAAGCATTAAGATGGCGTTCATAATAAAGGTCAAAGACCACTAAAGAGCTTTAAAAAGGAACGCCATGGCTGCCACACGCCGCACTAATCGCAAAGAGCAGATTCTCCAATCACTAGCGCAAATGTTAGAGACTAGCCCGGGTCAACGTATTACCACCGCCAAGCTGGCAGCTGAGGTGGGGGTATCGGAAGCGGCGCTGTATCGTCACTTTCCAAGCAAGGCACGTATGTTCGAAGGCTTAATCGAGTTTATCGAAGACACCCTGCTCTCACGCATCAACATCATTTTAGAAAACGAAAAAGAAACGCAAAGCCGCGTGTATAACATGCTGATGCTGGTGTTGGCTTTTGCCGAGAAGAATCCGGGCATCACCCGCATCCTGACCGGCGACGCCCTGCAAGGGGAAAATGAGCGTCTGCGCGAGCGCATCCAAAGCCTGTTTGAAAAGCTGGAAACCCAGTTTAAGCAAGTTCTACGTGAACGTAAGCTGCGCGAAGGTAAGGCTTTTGCCAGCGACGAAGCCACATTAGCCAACCTGTTCCTTGCCTATGTGGAAGGCAAGATGAACCAGTTTGTGCGCTCTAACTTTACCGCCAAGCCCAGTTCTCAGTTTGAGAAGCAGTGGCAAGAGCTGCAAAAGATCTGGTTGTAGCTCCTCCCCTCGCACCTTATAGGTCGGTGCTTTGCGCCGACATATCAAAAAATGGTGCATCTTTGTCGGGGTGAACCCCGACCTACAGGGGTAATGGCCAGCGCTGCATCTCGATCAAACGCGACTGGGTACGGGCAAATTCAAACGCCAAACGCTCACCCTGGTATAAATGCGTCAGCCCTCCTTGAGCGGCAATGACAATCAACTTACCCGTGTCGTAGAACTCGTCCACCAGCGCGATAAACCTTCTTGCCTCATCGTCAAACAGAGCATGGCTGATCTGCTCCCGCTCACGAATGTAGCCCTCTTCAATGCCTTGAGCGGTAAAGTGTTGTACTTTTTCCACGCCCATCAAGGGTACCTTATCCACGTAGAGCACATCGAAACGCCGGGCGAGAAACATATAATCGGCACTGGAGCGCCCCAACCCACATAGCTCAAGGAAATCGATACAGGCGGCGCGCTCACCGAGGGCTTGAAAACGCACGGCCCTATGGTGGATAAATAAGGCCTGGCTGTGGGCAGCTTGTTTTTGCTCCTTGCTAAAACGCTGCAACAGGCGCTCCGGCTGATACTCGATAAAATGCCGAAAGCCGTTAAACCCGTGCAGACGATAATCTTGCTCGCCGCTGACATCACAGACCTGACAATGCGCTTCAATTAAGGCAATTGTCGGCTCAAAACGGGCGCGCTGCAGGCCATTGCGGTATAACTCACGGGGCTGGCAGTTACTGGTTGCCACCAGTACCACGCCTTCGGCAAACAGGGCTTCGAACAGGCGTGCCATGATCATGGCATCACCGATATCGCTGACAAAGAATTCATCAAAGCAGAGCAAGCGTGTCTGCGACGCATAGTCATTGGCAAGTTGTCGCATGGGATTTTTAGTCCCTTGCAATGCCCGCAAGCGCTCATGCACCCAGGCCATAAAGTGATGAAAGTGTAGGCGCTGTTTATTTGCTATCGCTATCTGCTCATAAAATAAGTCCATCAGCATGGACTTGCCCCGCCCTACCGGACCATGTAAATAAAGCCCGTGAATAAGGCGTTTGCGCTGCCAGAAAAAGCGAGGGGATGCTTGGTCTACCTCCAGTTCCGCAGCCAGCTTTGCCAACGCCTTGATCGCACGCAACTGCACGGGATCGGCGAGGATCTCTTTATTGCCAATAAGCTGGCTGTATTGGTCGAGGATTTTACTCAAGGTGGCTGTTTTCACTATGCGGCATGGGCTATACTCGCGCCATTGTAACCAAGTTTAAGCCCGTCCCCAATGAAGTTCCCCTGCCGATTAGACAAGTTTATTAGCAACCTGGCGGAAATTCCGCGCACTCACGCCAAAGCCGCCATTAAGAAAAAGCGTGTCACCGTCAACGGAGAAGTCACAAGGCAGCTTGATCAAGCAGTGACTGAACAAGATGAAATTATGCTCGATGGTGAGATTCTCACCTATCAAGGGATACGCTACTTTATGCTCAATAAGCCGGAAGGTTATGTGTGCGCCAATAGCGATGAGCTTCACGCCACTGTGTTTGAACTGCTCGATGAGCCCAACCTGAGCGAGTTACACATTGCCGGACGCTTGGACATAGACACCACGGGTCTGGTGTTGATCAGCAATGATGGTCAATGGAGCCACCAGATCACCAGCCCGAAAAAGCAAAAATTCAAAACCTATCTGGTCGAGCTGGCTGAGCCGCTTTCAGAGCAAGCGGTTAGCGAGCTAGAGCAAGGCGTACAGCTCCATGGTGAGCGCGACCTCACCCTGCCGGCCAAGGTGGAAGTGTTGGCGCCATACCAAATTCGCCTGCATATAGTCGAAGGCAAATACCATCAGGTTAAGCGCATGCTGGCCGCGGTTGGTAACAAGGTGGTGACCTTGCACCGCGAAGCCATTGCCGGCATAGAGCTTGACCCTAATCTGGCGCCGGGTGAGTATCGCCTCCTGAGCGAAGAGGAAATCGCACTCTAGCGCTAAGTGTTCGATAGATAAGCCCATTGCACTGGTGTGCGGTTCACCTATAGTAATAGGTATGTACCGATTAAGCCTATGAGTAGCAATGGAAATCATTCACCACGGAGCGGTAAATGGCGTGACCGGCTCTTGCCACCAGTTGAAGGTGAGCGAGAGCGAGTCCTTATTGGTCGACTGCGGCCTGTTTCAAGGGCTTGAAGCGCGCCAGGATCTCGGCATCGAATTTGATATCAGTACGGTGCGGGCACTCCTAGTAACCCACTGCCATATCGACCATGTGGGTCGTATCCCCTATATACTTGCCGCCGGTTTTAGCGGCCCGATTTACGCCTCCGAAGCCACCGCAGCCCTGCTTCCCCTCGTCATAGAAGATGCTCTCAAACTTGGCGTCACCGAAGATGAGCAACTGGTTGCCACCTGCCTGCGCCTTATTCACCAGCAACTGGTACCCATCCCCTTTAAACAGTGGCAGATGCTGGACCAATTTAAGACCCCAGTTCGCTTTCGCCTGCAACGGGCCGGACATATTCTCGGCTCCGCCTATATCGAAATCGACGTAGGCCAAGGAAAGCAGGCACAACGAGTGGTGTTTTCCGGAGACTTAGGCGCGCCTCACACGCCCTTGCTGCCAGCACCTAAACCACCCTATAAGGCCGACACCCTGGTGATTGAGTCTACCTATGGCGATACCCTGCATCAGGGGCGGAAAAACCGCAGTAAACGACTTAAGGAAGTGATTGAAAAGGCGGTACGCGATAACGGCGTGGTGCTTATTCCCGCCTTTAGCATAGGCCGAACTCAGGAGCTGCTGTATGAGCTGGAGCAGATCATCCACAGCGCTCCAAGACGCTCTTTTTGGCGGGATATTGAGGTGATAATCGACTCCCCAATGGCCGCCAATTTCACCAGCGAATATAGACACTTTAAATCGCTCTGGGATAAAGAAGCCAAGGCACGTGTGGCCAAGGGCCGCCATCCTCTTAACTTTGAACACCTGTATACCCTGGATAGTCATCAGGAGCATGTGCAAACCCTGAATTATCTTAAGCAGAGGCAAAAACCGGCAATTGTGATTGCCGCCAGTGGCATGTGCAGCGGCGGGCGCATAGTGAATTATCTGGAAGCCTTTTTAGAGGACCCCCGTACCGATGTGATCTTTGTCGGCTATCAGGGCCAGGGAACTCCCGGACGTGATATTCAAAAATACGGCCCGCGCGGTGGTTATGTGGTGTTAAATAAGCAAAGGATCGATATTAAAGCACAGATACATACCATTAGCGGTTACAGCGCCCATGCGGATCAGGCCAATTTAGTGCGATTTGTTAGCGGCATGACGAAGAAGCCCGAGCATATCAAAATAGTGCATGGCGATACAGAGGCAAAGCAAGCGCTGGCGGATAAACTAAAAGAAAGCCTCAAAGGCGAAGTGAAGATAGAAATCGCGACCTAAGGCGTTGTAGGTCGGCCTTTAGGCCGACAAATATGCACATAATTAGTTTTGTCGGCGCATAGCACCAACCTACAAAGGGGGCGCAAATGCACGTTGTAGGTCGGCCTTTAGGCCGACAAATATGCACATAGTTAGCTTTGTCGGCGCAGAGCACCGACCTACAGGTTATTACTCATAACCATTGGGGTTTTGGCTTTGCCAGCGCCAAGCATCCTGCATCATTTGCATTAAGCCGCGCTCTGCCTGCCATCCCAGCTCATTCAAAGCTTTTTGCGCACTGGCATAACAGGTGGCGATATCGCCATCGCGACGCGGGGCGATTTGATAGGGTACGGGTTTATCCGCCGCCTGCTCAAAGGCCTGCACCATTTCCAATACCGAGTAACCGTTGCCGGTTCCCAGGTTATAAATATGCACACCGCTGTGTTCAGCAAGCCAGTCCAGGGCTTTAAGGTGACCCAAGGCCAGGTCGACAACATGAATGTAATCGCGCACTCCAGTGCCGTCTTTGGTTGGGTAATCATCCCCAAATACCGCCAGTTTCTCCAGCTTACCTACGGCTACCTGAGAGATATAAGGCAAGAGGTTATTGGGAATGCCGTTAGGGTCTTCACCTATTTGCCCACTGTGGTGGGCGCCAACCGGGTTAAAGTAGCGCAAGATAGCAAAACGCCAACGAGGGTCGGACTTGGCTACATCTTCTAGAATCTGCTCCACCATCAATTTAGAGGTGCCGTAAGGGTTGGTGGTACCGCCTACCGGAGCGTTTTCATCTATGGGTAAGGTTTGCGGGTCGCCATAAACCGTGGCGGATGAGCTAAATACCAAAGAGAACACTCCGGCATCACGCATCGCTTCAATCAGGGTAAGCGACCCTTGAACATTATTTTGATAATACATCACCGGCTTGCTCACCGACTCGCCCACAGCCTTAAGGCCGGCAAAATGTACCACGGCGGTGATATGATGATCGCTAAACACCTTATCCAAGGCCGCTTTATCGCGAATATCGCCCTGAACAAAGGTCACCGCCTTACCAGTAAGCGCCTCGACGCGAAGCAGCGACTCCTGCGAGCTGTTGCTCAGGTTATCAAAGACCACCACTTCGCTGCCCTGTTCGAGCAGCTCAAGTACCGTGTGTGAGCCGATATAGCCAGCTCCTCCGGTGACCAAGATAGCCATACCTTTCCCTGCTTTAAATTAGGCGTAAAAGCCTTTGTACCATTTAACCAACTGCTTCACCCCGGAGGTAACATCGACCTCTGGACGATAACCGGTCGCAGAAAAAAGGTCTTCGGTATCGGCATAGGTTTTATACACATCGCCCGGCTGCATTTCGCGGAAGTTTTTCACCGCTTCGATACCCAGCTCGTCTTCAATGGCCTTTATAAAGTCCATCAAATTAATCGGGCTACCGTGGCCGATATTGTAAACCTTGTAAGGAGCAGAGCTAGTGGCCGGTGAGCCAGACTCAACCTTCCATTCTAGGTTCGGCTCGGGCACCACATCGGCAATACGCACCACACCTTCGACAATATCGTCGATATAGGTGAAGTCGCGCCACATATCACCGTGGTTATTCACATCTATGGTTTCGCCGTTGAGGATTTTCTTGGTAAAAATATAAGGCGCCATATCCGGGCGACCCCAGGGGCCATACACGGTAAAGAAGCGCAGCCCGGTAGTTGGCAACGCATATAAATGAGAATAGCTATGAGCCATGACTTCGTTGGACTTTTTGGTGGCCGCATAGAGTGAAACCGGGTGGTCAACGGAATCACTGGTAGAAAAAGGCGTGGTTTCATTTAAACCATAGACAGAGCTGGATGACGCATATACTAAGTGCCCAATCCGGTTATGACGGCAAGCTTCCAAGATATTGAGGTGGCCAACCAGGTTACTCTCGGCATAGGCATGCGGATTATCAATGGAATAACGCACACCGGCCTGTGCCGCCAAATGAATAACGCGGTCAAACTTTTCCTGCTCGAACAGTTGCGCCAGCGCCTGCTGCTGAACAAGATCCAACTCAACAAAGTTAAAACGTTCGTGCTTTATGTGCTCAAGGCGCGCCGTTTTTAAGGCAACATCATAATAATCATTAAGGTTATCTATACCAACAACCTCATGGCCCTGTGCCAATAGCTTGTCACTTACCGCGGCGCCGATAAAACCCGCGGCGCCCGTTACTAAATACTTCATAGCTACCCTTATTAATCACTGCCAAATAAGTCGCGAGTGTACACCTTATCCGCGACATCACTCAATTCATCGGTCATACGATTGGAGATTATGACATCAGAGCACTGCTTGAGTTCCTCAAGCGAGGTGGTGACCTTAGAATGGAAAAAGGTGTCCGACTCGAGTGTAGGCTCATATATCAGCACTTCGATACCCTTGGCTTTAATACGCTTCATTACGCCTTGAATCGCCGATGCCCTGAAATTATCCGATCCGGCCTTCATTACCAGGCGATACACACCCACAACCTTAGGTGCGCGTTTAATGATTGAATCGGCGATAAAATCCTTACGGGTAGTGTTGGCATCTACTATGGCGCGGATCATGTTATTCGGCACATCTTTATAGTTGGCCAATAGCTGCTTGGTATCTTTTGGCAAGCAGTAACCGCCGTAGCCAAACGAAGGATTATTATAATGACTGCCGATACGCGGGTCTAAACCCACCCCTTCAATAACCTGACGGGCATCCAAACCATGAGACTCAGCATAGCTGTCCAGCTCATTAAAATAGGCCACACGCATGGCAAGGTAAGTGTTGGAGAATAGCTTTATGGCTTCCGCTTCGGTGGAATTTGTCAGTAATACATCCACATCGGGCTTTTCTGCACCTTGCTGTAAAAGAGCCGCAAACTTAGCTGCACGCTCGCTTTGCTCACCAACAATAATACGCGATGGATATAGGTTGTCGTGTAGCGCCTTGCCCTCACGCAGAAACTCAGGCGAAAAGAGAATATTATCGACGCCAAACCTTTCCTTGATACTTTTAGTGTAACCCACGGGCACGGTTGATTTGATAACAATCAGCGCGGCCGGGTTAATGTGCAGCACATCTTCAATCACCTTTTCCACGGTTTGAGTGTTAAAGTAATTGGTCTCTGGGTCATAGTCGGTGGGCGTGGCTATCACTACGAACTCAGCCCCCTGCAGTGCCATTTCTTTATCCGTGGTGGCAACCAGGTTAAGCGGTTTATTTTGCAAAAAGTGGCTTATTTCGTTATCGACTATGGGGGATTCTTGCTTATTCAGCAGGTCAACTTTTTTACTGTCGATATCCAGGGCAACCACTTCATTGTGTTGCGCCAAAAGTACTGCATTAGACAGACCGACGTAGCCGGTACCAACTATAGTAATTTTCATAACAATCTTCTGCGAAAACTAGGTTCAAAAATAATTTCGTATTAGGTAAACACTATCGTATAGATATGAATGTTAGATTAAGTTCTGCGAAGGGAAGCTTATGAGGTATAAGCTATCTAAGCCGGCTGTAAGCTTAGCCTACAGCCCATGCCTTAGAGGCTTTTTAGATGCGCGGTAAACGCATCACCTAAATCTGGGTGCTGCTGTGCGTAACGTACAAACGCCTTGAGATAACCCAGCTTATCGCCGCAATCATGAGATATACCGCTCATGCGAAACGCCTCAACCGGCTCTTGCTCGATCAGCATATCGATGGCGTCGGTAAGTTGAATCTCTCCACCCGCACCTATGGGCGTTTTCTTCAATAGCGGCCAGATATTATGAGATAGCACATAGCGACCTACCACGGCCAGGTTTGAAGGTGCTTCTTCCACCTTAGGCTTTTCCACCATGTGTTTAATTACAGCGCTTTCACCTGGTTCAATTTGCGCACCATTAATATCAGCAATACCGTATTTGCTTACGTCCTGCGTAGCTACCGCCTCAAGCATGATTTGGCTGGTCTGAGTGTCTTTAAAGCGCTTGATCATGGCGGCCAGGTTTTCACTGCGTTGATCGGCGCTAAATTCATCGAGGATTACATCCGGCAAAATCACCGCAAAGGGGTTATCGCCGACAATTGGTCTGGCACACATAATGGCATGGCCCAAACCTTTTGCTTCACCCTGACGCACATGCATAACAGTCACATCTTCTGGGCAAATAGAGCGCACCTCATCAAGCAACTGGCGCTTCACCCGCTTCTCTAGGGTTGCCTCAAGCTCGAAGCTGGTATCAAAATGGTTTTCAATGGCATTTTTAGAAGAGTGAGTTACCAGCACTATCTCTTTAATGCCCGCCCGTACACACTCGCTCACTATATATTGAATCAGTGGCTTATCAACGAGGGGAAGCATTTCTTTAGGAATGGCTTTGGTCGCCGGCAACATGCGTGTACCAAGACCGGCTACAGGGATAACAGCTTTCATATGATTTTTACGTAAGTATTTGAGCAACCTTGATAGCTAGCATACAAACTCGCTACCAAGATTACTATGACAAGTTTATTAACGTTTAATTTTAACGATATCCGCCATCGGCGATTGCTGTTTTTGTCGCTCTAACCAAACGAGATCGCAAATGCCGTCTGTGGGGGTAAAGGCGGTAGGCGCTTTTAATAACGTTTCTCGGATTTGTTTGTGATCAAAGTTATGGCAAGCCTCGTCTAAGCGCTTAATAATGACTTCTAACTCGCTCCAATCCAGCATAACTTCTTGTGCCGTCATGATGCGCTCATGAGTAGTGCCTTCAACGTTATCACCAATCAACAGCTCCTCGTAAAGCTTTTCACCCGGGCGCAAACCGGTACAGATAACTTCAATATCACCTTCTGGGTTAGAATCCGAGCGCACCGTCAGGCCGGATAAACGGATCATCTTGGTAGCAAGATCCTTAATTTTAACGGGCTCTCCCATATCCAACACAAACACATCGCCACCACAGCCCATGGCACCGGCTTGAATCACCAACTGTGCAGCTTCCGGAATGGTCATAAAATAGCGAGTGATATCGGGATGCGTCAGGGTGACTGGACCGCCTTGCTTAATCTGCTTGCGAAACAGCGGCACAACGGAGCCTGAAGAACCTAATACATTACCAAAACGAACCATGCAAAAACGAGTGTCAGACTGCTTTTTAGCTAGTGCCTGCAGTACCAACTCAGCCATACGTTTACTGGTACCCATCACATTGGTTGGTCGTACAGCCTTGTCCGTAGAGATAAGCACAAAGGTTTCCACACCACACTTGATTGCCGCTTGGGCACAATAAAGAGTACCAAAGACGTTATTACGTACACCTTCAACAACATTGTGCTCAACTAAGGGCACATGCTTGTATGCCGCAGCGTGATACACGGTTTGTACACCAAAGCTTTCCATAACCGCCTCTACACGGTTTTGCCTTTGCACCGAGCCCATAATAGGCAGCAATTCTAAAAGAAGATCATTCTCTTCAATATATTGGCGCAGCTCTCTTTCAATTGCATAAAGGCCGAATTCCGAAAGCTCGAATAAGATTAACTTACTAGGCTTGTTGCGGACAATTTGTCGGCACAACTCTGAACCGATAGAGCCGCCAGCGCCGGTTACCATGACCACCTTTTCGGTAATGTCCGCCTGCATTAACATGGGCTTCGGAGCAACTGGGTCACGACCAAGTAAATCCTCCACCGCCACATCCTGAACTTGCTCCAAAATAGTGCTTCCAGAAACCAGATCAGCCATCCCTGGAATAGACTGAACCTCAACGGCCAAGGGCTCAAGCTGATTTAAAATACGCTTACGCACCGAAATAGGAGAACTGGGTAAGGCCAGCAATACCTTTTCTATATGTTCATTACTAAGCAGGGTTTGTAATTGCGCGGGAGGAAAAACAGGGTAACCCTGAATAAGAGTTTCTTGTTTGTGAGAGTCATCATCAAGAAAGCCCACGACACGATATTCTGGACCATGGGTCAACGCGGTTGCCAACTGACGCCCGGCTGAGCCGGCACCATAAATAAGTACTGGAGTTTTACGATAGCCATTAAAACGACCTACAAGCGCCCTAACCACAACGCGACTTCCGCCAACCAGTAATAAGGCAAAGGTACCGTAAATAACGGGTACAGTACGAGGAAGGCTAACCCCAGTGAAGAAAGCTAAAGCGACTAAGGCGATACAGGACAACAACACGCCGCCAATAATGGCCCCAAGCGCCTGCACCGACATATAACGCAATACAGCCCTATAAAGACCAAGCTTAACAAAGGCAAAAATGCTGATAGGCGCTAGAAGTGCTAATACCCCCCACAATCCCCCTTCTGAGATAGGGCTCAAAGTATCTAAACGTATTAGAATTGATGCCCAAAAAGCGACAGCAATAAAAACAGCGTCAATCGTAAGAGTAACAAGCCGCTTCTGCGGACGAGGCAAGGAAAAAATGTAATTTAAAAATTTGCTCACTGATTGGCCTTTGTTTATTCCTTTATAAAGCGCTTATATTGTATCAGTAATCGGGGCCACAATTATTTAAAATTGTAACCCCGATTAATTTAGGCCTGTGCTTGTTCAAGAGTTGTCATTATCGCTTTAGTCGTTAATTCCATTTCGTCCTCTGTTAAGGTTGGGTGAACTAAAAACATTAACGAGGTTTCGCCAAGCAACTGAGCTTTAGTTAAGCGCTTTTCTGGACGCCAAGGCGTGTTATCAAAAGCTTTCTCCATGTAAACCTCTGAACAACTTCCCTGCATACAGGGAACACCTTGCTTCGCAATATCTTCGAAATCCGATCTCGCGACCAATCAGCTTTTAGGTGTTCAGGTTCAACAAACAAATAGTGTTTATACTCGGCATGTTCACTATATTCGGGCACTACTACTGTTCGCACACAACTAAATTGCTTTGCTACCTGATCGATCATGGCACCGTATTGCTGGCGCTTAGCTGTCCATTCAGGCATGCGCTTCAGCTGAATTCGCCCTATTACTGCCTGCATTTCTGTCATGCGCCAGTTGGTACCAAAGCTCTCGTGCAGCCATCTAAAACCTGGAGGATGTTCACGATTGTAAATAGCATCAAAGCTCTTACCGTGATCCTTGTAGCTCCACATCTTTTGCCACAACTCTTCACTGTTGCTAGTAACCATACCGCCTTCACCGCCCGTGGTCATAATCTTGTCCTGACAAAAACTCCAGGCTCCAATATGACCAATGCTGCCAACCGATTTGCCTTTATACTTAGCACCATGAGCCTGAGCACAGTCTTCTATCACATAGAAGCCATGCTTCTCACTCAAAGCCATAATTTCATCCATTTCTGCTGGCATACCAGCCAAATGAACAACGATGACCGCTTTAGTGCTAGGAGTTAGGACTTTTTCTATCGATTCGGCAGTAATTGCTTGGCTGTTCAAATCAACATCAGCAAATACAGGATCTGCCCCTGCTGTGACAATACTCGATGCAGAAGCCAAGAAAGTACGCGGAGTAGTGATCACTTGATCACCTGTTCCAATTCCTAGTGCTTTCAGTGCAACGTCTAATGCAAGGGTTCCATTAGCAAGTGCAACTGCATACTCAGCGCCACACCAAGCAGCAAACTCATTCTCAAATTCACGACACTGGGTTCCAGTCCAATAATTAACTTTATTAGAGAGTAGTACTTTACTAACGGCATCAGCTTCTTCTTGAGTGAAGCTCGGCCAAGGAGAAAAAGAGGTATTTAACATAGTTTCCTTTAATCTTTAATAACGGCGGGGACACCATAAGCAATAACGTTAGAAGGAAGATCACGCACAACAACACTTCCTGCGCCCACTACCGTATTATCACCTATTTTAATCAATTGCCTTACAGATGTCCCTAAGCCGACCCAAGATTTGGTTCCAACAACAACTCCACCGGCCAAAGATGCATTTGGTGATATATGAGCAAAGTCTGAAATTCCACAATCGTGTTCAATAACAGCACAGGTATTAACGATACAACCTTCCCCCAACGAAGCGAAGGGGTTAATAACAGCGTTAGCCATAACCACTGTCCCTGGCTTTAATGTGGCATAGCGACTAACAACTCCCGCTGGGTGGATTAGAGTTGCAATTTTACAGCCTTTCTTTTGAAGATCTAGCTGAATACGCTCTCGAATATTATTATTACCGATAGAGACAAATACAGACTCAAAATTATCCAAGTTAGAATTTAAGGATTTAACTGAGCCTCTTATTTCCCAGGGCCCTAAATTACCACCATCTGGATAAGCGTCATCGTAAAATACAACCGAATAACTATTCAGCTCTGCTATTTCAGCAACCACTTCACCATGACCACTGGCGCCAATAAGAGCGATTTTTTTCAACGTTTATTTCCTTTGAATGGCTCGATAGTGACATGGTCACTGGCGCTAATCCCTTCCCGTACAAAAACCTTTTTAATAGTTAAAAATAGAATTTTTATATCAAGCCACATGGAATGATTATCCACATACCATACATCTAACTTGAACTTATCTTCCCAACCAATAGCATTGCGGCCATTCACTTGGGCCCAACCCGTTATCCCCGGACGCACATTATGTCTTCTAGCCTGCTCATCATTATACAGAGGCAAATATTGAACGAGAAGAGGACGCGGACCAACCAAGCTCATATCTCCCTTTAAGACATTTAGTAACCCGGGTAATTCATCTAAGCTGGTAGAACGAAGAAAAGCTCCAAACTTTGTCATCCGCTGATCATCGGGTAGTAAGTTACCGTATTTGTCTTTGGCATCTAACATAGTGCGAAACTTCATCATTCTGAAAATTGTCCCATTAAGACCCGGCCTATCCTGCTTAAATAAAACTGGAGATCCTAATTTCAATCTGATGAGTACGGCTACAATCAAAATAATTGGGAATAAAACGACAAGAACAGTAAAGCTTAGCGTCAAATCAAACACTCTTTTCACGGAACCAACCCCATTATTTTAATAATTTCGGCGTTAACTTTGTGTACATCAAACTTTTCTTTGACTAGTTCAAGACTTTTAGTTGCCATTTTTTCAATTTGCTTTGGGTGTTCAATCATCCAAATCATTTTTTCAGCCAATTGCCATGCATTAGCTTTTTCAACCAACCAACCATTTTCACCATTGACTACCGTTTCGCGACAACCAGGAACATCTGTAGTTAATATTGGTCTTTGCATGGCCATTGCTTCAAGCACTGTGCGGGGTACTCCTTCATGATACGAAGGTAGGACAAAAAAACGTGAAGCGGCTATTGAAGGCCGAACATCAGATAAAGCACCTCGATAATTAATAACCCCTTCAATAACCCACTGATTAACTTCAGTTAGTTGAATACCGTTAGGAGATGGATCTTCTGGACCAACCAACGTGAACGTAGCATGAGGATATTTATCTTTAACGATTTTCGCCGCTTCATAATACTCTCGTATTCCTTTGTCACCCAACAACCTCGCAATAAGTAAAAAATGGTTGGTGTTAGGCAAAGAAACGGGAGTAAATTTGTCTAAATTCACTCCAGAACCATTTACAAGGTGACACTTTTCCAGAGGCACAATACCGCAATCAACGAAAACTTTCATGTTATCAGGATTTTGAAAAATAACTGCTTTTGAGTCCCTTAAAGCTGCTTTATACAGGGTCTTCACTAACATAGCCAAAGAGTTTCTTAGCACTCCTCCGGATTGGAATGCATAACCCAAACCGGTTACCATGGCATAATGCTCTACATTTTTACCTCTAGAAGCAAGCCCCCCCCAAATAATGGGCTTTATAGTGTAACTAAGCACCTTTAATGGCTCTATTTGCGTAAGCAAACTTTTCAAGTCCTTCAGCGTTTTTAAATCCTCTATTGGATCCAAGCCATTTCTAGATACTCTGTAATCTAAGCTTGTACAACCTAATGAACTTATTTTTACAACTTCCTCATCTGTAGCTCCACTAGATAAAGCAAAAACGTGCTCAACCTTAGAAGAAAGCTCTTTCAACAAATCACCACGAAAATTTGTCAATGATGATGGGAGAACCCCTATTACGAAAATTTTCATTTAATTCTTCGCTCTCGAGATTTATCTGCATCAAACCAAGCTTGAACCATCAAAACATCCCATAACTTTGCAGAGTTATTTTCTTCGTTTGATATATGTTTCTCAAGAGATTTATTAATCACGCTTGGGTTGTAGATGCCCTGCCGTTTTATCCGTTCATAAGATAAAAGATCCTGAGCCCACTCTTTCAGTTCATCTTTAAGCCACTCATGTATTGGTACCCCAAAGCCCATTTTGGGCCTATCCATGAGTTCTCGAGGCAAATATTTATACATGACTTGTTTTAGAGGCCATTTACCCATAGAGCCCTTTTGCTTCATGCTATATGGCATTCTCCAAGCTAACTCAAAAACATTGTGATCAAGCATTGGGATACGCCCCTCGAGACTGACATGCATGGCGGTACGATCAACTTTGGTAAGAATATCGCCTGGTAAATAATTTATTGTATCTAAATACAACATAAATTCCCCAAACTCCAAAGCTATCTCTATGTCTTTCTTATATGCACATTTATCACTTGTGGTAAAATCGTCTAAGAACAAGTCGTCATGCAATTTCCAATGCGTAATCGATGCCTCATAAAAATCGGTAATTGACGATGCATCTAACCACCCAGCAAAGTTTTTAATTTTCGGACCAACCGCACCTTGTCGCCCGTACTCTTCAGCTCTAGAGCTTAAAAAGAAAAATAACTTATTAAGTATAGAAGTAGGTGTATTTTTTATGAGCGCTGAGATTCCTTTTTTTGCTGGTATTTTAGAAATTTTTGACCACATATCGACAGTTGCAATGTAACGTTTATAACCGCTAAACAACTCATCCCCACCATCACCGCTAAGTGCGACCGTCACTTTTTCTTTGGCCATTCTACTGACAAGTAATGTTGGTATTTGAGATGCGTCTGAAAAAGGTTCGTCAAATATACCGGCGATTGTAGGCACTATATCTAATACGTCCTCCCTAGAAAAATATCTCTCATGGTGTGTCGTACCTAAATAATTAGCAACTTCTTTTGCAAATTCAGCCTCGTTGTAGCCTGGCACATTAAAGCCTATAGAAAATGTATTGATAGGTTTATCTGACTGAGACTGCATTAACGCAACAACTGTACTGGAATCAACCCCTCCCGATAAAAAAGCTCCTAAAGGAACATCTGCAGCCATTCTCAACTTCACTGCCTTTTTTAATGCTTCATCTAAGAGATTTACAGCTTCTTTTTCGTCTGTAACCAGATCCTGTCGAGATTCAGCTATGACGGACTCAACTTTCCAATAAGAAATTGATTTACTTAGCGAGTGCCCGCGAAGCTTCACAAAGCAACCAGGCTCAATTTTTTTTATTTCATTATATATAGACAAAGGAGCTGGGATATAGGAAAAGGACGCTTGCTCGCTCAGCGCATTAGCGTCAACTGATAAGTAATCTCCAAATCCCGACTCAATAGATGTTAGTTCAGATGCGAATACAAATTGACCGTTTACATACCCATAATATAATGGCTTTTCCCCAAATCGATCTCTAGCCAATGTGAGGGATTGCTCGATGTTATCCCAAAGAGCAAAAGCAAACATGCCATTAAATTGCTTAAGAGCCTCTTTTAGTCCCAACTTTTCAATGGCATGTAACATAACTTCTGTGTCTGAGTGACCTCTCCAGCTTACTGATGGTAAAACCTCTCTTAGTTCTTCAAAATTATAAATTTCACCGTTAAATACTATTGTATAGCGGCCTGAGTTGCTATGCATGGGTTGGTGACCTGCACCTGAAAGGTCATGTATAGCAAGGCGACGATGACCTAAATAAACTCCCGTCATACTGGACCACACACCAAAATCATCGGGACCCCTATGGGAGATCCTATCAAGCATTTTTAAAAGAGTAGGTTCACCATAACTCTCATGTTTAGAAATAAAACCCGCAAACCCACACATACTTAACCTCGTAACAACCTGTTATAACTTTGAGCAACTTTATCGATAGAATAGTTGTTTCTTACATGATTCATTTGTTGCTTTGTGATATTCAATTTATCTTCTACGCTTAAATTAAGAAAACGCATTACGGCTTGCTCAAGCTTTTCACTAGAGCAAGCAGGAACAACCCAAGAGTGATCTACCACAATTTCTTTTGCATCACCGACATCAGTACTAATGACAGCACAGCCATAGGCTGAAGCTTCAGCCAATACATTTGGGAACCCCTCTGTTTTAGAGCTTAAGAGGAACAAATCAATAATCCCATAAAACTGACTCATATCAGATACCTCTCCTAACAGATCAATTCTATTCAGAGGAAACCTAGCTTGCTCTAAAATACCTATCAGATCACTATTGTCTGGTGACATTCCTCGGCCACACACCTTCAGTGTTAATGAGGCATTAGAACTGACTATAGGTGCTAGAGCGCTAAATAAGTTCAGGTAATCCTTAGATGGGTGAAACCGCCCAGCAGCTCCAATTACAATCGATTGACTGGAAAAAGTACGAACCTCTGAGTGTTCAAATAAATAACCATTAGGAATATAGTGAGAGCCAAGAGCTGTGTTATAACCAAAAGCTAAATGCTGCTTTTGACTACGCTTAGAACAGTGGACAACGCTATCAGGGGTGGATTTTAAAAGGCCCCCCAAGCGAATAGCTAATCGAGTACTAAAGCTTTCACCTTCAAAGTCATCTAGGGAGTGACGAACCCCCCATATCAAATTTAGCCTACCTAGATGAGCGCACTTCAATAATGAGCCAACTACATTAGCGTGATACATCCAACAATATAGATTTGAATAAGAAGGAATTATTGAACGCAATTTTAAAACAGCCACTAACATTCCCGCGGCAGTTTTGACATTTAACGCAATAACTCTGACATTTGACGGTAGACGATCGATTAGGTTTGATGAAGCCCCCATTAAAGATATTACGATTATTTCACTATTTAAATCCTGATTGAGAAGCCTTATCAGCATTGACTCAGCTCCGCCGAGCTCAGAAAAATTAGTAATTAAGTGGAAAATTTTCATTAATTCAAAGCTCTCTTACTTGCCTCGCAGGGACTCCAGCGTAAACACCTGGCGAGTCTATACTTTTTGTCACCACAGCTCCCGATGCAATGACAACTCTGCTACAAATCTTCACTCCAGGCAAAATAACCGCACGCGCTCCAATCCAACAATCATTGCCAATTTCAACTGGAGCTATAGTTATTTTCTGCTCCCTGAGCAATAAGTCCGGCCGCTGATACTCATGCCCCCCGGTAAGAATCATAACTTGGGGAGCGATCATAACATCGTTACCAATTACAACCTCATCCATTGCCACAATATATGAGTCTTCACCTATACCCGAATTATTTCCAATATGCACTTTGCTTCCCAAACCAAACCTAACTCCGGAAGCCACATTGACATTATATCCAACACTAGCGAATATATACCTTAAAATTAAACACCTCATTTTAACACAAAAAGAACACATAGAATTTGATGGTAAATGTTTAAAAAAAGAGTAATAAAGCAGCAAAGAAAAATATTTTAAAATTTTATTTTTCATCAAAAAACAACTCCTTTACATAAGCTTCCGCGTCAATACTATTGGTATACTTTCTCATAGCCCTTACACTACTTAGAAAATCACGCTTACTTTGTTTCAAAGAACAAAGGATAGCCGCACACAACTCGTCACTAGATTCAGTTTTACACGTAACTACCCCCGGCAAAGACCGAATGCCATCAGCACACTCAGTTGAAACAACTCGCCTCCCTACAGCCATCATTTCGAGTAAAGTGTTAGGAAATCCTTCTATTTTGGAAGAAACAACACACGCACATGCGCCTTTCATATAAGGTATGGGATTTGGACTGAAACCGTGAAATATTACTTTGTCACCGAGCTCGAGCTGAGATACAAGCCCCTCTAAATATAGTTTTTCGGGTCCGTCACCAATCAATCTCAAAGTTAGATTGCTGTGTACCTTTACCAACTCGGAAAAAGCTGTTATTAAATTGCCAAAATCCTTTTCTTTTACCAAGCGACCCACAGCTACAATCTCATCGCCAGAAGGGCTAAAACTAAACTCTAGCAACCCTCTCTTCAGACTGTTTTTATCTATACAGTTAGGAACTACATTGATATTTACCGCAGGGAGGTTTGGCACAATTCCGTATTAACTCCTCTTTCATTTCATTGGTCTGGCAAACAAGAACTTTTGGGTGATTATAAAACTTATACATCACCTTAAAGGAAAACAACCTAGCGCCTTTATACCAATCAAATGGAATTGTCGACTCTCTATATACTGACTCATTACACTGCAATAACTTTACCATTCGAGCCAACCCTACAAAGGCATTACAATGAATATGTGAAGTAAAACTGTAGCGAAATCGTTTTCCACTAATTCTCCACCAAATTAACAAAAAAATACTCTTTAAAAAGCCTAAAGCTTCTCGGGAGGAATTTAAAAAAAACATTTCCTCACCATCAAACTCAGCCCATAGACCATTATCACCTTTGGACAAAACGACAATATGAACTTTTAGCCCTTGCCGCTTCAGCTCTAACGCAACTTTTTTTACTGTAGATTCAGCACCTGACAAAGTCGCCGTTGGAGTTATGAGCAAAACATTACCTTTCATCATACCCTCTCTCGCTTCAAAAGTAATAGCGACATAAAAACATAAAAAACATAAAAATATTTAAAAATAAAAGGCTCTTTTACCTCAATAAAGAAAGTCAAAAATATAATAAAAAAGGCGAACTTTTCGTCATTACATCCTTTAGCATAAGATGAAAGGAAACAAAAAAGTAAAGAGTAGAATAAACAAGAGATTATCAACCCAAGAGAGAAGATAGATTGGACATATCCAATATCGCTACCCGAAGCATTTAATCCAGTTGGCAGTACTACAGAACCAGTACCAAGAAGCAATTGTGAGATACTCATTTTGGGCAATCCCATTGCTAACAAGGCCGAAGCCGTACCATCTCCAGACAAACCAGAAAGTGCCCACTTCAATGTATATTGTAAAAATTGTTCGTTTTGAATCAAAAAATCAGCAATAAATAACCAAAAAACGAATGCTAATAATAAAAACATAAGCATTGATCGCATATTAACTCGCGAACGAGTAAAAAACATCATTAGAGCAAAAAGTGATAATATCAAGCCCGTGCGACCCACAATAATATTAGAAAAGCAGATAAGAATAAGCACGGGAAGATGCCAAGAACTCATGCCAAACTTTGCCAATCGAACTATAGAAAAAGCTCCTAGTGAAATAATGACTGACAAGGTAGCCCCGCCAGAACTTGATAGCCCAGGAGCTCTTCCTAAACTTTCACCAAAATTATTATTAGCGAGTACAACTGAAAAAAGTACGTCATTAAAGCTCCTACTTGTATAAGTAAGAAAAACGAAAAAAATTTGAGCAATAGTTGCGAATACAACAGCCAAATGGAACTCATATTCGTTATTAAGCATCCTAAAAAGCATCAATGGCGCTAAAATAGAGAACAAAGCGAAATGAAACAACCTGCTAAACTGAGTGGTATCTCCAATGTTTAAAACAGAAACAACCATGGAGTAACAAGCAAGAGAAAGCAAAAAGAACAACAATAAAATCTCTTTTTGCTTAAAAACAAAGCGATATCTAAGTATAAAAAAAATAGTTAGAGCCAGAAAAGCTAAGCGATTCGTGGTAAAACTCGGGAAAAAATTGAAAGATATCGCATTGATAAAAAGGAAAACCCACAAAACCTTGAGGGGCAACGCTGATAGTAGATTCATTATTATAATTATCTATTAAATTCAAGCTATTTTAAGGCTTGCATTTCCATTTTCTGCCGGAAGAGTCTGTCACAGTATTCATGTTGAGGAGCATCGTCTTCTTCTCCTCTTCCCCCAAATGACCGGTTTCAGAACTCCTTTCTAGCAGCTTATTTTCAAAGTCTTGAGTAGTGGTTATAACTTTTGCTGGATTTCCTGCTATGACACTCCCACTTGGAACTGAGCGCGTGACCACCGACATAGCACCGACTATACAATTATCTCCTATTTTAACTCCCGGCATAATTATAGAGTTCATTCCAATAAAAGTGTTATTCCCTATAGTCACAGGACCCATTACATCAATCTTCGGGTGTTTTTGTCTAAATAAGAAGGTGCTACCGTCATGTGTGATTATACGAACTCCGGCAGTAATAGTGACGTCATCACCTATCTCAACTAAATAAGGCTCTGAACCGAACGCCCCTGGGTGTAATGAATAAAATCTGCAGCGTTTACCAACTTTTACGCCTAACCCTTCCAGGTATCCTGCAGGGTTAACTCTTACATTGACATGTCTAACTATTTGCTTTATTAAACTAAAAATCATCTTAAAAACCTATGAACCTGCCTGATAAATTTAAGAACTCGATTATTTTCACTCAATTGCGCCAACAAGAAATGGGTAGCGCTTGCATACTTATTTTTGTAATTCTTTTTTATATAAAATCGAAATGAATCAAAGTCAGATTTCAATAAAAAAGATATAGCCAACTTCTTATTTCTCAACAGCTTAGCCCGTTCAACGGTATCTACGTCGGCACCGAGCTCTTTGGCTCTATCATAGGCTCTATCATAGCAACTCTGGATTTGCTCAAAAAACCTACTATCCTTTGATATTCCAGCTTCATGTATTCTGTACATACCTAAAACGTCGTCGCAAAGGTAAATTTTTCCGACAGCACTTAGCTCAATAAACCTATTAAAATCGACGACCTCCATCTCACAATTATTATTAAGCGAACCATTCCTATACATCGTACTTGAATTAACAAAGTAAGGTCCAAACATTAGCAAATCGTCAATCGTTCCAACTTTTGGATAGTTTTTTGAGGCACCAATCAATAACTCTTGCCCAATTACCCTTACAGGATGAGCCACGAGAGAAATATCAGCGAACTTATCAAGAATTCTGACCTGACTTTTTAGCTTGTTAGGCAACATCACATCATCGCCGTCAATATGGCAAACATATTCTCCTTCTGCTAAGTCATGAGTCATAACAAAATTTTTAAGGGGTCCCAAGTTTGACTCTCGGAGTACCGGTCTAATATTGTTGTAATCTTTAGCAAATGATTTGATAATATCTCTTGTCCCATCAGTTGACATATCATCACTAACTATAATTTCAAAATCAAAGTCAACATCCTGCTCTAAAATACTTACCAAGCAATCTGATATGAAATCCTGCTGATTATATGTAACAACACAAACACTAACCTTGAATTTACTAAACATTAAGAACAAACCTTTTTCTTCTTAGAAAAAAATTCAAACTGAACTCACTCGACAAAGCTACTGAAGAAAACAAAACGAAAGAGAACATTAAAAAAACCTTCACCATTAGAAAAATGCGCCCATCAATAAACAAAAAACTCAACAAGTAATCCACTAAAAAAGCCAACAATAACGTCGGAACTATAATTCTTAAAACATCATTAAAAACCCACTTTACATGTAGGTTTGGCTCAAGCTTTTTATGTATGAATGCGACCCACAACATTAAAAAAGCAAGGTTCGTCGTCAGCCACACCACACCTGCACCCACGCTACCGTATTTTGTTGTGAAAATATAAATCGCAGGAATTAGAATCAAGACAATTGCGATACTGCCGATCAAGTGATATTTCAATACCCCTTTGGCATACTGTAAATAATAAGAAAAAGACGCAATGCTCAAAAAAAGATTACCTATTGCGTACAATCCTAAAATTGGCGAAGCATGATTTGCCAACTCTTCGCTTCCAGTCCAAGCCAATATTAACTCATATGAGGAAACTGCCATAGTAATTGAAATAGCTCCACCTATGATTGCAACTAATTGGGTTGAAGAGCGATAAAGCCCAATAAAGCTTTCCTTGTTTCCTTCGGCGAAAAGCTTTGTTAGTCTGGGAAGAATTGCCTGGCTAATCGGATTGGTGACTATAATAATTCCATTAGCTAAGAGAACAGCTAGTGTAAAATAGCCGTATTCATTAAGAGGCAAAATCCCAGAAAGAATAAGCTTATCCGTTTGGGTGACAAATACCCACACTGACGATGTAAAACCTATAGTAATCGAAAATCTAAGCAGTGGCTTGATTGGCTTTATCGACCAACTAACCCCCCTTCGTAAATTCAAGCGCTTGGGCAATATCGAATTGGATTTAAACATTAAAGTCGCATTTTCAACAAGAGACACAATTAGTTGATGTATAAAGAAAACCTTTAAAGTGAAGCCGAACAAGAACATGCTTAAAAGGACACCAGCAAATTTAGAAGTTGCAACTAGTGCATTAAACGCCCCCAGCCAAACAAGCTTTTCAGCCCCCATCACTAAACCACGATAAAGCCCAGTAACCCATCTAAGAGGGACCAGCAACGCCATTAAAGCCAAAGAGAATGATAAGTCCTCTTGCGAAAGTGAGTTTTGTGTCAGCCAATGCTCTGCAATCCAATTTGTACCCATGCTCAAAAAAACATAGCCAATAACTGCGATACCATAAAACAAGACTCTGAGGAATCTAAAAAGAGAGTAGAAATTATGAGGGGCGATTGCACCAGCCCTATACCTTGCAGTCTCTCGTGCAATTGTTGGTGTCAGCCCCATATCCAGTATAGCAAACCACGCCTGAAGCATAGCAAAAAAGCCTATTATCCCATAAGCTTCAGCGCCTAAAAAATCAATGTAAAATGGGATAAAAAAAATCCCGATAACAGCCACATACGCTTGGCTCATATAATTGGCAATAATATTACCTCTTAAATTTGCCATCAAAAAAATCCATTTTCCAAACATATACTTACGTATATCTTTTCCCCAGCCTTACTTTTAAAAAAAGCATTTTTATATTCACCATGGGTTAAGGCCCTAAGTAAGTCTATGTGCTCACCCAAAGTCCCCTCTCTATTTAAATCCAGCTCGCACAGCATTTTGAAATCATCGATGCTGTTATAATTACCTTCATCACTCATAGGACTTGAAGAATAGTCACCCTCAACGAGCTGATTAAGGTATTTACCAATTAGCTCTTTTTCAGCCTGTTGAACACGATTATATACACTTTGACTATCATCAGACTGGTATATATCAACTTCTTTTTGGTAGATGACTTTCCCATGATCAATATCCTCATCTATTTCATGAATGGTACAACCAACTGGCTGTTTGTTGATAATTGAAAAAACCTGAGGATACCAACCTCTATTATGGGGGTTTAGTCCTGGATGGATATTTACACAACGGACAGATTCCACCAATTTTTTCGGGAATATCTGCTTACAATGTGCCGAGATTACTAGATCAAAAGAACTAATGATCTTGTTTATTACTTTTTCATCTTTTACGTTAACAGAACTCATCCTGAGAGAGTCAAGTTGTGCTGGTTTTTTATTAATTGCGCTATATTTGTACTCAAAATGAGCATCAATGCTTAAACGGCTAACAGTTTCTTGTATACAAGAAACAAGCTCGTAATTATCTGAAATAACTAAAACATTTTTCATTTTCCTTGACACACCTTAGAAATTACAGAAACAACATTTTCAACATCACTAACGCTCATATAATAATGAAGTGGAAGACAAAGTACTCTTTGAGCTAGTGATTTAGAAATTGACATAACTTGATCATCTCCAAAACACTCATCTAATGAAGGTGAGAAATAATCACGACTTTGGATCTCTTGTTCAGCTAGCGCTTTTTTCACATGGTCTTTAAGCTTTGAGCTTTCGAATACAACCGGCATATATGATCCATTGAATGATGAATTTTCATGCCATAATGGTAATTTTACGACCTGGTTTAAATGCCCAATGTAAGTTTCAAAAAGCATCTTACGCTTATCTAATACATTTTCAATTTGATCTAAAAGAGTCAATCCAACGGCACATTGATACTCGTTCAATTTCGCATTTATTCCGGGCTCACCGAGTTTACCATCACTTCCAATACCAAAATTAATTAACTGCTTGGCTTTTAAATAGTCTTCTTTTCGTTTGAAGACGATCGCTCCGCCTTCTACAGTGTGAAATACCTTCGTAGCATGGAAGCTAAGCGTACTTGCATCGCCATAGTTCAGCACAGACTGTCCTAAGCAATCCACCCCAAATGCATGCGCCGCATCATAAACGACCTTAACACCGCATTCACGGCTTAAGTTTTCGAAAGCTTGAACATCACATGGATTCCCATAGACATGGGTCGCGACAATCCCATCAACGTCATTGTCGCGTAGTAACTGCTCTTTCACATTGGATGCACACAAATTAAAACTGTGAGGGTCAATATCGCAATATGAAATATCGATTCCTTGCCACAATAAAGAGCTGGATGTAGCTACAAAGCTAAAAGGAGTTGTGATGGCTTTATTAATACCTAACACCTTACAAGCAACTTGTATTGCGAGTGTTCCGTTTGATACTAATAGTAAATTTTCAACGCCAAGCAAACTCTCTAATCTTGTAGTCAATTCTTGGTGAAGTGGTCCGAAGTTAGTGTACCACCCACTTTCATTAACCTTCTTTAAATATTCAGTTAATATAGTCAAATCAGGAGAGAGTGGATTATTGAGAGCTATTGTCATTTTTGTACCAAAAGACCTTTCAAATACTGTCCGTAACCATTTTTACTCATTAATTGAGACGCGTCTTTTAATTTTTCCTCTGAGAGCCAACCGTTATTGTGTGCAATTTCCTCTAGACAGGCTATTTTGAAACCTTGACGCTTCTCAACTGTCTCAACAAATTGTGCAGCTTCCAAGAGGCTCTCGTGAGTTCCGGTATCCAACCAAGCAAATCCTCTACCTAACATTTCAACATTCAGCGATGATTCCCGCAAATACATCTCGTTGAGGCAAGTTATTTCCAACTCGCCACGTTCAGAAGGTTTTACCTGTTTTGCTTTTCCAATTACTGAGTTATCGTAAAAGTAAAGGCCTGTCACAGCATAGTTTGACTTTGGTGCAGTCGGTTTTTCCTCTATGGAGATCGCTTTTTGCTCATTATCAAACTCTACAACGCCAAAGCGTTCAGGGTCTTTAACTTGATAACCGAAAACGGTAGCACCATTACCTTGTTTTGCATTTTCAACAGCATGTTTTAATTTAGGAGAGAAGCCTTGACCATAAAAAATATTATCTCCCAACACCAGGCAAACATCGTCATCACCGATAAACTCTTCACCGATTATGAACGCTTGAGCTAAACCATCTGGGCTAGGTTGAACAGTGTAATCAAGACTAATACCAAACTGGGAGCCATCACCTAACAACCTTTTAAATGAATCACTGTCTTCTGGTGTAGTTATAATTAGGATTTCGCGGATGCCTGCTAACATCAACACAGAAAGCGGATAGTAGATCATCGGTTTGTCATAGACAGGTAGAAGCTGCTTGGAGACTCCCATAGTAATAGGGTAAAGGCGTGTTCCTGAGCCTCCCGCCAGAATAATTCCTTTCATTATACTTTCCCACCAATTCTCTCAAGATTGTAGCTACCATCTAGAACTCGCTGCCACCATCCTTCGTTTTCTAGGTACCATTGAACCGTTTTCCGAATCCCAGATTCAAAGCTTTCATCCGGGGTCCAACCAAGTTCACGTTCAATTTTGCTAGCATCAATAGCATAACGAACATCGTGACCAGGTCTATCCTTTACAAAAGTTATAAGATCCGCATATTTATCAACACAGTTCGGCTTAGAAGGTACAAGCTCTTCGAGTAGAGCACATATTATTTTCACAACTTCTATATTAGCTTTCTCATTATGACCACCAATATTGTAGGTCTCTCCAACCTCTCCTTTTGTCACCACAAGATGTAGCGCTTTGGCATGGTCTTCTACGAAAAGCCAGTCCCGAATTTGCTGTCCATTCCCATAAATCGGTAATGCTTTACCTTCTAAAGCGTTTAAAATCATGTGCGGAACTAGTTTTTCAGGAAAGTGATATGGCCCATAGTTATTGGAACAATTTGTGACAATTGTAGGGAATCCATAAGTCCTTTTCCATGCTCGAACCAAATGGTCGCTTGAAGCTTTAGAGGCTGAATAGGGAGAACTTGGAGAATAAGGAGTCTCTTCGATAAAAAGGTCACTCGTACCTTCAAGATCTCCATATACCTCGTCCGTAGATATATGATGAAACCGAAAAGAAGCTTTTGCTTGCTCATCAAGCGCTATCCAATAGGTGCGAGCCACCTCTAAAATAGTATAAGTGCCGATGATATTAGTTTGAATAAACTCTGAGGGTCCATCAATTGAGCGGTCAACATGGGATTCAGCTGCTAAATGCATCACGGCATCTGGCTTATACATTTCAAAAACACGAGCAAGTTCAAGCGCATCACAGATATCCACTTGCTCAAATGCATAACGAGATGAGTCTTCAATACTTGCAAGTGATTCAAGGTTACCTGCATATGTTAGCTTATCAACATTTACAACTGAGTCTTGGGTATTGTTGATTATATGGCGAATAACAGCTGACCCTATGAAGCCTGCGCCGCCAGTAACTAAGATCTTCATATTAACTCCTAAGAAAAACGATATACCAAGGCATTGCTTCTTCTATACCCTCGGCAATTCTATAACTAGGA
The DNA here is from genome assembly GCF_002964645.1 of Pseudoalteromonas sp. T1lg22. Taxonomy (NCBI): domain Bacteria; kingdom Pseudomonadati; phylum Pseudomonadota; class Gammaproteobacteria; order Alteromonadales; family Pseudoalteromonadaceae; genus Pseudoalteromonas; species Pseudoalteromonas sp. T1lg22. Next base: position 441,752 of record NZ_PQBY01000006.1, read on the forward strand.
GCATAACCCAGCTTGTTTTCAGCCTTGCTTATATCAGCCTGAGAGTGACGAACATCTCCAGCTCTAAAATCGCGATATATTGGTTGCTTATTAACTTCAATACCATTATCTGATAAAGCATTCCCTATTGCTTTGTGTAAATCATTTAATGTTGTTCTATCACCAACAGCAACATTATAAACTTCATTTTTTGCATCATCAGTGGCTGTAGCCGCTAAAATATTCATTTGCACCGTATTCGCTATGTAACAGAAGTCTCGCGAAGTTTCACCGTCACCGTTTATGAATAAGTCTTCATCTTGGATCATCGCAGCCGTCCATTTGGGGATGACAGCCGCATAAGCGCCGTTAGGGTCTTGACGCTTACCAAACACATTAAAGTAGCGTAAACCGATAGATTTAAATCCATACGTTCTAGCATACACACTCGCATACAGCTCATTAACATATTTGGTCACTGCATAAGGCGAAAGAGGATTACCTATATTTTCCTCTACCTTAGGTAACGCAGGGTGATCACCGTATGTAGAACTACTCGCGGCATAAGTAAAACTAGCGACACCTTCTTCCTTCGCCGCATGGAGCATATTCAAAAAGCCGGTTACATTCGCTGCATTTGATGTAATGGGATCCGCGATTGAACGAGGCACTGAGCCCAAAGCGGCCTGGTGAAGCACATAATCTACTCCGCGAATAACCTCTTGGCACGTATCAAACTCTCGGATGTCTCCTTCAACAAACTTAAAGCGAGTCCACTGCTCTTGCGACACCAAAGATTGGACTTCATTAAGGTTGTGTTGATGGCCCGTAGCAAAGTTATCTAAACCAACTACCCTTTGGTCTAGTTTTAATAAAGCTTCCAATAAGTTCGAACCAATGAAACCTGCAACACCGGTAACAAGCCAAGTTTTCGGTTCACCTTTCAATTTTTCACAAATTTGTGTAAAGCGAGTCATAATTTTTCAGACCTAAATTAAATGTAATTAATGTGCCAGTTATAAACGCATATCAACGCTTGACTTGTCTAACACATACTTTAGGTCATACAACACGTGCTTTTCTTTACCAAACGAACGTATTGCATCTGCACCTAGCTCTTTGAATTCATTGTGTCCAACAGCTAAAATAATCGCATCATATTTTGCGCTTTCGGCTTGCTTTTTAATTTCCAAACCATACTCATGCATCGACTCTTCGTTCGAACACCAAGGGTCAACAATATCCACATTAATGTTGTATTCTTTTAGCTCTCCAACAATGTCTACAACTTTGGTATTTCGAAGGTCTGGGCAGTTTTCTTTAAATGTCAGCCCCATAACCAGCACATTTGCGCCTTCAACATGAATGCGTTCCTTGACCATTCTTTTTACCAACTGCGATACCACGTATTGGCCCATCCCATCGTTTAGGCGTCGTCCAGCTAAGATCATTTCTGGGTGATAGCCAACCGCCTGGGCTTTGTGCGTAAGGTAGTATGGATCTACGCCGATACAGTGCCCACCAACTAGACCTGGGCGGAAGGGTAGGAAATTCCATTTAGTGCCTGCAGCTTCTAAAACCTCCAAGGTATCTATACCTAGCTTATTGAAGATAATTGAGAGCTCGTTAATCAGGGCTATGTTCACGTCACGCTGAGTATTTTCAATCACTTTCGCAGCTTCAGCCACTTTTATGCTAGATGCCTTATGTGTACCAGCAGTAATTATCGATGAGTATAAGTTATCAACAAAATCAGCTACCTCAGGTGTTGAACCAGAAGTTACTTTTAAGATATTGGTTACACGGTGTTCTTTATCACCCGGATTGATACGCTCTGGGGAGTATCCCGCAAAAAAGTCTTTATTGAAAGTAAGGCCCGACACCCGCTCAACAACAGGAATGCAATCCTCCTCTGTAGCACCTGGGTATACAGTTGACTCATAAATTATAACGTCACCTTTACTGATAACAGTGCCCAGCATTTCGCTCGCCTTAACTAATGGCGTTAAATCTGGCTGTTTATAGTCGTCAATTGGAGTGGGCACAGTAACAATATAGACATTGCAAATTTTAAGCGCTTCTTTGTCACAAGAAAAAACCAAGTTTTCTGCCGCCGCTAACTCGGTGTCACTTACTTCCAAAGTGGAGTCAGTCCCTGCTTTCAATTCAGATACGCGCCCCTCGTTAATGTCAAAGCCCAACACATCGTATTTCTTGCTAAATTCTACAGCCAGTGGTAGTCCTACATATCCTAACCCTAAAACTGCAATTTTACTGTTGTTTAAATCCATTACTTTTTACTCTTTGTATACTGGCTTCTAATCAAAATGAATATGGTGGATAACATGCTTCCCAACAGCGCCGCAAAAATACATATTAATGCTCGCTTAGGACCATTTTTTCTCTCCGCGACCACAGCTGGGTCAATAGTCTTCAATGAATATTCATCTCTCACACTTGCTAACATTTTTGTTTGCTGCTGCTGCTCGATAAGTTGATAAAAAACTTTTTGCATGTCTGCGACTGAAGTTTCATTCAACGCACTAGTTAGGTAATCAATGCTTTTCTCAGCATCCGATATATCATTCGAACGCATAGTACTATTAATTTGGGCGATTAATTTGTCAGTCAGCTCCTTGGCGACTGTTGGTGAATAATGCTTGACACCTATTTTAACCAACCCAGTCTCTTTATCTTGTGATACTGACAAAAACTCATTAGTGAACTTTTCATGAACTTCTAGCAAAGATGGCTCTGGCCTTTTGGAGGCTTCAACTTCACGCAACCACACATAATTTTCAACATCATAGATTTCTGGATCAAATAAGACTTTGTTATTGGCTTGATCCCAGCCATTGGCTGCCATAATCAGCGGCTTCAACTCATGCTTTGTAACAAACTCGCCAATAAAAGAGCGACTTTTTAAGAGCTCTAAGGCAATTGTGGTTTTATCGGCGGTGCCACTTCCAAGGTTTACACCGGCAAAAGAGGCCAGGCCGCCGAATTGACCTGCTAACGCCGATAAACCACCACTTTGGCCATCTTCAGCGGGAGCTAATAATGCCTCACTTTTATAGATGTTGGGCAGGCTTAACGCATACACCACGGCAACAACAGCCGCAATTAGGGTTGTGCCAATAATGATCCATTTACCTTGCCAAAGAGCTAAAAACAGCTCTTTTAAATCTATCTCATCATCAGCAATGGCAGCTTGTTGCACCTGGATATTTTGATTATTCATAAGTGCTATTCCTTAAAGGCCACGAATAGCAGCTAAACCTACACCGATCTGATAGAAGATCTGCGTAGCCGTGCTCCATAGCGTGAGGTTGTCCATATGCGCGGTATCCATGGGCACGACTATGGTATCGCCAGGCTCGATTTGATGCCCTGTATTTACCGCAAACCAGCCCTTATTTTGTGGCACATATACCGAGCCATCGGCCTTAATCACATAAATACGATCTTCATCAGCTCGCGCCTTGGTGCCACCACTACGGCGAATATATTCATCTAAGTCGGTCTTATTACTGTAAAGGTGAGAAGTTGCATAGTTAACTTCACCAATCACACTTACCGAATCGCGCTTAGAAGGCACATAGAGGGCATCGCCATTTTGAAGTACCAGCTCTTGCTCATCGGCCAAAATTTCACCCAAATCTATAACTAAACGACCTATCGTTGGCATTGATGATAGATCTGCAATTAACCTGTTCATTTCATCATACGAGAGGTTATTGCTACCCATTGATTGTTCGAAGCTCTTTGAAGCCAAGTCCCTACGCAATTCATTGGTCAAGCGTTGGAGTTGCTTTTGTTCTTGGGCTTTAATCGATACACGAGTAAAAATAGCCGCATTAAGTGCCGCATAACTTGAAAAACCACCGGCGCGCTGAATCACATCTTTGATAGTTTCACCGCGGCGAATGGTATATTGGCCCGGGAATGTGACCTCACCATGCAAGGTCACCTTGATATTTTCCTGCCAATTAGGAATGGTCAACACATTAAGGGTATCTTTACTTTTCAGTAGAGGCAGGCTTTCGGTATTACCGCTCAGTGCATCTTGCAGGTTGAAGGCAATATGCTGCACATCAGTGTTTGTGCCGCTCTCAGAGCGAGTAATCTCCGCTTGCTCTAAATAGGCGGATTCGGTTAAACCACCACTGGCGATAACCAGCTGCGCTATGGTCATATTATTTGCAAGAGGATAGACGCCAGGGAAGCGTACGTTGCCGCTTGCTTCAACCAGCTTAATGCGCTCGCCGGCTCCGGCTTGCATTTGCAACTGATTGACAACTTTTGCTAACAGTTGCTTACGGCTAAAGGTGGCGTAATCTCCCTTATCACCGTCTTGTTTCTCGACAATAACTCGACTCAGGCTATCGCTAGCAACTTCTTCCTCAAGAATAGCGCTCTGGCGAGGCGCACCAACGTGCTTTTCAAACTGGCGCTGTTCAAACAGATGCCATAGTTTTACTTTTTGTTGTAGTTCTTGCTCGGCTTCGGTAAGCGCCAGCTGTTTTAGGGCGTTTTGCTCTGCTTTTTTTGACTCAAAGCGGCTAAACACCATCACCTTATCCCGCGGCTGTAGCGACAAGTTATGCGCACTGTTGCCGGCGATCGCCTCGGCTAAGTTAAACTGATGCACCTCGATATTGCCGTATACATCCACTTCGCGCAGTAGCAGTGCATAGGTTAAATCGGCCTGAGGTAGCAGGGCGCCGCGCACAGACTCAACCATATCAGCAACTCGCTTACCCTTATGCCAGGAATAATCACCCGGGCGCGTTACCGCACCTACCAAGGTTACAGCGTTATTATAAGCTGAGCTACTTTCATCAATCTGTACCACATCACCATCTTGAGGGATGTAACCCGAGTTACCTTTGGAAAAATCGAAAGATAATACTTTTTTATAGTCGCCTTGGCCAGCGCGCTCTACCGTCACTTTCTCACTGTAGGCATTGGCCTTTAAGCCACCCGCCATAGCTAGTAAATCGGCAGTACTTTCGCCTTTTTTCAGCTCGAAAATGGCCGGACGCTTTACTGCACCAGCAACGCTAACCTGAGCACCAACCGGTGGAATAAATACCACATCACCGGGCTTTAAGATGATGTCGTTGCTGCTATCGCCTTTAATAAGCAGGTCATACAGATCGAAACGATTAACAACCTTACCACCGCGCTTAATCTCGATATTACGCAGTGAGGCAATATCGCTTACACCACCGCTGGCAAACAGCGCGTGAGTTACAGTGCTTAGTGAAGACAAGGTGTAACTGCCAGGTTTATAGGCCTCACCCACCACCAATACACGAATGCTGCGCAGTTGACCAAGTGAGACGAAAGCTTTTACGCCGATCATCTCATTGCTAACTTTTTCGCTAACCAGGGACTTTAATTCTTTAAAGGTCATGCCGGCCACATGCACCGGAGCCAGCTTAGGAATGCTTAAACGGCCAGAGCGGTCGATACTCGCATCCACCGTTGCCGACTCTTTACCATACAGGGAAATTTGTACTTGGTCGCCAGGTCGCACTATGTAGTCATCGGGAACTGGCGCACTCTCGCTCGGCATAAAGCTGGTTGGTTCACCGGCGAAGATGTCATAGCCAAATGGTTTTAGCTCTTCTTGCTTTGGTTTAAACTTTTCTTCTGGTGTTTGTGGCTCAGCATTTTCAGCATTAAGCCTACGCTCGCCAATGGTGCTTTCATCTTCTTGGTTGTTTGCACTCGCGTTTGAAGAACCGCCAATTATTGTGTCAAGATCAACACCGTATTGCCGTGCTAAAGCCTCTTGTTGCGCGCGAGGTAGTTTTTTAAACTGCTCAATTTGCGCAGGTGAAGGAGTAAGCGCTTGAGTTATAGTTGTGTAAAACAGTATAAAAATGGCGGAAAAGGCGCCGAGGTAGGTCTTAAACATTTTTCCCTGCATGTTTGACTCCAAAAAGATGCCATATCATACACGACAAAACCCACGAAAAAAATGCGTAAAAAGCAATTTTAACGTGGGTTTTTTGTGAACTTAGAAGTTATAAACTAAGGTCAATGCCGTTTCTGTATCGGTATTATCTTTGTCATCAGCAACATCAGAGTTGTGAACGACATTGAAACCAACCTTCATTTGTAACGAACCATTGATTTTGGTTAACAATGCAGTTTCAGAGCGGGTTTTGGTGTTGGTATCACCATATTCCACCGCCAGCAGCTGAGTAAACTTAGCACCTTCAGAGATCTGCCAGGTGTAATCAGCTTTAGCTAGGGCGATCACTTCACCTTCCCATTCATCGGCAAGCGACTGACCGTTGTCATCAACTTCGGTGCTGTCATCCGGGTATCTAAAATACTTATAACCAGGACCAAATTCGGCATTTAATACCATGGTTTCATTGTCGATTAGGCGTAAACCATAACCGCCCGAAATCACAGCTTCCTCACGATAGGCACCAAAGTAATCGCTCAGATATGAGCCATAGATGAATAAGTGCGCATTCTTCTCGTTTAATTTGTAATTACCCTGTGCAGAACCAAAGTACTTTTCATTGGTGCGCTCGGTAATTTTAGTGCCATCGTCCTGCTCAACTTCATCTTCTTTGTACAGGCCGCTTAATTTGTACTCGTTATTCCACTTTTCTAAATTGTGTTTAACGGTTAGCGCGCCTTTAAAGGTCGTTGTTTCGGTGTTACCACTGGTGATAATGGCACCTAGTTCGGCGTTTGCTTCCCAGGTTTTTTTCTCTTCTGCAACAACATTAGTTGCAGCACAAGCTGCAACTAATAGAGATAGGTACTTCAATTTCATGTTAGCGATATTCCCCTGATTATTCGCCAGTTTTATGTAAGTGCACATCCATTTGTGGGTATGGAATGCCAACATCATTAGCGTCTAGTTCAATCTTAATATTTTCCATTAGATCGAAATACGTTGGCCAGTAATCTGCTGTGTTCACCCAAGGACGAACAACGAAGTTAACGCTTGAATCGGCCAACTCGCTCACAGCCACTGTGTAGGCTGGGTCTTTCAAAATACGGCTCTCGGCATCAAGTACCGACTTTAATACGCTTTTCGCTTTTTTCAGATCCGCGTCGTAGCTTACACCAATTACCAAGTCGATTCGACGAGTCTGTTCGCGAGAATAATTCACGATAGGGCCAGACATAATGGCTGAGTTAGGCATTACGATGATTTTGTTATCTGGTGTATTTAGCTCAGTTGAGAAGATTTCAATCTTGCGTACCGAACCGGCTTTACCACCCGCTTCGATATAGTCGCCTGATTTGAAAGGACGAAGGATGATAATAAGCACGCCTGAAGCGAAGTTTGATAGCGAGCCTTGTAGCGCTAAACCAACCGCTAAGCCAGCGGCACCTAAAATAGCGATAAAGGATGTTGTTTCAATACCAACCTGAGACAAAGCCATCAGTATGGTACCAACAAAAACCAGCGCATAAATAATGCTACCGCAGAATGAACCTACAGCCTTATCGACATTACGCTTTGCAAATGCTTTTTGAGTTAAGTTGCTACACCATTTAGCAATGCGCATACCAACAAAGAAGACAACGAGTGCAAGTACAAATTGTACCGCATAGTGTATTAGTAGATCCGAGTTTTCAGAGATCCAGTTAGTTACAGTTTCCATTAGCGCTCCTATCATCCGCTTTTTGTTTGATACAACGATGAAATTAAACAACTTCGTTGTACCTAATCCGTAATTATCTCAAAACTTTCTCATAAACCGCAACCCAACATTGCTGCGGCTCACCTAATAATAAAAGCAAGTGGTGCTTTTTGCCTATTTTTTATCTAGTTACGTACCTTTAGTGGTTAAATTTACAGCAAACGGAAAAAACTCGCCAATTTACTCTTCACAACCTCAATTAAACTATGTATCATGCGCGCCACACATCGAGAGGTGTGCAACTTCTTTATGGCGGCTGTAGCTCAGTTGGTAGAGCCCTGGATTGTGATTCCGGTTGTCGCGAGTTCAAGTCTCGTCAGTCGCCCCATCTCCCCCTTATTTTTTAAATCTCCATTTGATTACCTAAGTAGATACCTTCTAAGTTGAAGCTCTATTCGAAGCCAAACTGCATTTAAAAAATGCCGACCACCCGGTCGACACCCATACTCTATAGCGACTAAGCTCGATCAACATCGAAACTTACCACTTCCTTGATATGCTGCTTGTTACACGCCAGCATCACCAGGCGATCTATTCCTAATGCCACGCCGGCACAGGCTGGTAAGCCAGCTTCTAGTGCACCCAGCAGATGCTCATCCATATCCACTTGCTTCAAGCCGCGCTCCAGGCGTTTTTTGTTATCCTTTTCAAAACGCTGTCGCTGTTCGCTGGCATCGGTTAATTCATTAAAGCCGTTGGCCAGCTCCAGATTCTGATAATACAGCTCGAAGCGACCGGCAACGCGCGGGTCTTGTTCATTAAGCCGCGCCAGTGCGGCTTGGGATGCAGGAAAGTGATACACAAAACAGGGGCGCTCTTGCCCTATCTGCGGCTCAATCACCATACAGAAAAGTAACTGCAGCAAAGTATCTGCATCGCGCTCCGTAGCGGCAATGTTTCCAAAGCCCTGTGCAGTGGCCACCTGTTTTAGCTCTTCCAGGGTAATGGTCAAAGGATCTATGGCCAGCACCTGAAGAAACGCCTGCTGATAACTGATACGCTCGGCGCGCTCGGTATCGAGCACCAGTTGCATCAGCTCGTCGATTTCATCCATCAGTGCAAACTCATCAAACCCTGGGCGATACCACTCGAGCATGGTAAATTCGGGGTTATGGTGGCGACCATTTTCTTCGTTACGAAACGCCTTGCAAATTTGGTAGATTGCGCCGCTACCCGCCGCTAGTAGACGCTTCATGGCGTATTCCGGCGAGGTTTGCAGATACAGGGGTAAACCTTGGGCGTAGCCCTGGCCGACAAATTCGGTGGCAAAGCCTTGCAAATGCTCATCGGTCACGCTCGCCTGGGACAAAGATGGCGTGTCCACCTCCAACACCTGACGCTCAAAAAAAAATTCGCGAATGGCCCGTAAAATAGCGGCGCGCTGCCTCAGCGTTTCAATACTCGCACTCGGTTGCCATAAAACATCTTGCTGACTCATTCGTTCTTTCCTCACTTTGCAAAACTGAGACATAAAAAATCCCAGCGCGGCTAGCCGGGCTGGGCTTATCCCGAAGGGCTTGTCCCGAAGGGATTGTAACGCTAAAAGCGTTTATTTTACACGGCTTACGTATTCGCCAGAGCGCGTATCAACCTTGATCACTTCACCGATTTGGATGAACAAAGGAACGCGAACTACCGCACCCGTGTTAAGGGTTGCAGGCTTGCCACCGGTACCGGCTGTGTCACCTTTTAGGCCCGGATCCGTTTCAGTTACTTCCAGCTCAACAAAGTTAGGTGGAGTCACAGCAATCGGGTTACCGTTCCATAGGGTGATGGTGCATGAGTCGTTTTCAACTAACCATTTCACGTTGTCGCCAACCGCTTTTTCGTCTGCGGCGATCTGCTCAAAGGTTTCGTTGTTCATGAAGTGCCAGAATTCACCGTCGGTGTACAGATATGCCAGATCGGTATCCATTACATCGGCCCCTTCAACCGTCTCACCTGATTTAAAGGTTTTTTCTAAAACCTTACCAGAGATCAGCTTACGTACCTTTACACGGTTAAACGCTTGACCTTTACCAGGCTTAACAACCTCATTTTCAAGGATGCTGCAAGGCTCGCCGTCCATCATAAATTTAAGGCCACCCTTGAACTCGTTGGTGCTATAATTCGCCATCTTGTCCTCTAATACAATTTCTCGAGTAATTAACCTGTCAATGATACAAAGAATCGAAGTAAATTTGCATAAAAACTGGCAAAAAGAATTGGCCGAGGTGGTTACTCGCCCAGAAGAGCTACTCTCATTACTCGAATTACCCGAAGCGGACTTTCTTCCCGACAACGAGGCAAGAAGCCTGTTTAACCTGCGCGTGCCACGCCCCTTTATTGCCAAAATGCAAAAGGGCGATCCCCGTGACCCATTGTTATTACAGGTTTTACCGCGCCGACAAGAGTTTCAACAGGCCCCCGGCTACAGCACAGATCCACTTGAAGAGCAGGACAATACACAACCCGGTTTACTGCATAAATATCGCTCCCGGGTACTCTTGGTATTTAAATCTGCCTGCGCCATTAATTGCCGCTATTGTTTTCGTCGCCATTTTCCCTACGCAGATAATCAGCTTAATCGCTCCGCTTTGGAGGAAAAGCTAGCGTATATCGCCGCTCATGATGAAGTGAATGAAGTCATCCTAAGCGGCGGCGACCCATTAATGGCCAAGGACGAGCATATCGCCTGGTTTGTCGCGCAATTAGAGGCCTTGCCCAATATTAGGCGCCTGCGCATTCACTCCCGTTTACCGGTGACCATTCCCGCCCGTATCACCGAGGAGTTGTGCGAGACATTCGCCAACACCCGCTTGCAGGTAGTCTTTGTGCACCATATTAATCACGGCAATGAAATAGACGAGCATTTTGCTAAGGCCTGCACTCAGCTTAAAGCCGCTGGCGTGACCCAGTTAAATCAGGCTGTGCTGCTAAAAGAAGTGAATGACAAGATCGAGGCGCAGGTTACGCTCAGCGAACGTTTATTCGAGGCCGGTATTCTTCCTTATTACCTGCATCAGCTCGACAAGGTGCAAGGCGCCGCCCATTTTGAAGTTAGCGATGCCGAAGCTAAGGCGCTGATGGCGCAAATGCTCAGCGCCCTACCCGGCTTTTTAGTGCCCAAGCTGGTAAGAGAAATAGGTGGCGAGCACAGCAAGACACCGATAGATCTTCATCTAGAGCCCTAAGCTATTGTAGGTCGGTGCTATGCGCCGACATTTCAAGCAATGGTGCAAAGGCCATAGCAGGAAATGCGCTCGCCGATATATTCATAGCCCTTACCTGACTTTTAAACCGAATCCACGTACCATATCAGCCAAATGTGTTAGCTCTTTAGCTAATGCGTTTAGATTAAACGTAAAGTAAACCGCAAAGAGAAACAGATCCGGAATATGAACTCGATTATTGAAAAGCTAAACGAAAACCTTAAACTCGCCTACCGACAGGCGCTCGACGCGGATCAAAAATTAGATCAATTGCAAAAAGACGGCCATGGTAAATTCCAGGCTTTGTTTAATGAAGACGCGGGCTTCTCCTTCTCCGCCAAACGGTTCAAGCCGTATGTTCTTGATGTAGCTGCCGATATTGAAGCGCTAAGCGAGGCACAAGAGCTGGACGAAGCCCTGTTGAAAAAAGCCGTGCTTAAGCTGCAAAACCTGCTTGCTCTGCTATCGACCTTTAAATAGTTCGGCCTTTGCCGCCAGGGATGGCGGTAGTAGAGCATGCAGGAGCCTATTGCCGACAAGGTAAGCGTACTATGCCTTTTGTCGGGGTGAACCCCGACCTACAACCTAACTAGCGATAAACCTTTTTCGGCTCTATGCCTAGCTCAGGGTACAGGGTATCCGTAAACCAGGAGCTGAGCAGGCGGAAATCATAGTAAAACTCGTCATCGCCACGTATCGAGCGTATATGATCCATATAGGCCATATCTTTAATGTCTACATCGCCGCTACTTAAAACCTTGCCGTCTTTATCAAGCAGTTGGTAGCTAAATTCTATGCGCGGAAAATAAATAGGCTTCATCACCCGAAACTCGTTCATGCCGTGGCGCACTTCACCAGCCAAATCCAAATCGGTTATTTCGACATTAAACACGCTACCCTCGGGTAAGTTTTGCGCCTCAAAATTAAAGTGCTTGTCAAAATTTTTCATCAAGCGCTCGTGAAAAGGCTTTTTCACATCGTTGCCGGGACGGGCATCCGCGTAGTCATTTAAATCCTGCCACTTAATTTTGGCCTCACCGGCATAGGTCACCGCCGATGCAGCCATGGCCATTAAGGCCACTAATACTGTACGTACTTTCATAATGCTCTCCGTTTAAGTCTGCTATACCTATTCTGTTAAGTATGTGATCAGATATAGCGCTGGATAAATGATGTGATAACAATGCGGAATTTTTCTTATGTAGTTATTCTACATAGAAAAATTTCAACGCAGTTTGCACGATATTTAGCCCGCTAGAATGATTAGCTATTTAAGTGAATTGGTATTTAATATAGACCCGTTCACATGGATTTAGATCACAAATCAATCAACAAGTTCGTTACCAAACGTAATCATCCATTATGGTTTGTACCCTGTCTTTACCCTAATAGTAAAGATCTACCTTCTGAGGAAGGGGGCATTGTCAGCATAACCCTAGGGTTACGCCTTACCTCGCCTTCCTAGGCTGTTATCTGGTCTCATCCATGAGCCCCTCGTTCATTCTTTTTGAGCGACGAAAAAGAATTAACCAAGAAAACGTCGCCCCGACATCACACTCTTTCCTCAAAGTGAAAATTGAAATGTACGCAACCACTATGTACGGCACTTCCCTGTCCCGGACATAGCTTTGCAAACGTCCACGTTTGCTAATTACTCTTCAATTTTTTCTTTTCGGGTGTGATGAAGGGGGGATATGACGTCTGAAACACTGCAAATACCGACTAAGGCCAGCAGTTAATAGGCCAACCTAAATGGATAACAACCTCCTATTGATGTAAGTGGTTGAGGGGCTGAAAATGAAAAAACCCAGCCAAAGCTGGGTTTTTATGAAACTGGATGTTCGGGGGGATGATTACATCATGCCGCCCATGCCACCCATTCCGCCCATGCCGCCCATATCTGGAGCAGTTTCATCTTTAGGAATTTCAGCAACCATGGCTTCTGTGGTGATCATTAGACCGGCAACTGACGCGGCGAACTGTAGTGCAGAACGCGTTACCTTAGTTGGGTCTAGGATACCCATTTCGATCATGTCGTTGTACTCGCCGTTTGCAGCGTTGTAACCATAGTTACCGTCGCCTGCTTTAACTGCGTTAACAACTACCGACGCTTCGTCACCAGCGTTAGAAACGATTTGACGAAGTGGTGCTTCCATGGCACGAAGTGCAACATTGATACCGTGGTTCTGGTCATCGTTGTCCGCTGTCAGTGAAGCAATCTTTGAAGCAACACGTACTAGCGCAACACCACCACCCGGTACTACACCTTCTTCAACCGCAGCGCGAGTTGCGTGTAGTGCATCTTCAACGCGGTCTTTCTTCTCTTTCATTTCAACTTCGGTTGCTGCGCCAACCTTGATAACCGCAACACCGCCGGCAAGTTTAGCCATGCGCTCTTGTAGCTTCTCTTTGTCGTAGTCTGACGTTGCTTCTTCGATTTGCGCCTTGATCTGACCTACGCGGCCGTCGATAGCAACTTGCTCGCCAGCACCATCGATGATGGTTGTGTCGTCTTTAGTGATCACAACGCGCTTAGCAGTACCTAGGTCTTCCAGGGTCGCTTTTTCAAGCTCAAGACCGATTTCTTCAGAAATCACAGTACCGTTAGTCAGGATAGCGATGTCTTGCAGCATGGCTTTACGACGGTCGCCGAAACCAGGTGCTTTAACCGCAGCAACTTTAACGATGCCACGCATGTTGTTCACTACTAGTGTTGCCAGTGCTTCACCTTCAAGGTCTTCGGCAACGATAAGAAGAGGCTTGCTAGTCTTAGCAACCGCTTCAAGAGTTGGAAGTAGCTCACGGATGTTAGAGATTTTCTTATCAACAAGAAGAATATGCGGGTTATCTAGCTCAACCTGGCCTTTCTCTGGGTTGTTGATGAAGTAAGGAGACAGGTAACCACGGTCGAACTGCATGCCTTCTACAACGTCTAGTTCGTTTTGTAGTGACTGGCCTTCTTCAACCGTGATAACGCCTGATTCGCGGCCTACTTTTTCCATTGCTTCAGCAATGATGTCACCGATTTCTGAATCAGAGTTTGCAGAAATAGTACCTACCTGAGCGATTGCTTTAGTGTCTGCACAAGGTACTGAAAGAGCTTTAAGTTCTTCAACGGCTGCGATTACCGCTTTATCGATACCGCGCTTAAGATCCATTGGGTTCATGCCCGCAGCAACGGCTTTAAGGCCTTCGTTGACGATGGCTTGCGCAAGAACGGTTGCAGTAGTGGTACCGTCACCGGCGGCGTCATTGGCTTTAGAAGCAACTTCTTTCACCATTTGTGCGCCCATGTTCTCGAACTTGTCTTCTAATTCGATTTCTTTTGCTACCGATACACCGTCTTTAGTGATAACTGGTGCGCCGAATGACTTGTCTAAAACAACGTTACGGCCTTTAGGACCTAAAGTAACTTTTACCGCATCTGCTAATACGTTTACGCCCTTAAGCATTTTTGCGCGAGCGTCATTTGCAAAACGAACTTCTTTTGCTGCCATTATTCTTTCCTCTAAATTCTGTTTAATCCGGGTATTAATACAACACTAGGGAGGCTAATTTAGCCTACGATACCTAGAATGTTGTCTTCACGCATGATCAGGTATTCCTGGCCTTCGATCTTCTCTGTTTTTTCAACATAAGAGCCGAATAGCACTGTGTCACCCGCTTTTACTTCTAACGCGCGTACTTCGCCGTTATCCAATATACGGCCATTGCCCACTGCAATTACTTCACCACGTGAAGATTTCTCTGCCGCAGAACCGGTAAGCACGATGCCGCCAGCAGACTTGGTTTCTTCTTCTAGACGCTTAACGATCACGCGATCATGTAAAGGACGAATGTTCATTTGTTTAGTTCTCCTAACAGTTTCTGAACAACTACAGAAAATCTTAAAATTTGATTGTGTACTTTTATGGGGGTGAGCAAATTAAAACCCAAGAGTAAAAGTTAAAAATTTTACTCTTTACGTTCAAATTCACCTTCAATTGTGGTGTTTGATTGGCCGCGCTCTGAGTGTACTGAATGCTGCTCTGAGCTGTGATGGCTTGTACGCGCACTATGATAATGTGCGCTGAAGCCACCACCTTGAGTCATATGCACCTGGGCTTGTGAGGCAAAGGCAGCCGACATGCGTTTACGCACCGCCGGAGTTAACAATAAAAAACCGAACACATCGGTCACAATACCCGGTGTTAATAATAAAACTCCGGCGATAATCACGCAGATACCGGTAAACATTTGCTCTGCCGGCATTTGTCCCTGTGCCATTTGTAGCTGAGCATCACGCATAGCACCCATGCCTTGTTGCTTCACTAATTTTGCACCTAGGATGGCGGTCACCACTATCAGGGCTATGGTCGCAAAGCCACCAATAACGTCACTTACCTGGATTAGCAGGGCAATTTCTATGATGGGGATAATGATAAAAAGTAGGAATAATGCTCTAAACATACTGAGTCTCGTTTAATTCAATGAAATAAATGTGCGGCTGACAAGGTCACTTTTCAAGTCTTCTGCCGAGCTTCTATAGGTTTTAACCTTGCTATCGGCTAGTATGGGGTTAGAAAAAGAACGTATAAAAAGGTTCATTATGACTACCCATTATCGGCTGATATTTACTACCTGCGCTAACAAACAAGAGGCGCGGGCCATGGCAGAACAACTGGTGCAGTTAAAGTTGGCGGCGTGTGTGAACATCCTTCCAGAAGTAGAGTCTATCTACATGTGGCAAGATGAGGTGACCAGCGCTACCGAAACCAAACTGCTGATCAAAACAAAATCCGAGAAGATGAACCAAGTGATTCAAACCATTAAAAAATTACACAGCTACGAGGTACCTGAGATTCAGGTAATCGATGTAACAACGGGAAATTTGGCCTACTTCAATTGGATGGACGAGGTACTTAATTAATGCAATTGCTCATGCGTATCTGGCTGATCATATTTACCCTTGCCTTTAGTGCTGGCTCCTGGGCCAATAACTCGGTGCTTGATAGTTTACTCAAGACCCAAGCAACCACCTTTTTACCCGTTGACCAGGCCTTTAAGCTGGACTTTGATCAACAAGGTGAAACCCTGCTTATCAATTGGGATATAGAGCCCGGCTACTACCTCTACAAGCATAAGTTAGAGTTTGTCGGCAAAGGCGCGACCGTGACGCCCCCCGCCCAGTTGCCCGGCGGTGAAATGATTGAAGACGAGTTTTTCGGTCGCACCGAAGTCTATTTTAATGCCGTAAGCTTTAGCTTAAAGGTCAGCGATATTTCCGACGGTGCCTTGGTAAAAATGCGCTATCAAGGCTGTGCGGAAGCCGGGCTTTGCTACCCGCCCGAGGTCATAGAAATTCCACTTTCCCTGGTCGGCGGTGCAGCTCCAGCAACGACCGGGGCTGTAACCGATGCCCTTATGGCGCAAGGCACCCCCGAGACTAAAGCAAAAGATAACGGCAGCAAAAGTAACAACAAAGGTGAGCAATCACTAACCGAGCGTTTGGCCAGTCAAAGCCTGTTTACCAACTTGGTGTTCTTTTTTGTGGTCGGTATTGGCCTGGCCTTTACCCCCTGCGTCTTTCCCATGTTCCCTATTCTGTCCAGTCTTATCGCCGGACAAAAGCACCTCTCGACCCGCAAGGCCTTTAGCCTGTCCTTCGTCTATGTACAGGGTATGGCCATTACTTATGCGCTGCTGGGGTTAGTGGTTGCCTACTTTGGCGGCCATATTCAGGGTTATCTGCAACACCCTTATGTACTGATCAGCTTTAGCCTGCTGTTTGTATTGCTGGCACTGTCTATGTTCGGTTTTTACGAAATTCGCCTGCCACAGGGCATGATGGAGCGTTTAACCAAGGTCAGCAACAAGCAACAGGGCGGTAATTATGCCGGGGTTTTCCTGATGGGCGTGCTGTCGGGTCTTATCGCCTCGCCTTGTACGACCGCACCGCTTTCCGCGGCCTTACTTTATGTGGCGCAAAGTGGCGACTATATGATTGGCGCCCTCACCCTTTATGCCCTCAGCCTGGGCATGGTCTGCCGCTGCTATTACTTGGTACCTCGGGAGGCAAACTTCTGCCTAAGGCCGGTGGCTGGATGGAGCAGGTAAAAACCCTGTTCGGCTTCTTGATGCTATTCGTACCCTTGATTCTACTCGAGCGTATTTTGCCATTCGAGGTGATTTTACTAATGGCCGGGGTGCTAAGCATAGCCACCGCTATTTATCTGCATTACTGGCAAAGCGGCCAAACTCAGGGCCGAGGCAAAACGATTCTTTGGGCCATGGCCATGACCTTGTTTATTAGTGGTTTAATGCTGGTTAAAAACTATGTGTGGCCACCGACTGTGGTTAAGCAGGTTCAAGTACAGCAACAAGCCGCCAGTGGCGAGTTCGTTCATGTTGCCGACCTAACTGAGCTCAATGAGCTGCTGGCCAATACAGAAGGCCTGGTTATGGTCGACCTTTATGCCGATTGGTGTGTGGCCTGTAAGGAGTTTGAGCACTACACCTTCCCCAAGGAGCAGGTGCAACAGCAGTTTAAGCACTTTACCCTAGTGCAAATCGATTTAACCGACACCAATGACAGCTCCATTGAGCTGATGGAAGCATTTACCGTGTTCGGCTTACCCAGCATCTTGTTCTTTAACCAAGATGGTAAAGAACTTCCGGAATTACGGGTCACCGGCTTTATGGGTGCCGACGACTTTGCCGCGCATCTACAAAAAGTACGCGATCAGGCTGGAAGCTAACCAAGCCTAAATAAAGCAAAGTGTCATTTAGGGCACTTTGCTCCTTTCTTTTGCCAACTCTGCAAATTTAACCTCCAAGGTGATTAGACCAGTATTTTGCTGCTATTTTCCTCGAACTCACTATAATAGTTCGCTAAAGTGAGAAAAATTTGCTATTTGCAACTTTTACCCTTAAGTTTACTACTGATATTTGTATAAACGCTTATAACTCACAAGTTAAAGGATTTTAGTCGCATTATGACTGCAAAGTTTAAGATTTTAGTTATCAACGGCCCAAATTTAAATATGCTGGGTCGTCGTGAGCCGGATAAGTACGGTTCCAAGACATTGGTACAAATTACCGATGAACTAAATGATGCAGCCGCGGCACTCAATGTTGAACTAGAGCACTTTCAAAGTAATAGCGAAGCGGCCCTGATTGAGCGTATACATGATGCCTGGCAGCAAGTTGATAGCATTATTATTAACCCTGCCGCATTTACGCACACCAGTGTCGCCCTGCGTGACGCCTTACTAAGCGTTGCCATTCCTTTCTTTGAGGTACACCTGAGCAACATTCATCAACGGGAAGCCTTTCGCCACCACTCTTATTTTTCCGATGTGGCGCAAGGTGTTATCTGTGGTTTTGGTGCAATGGGCTATCACTTCGCGCTGCAAGCAGCGGTTAGCCGGTTGCAAGATTCGAATTAAAAAACTAACTAATAGGCGGGTTTTTCATGGACATTCGCAAAATTAAAAAATTAATCGAGCTTGTTGAAGAAACAGGTATTGCTGAGCTAGAAATCACCGAAGGTGAAGAGTCGGTACGTATTAACCGTCACAGCCCAGCTCCAGTAGCTATGCCACAACATTACACAGCTGCAGCCCCTATGGCCGCTCCTGCTCCAGCAGCAGCTCCTGCCGCTGAAGCACCAGCCGCAGCACCAGCACAACCTGCTGGCCATCAGGTTAAATCACCTATGGTAGGTACTTTCTACTCTGCTTCTTCACCTGAAGCGGCTGCATACGTAGAAGTAGGCACAAAAGTAAACGTAGGCGACACCCTGTGTATCGTTGAAGCGATGAAGATGATGAACCAGATCGAAGCGGACAAAGCCGGTACGGTTAAAGCTATCCTGGTTGAAAATGGCGAGCCAGTTGAGTTCGATCAACCACTTTTCATCATCGAATAATCGCGTCCCCCAAACAAGGCATCAACTATGTTAGATAAAGTTGTTATCGCAAACCGAGGTGAAATTGCACTTCGAGTATTGCGCGCCTGTAAAGAGCTAGGTATTAAAACGGTAGCGGTTCACTCAACCGCGGACCGCGACTTAAAACACGTGCTCCTTGCAGATGAGACTATTTGTATCGGTAAGCCGGCCGCCAGCGAAAGCTACCTGGACATTCCTCGTATTATCGCCGCCGCCGAAGTAACCGACGCGGTAGCCATTCACCCTGGCTACGGTTTCCTTTCTGAAAACGCGGATTTTGCCGACCAAGTCGAGCAAAGTGGCTTTATCTTTATCGGTCCAAAGGGCGACACCATTCGCCTTATGGGTGATAAGGTATCGGCTATCGAAGCCATGCGTAAAGCCGGCGTACCTTGCGTACCGGGTTCAGACGGCCCGCTAACGGAAGATAACGAGCGCAATATGCAAATCGCTAAGCGCATCGGTTATCCGGTGATCATCAAGGCCGCAGGTGGCGGTGGTGGTCGTGGTATGCGTGTGGTTCGCAGCGAGAAAGAGCTTGTAAACTCGATCGCCCTGACTCAGCAAGAAGCCAAGCAGTTCTTTGGTAATGGCATGGTTTACATGGAAAAATTCCTTGAAAACCCACGTCATATCGAAGTTCAGGTACTGGCCGATGGTCAAGGCAATGCTATCCACCTAGGTGAGCGTGACTGTTCAATGCAGCGTCGTCACCAAAAGGTTGTGGAAGAAGCGCCAGCACCGGGTATTACCGCGGAAATGCGTAAGTACATCGGCGACCGCTGTACCCGTGCCTGTATCGAAATCGGCTACCGTGGTGCCGGTACATTCGAATTCCTATATGAAAACGGCGAGTTCTATTTCATCGAAATGAACACCCGTATTCAGGTAGAGCACCCTGTAACTGAGATGGTAACCGGTATTGACTTGATCAAAGAGCAGCTAAAAATTGCTGCCGGTCAGCCACTGTCTATCACTCAGGACGATGTTGTGATCCGTGGTCACGCCATCGAGTGCCGTATCAATGCGGAAGACCCGAAAACCTTTATTCCTTCACCGGGTAAAATCACCCGCTTCCACCCTGCCGGTGGTCTAGGAATTCGTTGGGACAGCCACATTTATGCGGATTACACGGTACCGCCGCATTACGATTCGATGATTGGTAAGCTGATCTGTTACGGTGAAAACCGTGATATAGCCATTGCTCGTGCGCGCAACGCGCTCAATGAGCTGGTGATCGACGGCATCAAGACCAACACCGAACTGCACAAGATTATTTTAGCGGACGAGAACTTCCAAAATGGTGGCACCAACATCCACTATCTAGAGAAGAAACTAGGTCTGTAAATTAAATTGTTAAGCAAAGCCAAAGCCGACATGATGTCGGCTTTTTTTGTATTGAGCCTTTGAAAACAATGGTGAGTGGCTGATAGGCCAATAAGTAAGCAGTTGATTTCTACAAACTTAAATAATCCCCTTCCAGCTAGTGACAAGGCCTGGAAAAGTTTTTATACTGCTCGGCGCTTACTTGAGGATATCTCCTATCCTGTAAAAACAAGGTAAGCATCAAGAATACAAAATGGCCCTATAGCTTAGGTGATAAACGTAAGCCAAAGGCTTTGAGAAGTGACTAAACATCACTTCGAAAGAGAAGAACGCGAGGTCGTGGATGACCGAGCTGAGTGCAGATCATCATGGACGTGTATACTCCGACTGCACCAACAACATAAAATGGCCCTATAGCTCAGTTGGTTAGAGCGCACGACTCATAATCGTTAGGTCCCTGGTTCGAGTCCAGGTGGGGCCACCATTTTTCCTACTTCCCTTGTAAATCATTCCCTGAAATAATCGAACTTTTGTGTCTTTGGCATACAAAAAGCTTAGTTAGCTTTTGTTCCAACTAAGCCTTATAGCTTAAAACCACTTCGATAAACTAATTAAAATCAGTGAGCGCTTCGGCCAGTGAGCCCTCAGGTTTTTCCACCACTCGCACTAGTTCTGTGTCGCCATCGAGGACGATAAAGGTGGGGGTGTATTTAAGCGCAAATTGCTCGGCCAAGCCCCTGTCATCTTTTTTACTGTAATCCACGGCCACCAGCTCAAGTTGGGCGAGTTCAACCTTGCTCAGTGCCAGTAGCTTTAATAAACGCGGTACTTCACGCTCGCTGTCGTGGCACCAGGTGCCGAATAGCACCAACAGAGACTTACCCGTTAGCTTGTGCATCTGCGCCAGCTCGTCATCGCTTGGAGCAAAATCATCGTAGGCGGTGGCAAAGGTTGTATATTCACTCAATAAGCTGGCGCTATCAATCACGCCGATATAGGGCTTATCGTCGGCGCAGGCCGCTGTCGTCGACAAGGCCATAATTAAGAAACAAAGTTTTAAAAAAGTTCGCATAGTTATTAATTCTTAGAGTAAATACCTACGCCATTATGACCTTGTTACCAAGCCTTGTCTTGCCTTATCGAAAGCTGACTCACGAAGCGCTGGCGCCAGTTCCGCTAGCGACAAAGGGGAAATCGACTAAACTTAACATGGTGGTGCGGGGGTTCTATGCTGGGCATAAATGACGATGTTTTTTCACAATTAGAGACGGGCTATAAGCTACCCGTAAGGCCTGCGGCGCTGAATGAATTGCAGGCAGAGCTAAACCGGAGCGATCCCAGCCTGAATAAGGTCAGTGAATTGATCACCGCCGATGTCGCCCTGGCAGCCTTGGTGTTACGCCTTATAAACTTGCCCGAACTCATGTCCGAGCTGGAAATCACGGATGTAAAACAGGCGGTTAAATTACTGGGACTCAATACCATTAGTCACCTCACCTCCGGCTATTTGGTTAAGCAGGTTTTTCCTCAGCCTAGTTGCTGTATCTCCTTAGACAGGTTTTGGGATAGTGCCACCGAGATATCGCGGCTGTGCTTGTATCTGGCTCAAGGACAAAAGCACGGTATCGCTCTCGACAATATACAAACCCTGGGCCTGTTTCATGATATCGGCATTCCGGTTATGGCCATGAATTTTCCAGACTATGTGCAGGTTCTTAGCGCCGCCGATGATAACTGTCAGGCCTCGCTTACCGCACTGGAAGACCAACGTTATCCCTGTAACCACGCCATGCTGGGCTTTTATATGGCGAATTCCTGGCATTTGCCCAGCTCCCTGTGCAGCATAGTATTGCACCATCATGATCTACACTTTCTGGATGAGCCGCATAGCGAAGAAGAAAAGCTGTACTACGCTATTTTGAAGGTCGCCGAGAATATCGCTCATGTGCATAAACGGCATCGTGATATCAATCATTGGCGCCAGCTTGAGGCAAAAGTATTTTCAACCTTAGACTGGCAGCAAAGCGACTACAAACATTGCCTGGAGAATGGCCAGAACCTGCTGCTCCTTGGTGCCCATTAAAGAGTCCTTCGACCTTAACCTCAGACTTCCCCTTGGGCCTGTGTGCCCGTCCCTGCGGCCATGATACAATGGCCAAAAGCACCTAAAAGGACAAGGAAATGGCCATAAGTTCCGCAGCAAAACAACTTAAGTTGATCGTCGGCTCCAAAAACCCGGTTAAAGTAAATGCCGCAAAAGCCACGCTTGCCACCTACTTTCCCGATTACCATATCGACTGCCTAGGTGTCGACGCCCCTTCCGGGGTGGCCGATCAGCCCCTTGGTGAACCAGATACCCTACAAGGTGCCGAAAACCGCGTGCGTTATTGCCAGGAGCATTATCAGGGAGATTTCTATATGGCCATGGAAGGAGGCGCGGCCCGCTTCGACTATGGTGCCGCCACCTTCGCCTATGTGGTGATCGCCGATAATCATCAATTGAGCGTTGGCCGTAGCTGCAACCTCCCTTTACCTGAATCGCTGTTCGAAAAGTTACAACAGGGCCAGGAACTTGGCGATGTGATGGATGCAGCCTTTAATACCACCAATATCAAGCAGCAGGGCGGCGCCATTGGCCTGCTTACCCGCGGCCATGCCACCCGCCAAAGCACCTATCAACAGGCGCTTACCCTGGCCATGGCGCCCTTTAATCACCCCGAACTATTTTCGAGTTAAGTCATGCGTTATCCCTGGATATTATTTGATGCCGATGAAACCCTGTTTCATTTCGATGCCTTTGCCGGCTTACAGGCCATGTTCGCCAAACTCAATGTTGCCTTTAGCGAGCAGGACTACCGCACCTTTGAGCAGATCAATAAGCCGCTGTGGGTGCAATATCAGAATAACGAGATCAGTGCCAAACAATTGCAGGAGAGACGCTTTATGTCCTGGGCCGAGCGCTTGGATATCTCGCCCCAGCAATTAAACTTGTGGTTTATGGAGGCCATGGCGCAAATATGCCAGCCACTGCCAGGCGCTATCGAGCTGTTAAACGCCCTGCAGGGCAAGGCTCGACTGGGGATCATTACCAATGGCTTTACCGAGCTGCAAAGCGCCCGCCTGGAGCAAACGGGTTTAAAGGGCACCTTTGAGTGGTTGGTGATCTCCGAGCAGGTGGGCTATGCCAAGCCGCATATGGCGGTGTTTGAGCACGCCTTTGAGTTGATGGGTAATCCGCCGAAAAACGAGATCCTTATGGTCGGCGATACCCTGGAGTCGGATATTCAGGGTGGTATCAATGCCGGTATCGACACCTGTTGGCTCAATCGCTTGGAAAAATTAGCGCCCGCGCATTTAACCCCGACCTATGAGGTTAAGTCCTTGTGCCAACTGCGCACCCTGCTATTAGACTCTTAGCCATAAAAAATGCCAGCATACGCTGGCATTAACACGGGATGGTTGCCACTAATCTAGATTCCGATCACTTCCAGGAAGTCATCTTATGGCCTTTGATAGCATAGAAAAGAATGAACAGATAACAAGGTAACATGACTAAATAAGCGCTCTGCTGTCCCTGAGCACCGCCATCGCTACCGCTTGCCAAGCCCCAGAATAACGGGCCGAATGCACCACCGGCTATACCCATAATTAAAAGCCCTGACCCCACACTGGTCAGCTTACCCAATCCAGAGAGCGCCAATGGCCACACCGCTGGCCACACAATGGCATTGGCAAAACCAAGCACGGCGATCAGCAATAGAGGATCAGGCAGTGCCACACCGCCAAAAGGCACCAACAGAGCGTTGGCAATCATAGTCGATTGCGCATCGCCAAGGACAATGGCCAAGGTAAGCACACAGCCCAAGATCGCCGAGATAGTCAGCGCCATTTGTTGTGACAGCACTCGTGGGATCAAGAGGATACCCAGAGCATAACCCAGCACCATACAGACCATGGTATAGGAGGTCATCACACTGTATTTTTCAACGCCCAACGCCAGGGCAAAGGTGCCTATGGTGTCGCCGGCAATGACCTCAACGGCCACATACACGAACAAAGCAAGTACACCTAAGGCCAGATTAGGACGCGCCAAGGCGGCTTTCACCATGCCCTTTTCATGGGCTTGGGTGTCGTCATCGATTAGCTCAGGCAGGGGGGAGAATTTAACGGCCAGCGCCAACACACCGATAAACAGTGCCATACCGATGTAAGGGAAGATCAGGCTGTTGGCCATTTGGTCAATTTCTTCCTGGCCTAGATCTTTACCCACTAAGCCGGTAAAGTTACTTAAAATCAATGCCGTAAAGACCATGGGTGCAAGCACACCAGCACTTTTATTTAAGATACCCATAACACTGACCCGTGCTGCCGCCGACTCTTCCGGGCCGATACGCACCACATAAGGGTTAACCGCGGTTTGCAGCAAGGTTTGCCCTATGCCCATCACCAGTTGCGCAAACAAAAACAGGGCAAACACCTGGGTTTTGGCCGCCGGCACATATAAAAAGCCGGCCAGCATCATCACCGCCATACCCAATGCCATGCCATTCTTATAGCCAATCTTCTTGATGATGATCGCCGAAGGCACCGCGGTAAAGGTCACGGCGATATAGAAGGAGAATAAAATAAGTGAGGCCTGCAAAGGCGTTAAATCCAGGATTTGCTTTAGATAAGGCATCAATGAACCATTGAGCCAGGTCGCAAACCCGAGGATAAAGAACAGGGTGGCAACAATAGCCATAGGCACAAAGTTGCTTTGTTTTTTGGTTGTAGACACTGTTGCTTCCATAACACTTTCTCGTTGTCGAATTGTTTACCTTTAAGGCGCTTGCATTGCTTGAGCAAACGGCCATTAAAAGCGCCATTTATTATTATTTTTTAGTCGTAAAAATGAGCAGTTCAGAATACCAATTAATTGATTCTTTTGGCAGCGCTGACATGCTCCCTTGTCTTTACTGTACGAACACCGACGTGGTGCGACTCACCTGATCTTGTACTCGAGTACGAAACAAGACCTCACCACCCTCAGTCAGCGTAAGCGGCTGCTGATAAAGCTGCCAGCTAACGCCCTTATCCAGACTGTATTCTATCGCCAAGCCGGCAAAAGCACTGTTGGCCACCACGCGACCCTCACTCAACTTAGCACCGGGCACCGGCAAATGCAGCGCTATGCCGTCGCGGTCCAGCTTGGCCAACTCTTTGTGCGCCAAGGTAGCAGCAAACTCCTGCCAATCTTGCTCACGTGCGCCCGCATCCACTTGCTCTCCTTCCCAAGGGGCCTTGCTCCAGGCTCGCTCGGCCACGGCCAGCATACGAGGGAACACCATGGCCAGCAGCTGCGCCTCGGTGCGTATGGTTTCTGACCACACCTGACCCTGCATGCCGAGAATATTCTCCGGCTTTTGCAAAGCAGGCATGGGCCTTCCCACCAAGGCTTCAAGGTTGTCTATAGCGGCGCCGGTGCGGGTAAAGTCGGCATTGGCGTAAACGTTATCCGGCATATAGGCAAAGACCTTTTTGGTATCGGTATAGCGAGTCGCCCAGTAATAGCCGCGCTCCTCGGGATGCGGCTCATAGGGATGATCAAAATACAAATGCGTACCATGGGAGAGCACCACCTGATAGCCGTCATTGGCCAGGCGATAGGCCCTGTCGGCCACGCCCCACTCCCAAATATTATCCCAGGCATTGGTAAAGAAGGTTTTGTTCGCGTATTCATCGCGATTAAAAGAGTTCACCTTGTCGTACATAATGCCGTCTTCCCAGATCCCGGGGGCAATGCCGCGTTTGTGCAATAAGTCGGCCACGCGCTTGGTAAAGTAGGGCTTTAAATCAGCAACCCCAGCCACGCCATTATTAGGCTCGGCAAAAAGCGCCTGACAGGCGGGAGAGCCCACCCAGGAGCCCGCGCCGACCTCATCGCCACCGATATGCAAATAGTTCAGCTTGGTGCCAGCCTCGCGGTACATCTGCTGTAATTCATAGGTGACCTTGTCGATAAAGGCATAGGTGGAGTCCATGCACACATTCATCGAGTTATCCGTGTAATTCTGCACCGTAATATAGCTGGAGCTGTCCTTGGGATCGGTCAGCAGGTATTGGGTTGCCTTAGATAAATCAGCGCCTGAAAACTCCTCGTCCCTGTTTTTTGGGGTGAGCAGCGAGTTACTGGCCACGGCTTCTGCCTGCGCTTTCAGTTTACGGTAACGCGCCTCCATGGCCTTAATGGAAGCCCGCGCATGGCCTGGGCCCTCAATTTCCGGAATGATGTCGATATGGCGAGCCTTGGCAAAGCGCAATAACTCTATAAAGTCGGCGCGACTCAAATAGCCGTTACCCGAGCCGGATTTAAAGGGCCCGGTACCCAGCTGCGTCAACAAGCAGCGGTCTTCAGCCAGATCAAAACAGCGGTAGGCGCCGACCTCGGTCAGCTCTTCCAGCCCGGGGATCTGCAGACGCCAGCCCTCATCTTCCGAGAAATGCCAGTGCAAGCGATTCATCTTGTATCGCGCCATTTGCTCGACCAGCTTAAACATGGCCTCTTTACCATGGAAGTTACGACCATTGTCATAATGCATGCCTCGCCATGGATAGCGTGGCGCATCGCTTATCTCCACATTGGCCAGGGTTGGACTGCCCGTTGCCGGCAATAAGGCCAACAGGCTTTGCATGCCATAAAAGGCGCCGGCATTGTCGGCTCCGATAATGCGAATATGCTCGCCATCTATCTCCAGCCGATAGCCTTCTTTGTTACCGATTTTGCTATCAACACCTATGCTGATCACCTTGTTGTTGGGTGCGTCTATATGATCGGCCTGCGCCGCAAGGGTTAGTTGGTACTTCTTCTCTAAATCACTCTGAAACAAGGCCACTTCCGCCTGCAGTTGCCCGGCATAACGAATTTGCCAGGCATCGGAAAGGGTGGTTTTGCCGCGATTAACCTCAAGTTCCTGGGGCTTAGGAACTATGCGCGTTTGCACCTGCTCGTCTTTCACGCTCAAGGGGCTGCTATTAAGCTCATAGCGCAGCTCGGCGGTCATTAAGGGGGTGAGATCTTGAGGCTGATTATAGCGACGCAGCTGCTGCTCCTGGGTAAAAGGAGCAACAAAATCGCCAAAGTCTTCGCTGTTGGTATTGGCAAAAATGGCTGGCTCGGTATTGTGACCCACCATAAAGGCCCGTGGCATAAAGTCGCTGTAGGCAACTACCCAGACCGCCGCCTCAAAAGGAATTTCTAATTGTTCACCGGCCGCCAGGCCGTTGAAGCTGGCCGTCGGACTCAGGCGATGCAAATCGCCATTCACATGCTCAATACGCAGGCCCTGACTGACTCCCTCTTTTATCTTGCGCACACTGTGCAGGTAAATATGCCAGGGCTGCTCGCCGGCAGGCAGGCTGACTCCAGAGCGGTTAGTGAGCCTAATGCTGCCAAGAAAGCTCTTATCCTCATTATGGAAGTTGCTGTTTACCGCAAACATGAACTCGGTGTTTGTGGCAAACGCGTTTATTTGCTCCTGGCTTAGCTTTTCCTGGGCATGGGCCTGTGCAGCCAAGGACATCATTAACGCCGCAATAAGGCTCGCTTTGAACATGCTTACTCCTGGTCCTAGACCTTAGATTCTGATTGTTGCGTGTTAGCATCATATAAAATATAAAATGACAGCGCTATCATTTGTGTTAAATAATCGTCAATTTATGTATAAAAGGCGGCCGTAGCCGCCCTAAAAACCTAGCTGGCTTCTCTAATATCCGGCGGCTTGGCCATCCTTTCTGGATTCGGAAGCGCCATAATAAACGCCGCTTTGCGGGTCTTTGAGAATCGCCTGATAGCCACCATAGGGGCCCACGGCTTCTTGCAGGGTATGGCCTTTTTTCATTAATTCACGGCGCGTTTCCATGCTAAAACCGGACTCCAAGGACACCACACCACCATCGGTCATGATCTCATCGGTGGGCTGGGTTGAGCCAGAGTGCAGAATACGCGGCGCATCCCCCGCCTCTTGCAGGTTCATGCCAAAATCAATCATGTTGATCAGGATCTGCGCATGCATTTGCGGCTGCGTCGCGCCGCCCATCACCCCATAACTCATATAAGGTTTGCCGTTTTTGGTGACAAACGCCGGGATAATGGTGTGAAAGGGCCGCTTACCGGGCTCATACTGATTGAAGTGCCCCTCTTTAAGGGAGAACAACTCACCACGGTTTTGCAGCACAAAGCCAAGCTTTTCCGGTGTCATACCCGAGCCCATGCCACGGTAATTGCTTTGGATCAGCGACACCATGTTGCCGTACTTATCCGCCGTGGTCAGGTAGATGGTATCCCCTTCAACCGGGCCGGCATGGTCGCGCTTGGCCGCCTTATTGGGGTCGATGAGTTTGCGACGCTCGGCGGCATATTCCTTGGAAATCAAACGCTGCACCGGAATATCGTTAAAGGCGGGATCGGCGTAGTACTTGGCCCTATCGGCAAAGGCGAGCTTTTTGGCCTCGACAAAGGTGTGAATATACTCGGGGCTGTCAAAGCCCATGGCGACAAGATCATAGTCTTCGAGGATATTCAGGATCTGCTGGGCGGCGATACCCTGGCCATTGGGCGGTAACTCCCACAGGGTGTGTCCGCGATAGGTGGTGGCCACCGGCTCAACCCATTCGCTGGTGTGGGCCGCCAGGTCTTGATAGCGGATATAGCCGCCATTTTCCTGCATATAACGGTCGATTTCCTTGGCGATATCGCCCTTGTAAAAGGCATCGCGACCATCTTCTGCCAGTTGCTTGTAAGTGTTGGCCAGCGCCGGGTTTTTAAATATCTCCCCCTTTTGCGGCATCGCGCCGTCGGCCATCATAAAGACCTCTTTAAAACCCGGGTATTCGCCCCGAGCACCGACACTGCGCTGCATGTAATAGGCGATCACCTCGCTGACGGGAAAGCCCTTTTCGGCATACTCGATGCTGGGTTTTAAAATTTGCGCCATGGGCAATGAGCCAAACTTTTCGTGTAACTCAAACCAACCATCAACGGCACCGGGCACGGACACAGGCAGTGGTCCATAGGCGGGGATCTTCCCCTGGTCCTTGGTGATTTTCTTAAGCTCTTCAAAGCTCAAACCAAGCGGTGAGCGACCCG
Organism: Pseudoalteromonas sp. T1lg22; assembly: GCF_002964645.1. NCBI lineage: Bacteria > Pseudomonadati > Pseudomonadota > Gammaproteobacteria > Alteromonadales > Pseudoalteromonadaceae > Pseudoalteromonas > Pseudoalteromonas sp. T1lg22. Next base: position 470,987 of record NZ_PQBY01000006.1, read on the forward strand.
AGGCATTCAAGCCATGCAGCTTGCCGTCCTCGGCGGAATAAACAATGGCAAAGAGATCACCGCCGATACCACAGCCGGTAGGCTCAACCAAACCCAGCATGGCATTGGCGGCTATGGCCGCGTCAATGGCATTGCCGCCCTGGCGCAAGATATTCAGCGCAACCTGGGTGGCTAAAGGCTGAGAGGTGGCGGCCATGGCCTCGCTGGCGATGACTTCGGAGCGGGTGGCAAATTCCTTGCCGGTAATGCGGTCGTGGGCAAGCGTGGCTGAAGGTGCCAGTAGACTTAGCGAAATCCCTGCTAGAAAAAACCCTCGTTTTATTCGCTTCATAATTCTCTACTCTTTGCTTTTATTTATTAGATAACAAAGTTAGTAGATAAATAACGACCAAGGCAATGGGTTTGCGTTAACGGGGGAAACAAGTGCGATAAAAAACAAAGGCGCCGCCCCATTACCCTTGCCCTTATTTGGCGAGGATAACAAGACTGGCGCCTTGGCAGTAATTAGCCGAACTTACCAGATCTTAACGCGATCTTCCGGCTTAATGTACATTTCGTCGGTCTCTTTCACGTCGAATGCCTTATAGAACTCAGGCATATTTGGTAGCACACCGATAACACGGTAGTGACTTGGTGAGTGCGAGTCCGTCATCAGGCGGTTGCGCAGCTCTTCATCACGGTACTTACGACGCCAGATCTGCGCCCACCCCATAAAGAAGCGTTGATCGCCGGTGTAACCATCCAGAACCGGGGCTTCTTCGCCACCCAGTGATAACTGGTAGGCTTTATAGGCTACGGTTAGGCCGCCTAGGTCACCGATGTTCTCGCCCAGCGTCAGCTGGCCGTTCACATTAGCGTCTTCAAACGGGGCATATTCGTTGTACTGCGATACCAGTTGCTGACCACGCTCCTGGAACTGCGCCAAATCTTGCTCGCTCCACCAGTTACGCAGGTTACCGTCACCATCGTATTTTGAACCCTGATCGTCGAAGCCATGACCTAGCTCGTGGCCAATTACCGCACCGATGGCGCCGTAGTTCACCGCGTCGTCCGCTTCCAGGTTAAAGAATGGCGGTTGCAGGATGGCCGCAGGGAACACGATTTCGTTGTTCACCGGGTTGTAGTAAGCATTCACCGTTTGTGGTGTCATAAACCACTCGCTGCGATCCACCGGCTTGCCCAGCTTGTTACGCATATCATCGTATGCCCACTCACTGTGACGAATAAAGTTACCCGCCAGGTCGTCCGCTTTGACCTCTAGCGCCGAGTAGTCTTTCCACTTGTCTGGGTAACCAATCTTAGGCGTGAACTTGTTCAGCTTCTCTTTGGCTGCCACTTTGGTTTCGGCACTCATCCACTCAAGACCGTCGATGGCTTGGTCGAAACCCTTGATCAGGTTGGCAACCAACTCTTCCATGCGTGCTTTTGCTTCAGGTGGGAAGTTATCTTTAACGTACACCTTACCAAGCAGCTCACCCAGTACCGAGTTGGCTGAGTCTACCGCTTTTTTCCAACGCGGTTGCTGCTCTTCAACGCCACGTAAGGTGGTGCTGTAGAAAGCAAATTTACGGTCAACAAATTCCTTGCTTAGCTCATCGGCGTAGTTGCTAACAAAATGGAATGTTAGGTAATTCTGCCAAGTAGCCAGGTCGGTTTGCTCATAGATACCACCTAGCTTTTCAAAATAAGAAGGCTGACGTACAACTAAATCTTCGGTGTTGATTTTTGATTGCTTTAAGAACTGGGCAAAGTCGAATGCACCGGTTAGCTCATTGGCTTCGGCAACCGTCATCTTGTTGTATGACTTGGTGGCATCGCGGCTTTCTACTCGGCTCCACTGCGCCGTAGCCAGCTCGGTTTCAAGAGCAAGAATACCCTTTGCCGCTTGGTCTGCGTTTTCAACGCCGGCCTTGGTTAGCATGTCCGTGATATAAGCCAGGTATTGCGTGCGGATGGTAGAGAACTTCTCGTCATCTTTAAGGTAGTAATCACGATCCGGTAAACCTAAGCCCGACTGAGACACATAAAGGGCATACTGGCTTGAGTTCTTGGCATCGTTATTGACATACCAAGCAAACGGCGTGGTGCCCCCTTGAATGCGCAGATCCGCCATCAGCGATACTAGCGCTGATTTATCGGCAACCGTGGCAATCTTATCCAGGTAAGGCTTAAGCGGAGCGATGCCTTTTTCTTCCAGGGCATCGGTATTCATATAGCTGCTGTAGAAGGCGCCCAGCTTTTGCTCATCGCTGCCCGGTGCCGCCTTGGTGTTTTTAGCCGCCGCTTCGATCACTTCTTTCAGTGCCGCTTGTGACTGATCGTATAGGGCGGTGAAAGAGCCATAGTTAGACTTGTCGCCCGGAATTTCGGTGCGCTCTAGCCATTTACCATTGATGTGGTAGTAAAAATCATCTTGTGCACGCACCGCGGTATCGATGTTTTCTAGCTCAATACCCGAGCTAAGTTGTTGCACTTGTTTTGTTTGTTCTGCAGCAACGCTTTGCGCCTGAGTTTCGGTCTTCGCACTTTGTGCTTGCTCACTACAACCGGTAAGTCCTAGTGCCAGCGCCGTTGCGGCCGCTGCTAAGGTTACTTTAAACATATTGTTATCCCATTTTTAATTATGAAAGAGGTGATCCCCAACTAGCCCATATTAAACCTATGGGCGCAGAGCGAGAAACCCAGTTTGTAACAATTTATGAACATAGTTTTTCTAGGATGGCCTGATTTGCTTTGGGGAAGGCATAACGGTGTAAATCGTTGAGTGCCACCCACTCCCCTTGCTGGCCTTCCGCGCCATGAGGCTCACCACTAAAGTCGCTGACCTTATGGATATCCAGGCGCACCTGCTTATCGCCATAGTCATGCTCAATCAGCATAAAGGAGTCGCTGCTGTGCACCTCAATGGCGACTTCTTCCAACAGCTCTCTGGTCAAGGCCGCCGTGGTGGTTTCACCGGCTTCGATTTTACCGCCAGGAAACTCCCACAAGCCGCCTTGGTGTTTGTCGTCCGGGCGCTTACATATGTAGGTTTGCGCGCCGCGAAGAATAATGCCTACGGCAACATTAACCACTTTCTGACTCATTAACTGCTCCATAAAAAAAGCGGCATAGGCCGCTTTTTATTTAACTAAGAGAATGCTTAGCTGAGTTTGCCACAGCATTGCTTGTATTTCATACCCGAGCCACATGGACAAGGCGAATTACGACCCACCTTAGGCTCGACGCGCGCCGATACCGGCGCAGGTGCTTCACCACCAACCTGCTCGGCTTCAGCGTGTTGATACTGACGCGGCGCTTCTTCAGACTTGCGATGTTGTTCTTCAACTCGTTCAACATCTTCCTCGGCACGTACCTGAACCTTGCTTAGGATGTTTACTACATCTGTTTTCAGGTTCTCTAGCATGGCTGAGAATAGCTCGAATGATTCACGCTTATATTCTTGCTTCGGATTCTTCTGCGCATAACCACGTAGGTGGATACCCTGACGCAGGTGATCCATGGCAGCCAGGTGATCTTTCCAATGCTGATCCAGGCTTTGCAGCATAACCGCTTTTTCGAACTGGCGAAGTACTTGTGGACCCACCATTTCTTCTTTTGCTTTATATGCGTTAGTTGCTTCTTCGACGATGCGCTCACGCAGTTTTTCTTCAAACAACTTGTTGTCTTCGGCAAGCCATTGCTGGATAGGCAAATCAAGCAGATAGTCTGCTTTCAAGCGATCTTCCAAAGCAGGCACGTCCCACATTTCCGCCAGCGATTGCGGTGGAATATACTGGTCGATTACGCCGTTGATCACGTCGTTACGGATAGCATCTATGGTTTCTGAGATATCACCCTCTTCCAGCAGCTCGTTACGCTGAGCGTATACCACGCGGCGCTGGTCGTTGGCCACATCATCGTATTCAAGCAACTGCTTACGAATATCGAAGTTACGGGCTTCCACCTTACGCTGGGCGTTTTCAATGGCACGGTTAACCCAAGGGTGCTCGATGGCTTCGCCACGTTGCATGCCTAGTTTACGCATCATGTTAGTCATGCGCTCACCGGCGAAGATACGCATGAGGGCATCTTCCATCGACAGATAGAAGCGGCTTGAACCGGCATCACCCTGACGACCCGAACGACCACGTAGCTGGTTATCGATACGACGAGACTCGTGACGCTCGGTACCGATAATGTGCAGACCACCGGCAGCGATGACATCGTCATGACGCTTTTTCCATTGCTCTTTAATTTTTGCGATTTGCTCTTCACTTGGATTATCAAGCTTTTCGGCTTCGCTCTGCCAGTTACCGCCTAGCATGATATCGGTACCACGACCGGCCATGTTGGTGGCGATAGTCACTTTACCCGGTAGACCCGCATCGGCAACGATGTCGGCTTCCTGAGCGTGGAACTTGGCATTCAATACGTTGTGCTGAATTTTCTCTTTACGCAGGAACTGCGACAGGTATTCCGAGCTTTCGATTGAAATAGTACCCACTAGCACCGGCTGACCGCGCTCTTGGCAGTCTTTAATGTCGGCCAAGATCGCTTCGTATTTTTCTTCCTGAGTCAGATAAACCAGGTCGGCACGATCATCACGGATCATCGGCTTGTTGGTAGGAATAACAACCGTGTCTAGGCCGTAGATAGACTGGAATTCGAACGCTTCGGTGTCCGCCGTACCCGTCATACCGGCTAGCTTGTCGTAAATACGGAAGTAGTTCTGGAAGGTGATTGACGCCAGAGTTTGGTTTTCGTTCTGGATCTTCACGCCTTCTTTGGCTTCTACCGCCTGGTGCAGGCCTTCAGACCAACGACGGCCTTCCATGGTACGACCCGTGTGTTCATCAACAATAATGATTTCATTGTCTTTAACCACGTAATCGACGTCTTTTTGATACAGCATGTGGGCGCGCAGTGCCGCGTAAACATGACTTAGCAGGGTAATGTTACCCGCCGAGTACAGTGAGTCGCCCTCTTCAATCAAGCCGCGCTCGGTAAGAAGCTCTTCAACCTTGATCTGACCGCGCTCGGTCAGGTGAACCTGCTTGCCTTTTTCGTCTATGGTGTAATCACCATCGCCTTCAACGCCTTCCTCATCTTCTTTTTCCTGCTGTACCAGCTCAGGAACTATCTTGTTGATTTGCGTGTAAAGCTCAGATGAATCTTCCGCAGGGCCGGAAATAATCAGCGGCGTACGGGCTTCATCGATAAGGATTGAGTCAACCTCATCCACCACCGCGAAGTTAAGCGGACGCTGCACGCGCTCATCAATACTGAACGCCATGTTGTCGCGCAGGTAGTCGAAGCCAAATTCGTTGTTGGTACCATAGGTAATGTCGGCGCTATAGGCGTCTTTTTTCTGCATTGGCATCATGCCAGGCACATTACAGCCCACGGTTAAGCCCAGGAATTCAAACAGCGGACGGTTGGTTTCGGCGTCACGCTTGGCCAGGTAGTCGTTCACGGTAATTACGTGTACGCCCTTACCCGACAGACCATTAAGGTAGGCTGGTAGGGTTGCGGTCAGGGTTTTACCTTCACCGGTACGCATCTCAGCGATACGGCCTTGGTGCAACACCATGCCGCCTATCATCTGCACATCGAAGTGGCGCATGCCATACACACGCTTTGATGCTTCGCGTACCACCGCGAAGGCTTCTGGTAAGAGGTCATCTAAACTTGTGCCGTTGTCATAACGCTCACGAAATTCAGCGGTTTTTGCTTTTAGTTCTTCATCGCTGAGTGATTCTAGTTGGCCTTCTAAGGCATTGATTAGCGCGACCGTTTTACGTAAGTTTTTAATTGTGCGGTCATTGCGACTACCAAAGATTTTGGTAAATATTTTCGTGATCATGATTTAACCGTTACATTCTCATCTGCGTTAAGCGCTCTGGTTCATCCCCTGGGGTTACCCTTTGGGACACTGCCAAGTCACTTGCGAACTTCGTTTATCCAATTTATACCGCACTCAAGTTACATAAGAGCGACTATTGTGGAGCTATTGAGTGTGACTGCTTGAGCGGTGTACTTTTGAGCGACATCATAACAAACTCAATGAATTGCAGCACCTAATAATACCAATTCCATTAGCACTTCCGGTAACTTGCCTTTACAGCAGAAAGCCTATTAAAAACTAATGGCATTGGTATTATCGCTGGCCTATCATAACGTTCAGAGAAATCTTTGCAAACTTAGCAATATAAAGTGGGTCTAAAGTACAGCAATAGAGACTCAAGCATTGCAATAGAAGTGGTGACGATTCAGTCAAATTCAAGAGGTGGATGCCGTTTATGGCAAAAGATCGCTATGCGCCAAAACAACTTAACGAAGTGCTGGGGCAATTAAACCCGCGGTTCGGCTCGCGCATCGCCAACTATGGCGCCAAAACTCAGGAGCTGGCCTCGCAGCAGCAGACTCTGCACCAAGCGGTGGGGGAAAACCTGGCGAAGAAATGCCGGGTAGCCAATATTCGCGACGGTGCCCTGATCATCGAGGCCCATAGCGCCACGGTGGCGATGAAGCTGAACTATATCAAGATGGATATTCTCTCGGCCTTTCGCCAGCAGGGCTTGGTGGATTTATGCCAGGTTAAAATAGTCACCTCTCCCAATGCGGCGCAGCGCGCACCTTTGGCGCAGGCACAAACGCAAGCGAAAAAGGCCAGCCAGGAACCCAGTAACAAGCGCGCCATGAGCGAGCAAACGGCTCACAATTTAGAATTGCTTGCCGAGCATGCACCGCCCTCTTTGCAGCAAAAATTAATGCGCTTGGCGCAACACGGCAGACAAAAAAAATGACGCTCTAAAGCGTCATTTTTTTATTCGATAGTTTTCTATCTGCAAGCTTAAGCCGTATGCAGTGCCAGAGCCGGAGCTGGCATGGTCACTGACTCTTCAAATGTTGCCCATTCCCATGCCGACTCGGTCGCCATGATTTTGCGCAGCAATTTGTTGTTCAGGTCATGACCCGACTTATAAGCGGTAAGCTTACCGAGAATGTTGTGGCCGGTCATAAACATGTCGCCCACACAGTCCAAGATCTTATGCTTAACGAACTCGTCCGCATAACGTAAGCCGTTTGGATTTAACACCTTAAACTCATCAAGAACAACGGCATTATCCATGCTGCCACCTAGAGCCAGGTTATTGGCATGCATATACTCGATGTCTTTCATAAAGCCGAAGGTACGGGCACGACTGATCTCTTCGATAAAGTTCTGTGCCGTAATATCCAGGGCAATGCGCTGGCGACTGTCGTTAATAGCTGGGTGATCAAAGGCGATTTCGAAATCGATATGAAAACCATCATAAGGTTCGATCTCGGCCCACTTATCACCCTCTTCTACGCGTACCTTTTCTTTGATACGAATAAAACGCTTGGCTACATTCTGCTCGGCGATACCGCCTTTTTGTAGCAGATAAATGAATGGCAAGGCACTGCCATCCATAATAGGTACTTCACCGCTATCAAGCTCAACAATCAGGTTGTCGATGCCTAACGCGGCTACCGCAGCAATCAGGTGCTCGGTAGTAGATAAGCGAACGCCGTCTTTATTAGTTAAACAGGTACACAATTGCGTATCGCCCACCGCTTCCGGGGTCGTTTCGAAATCCACAACCGGATCAAGGTCCACGCGACGAAATACTATCCCAGTATTCGCGCTCGCTGGTCGGAGAGTTAAGGAAACCTTCTCACCCTTGTGGAGACCAACACCCGTGGCTTTGACTACTTCTGCAATCGTACGCTGTTTGATCATAGGCTTTCGCTCACTTACTAAACTAAAATTAGACGGCGGATTCTACCACACATCGCACCAGTTAACAAATTAGTTTGTTTTTTAAACTAGTCTGCTTGCTTACGCAGAAACGCCGGGATATCGAAATAATCACCCGATTCTTCCTGCTTCTTCGGTGCAGCGCTGGCCTTGCTCTCTTGGCTAGTCACTACACTTGCCTGACTCGTAGTCGCACTATTACTGCTAAACGATGGCTCATCTACCGGCTTTGACTCTTCAAAGCTGGTTTGAGTTCCTTGGGTAGCAAAGCTTGGCACAAACATAGAAGTGCTTTGTGTGCTCTGCGTTCCTTGGGCGTTCACATCAGAACCCACGGCGCGCTTAAAGCCGTTGTCTACAACACCGAACTGAGGACGACGATCGCCACCTAGACCGGTTGCTACTACGGTTACGCGCAGCTCATCGCTCATTTCCATATCGATGGCAGTACCCACAACCACGGTGGCATTCTCAGAAGCCAGGGCCTTAACATGGTTACCTACGATCTCGAACTCTTCGATAGACAGGTCCATACCCGCGGTAATATTAACCAGGATACCCTTGGCACCGGTTAGATCCACGTCTTCAAGCAGTGGGCTTGAAATGGCTGCTTCCGCCGCTTCTTGTGCACGGTCTGGGCCAGATGCCGAAGCAGAACCCATCATTGCCGTACCCATGGCCGACATAACAGTACGTACGTCGGCGAAGTCGACGTTAATAAGGCCGGCGCGAGTAATTAGCTCGGCAATGCCTTGTACCGCACCGTAAAGTACGTCATTGGCTTTGGCGAAGGCATCAAGCAGGGTCGTGCCCTTACCCAATACTTTCAATAATTTATTGTTAGGAATGGTGATCAGTGAATCAACGATTTCCGCCAGTTCATTAATGCCGTGATCCGCTGCTGCAGCGCGCTTTTTACCTTCGAAATCGAACGGACGCGTTACTACCGCTACGGTCAAAATACCCAGCTCTTTGGCAATGCGAGCGACAACTGGCGCCGCACCTGTGCCCGTACCACCGCCCATACCGGCAGCGATAAAGACCATATCCGCACCTTGCAGGGCGCTTTTAATGGTTTCCGCATCTTCCTCGGCACTCTTCTTACCGATTTCCGGGTTGGCTCCGGCACCTAGACCTGAAGTGATCTGTGTACCTAGTTGCACCGTGACATCAGCCGATGACTTACGTAGTGCCTGCGCATCGGTATTGGCGGTAATAAATTTCACGCCTTCGATGTGCTGCTGCACCATGTGTTCTACGGCATTACCGCCGCCGCCACCAACACCTATTACCTTGATAACAGCTTCTTCGCTGTGCTCTTCCATCATATCAAACATAGTTTACTCTCCGACTTGAGTACTAAAACTCACCTTGGAACCATTTAGTAATACGGCCCCACCAGTTACCCTCGTCTGCTTTCGCTTTTGTTGCGTTGATCGACTGCATGGTCCGACCATATTGTAACAAACCTACGGCGGTTGCAAATGAGGGATCGCTTACATAATCGGTTAATCCCGTTATCCCTAGTGGACTACCGATACGTACCGGCATTTGGAAGATGTCTTCTGCCACTTCCAAAGCACCGGTCATCTTTGCACTGCCGCCGGTAACAACCAATCCAGCAGCAATTTGATCTTCAAAACCGGAGCGACGAATTTCTTCGAGCGCCAGTTCAAATAATTCTCTAAAGCGCGGCTCAACCACCTCGGATAAGGTGTGGCGCGACATAATACGCGAAGGACGTCCGCCCACGCTAGGTACTTCAATTTGTTCTTCATTACTGGCCATTTGGCTGCTGGCACAGGCGTACTGCACCTTAATGGCTTCGGCATGAGAAATAGGCGTACGGAAAATCTTGGCGATATCGCCGGTTACCTGGTTACCCGCAACCGGGATCACCGCAGAATGACGTAAAGCGCCATTGATATAGATGGTGATATCCATGGTGCCACCACCTATATCCAGTACCGCCACGCCCAGCTCTTTTTCGTCTTCGGTCAATACCGAGTAGCAAGACGCCAGGGCATTGAAGATCAGCTGATCAACCTGCAGGCCACAGCGCTCGACACATTTTTCAATGTTCTTCGCCATGTCGTTGGAACAGGTGATGATATGGGCCTTGGCTTCCATACGCACACCGCTCATGCCCAGTGGGTTCTTAATGCCCTCTTGCATGTCGATGCTGTATTCTTGCGGTAAGGCATGGAGCATTTTGCGCTCCGCAGAAATAGGCACGGAACGAGCAATGTGGATGACGTTGTCTATGTCTTCATCGGTCACTTCGGTGTTGTTAATTGCCACCACACCGGTTTCGTTCTGACATTGAATATGCTTACCGGAAATGCCCAGATACACGGAGCTAATGCGGCAGTCGGCCATCAGCTCGGCTTCGTCTATGGCGCGGCGAATCGACTCGGAAACCAGGTTCAAGTCATTCACGCCACCCTTATCCATACCATGGGATACCTGGCGGCCTACACCAACAATGCTGAGCTTGTTGTCATCGGTGATCTCACCGACCGTAGCCACCACTTTCGAGGTGCCCACATCCAAACCGATAACAAGGTTACGTTCTACTGACTTGGTCATACCTTACTCTTTTGTTCTTCTTCCGTTACTGCCAGCGGCTTAAATTGCACCGCAAGCCCGGTATCATATCGCAAATCAACGACATCTACCTGTACATCTTGACGTTTTTTCAAGTGTGGGTAGACATCAATAAATCTTTGTACGCGTTTTGCTTTATCATCACGCCCTAAATTAAGGCGAATGCCGTTATCTAACCATAATTGCCAGGCGAAACGCTCTGACAGCGCCAGGCTGGATAATTTCAAACCGTTTACCGCAAACAACTCTTCAAAACGATTAAAGGTCTGCCAGGCTTCCAATTCGCTGCCTTCGGGGCCGAACAAGCTAGGCAAGGAGTCCTTTATACCCTCCTGCGGCGCGGTGAATACCTGCCCCTTGCTATTAAGCAGTTGGTCGTCATTCCAAAGCGCTACCGCCTGATGCTCCACCACATACACCTGCAAGGTATCCGGCCATTGCTTGCGCACCGAGGCGCTGGCAACCCAAGGTAAATCGGTGACTAACTCCTGCACCTGCTTTACATCGAGCTCAAAAAAGCTGTCCAAATCCGCCTGTTTAATGGCGTCGATAATGGCGCGCTCGGCGGTATACTTGGGCTCACCCAACACCTGCAGCTGCTTGAGCTGGGCGTCCTTATCGCGAACCAGCCAGTCGGAGAAGTTGAAGGTCAACTTCAACACCATAAACACCACCAGCAGAAAAAAGCTCAAGCCAAACAGCAAGGACCAATTGGTTCCCTGTTTTAGTCCGCTCAGCTTTTCCCTTAATGTCGCCATTTACAGAGTTTGCTCCAAAATCTTCACTACCAGTGCGGTGAAATCTACGCCCGTGGCCTTGGCCGCCATAGGCACCAAGGATTTCTCCGTCATTCCGGGTACCGTATTTACTTCAAGCAGATAGAACTCACCGTCGGCGCCTTGCATGGCATCCACACGTCCCCAGCCCTTAGCACCCACAAGCGAAAAGGCCTGCTCCGCCATCTCTTGCAACTGCGCCGTTTGCGCTTCGCTTAGATCCGCCGGGCAATAATATTCCGTGGTGCTTGATTGGTACTTGGCCTGATAGTCATAGAAACCGCTCGGCGTGCGCATTTCAATCACAGGCAAGGCCTTATCACTCAAGATAGACACGGTAAATTCGCGGCCGCTTAGCCACTGCTCTACCAAGACCTCGTCGTCAAACTTAAAGGCGGCTTCCAGGGCTTGCGCCAGCTCTTCAGCATTGTTGGCCTCGGCCATGCCGATACTCGAACCTTCGTGCGAAGGTTTTACCATCACATGGCCCAGCTGCGCCATAATCTCAGCACAATCAAAGCCTTGGCTTTGCGACACTACTTTATAAGGAGCGGTGCGCAGGCCAGCCACCTGAAACAGGTGCTTACAGCGGATTTTATCCATCGCCAGGGCCGAGCCCAGTACGCTTGAACCTGTGTAGGGCAAGCCCATAAATTCCAATGCCCCTTGCAGGGTGCCATCTTCACCACCGCGACCATGTAGGGCGATAAAGACACGGTCAAAACCCTCTTGTGCAAGCTCATGCAGAGGGCGCTCAGCCGGGTCAAACTGGTGCGCATCGACACCGGCCTCAACCAAAGCCGCGTGCACGGCTGCACCTGATTTAAGCGATACTTCGCGCTCGGCAGATGACCCACCTAGTAAAACTGCTACTTTGCCAAATGCCTGACTCATGAGGATACCTGCTGTAACTTTTCAATCTGTAATTCGGTTGCGGCCAGCTTTTTCACCAACTGACCTATGTTGCCCGCACCTTGGGTGATCACCAGATCATCATCGGCCAAGGTGGTGGCTAATACGCTTGCTAACTCGTTGTTATCCGCCACATGCAAGGGCTCCTTGCCGCGCTGGCGCAGACTGCGGCACAGGCTTTTCGAGTCGGCACCGACAATCGGCTCTTCACCGGCGGCATAGACATCAAGCAAAATAAGCTGGTCGACGTCGCCCAAGACCTTAACGAAGTCTTCGTACAGGTCGCGGGTGCGGCTATAACGGTGCGGCTGATAAATCATCACCAGGCGCTTTTGTGGCCAGCCATCGCGGGCGGCCTTAATGGTGGCGGCAACTTCGCTGGGATGGTGACCATAATCATCCACCAGCATGACCTTACCACGCTCATTGGTAAACTCGCCGTAGTGCTGGAAGCGACGGCCTATGCCTTCGAACTTCTCCAGCGCTTGTAAAATCGCGGTGTCACCTATGCCTTCGTCCTTAGCAACGGCAATGGCCGCGGTGGCATTCAGGGCATTGTGCCTACCCGGCATATTCAAGGTCACCTCTAGGCGCTCGCCCTGCTTCGAAGTCACGGTAAAGGAGCAGGTGCTGGCATCCTGGCTGAAATCCGCCATACGATAGTCCGCATCTTCATGCTCACCATAGGTGATCACCTGACGGGAAAAGCGCGGGATCAGCTCACGAGCCACAGGTGAGTCGATACAAACCACCGCCAAACCATAAAACGGCAGGTTATGAATAAACTCCACATAGGTGTCCTTCATCTTTTCCAGACTGCCCTCATAGGTGTCCATATGATCTTCTTCGATATTAGTGATCACAGACACCATGGGCTGCAGGTGCAAGAAGGAGGCATCACTTTCATCCGCTTCGGCAATTAAGAAACGACTCGAACCCACTCGGGCATTACTGCCGGCGCTATTAAGCAAACCGCCGATAATAAAGGTGGGATCCAGCTTAGCCTCGGCAAAAATACTGGCAACCAAACTGGTTGTCGTGGTTTTACCATGGGTGCCGGCAATGGCAATACCATGGCGAAAACGCATCAGCTCGGCTAACATCTCCGCGCGACGCACAATAGGAATACGGGCGTTGCGGGCGGCGATGATCTCTGGGTTCTGTTCATTGATGGCGGTAGAAACCACCACCACGGAGGCGTCTTTTACATTATTCTGATCATGGCCGATAAACACCTCGGCACCGGCTTTAATCAAACGCTCCGTCATCGCACTTTGGGCGATATCCGAGCCGGTAATACGATAGCCTTCGTAGGCGAGAACTTCGGCAATACCACCCATACCGGCACCACCTATGCCGATAAAATGAATGGTTTCAACGCGGCGCATCGCCGGTCGTTGCCCCTGTTGTTGCGTGCCCTGCTGTTGGGCTGTGCCTGTTGTTACTGTCATTAACTATACTGCTCACATTGTTTTGCAACCGCTGCGGTTGCATCGAGTTTGGCCAGCGCCTTCGCGCGCTTACCCATCTCGGTAATTAATTGGGGCTGCTGAAAATACGGCGCTAGCGCCTCAACCACGGCGGTTTGATAAAAATCGCCTTGCTGCATACACAAGGCTGCATCGCCACCCACCAAATACTGGGCATTGGCGGTTTGATGGTCGTCCACGGCATGTGGAAATGGCACAAACAGGGCCATGCGTCCGGCCGCCGCTACTTCGCTCACGGTCAAAGCACCGGCGCGACAAATAACCAAGTCAGCCCAGGCATAGGCCGCATCCATATCGTCGATAAAGTCGCTCACCTTGGCCTCAAGCTGCTGCGCCTGATATTGCTCCTGCACCTTACTGGAGCGGCCCTTGCCGGTTTGGTGCCACACAGCTAATTCATGCTTTGTCGCCAGTTCGGCAAACACCGTTGGCAAGGTATCATTTAACACCTGTGCTCCCAACGAGCCACCCACCACCAGAATATTGATGGGCGAGCTGACCTCAACCGGGGTAATATTCATCAGCGACTGACGCACCGGGTTACCCACCACCTGAAAATCACTTTGTGGCAGAGCACCGGGAAAGGCACCCAAACAGCTGTTAGCCAGCTTGGCCAAAAGCTTGTTGCTCATGCCGGCCACAGCATTTTGCTCATGGATCACTAAGGGGATCCCTAAGCTTTTCGCCGCTAGGCCCACAGGCCCGGTAACATAGCCACCCATGGCCAACACCGCCGCCGGACGACGTTGCTTTAAAATCTTACGTGCCGCAAAAAAGGCCTTGATGATCATCAAGGGCGCTTGGAAGAGACGTTTTAAGCCATTGCCACGCACGCCCTGAGCACGAATAAAATCGATTTCTATGTCGTGCTTAGGCACCACATCCGCTTCCATTCTGTCGTCCGTGCCAATCCAGGAGACCTGCCAATCCTGCTCGCGCAGGTATTGGGCCACGGCGATGCCGGGAAAAATATGTCCGCCTGTGCCACCGGCAACCACTACCAGGGATTTATTCATACTGCCTCCTGTACTGCTGCGGGGCTAGGTACAACACGACGATGACCCCGGCCGTGACCTCTGGAGGTCGCCTGCTTGGTCGCCATCTTGGTTTCAAAGTCGATACGGAATAACACCCCAGCGGCAATGGCCATCACCAACAAGCTGGAGCCACCGTAAGAGATAAAGGGTAAGGTCAGTCCCTTGGTGGGTAAGATCCCGGCGCTGGCGCCGACATTAACCATGGACTGGAACGCAAACCAAATACCGATTCCCAGAGCTAAATAGCCCTCATATTCTTTATTGGCCTTAAGCGCACGCTGACCAATAAGCAAGGCTCTAAATACCAAGGTGCCCAGTAGCACCAAGACGGTAAACACACCAACAAAACCCAGCTCTTCGGCCACCACGGCAAAAATAAAGTCGTTATGGGCGTGTGGCATATATTGAAGCTTCTGCACGCTGTTACCCAGGCCCTGACCAAACCAGCCACCCTGACCGTAGGCCATCAGCGACTGTACTAATTGATAACCTTTACCAAAGGGGTCGTCCCAAGGCTCTAGAAAGCCCACAACCCGGGCCCAACGATAGGGTTCAAATACGATTAGGGCGATCACCAGACCTATACCAGAAAGCATCAGGACAAAGAACTGCCACAACTTGGCACCGGCCAGAAACAGCAGGCCAACCGTGGTCACAAACATTACTACTACGGTACCAAGATCCGGCTGCAATAGAATCAAACCTGCGTACAGAACAAAGACGCTAATGGGCTTCACAAACCCTTTAATATTCTCCTGCACCTCGTCGCGCTTACGTACCAGGTAACCTGCGAGGTAACTAAAGAAGAACAGCTTGGCCACTTCCGAGGCCTGAATATTGATGGGACCTAGTGGGATCCAGCGCTTCGAACCATTGATTTCACTACCCAAGACCAATACCGCAACCAAGAGGCCTAGGCCTACAAACAAGAGATAAGTATTGGCTACCTTCCACCACTGCATTTTCAAACTGGTTGCCAGGGTAAACAAGAACAGTGCCATCCCCATAAACACCGCCTGGCGCACCATAATATGATACGGATTGTCGAACAGGCGCTCGCCTTCAGGCATGGAGGCGCTGGTCACCATGACAAAACCAATTCCCACTAAACACAGCAGGGTATAAAGCAAGGGCACATCGTATAGCTGACCCGAGGGCTTCAGATGCAGTAGATCTTTAATGCGATCCCAGCTCATGCCTCCCCCTCATGCACTTGTTGTGCAAAGTCGTTACCGCGCACCATATAATTGGCATACATGTCCAGGCTGGCACAGGCTGGCGCCAGTAACACTATGTCGCCATCACGGGCGCAGGCCTTGGCGCAACGAACCGCTTCGGCCATGTCACCGACCAGATGACTACCGGGCTTGAGTGCGGCAATGGCAGCGCCATCTTTACCCAGGCAAATCAGCTCAGCGACCTGATTGAGTAACGGCTCTTGCAAGGGCGTTAAATCGGCGCCCTTGGCATCGCCACCGGCAATTAAAATCAAGCGTCCCGGTTCATCGGCAAAGCCGTTAATCGCGGCTATGGTGGCGCCCACATTGGTGGCCTTGGAATCGTTGAAGTAGCGCACCCCGTTTAGGGTATCTACATACTGACAGCGGTGATCTAAACCTGGGAATTCCTGCAGCGCCCGCTCATACACACCGGCGTCAAAGGCAAAGGAATGACACATGGCCATTACAGCCAACACATTCAAACGGTTGTGACTGCCTGGCAGTAAGCTGCTGGCGCAGGGCAAAATAGGCTGCTGACGAAAGGCAAAGTAGGCTTGACCCTGGTGCATCATAATATGGTAGTCGCCCTGCTCTAACCCAAAGCTGATACGCTCGGCGTTATTGCTCAGCAGCGGCGCCGTGTCGGCGTCTTCACTATTGAAAACGGCCAGCTCACAGCCCTGATAGATACGCTGTTTGGCATCGATATAGCCGCCCATATCCTCGTATCTATCCATATGATCTTCACACAGATTCAAAATACAGGCGCTTTTGGCCGCCAGGCTGGAGGTGGTCTCCAGCTGGAAGCTAGATAATTCTAAAACATAGGCATCGGCGTCCAGGGCCAGTAAATCCAGCACCGCGGTGCCGATATTACCGCCCAAGCCTATATGCAGGCCGCCGCGCTCAAGTACCTTGGCGAGCAAGGAAACCACGGTTGACTTGCCGTTTGAGCCGGTCACCGCCAACACAGGCTTGGTATTGATGCGGGCAAACAACTCGACATCGCCTATCACTTCCACGCCGGCGGCAATGGCTTGCTGCACTTGTGGGGTGGCCAATGCCAGTCCAGGGCCGATCAAGATTAAGTCGAAGGATGTCAGGTCGGCTTCTGCTAAGGGGCCAAAACGCTGCTCCAGATGCGGCACATGAGAGTCTAACCACAACTGAGTAGGCACCTGCTGACGCGAGTCGACAAGCACTGGCGCCAATTTATGAGCATGCAAAAAACGCACTGTGCCCAGACCGGAAACCCCCAGCCCAAGCACCGCGATACGTTTATTTTTAAGCGTCTTTAAATAGCCCATTTACCTGATCTTCAATGTTGCCAATCCAGCAAGTACCAGCACGATGGAAATAATCCAAAAGCGCACGATCACGCGCGGCTCCGGCCAGCCCTTTAATTCATAATGATGGTGAATAGGTGCCATGCGGAAAATCCGCTCGCCCCGTAACTTGTATGAGCCCACCTGCAGGATCACAGACACAGCCTCCATCACGAAGACACCGCCCATAATCACTAGCACCAGTTCCTGACGTACCAGCACGGCGATAATGCCAAGCGCACCGCCTAGAGCCAATGAGCCCACATCGCCCATAAAGACCTGCGCCGGGTAGGTGTTAAACCACAAGAAGCCCAGGCCGGCACCAACGATGGCGGTACAGACCACAACCAGTTCACTGGTCAGTGGCAAATGTGGCAGGTGCAGATAGCTTGAGAAATTCGCATGACCGGTCACATAGGCCATGATCGCCAGCGCCGACGCCACTAAAATGGTTGGCACTATGGCCAGGCCATCAAGACCATCGGTGAGGTTTACGGCATTGGACGTACCCACCACCACAAAATAGGTCATGATGATGTAGAAAAGCCCAAGCTGTGGCATCACATCCTTAAAGAAGGGCACGATCAATGCGGTTTCCGCCGCCTGTTGTGAGCTGGCATACAGGGCAAAGGCTACGATCAGGGCAATCACCGACTGCCAGAAGTATTTCCATTTGGCAATCAGACCCTTAGGGTCTTTGCGTATGACTTTACGATAATCATCGATAAAGCCGACAACGCCCAGAGAGCCAATCACAAACAAGGTGGCCCACACATATTTATTGCTTAAGTCGGCCCATAACAGGGTGCTGACAAAAATGGCGCCCAGAATAAGCAAACCACCCATGGTAGGGGTACCCGACTTGCTTAAATGAGACTGGGGACCATCGTCACGTACGGTTTGACCAATCTGCATGCGCTGCAAGGCGGCGATCAGCTTAGGGCCAAAATACAAAGACAGCATCAGCGCCGTCAGAATTCCCAGGATGGCTCTGAGCGTTAAATAAGAAAATACATTAAACCCGCTGTAAAACTGGGTTAGGTATTCAGCCAGCCACACTAACATTACTTCTCTCCCTCGCCGGCTAACTGTTTGCCATGCGCCACTAAATCTTCCACTAAAAGCTCCATGCGAGAACTGCGCGATCCCTTCACGACTACCGTTATTTTTTGTTGTGTCTGTCGTAAGTCCTTCAGCATTTGCTCAAGAAGTTGGTCGCGCCCAGAAAAGTGGCGTCCGGCTTGTTCATAGACATCACTGGCGTAACGGCTTAATACGCCCAGAGAATAGACGGCTTCAATGCCCTTTTGCTTGGCATATTCACCTACTTGTTGATGGTATTGTCGTGCACCTTCGCCGAGCTCATTCATATCGCCGAGGGCCAATACCCGGAAACCTGGCACTTGCGCCAATAAATCAATGGCCGCTTGTACCGATCTCACGTTGGCATTGTAAGTATCATCAATGACTGTAAGCTGACTTGTTACCTCGATAATGTTCACTCGTCCTTTGACCTGCGCCATATTGGCAAGGCCGCTGGCCACATCAGCCAGGCTGCAGCCCAGGCTGCTGGTTAATGCCGCGGCGATAAGCACATTAGTAACATTGTGCTGACCCGGCATGGCCAGAGTCACGGCAACACGCTCATCCTTATTGCAAAGCATAAAGGAAGCACGAGCCAGGGCATCCAGGGTCACCTCTTCGGCCCACACATCCAGATGTTCTTTGGTTGAAAACTGTTTTACCTGGCGGGTACCCAGACCATCGAGCCATTGTTGTTTAAACTCGCTGTCGGCATTGATCACCGCCACGCCATCCTCGGCCAAACCAGAGAAGATTTCGCCCTTGGCGGTGGCCACGCCCTGCAGGGAGCCAAATCCTTCCAGATGCGCTTCGGCCACATTGCAGACCACGGCCACATCCGGCTTGGTCAACGCCGTGGTATAAGCGATTTCGCCAAGGTGATTAGCACCGAGTTCAATCACAGCATATTGATGTTGTGGCTCAAGGCGTAACAAGGTCAGTGGCACGCCAATATCGTTATTGAAGTTACCCTTAGTAGCCAGCACCGGGCCTTTTTGCGCCAAAATGGCGGCACACATTTCTTTAACCGTGGTTTTACCCACGCTGCCAGTGATAGCGATGGTTTTCGGGGCTACCTCGGCTTTGACCGCGGCGCCTATCTGTCCAAGGGCTATACGAGTGTCGGACACCACCAGCTGAGGCAAGTGAGTTTCTACCGGGTGCGCTACGATCACCGCCACCGCGCCTTGGCGCTCGGCAACATCGATAAAGTTGTGGCCATCAAAGTTAGGGCCTTGCAGCGCTAAAAACACCTCGCCGTCGCATAAGGTGCGGGTATCTGTATTGATATTGCTCAGGCTGCTGTTGCTGCCCTGATAGCTAATACCTAAGGTCTTGGCTAGCCAATCTAAGTCCATACTGATCATGATGCTGCTCCTTGTGCCAATAACTGCTGCACCAGGGTGCGATCACAAAACGGCAATACCTGATCGCCGATAATCTGGTAATCCTCATGACCCTTACCGGCGATAAGCACTATATCGCCTGGCTGCGCCTGAGTAATGGCCAAGGCAATAGCCTTGGCGCGGTCAATTTCATACTGCACATCGAGGTTAGCGCTAAAACCGGCGCGGATATCATCGAGGATGGCTTGCGGGTCTTCACTGCGCGGATTGTCACTGGTGACCACGATACGGTCGGCGTACTTTTGCGCCGCCTTGGCCATCAATGGACGCTTGCCCTTGTCGCGGTCGCCACCACAGCCGAATACGCAGGTGACCTTACCATGGGCATGCTGATGCAGGGCTTGTAGGGCCAACTCGATGGCATCCGGGGTATGCGCATAATCGACCACGCAGGTCAGGCCATTAGCGGCGCTATAGGCCTGCATACGACCTGCAATAGGTTGCAGCTGCTTGCACGCCGCCAACAACTGCTCCAAGGGGTAACCCAACCCCAGCAAGGTGGCCAACGCGGCACCCAGGTTATAGAGGTTAAACTCGCCAAACAGAGGTAAGGTGACTTCGCCCTCACCCCAACTGCTGTCGATATGCGCCTTTAAGCCGTGAGGCAGGAATTCCACCTTGCTGAAATACAGGTAACGGCCATGGGTTGGCGGCAGCGTTTTACGGCCATACACCACCAACTCGGGGAATTCATATTTTTCCAACCAGGTCTGCGCCACCGCATCATCCTGATTAAGTACCACCAGCTCGGCATCACAGTCACGCATCAGGATCAGCTGGCATCGCCGTAGCTTTGCATATCGCCATGATAGTCCAGGTGGTCGCGAGATAGGTTAGTAAACACCGCGGCCTTAAAGCGGCTGTTGGCCACACGCCCCTGGATCAGGCCATGAGAGGATACCTCCATCGCCACCAGCTGTTTGTGCTGCTCTTTTAGCTGAGCAAAAATCTGTTGTAACTCAACGCTCGACGGCGTGGTATTAGCCAGCTCGTTAAGATTATCCAGCTCACCCCAGCCCAAGGTACCGATAATGGCACTGGAATGTTGGCAATGCTGTGCCAGAGTAGCGATCATCGCCGTGGTCGAGGACTTACCATTGGTGCCGGTCACCCCGACCAAATCAAAGGCGTGGCTGGGCTGACCATAAAAGCTCGCCGCCAGCTCGCTCAAACGCAGACTGAGACGATCAATGACGATAATGCGCTCATCGTCGCAATTAAGTTCACAGCGACTGTCGGCAATCACCGCACTGGCACCCTGGGCGAGCGCTTGCTCGGCAAACTGACCACCGTCGAGTTGATGACCTTTGATGGCCACAAACACATCGCCACGTTGAACGCGGCGACTATCTAATTGTAATTCGTTGACCAAGCCTATCTCGGTATCGATTCCCCAAGGGGCGAGTACTTCGCGAAGATTACGCATCTCCACCTCCCTTTACTGCTAGGTTGGCTACCGGTTCTAAATCGGGCGCCACGTTAAGGATACGCAGCGCATTGGAAATTATTTCGGCAAAGGCCGGACCCGCGGTGGCACCGCCATAATACACATCGCCACCGGGTTCATTGACCATGACCACCACGGCCAGGCGCGGGTCGCTTACCGGACCGACGCCGGCAAAATAGCCGACATATTCGTCGCCGTAACCACCGGCGACCGCTTTCTTAGAAGTACCTGTCTTCGCTGCGACGCGATAACCATCGACCTTCACCTTGTTCGCTGTGCCGCCTTTCTCAAATACGCTTTCCATCATTTCGACAACAGCTTTGGCGTCTTGTTCTTGAAAAACGCGCTCTCCAGGTAAGGGTTCTTCTTGTTTTAATATGGTCAGTGGACGTGAAATGCCGCCGGCACCCAAGGTCGCATAAAAACGCGCCAACTGGGCCGTACTTACCGAGATGGCATATCCGAACGACAAGGTGGCAATTTCAAAATCAGACCAGCGACGGTTAGGATAAAACAAACCACTGCTCTCACCCACCATGCCAGTGCCGGTATCGCTGCCGAAGCCTACGCGCTCGAACAGGCCGACAAAGTAGTCTTTAGGCAGGTCTTGTGAAATTTTTGCCACACCCATGTTACTTGAAACCTTAAGGATCTCGCGCAGCGACATCTCGCCACGGTTACGGGTGTCTTGTACCAGACTGCCACCGACGCGCATCCAGCCCGGGTAGGTGTCTATGGTGTCGTTGGCGTCAATATTGCCATAATCCAAACCGGCTAGGATAGTCAGTGGTTTAATGGTTGAACCCGGCTCGAATAAGTCGGTAATGGCGCGGTTACGACGCTTATGCGGCGCCGCATCTTCCAAATTATTGGGGTTAAACGAGGGGCTGTTAACCATGGCGAGGATCTCGCCGGTTTTAACATCCACCACCATGGCGGAGCCTGATGTGGCCTTGTAGGTCAACACCGCAGATTTAAGCGCTTTGTAGGCAATAACCTGGATACGCTGGTCGATAGACAGCTGAATATCTTCCGGTTCCACGCGCTGACGCTCGTCCAGAACGGCAACTTCGCGGCCACGGGCATCCTTACGAATAGTGCGGCGCCCTTCTGTGCCGGTCAGCGCTTCGTCATAGAGCTTTTCAATGCCTTCGATGCCCTGACCGTCGATATTGGTAAAACCAAGAACATGGGCGGTGACTTCACCGGCGGGATAATAGCGTTTGGACTCGTCAAGCAGGTGCACGCCCGGTAGATTCAACTCATTGATATAGTTGGCCACAGCGGGTGTTACCTGACGTTTTAAATAGATAAAGCGACGGTCTTTATCGCCGATTAAGCGGGTGTCGACATTGGTGCGCTCTAAGCGCAGCACATCGGCCAGCTCACGCCAGCGCATATCTTGCTTGTAAAAGGCGGCTTTAAGATCGGCCAGATGCTCTGGACGGTCGAGAATATCCTGCGGATCTTCCCCTTGCTTTTTCGCGCGCTTCACCACCTTGCTTTGCAGGTACTTGTCAATGGCTTTAGGGTCGGCATAAACGCTGACCACGGGCACACTGACCGCCAGCTCTTTGCCCTGACGATCGAAGATCATGCCGCGCTGCACATGGAGCTTTTCTACCCGCACGGTGCGCTTGGCATTTTCGCTGCGTGCCTTATCCGGCTCGATCACCTGCAAATAGGCGGCGCGGGCCACCAAAGTCACAAAAACCAGCAGCACAGCAGCGCATACCAGCACAAAGCGCCAGGTAATTAAATTGTTTGCATTGCTTTTGCGTTTCGCTGCTCTCATGGCACTATCACCACTTCTTCATCTTCGCTGGTTGGTCTTTTCATATTCAGCTGCTCGGTGGCAATTTGCTCTATCCGTGCATGCTGAGAATAAAATTCTTCTTCTACCAATAAATAACGCCAATTTAGGTCAAGCTCGTCACGTTCTTGCAGCAGCTTGTCTTGAGCAATCAGCTGCGCCCGTGATAAGTGCGTCACCTGGACTATGGCTAACGCACTGAACAGAATAGAAAAAAGCAGCCCCAACGTTAGCTTGTTGTCAATCAATCCCCGTATTATCTCGACGAAGAGGTTTGGTTGGCGTTTTACTGGTTGTTGGCTCATCCCAATCTCTCGGCTACACGAAGGACGGAGCTGCGCGCACGGCTATTGCGAGCGATCTCTTCATCGCTCGGCTTAATGGCTTTGCCTACTGCCTTTAACGTCAGTTCTTTATTTAATTGTGCATCGGTTAATGGCAGACCTCTAGGCACAGCCTCTCCCTTGCTCTGCTTCTTGATAAATTGTTTTACGATACGGTCTTCCAACGAATGGAAAGAAATCACTACCAGGCGACCGCCGGGCTTAAGCACCGACAAGGATGCCTGCAACGCGGTTTGAATCTCTTCCAGTTCGCTGTTGATATAAATACGAATGGCCTGGAAGGTACGTGTGGCGGGGTGCTTGTGTTTGTCTTTCACCGGCACCGCCTCGTCAATTAACTGCGCCAATTGTGCCGTGGAGTTAATCTCGGTGTGTGCTCTGGTTTCGATGATCTTGGTGGCGATACGACGGGCAAATTTCTCTTCGCCGTACTTTTTAAACACAAACACCATGTCTTCTAATTCGGCCTCGGCCAACCATTGGGCGGCACTACGCCCCTGGCTTGGGTCCATGCGCATATCCAGCGGGCCGTCTTTCATAAAGCTGAAGCCGCGTCCGGCATCATCTAGCTGCGGTGAAGAAACGCCGATATCCAGCAGGATACCGTCGACCTGACCTGTGATCCCAGCCGCCTCGGCGACCTCATCAAGACGCGAAAAGCGACTATGGGCAATGCTAAAACGAGGATCATCGGCAAAGCGCTTGGCGGCGGCAATGGCCGTAGGGTCCTGATCTATGGCCTGCAAGCGGCCCTTTTCTCCCAAACGGGCAAGAATCTCGCTGGAGTGGCCGCCACGGCCAAAGGTACCATCGATGTAAATGCCGTCTGGCTTAATCGCTAAGGCATCAATGGTTTCCGTCATCAGTACGGAGATATGTTGAAATTCTTCGCTCATGCGTGTGCTCGCGCCCTATAGAGTTAGAATGAAAAATCGCCTAGATCTTCATCCTGATCAAAATCTTGTTCTAATTCGATGGCAATATCTTTGGCCATCCGCTCTTGCCACAACGTCTCATCCCAGATTTCAAACTTGTTCGATTGCCCTACCAAAACGATTTTCTTATCGAGCTTTGCATAATCGCGCAAATGCGGCGCCAGCAACACACGGCCATTCTTATCAAGCTGATAATCCATGGCGTTACCCAGTACCAAGCGCTGCATGCGTTTGGCCCGTTCTTTCATATTCGAGAGGGCGGCGAGACGCTGTTCAACGATTTGCCATTCACTGAGGGAGTAGAGCAACAAACAGGGGTCGCCAATATTGATGGTGCATATAATTTCGCCGCCATTATCCGCAAGCAGCTGATTACGATACTTGGTTGGTATCGCAAACCGGCCCTTGTCATCAAGGCTGAGTGTGCTTGTGCCGCGAAACATGAGTTAAAAATGCCGTCCGTTTGTTGCTTGTTATTGTTTGCGGGTTATAGATCCATAAAGATCCACTTATACCCACAATTTCCCACTGAACTACAGTCTAGGGCTTGACAAGGCTTTTTGTCAAGCAATGAAAGTGTGGAAAATGGCGTCTAACCCTAGATAAAATGCGGCTTTAAGGGAAGTCCCTGAATTAGGTGGAAAAAAGTGGAGTGGATGATTAGAGAGGCATCTTTCGTTCACTTTTTATTCAAGTTTGACATCAAAAAGTTCAGGCTACCCGCCCTCTAGAGCGGATAAAAGCTAGGTATTTTGTATTAACAATTGAGCGTTTAAAAGACAAAAAATGGCTGTTGTGAGCCGCCATTTCTGCCCTCAAAGTGCCTTTATAAGGGACGGAATTGAATGTAAATAATTTTACTCTCACTGGAGCAAGCGGATAAAAAACAGGCAAGAAAATGTCGCGCCGGACAGTTCCGACACGACATAGGTTATCACACGCCTAAGCGAAAAAGCGGCGGTTATGAGGGCGGGTAAAGTCTAGTCTGGGTCCCTTAGGCACCACGCGTGTGGGGTTAATTTGGCCATGACTAAAATAATAGTGACGCTTTATATGGTTAAAGTCTGTGGTATCGGCCACACCCGGGTGCTGATACAGCTCACGCACATATTGAGATAAGTTCGGATAACTCTCTATGCTGCGCAGATTGCACTTAAAGTGGCCGAAGTACACGGCATCAAAGCGGATCAAGGTGGTAAATAAACGCCAGTCAGCCTCGGTGAGCCTGTTGCCCACCAAGTAGCGCTGTTTACTCAAGCGCAGCTCTAGGTGGTCCAGGGCCTTAAACAAAGCATCAAAGGCTTGCTCATAGGCTCGCTGCGTGGTCGCAAACCCAGCGCGATAAACGCCATTATTGATATTTTCGTAAACAAAGGCGTTGATCTCGTCTATTTCACTGCGCAACTCTTGCGGATAAAAATCCTGTTCGTCCCCGGTCAGGGCGTTAAACGCCGAATTAAACATACGTATGATTTCTGCCGATTCATTGCTGACAATGCGGTTGGTTTGTTTGTCCCACAGCACGGGCACGGTCACCCGGCCGCTATAATCCGCTTTATTACGCGTGTAGATCTGGTGCATAAACTCACTGGCAAACAATGCATCGCCGCTGCTGCCCTCTCCTCGATTGAAGGTCCAACCGTTTGAGAGCATATCCGGGCTGACCACGGACACATCTATGTAGTCTTCCAACCCCTTAAGTTGGCGAAATATCAGGGTGCGATGGGCCCAGGGACAGGCCAGAGACACATATAAATGATAGCGCCCCCTTTGTGCCTTAAATCCCGCCTCGCCACTTGGGCCCGCTTCACCATCGGCCGTCACCCAGTTACGCAACTGAGCCGCTTCCCGGTTAAATTCCCCCTGACTCGATTCAGTGTCATACCATTGATCGCGCCATTGACCTTGTACTAATAATCCCATGCTGCTCTCCTATTCGATTGTGCCAAAACGACCGGCCTGATAGTCGCGCACCGCTTGCATCAACTCTTCTTGCGTGGTCATCACGAAGGGCCCCATATGGGCGATCGGCTGCTTCAAAGGTTCACCGGCCAAGATCAAAGCGCCGCCTCCGTGCTCCGAGCTAAGAGCAATGTCACTGCCCGGCTCAAGGATCAAAAGATCACCCGCCTTATATTGGCCCTGCGTCAGGCTTCCCGTATGGATATAGACCATCACCTTAGACTGATGTAGCGGCGCTAAATCCAGCCGCCCACCGGGTTGCAACTCCACATCGGCCAACGCCGCATCTGCCGCCAGATTATTAAGCGGCGACTCGGCAATTTGCTCTGCCACTTGCCAGCTACCACCAAGTGCACGCAAGCGGGCACCAGTGCCATTTTCAATGACCGGCAAGGGTGTAGAGGTAGAATCCTGGTAGCGAGGCGGACGCATTTTCTCGGCACTGGGCATATTGATCCAGATTTGAAAACCATGCAGGCCCTCACTTTCGGCCAAGGGCATTTCACTGTGTATGACCCCACGACCCGTACTCATCCACTGCACATCGCCACTGCGAATGGCCTTTTGATTACCCAGGTGATCCCTGTGCTCAAAGCCGCCTTTTATCAGATAGGTAAAGGTTTCGATGCCGCGGTGGGGATGCGGCGGAAAGCCCCCCATATAATCTTTGCGATCATCGGACTTAAGCTCATCTAACATAAGAAACGGATCAAGATAACGCCCATCGAACCCGGCCACGCGGCGAATATTAACGCCGTCACCATCCTGTGTCGGCAAGGCCTGTAATACTTTTAAAACCTTCATTGAGTCTCTCCAAAGTTCTGTTACAGCCAGTTTAGTGTGCGTTTTTACTAAATGTAATGCGGGAAATCAGCATGGAGGGTGCTAATTTTTAGCATTCAAATTTAGCTGCCGCACAGGCAAGAGTAATCAGTTGTAACTGCCCCGCTCAAAGCGGCTCACCAGGTTAAAAAGCGTGCCCACAATTGACAATTTGTAACCTAAGTTTGCCATACCCGTGTCGGCCGTTGACAGGCCAAGACCCTAAGGCTGATAATTCCCTCGCCTTAAGTGAACGTTCGTTTTGTTATGAGATTAAAAGACGATAATAAAAAGCAAGCCATCTATCGCGCCGCCATGAGCGTGGTTACCGAGCAAGGGCTCGCCGGTGCATCCATGTCGAAAATTGGCCGGGCGGCCGGCGTGTCGGCATCAACCTTATATGTTTATTTCGAAAATAAGGAAGACATGCTGAACAAGCTGTATGTGATGCTCAAGGAAGAATCGGCAAATGCCTATTTCGGCGACGTGAATAGCGACACCTCGGTAAAGAGCGTTTTTTGCCAATATATTCGCAATATGTTTGCTTTTTTTATCGCTAATCCCATTATGTTTTCTTTTCAGGAGCAATTTAAAAATTCGCCTAATGTCAGTGCCCAGGCGCGTGCACGGGGCCTAGAGTGCGATGCACCTTTACATGAGCTTTACACCCGGGCCGTAACCGAAGGATTGGTAGTCAGTTACCCGAAACCAGTTGTGCATGCACTGACCATAGCCCCCATCACTCACCTGATCCAGGCTCATCTGAACCGGGAAATCGAGGTGGATGCGCAATTGCTCGAGGCGACGGTCGATATGGCATGGCGGGCGGTAAGCCGCTAACTCTATTTAGAGCCAAATACACAAGCAGGTAATACACACCTGTTTTTTTACACCCTTTAAAAGAACGAACATTCGATTAAAGAAATTAAATTGCTTACCCAGTCATTGAAAAGTTTTTAACCGTGGAGACACAGAAGTATGAAGATTCAATATTTAGCACCTATCGCCTTTCTAGCCAGTGGCAGTGCCTTCGCCGATTTAGGTGAGGCGGGCTGGAGTGGCGACGTATCCTTTATGGCCAGTGCCCGCAGCCACAAAAGTAACCTCTACAGCGGTGATGATGAGGTCAAAAATGGCACCTTGAATAGCAAGGGCAACAAAGAAGACGACGTAGTTGCCTTCCCTATCGGGTCGGTCAAATACACCTTTGGCGATACCAATAACCAGCAATTTTTTATTAACGGCGAAACCCGTGATGGTGTGCGCACCGGGTTATTCTCCGTTGCCCTGGGTTACCGCGTGGAAGTGGGCGAGAAATCCACCCTGGCCGTGGCTCTGATCCCCAATGTGATCGCCGATGAAGTATGGCGCGACCCCTATATGACCGACGAGCGCCGCCACGACACAGATATGGGTGATGACGCGGTGCGCATTACTTATAACAACATTCTCGATACCAACTTTTACGCCCAATTAACCGGCTTTAACCGCGAGGTAGACGATGAGGATTCGGGCCTCAACAGCTACTCGGCATTTCAGGACCAGCTAGAGCGTGAAGGCGACGGTTACTACCTCGAAGCCGGTTATGTGTTTGATCTAGGCCCACAGTCAAAATTCAAACTAGGCGCCAACTATAACGATTTCGATGCCGATGGCGATGCCATGTCTCTTGATGGTTACGGCGTAGAGCTAACCTACACCGCAGTATTCGGTAATCACTCTTTGGCCCTGTCGGCGCGCTACCGCAGTACGGAAAATGATGTAATGAACCCCATTTTCAATCAGGTACAAGAAGACGATCGTTACTCGGCCATCCTAGCTTACAGCTACGACAAAATTGAGGGCTGGGACAATTGGTCAATTGTCGCCTCCGGTGGTACACGTCGCACCGACTCCAATATTGAGTTTTACGATGAAACCGAAAACTTTGCCGCCATGGGTCTGCGCTACCGTTTTTAAAGCTAAGAGCGATGCACAAGGACGTGACTTAAAGCGAGCTAGATGCTCGCTTTTTTCATTTTTATAGCGCCAAAACCTAAGGCCCGGCTCACACTTAGTCATTTTCCTCACTAAACTCATACTAGAAAAGCGAGTTATTTTGTGAGTTTATTTTATGGCTAAAATTACATTTCATGGCGCGGCGCAAGAAGTAACAGGCTCATGTCATCTGCTCTCCACACCGGCTCTTGGTGAAGTGTTACTCGATTGCGGCATGTTGCAAGGCATGAGAGGCAAACATAAGGTATCCAAAAAGCAGTTTAACTTTAATCCCAGGAGCATAGATGCCGTTATTTTATCCCATGCCCATTTAGACCATTCCGGCCGTTTACCCTCTTTAGTTCATGATGGCTTTGAAGGCCCCATCTATTGCACCGAAGCAACCTCACAGTTACTCCCTGTGATGCTTTTAGACGCCCTGGGTCTGTATGAAAACGATCTGATGCGGGAAAACCGCAGGTTAATGCGCAAGGGCAAGCCAGAAATTGAGCCTCTGTATTCTAAAGCCGACGTGTTAAAGGTGTTCGATTTACTTAAGCCCATCGCTTATAGAGAAAAGAAACAATTAGGGGATGGGGCCTTGCTGTGCTTCTACGATGCCGGACATATTCTCGGCTCGGCCATTGTGGAATTAAAATTCGATGATGAGGGTCTACAAAAAACCTTGGTTTTCTCTGGGGATTTAGGCAACAAGGACACCCTGCTGATGAATGATCCCACCTTGCTTGAACATGCCGATATAGTTCTTATGGAAGGCACCTATGGCGATCGGGAGCATAAGTCACTCGGCGATACCCTAACCCAATTTAAAGAGGTATTACACCAAGCGTTTGAAAATGGCGGTAATGTGATGATCCCAGCCTTTGCCGTGGGCCGTACCCAGGAGCTATTGCTGTATCTGGGTAAATTGCAGATGGCCGGTGAGCTGGATAACTGGCAAATCTTTTTAGACAGCCCCATGGCGATAGAGGTCACGCAAATTTACGATCAGTGGCTGCCTACCTTGGATTGTGAAGGCGTCAAACCCTTATGCACGGGGGAGCAAACCCTGCTGAAAAACTTTCTTTCCACCCTGCATTTAATGGTGAGCGCCGAAGACTCCATGTCCATTAATAAGATCAGCAAGGGCGCGCTTATTATTGCCGGCAGCGGCATGTGTACCGGCGGGCGTATTACCCACCACTTTAAGCACCGTATTTGGGACAGTCGCAACACCTTAATTTTTGTCGGTTTTCAGGCCTACGGTACGCTCGGGCGCATACTGGTTGAAGGTGCGCAGCATATTAAACTCTTTGGTGACGATTTTATTGTTAAGGCCAATGTAGAAACCCTGGGCGGCTTTTCTGCCCACGCTGGACAAAGGGAACTGATTAACTGGGTTGCCAATTTTAAAAGCTTTCCCAAGGTGGTGTTGGTCCATGGCGAACCGGATGCCCTCACGGCTTTGTCAGAAAAACTGCTACACGAACACAATATTAAAGCCGAGATACCCATTTTAGGGCAAAGCATCGAGTTTTAATGGGGTTGTAATTTGTCGAACTAAGGTGAGATCCCAAAAGCCGCCTGAATAATCAGGCGGCCATGGAGTTTGTTGAGTCAGCCTGTAAGCCGGGTTCTGTTCTTTCCCGAGGGAAAGCGATAATCATTCGTCTAGGCCTAAGATCGCTCTTAGGCTCAAGCAACCTACCCGGTTCCGATGTGGGCCACACCATAAGGAACCCTATTTGGTCTTGCTCCGGGTGGAGTTTACCCTGCTGCCAACTGTTACCAGCGGCCCGGTGCGCTCTTACCGCACCCTTTCACCCTTACCGGTCCCGAAGGACTTAGGCGGTCTTCTCTCTGCTGCACTTGTCGTAGGCTTGCGCCCCCCAGCCGTTAGCTGGCACCCTGCCCTGTGGAGCCCGGACTTTCCTCCCCCTGATCATTTTCGTCACAGGCAGCGATTATCTAGCCGACTCGGGCGCTATTATACCTATTTACGCCTAACTAGCCAGCACGATCACTCCTGCTCCAGCATGCTTTTATAGAGGGCATTTTTCTTAAGGCCAAAATAATCGGCGGCAACGCCACAGGCTTTTTTAAGCGGCATATCCGCTTTTAAAAGTTCGATAAGGCGAATGGCCTCAGGATCAATATCTGTTTTGTCCGCAACCTTGCCCGGCAGCATAAGCACTATTTCCCCTTTTTGACGAGCCGGATCTTCTTCCAAGAAGGCGATCAGCTCAACCACAGTGCCGCTGAAAAAGGTTTCAAAGCTTTTGGTCAGCTCCTTGGCCAGTACAACCTGCTGTTGCTCACCCAGAGCCTGCTGTAAATCGTCCAAGCTGGCCATAATCCTGTGCGTGCTCTCATACATTATGCTAGTGATACCCGTGCTATGAGCCTGCTCATAGAACTCTTGGCGAGCCTTGCTCTTAGCTGGTAAAAAGCCAACGAACTGGAATTTATCCGTGGGTAATCCAGAGCAGCTCACCGCGGCAATGGCGGCGCAGGCACCTGGAATAGGCGTGACCCGAGCACCACTGGCGCGACACAGACTCACAAGAGCATAGCCTGGATCACTAATAAGCGGCGTGCCAGCATCGCTGACCAAGGCGACATTCAGCCCCTCTTCAAGCCACTGCAGAATTTGCTGTGCTTTTTGCTTTTCATTATGGTCGTGCAGAGCCATAGTGCGCTTAGTGATCCTTAAGTGAGATAGCAACTTGGCAGTATGACGGGTGTCTTCAGCCGCGATTAAGTCGACCTCGGCTAGGGTTTTGATTGCACGCTGGCTGATGTCATCTAAATTACCTATGGGCGTGGCAACTATATATAAGGTGCCGGCGTTTGTGTGGGGATGATGGGTTGAAATATCCGCATTGGACATTGAGCTCTCCTGCATCAGTCAGTAAGATAAGCGAATCACACTATGGCCAATTGGAACACAAAGACTGTGCGACTCAAATCGATTGCTGGTTTAGTGCTATTGTCAGGCTTATCCGCCTGTAGCACAACACAAAAGCCCCAAGAAAATATAAATACCACGACAAATATCATCGCCCCGGCCGAACCCGAGGTTTTGTCGGCTCAGCAGCTCTATAGTCAGGCGCTGGAATTAAAGGGGGACCAGCAGCGATTTAAACTGGTGGCAGCACAGAAGCAAGCCCTTGCCGAGCAAGATTGGCAAACCTTACAGGATGTCAGCGATACCCTGCTAAAGAAGCATCCACGCTGGCATACACAAGCCTTACTGGTCCGTGCCTATGCACAAATAAAACTAGGCAATCCGAATAACGCCTTACGCGAAAGTGCCTCGGTGCAAGCTCAGCTCAGCACCCCAGAGCATTTTTATTGGCATCAATTGGTGCAGGGAGCAACCTACGCCTATATGCGTTTAAATAATCAGGCCGTGCCTTTTTTACTACGCGCTTCGGAAAGTGCCGACCGTTACGGTATTGATGACGCCGAAGTTAACCCGCTGCTGTGGCAAAGCCTGCAAGGACTTACCACTGAACAACTGCAAGGCTTTAACAACGGCTCCAGTATCCAGCAAGGCTGGATACAGCTGGCGCTTATTAAACAGCTTTATCTTGGCCAACCGGTGGAATTACACAGCGCTTCCAATAATTGGCAGCGTCGTAATCCAGATCACCCAGCCAGCTTTGCCCTGGATGAGAAAGTTGCCCAGCTAATGCAGGTCGAACCTTATAAGGTTGCCAACCTTGGCGTTTTTCTTCCTCTCAGTGGTGGTAACCGCACCCTGGGGGAAGCGGTTAAAAACGGCGTGATTGCGGCGTTGGACAAGCATAAATTTAATGATGTGTATTTTATTGATGCCAATCTTAGCAACGAAGAAATTCAAGCGGCCATCAGTGCTAATAATATCGACTTCGCCATAGGCCCGCTGTTAAAGGGCAATATCAATCGCTTTGAACAACAGGCGCTGCTCGAAGGCATCCCCAGCATCTACCTAAACCGCAGCGATTACCTGCGCCAGTCATCGCAGCACTTTTATTTTGCCTTGGCGCCGGAGCACGAGCTGGATCAAGCCCTGCAACACTTTATGGCTCAAGGCGTTAAAAAGCCGCTGATTTTGGCCAGCAATGATCGCTCGGGCACGCGTTTAAGTGAATACTTCAGCACTCAATGGCTGCGTTATAACGAGCAGGCTCCATTGGTGGGCTTGTTCGATGACAATAAGGCCATGGAGCAGGTGATAAGCGATATCCTTGAAGTTGGCCAAAGTGAAGCCCGCATTGAGCTCATTGAGAGCCTGTTTAAGCAAAAGGTGGAAAGCGAAACCCGCTCACGCCGTGATATCGACGTGATCTACCTGCTTGCCGATGCCACACAAACACGCTTGTTAAAACCTTATTTAGATGTCAATGTCAGCACCTTTGTCGATCGCATTCCCCTGTATGCCAGCTCTAAGAGTCATAGCACGCAAATAGACAGCAGCGACAAGCGCGACCTGAACGGCTTATACTTTACCGAACTGCCCTGGATGCTGCCGACGACAGGCGTAAATAATATGACCAACCGCCAGCTTAAAGAAACTGTGCAAGGGCTGTGGCCAAATCAGGCCGATATAGAGCAACGCCTGTTTGCCATGGGCTATGATGCTATCACTGTTATTCCAGAGCTGCGCCAGTTAAGCATGCTACCGGGTAAAAGCCTGCCAGGATTAACAGGACAATTAAGCGTAAACAGCGAGGGCGAGGTGGTACGTCACCTGGCTTGGGCTCATTATCAGTCGCGGCAAATTGCCCCGGTGAATCTTGAGCATATCAGCCCAACGCCACTGTTAAGGCAAGAGTTAAAGCAGGACCCAGAGCAACAGCCGCAAGAGGAATCAAGCGATGTTTTGGCTACCGAAGGAATGGCGCAACACTAGAGCAAAAGGACAACACTACGAGCTGCTGGCCGAGGACTATTTAAAAAAGCAGGGCCTAACGCCGGTCGCTCGTAATTATAATTGTCGCTACGGCGAGTTAGACCTGATCATGAAGGAAGGGCTAACCTGGGTGTTTGTCGAGGTTAAGTTTCGCCGCCAAGCTGGCTTTGGTGGTGCACTCAATGCCTTAACGGAGCAAAAAAGGCAGCGACTAAGGCGCACCATAGCCCATTATGTACAAAAGCATAATTTGGCGCACTGTATACTCCGCGCCGACTATGTGGCCATTGAAGGCCAGTCGGCACCCCAATTTCACTGGATAAAAAACGTACTATAAATGCAGGAACAAATTAAAGAGCTTTTTACCGAAAGCATCCAAGCGCAAATTGCCGCCGGAGAGGTATTACCCGGAGTTTTGGAATCGGCGTCACTTAGCATTGCCCAAGCACTGATCAATGGCAATAAACTGCTTTGCTGTGGCGCTTCCAGCTGCCATATGCTGAGCGATCATTTTGCCGCCTTGCTGGTAAACTTTTTCGAAACAGAACGCCCTTGTTTGCCAGCCATTTCCTTATCACCACAGGCATTAAACCTAAGCTCACAACCCAGCACTAACCGCAGCCGGGATATTTTTGCAAGGCAGATACGAGCACTGGGTGAGCAAGGTGACCTGCTGCTGGTACTCGCCATTAACGGTAATGAAAAAGCGGTGATCAGCGCCGTTGAAGCCGCCTTAACCAAGGATATGACGGTGATCGCCTTAGTTGGCGATGATGGAGGCGAATTAGCCGGATTACTGAGCGCCAATGACGTGGAAATTCGCATCCCCGCCAAGCGTCCAAGTCGTATTTTAGAATCACACCTTGTCAATTTGCACTGCCTTAGTGAGCTTGTTGACATGACGCTGTTTCCTCAGGGAGAAAACTAAATGAATAATAAGAGTCTTATCGCCGTTCTCGTTGGCACCTTATTGCTGCAAGGCTGTGCCGCCGCCGTAGTCGCCGGTACTGCAGGTGCAGTCACCGCTGCTAATGATCGCCGCACCATAGGCAGTCAGATAGACGATAACAATATAGAAATTAAAGCTACTTTAGCCATCAAGGAACGCATCGGCCAACGAGATGATGCCAATGTCACAGTGGTAAGCTATAACGGCATCGTCTTGCTACTCGGCCAGGTGCCCAGCGAGCAGATGAAGTCACAGGCCCAAAGTGCCGCCGAGGGTGCCGATGGCTTACGTCGCCTTCATAACCAGTTGCGCCTGGGCTCACCGACCAGCATCAGTACACAAAGCCACGACGCCTGGCTCACCTCTAAGGTGAAAACTCAGCTCTTAGCGGCAGACGATGTCAGTGGTAACAATATTAAGGTGGTCACAGAAAATGCCGAGGTCTTCTTAATGGGCCTAGTTAGCAAAACCGAAGCCGAACGTGCGGTGCAAATTGCCCGTAATATCTCCGGTGTTGAGCGCGTCATCAAGGTGTTCGAGTACATCTAAGAGCCTCTAAAATATTCGCCATATTAAAGGCCACTGCAAAGTGGCCTTTTTCATGTCTAACGCTTTATAGCAGGCATAAAAAAAGCCACTCTGATGAGTGGCTTTTTACTAAGCTGTGAGGTTTACAGCGTACTCTCTACCATGATCTTCGGCGTTACGAAGATAAGCAGTTCACGCTTCTCGTTACGCTCACTGGTTGAGCGGAACAGGGCGCCCAGGTAAGGAACGTCGCCCAGTAGCGGTACCTTACGAGCTGAGTTGATGATCTGCTGCTGGTAAATACCACCTAGCACCACGGTTTGACCGTTTTCAACCAGCACCTGAGTCTCGATACGTTGAGTATCGATAGCTACCGCCGGACCCGTTGCCGTGTCTACGGTGTCGCCTCGGGTATCCTGAGTGATTGCCAGGTCAAGGATTACCTTGTTATCAGGAGTGATATGCGGAGTAACCTCCAGGCTTAGCACTGCCTTTTTAAAGGTAACCGTTGTTGCACCACTTGAAGCCGACTGCACATATGGGATTTCAGTACCCTGCTCGATGCGCGCCTTTTTCTGGTTTGCTGTAGTGATACGCGGGCTGGCGATGATCTCACCCTTGTTCTCTTGCTCTAGGGCTGATAGCTCTAGGTCAATCAGCTGACCATTTGCTAACTTAGCCACGTGCATACCAATGCTACCCGCAGGGTTGATAACTGGTAGGTTAACATTGAGTCGGTCGCCAACGCTTGGCGAGGCATTGTTAGCTATGTCAGTAGCACCAATCAGGTTACCCGATACACCTGTTAGTGTACCTGTGGCATTAGCAGGTGAAGTGCCATTTAACCAGCCGCCATTACTATCACTGAAGCCCCAACGAATGCCCAGGTCTTCTTGGATATTATCGCGTACCGTTACCATACGTGATTCGATAACCACCTGCTTAACCGCTACATCCAGGGTCTCAACCATACGACGCACGTTTTCGATGCTCTTAGCCGTATCCTTGATTAATAAGGTGTTGGTA
The DNA here is from genome assembly GCF_002964645.1 of Pseudoalteromonas sp. T1lg22. Taxonomy (NCBI): domain Bacteria; kingdom Pseudomonadati; phylum Pseudomonadota; class Gammaproteobacteria; order Alteromonadales; family Pseudoalteromonadaceae; genus Pseudoalteromonas; species Pseudoalteromonas sp. T1lg22. Next base: position 507,308 of record NZ_PQBY01000006.1, read on the forward strand.
CGGGCATCAACCGACACGCTACCACGGTTAGATAGAATGCTGTTTACATCGGTTTGCAGTAGGTCAGCAAATTCCTGTGCCTTGGCATAGTTAAGCTGAATATACTCGCTGTATAGCGGCTCCAGGTCTTCAACCTGTTGCTTGGCTTTTAACTCTTTCGCTTCACGAGCAGCCAATTCTTCGGTTGGAGCAACCATCAGAATCGAACCTTCCATGCGCTTATCCAGGCCTTTTACTCGTAGTACGATATCAAGGGCCTGGTCCCAAGGAACACCGTCTAAACGTAGGGTGATATTACCTGAAACCGAATCGCTCACTACCAGGTTAAAACCATTGTAGTCGGCGATGATCTGCAATACCGCACGGATAGAGATATCTTGGAAGTTCAATGACATAGGACGACCTTGGTAGTCTTTGCCATTGCCAAGGAAGCTGCGCTTCGACTCATCTTTTTCCAAGGTAATGGTAAAGATGTTGTCAAGTTGCTGATAGTTGTAATCGAATGCGTCTGTAGTGTCGATTTCGATGCGGCTGTTAGAACCTTCTTTAAAGGTTTCTACCATGCTCACCACGGTACCGAAGTCCATAACATCCAATTGATACAGCAGGTCGTCAATGATATCCGTATTGTGGAATTCAACAACTACCTTGCCCGCTTGTTCTTGTACGTCGATAGCGGCCATGTTTTCTTGTAAGAATACCAATACGCGCGCTTCACCCTTTTCGCCGCGACGGAAATCCAAGGCTTGAATACGGTTGATGTAGTTAGCACCTTCGTTTTCTTCAGCAATGGTTTGCGATGCGTCTTGTACTGGGTTATCGGAAACGTGTAGATAGAACAGGTTTTTATCGATACGCGTCTGATAAATCTTCAAGCGATCTAGGAATACAGTTACCTTAAAGCCGTCATTAACGAACTCGCTGGTTACCTTCTCTACGCCGGCCTTATTGATCAGTACTTCTTCAAGGCTTTGCTCATAATCAGCCTCATCAAAGAAAAGCTCAATACGCGCTGGCTCACTGAAGACCTGAATTTGCGGTTCGATATAGATTTCTTCATCGAATACAAACTCGACCTCAGTTTCACCTTCCAGCAATGGGTTATAACGAACGTCGTACAACAAGGGTACGGCGGTCGCAAAACTCGACATAAACAGGGTAGCTACTGCGAGTACCAAAGAATAGATACGATTCATTTTGAATGCGTTATTTTGCATTGTGCTGTTACCTTGATTTTTATGAACTGGAATCATCACCTGCCTCCAACATTTCTAGCTTGGTCAGGCGTTCTTTCCAACATCCTGCTCCATCAGGGATTAACTCTAATAATTCTATGTAGTTATTGCGTACCTGAGTCACTTTGCCGTGATACAAGCCAACGTAATTGCCTTTTGAAATACGGTGCAATGTTGCGTCCGATGCCTTGACCAGAGCCCAAGTTGCAGGCCCTGAACCGAGTGTGCCTTTCATCGACAGGTTATCTAAAGGATAACGCTCCAAAGGCTCTTTCTTACGCTGTGGATCCGGGTGTAAACAGTTTTGCACCTGGATCAACTTATCCTGAATCAGCTCAGGTTTTGGCGCCACAAACGGGCTACGTAAGTCTGATGCGCTGTAGGCAAAATGCTCAAACTGGGCAATTTCAGGAATTGGCTCCACCTTGGGCTGCGTACTGGCTTTTACTCGGTTGATAAACTCTCTTTGCTCGGTCGTGTCATCAAAACACCCACTCACTAACAGTGTTAACGAGGCGACTGCGAGGAGTTTTTTCATTATTCATCCCCCTCATAACGGTAAGTCTTAGCGACCACGCTAAACACTAGCTGGTCATCACCTGTAGCTTCGATGTCAAAGTCGTGCAAGCTGATAATACGTGGTAGCTGCGCTACCTTACCTACGAATTCACCAAACTCGTGGTAGCTTCCTTCAACCTCAATCTTGATGGGTAGCTCGGTGTAGAATTCTTTTTTAATCTCCGGCAACCAACCAATTTTAACAAAGGTCAGGCCGCTGGTTGTACCTACATAAGAAAGGTCATCCAGTAATCCGGGAGTTTCATTCGAAGTCGGCAGCTTTTTCAATAGCTGGGAGAATTTCTCTTCCATCTCTTGCATCTGCTGCTTGTAAAGTTCCAAACGACTGGCTTTGGAATACTTCACTCGGTAGCTGTCGCGCAATTCAACTTCTTTCTTTTGCACGCTTTCAAAGCCACTGACTTTATCTTCAACCAGAAGTTTATAGCTAAAGAACAAGACTAAACCGGCGGCTAATAGACAGACCAAACCCTTTACCAAGGCTGGCCATTCGCCTATGTTATCGAGCTCCAGCTCACCCCACTCGATATCACTAAAGGCCTTAAAACCTGAACTCATTGTTGCACCTCGCCAATCTCACCGAAGGACTTCACACTGAATTGCATATTGAAATCACTCAACAAACGAGCTTCTTCTTCCCCGGCAACAATGCCTCGTAGGGATGCTCTTTCTAGTAGGTATGAGCCTTCAACTTGACGAATCATGGTTGATAAGCGGTTATTAGACTCACTCTTACCCGATATCTGAATTGCATCACCGCGACGTTCTAAGGTCGTAAAGTAAACGCCAGAAGGAACGATTTTCGCCACTTCATCCATAATGCGGGTACCCAGGTTACGGTTACTCTGTAGCTCTTCAATCAGGCGCATACGCTGTTGCAAGCTTTCTTTTTTCTTATCAAGCTCACGAATTTCGGCGATACGCTGATCCAGCACTTGAATTTCCCGTACTAGAAAGTTGTTACGCACATTCTGACCATCGATCATGGCGCCGTAGACTTGGCTAAGCGCAAACATGGAAGCAAAGGCAATCACAATCACCGCCACTAAGATGGTGACGAAATTTTGCTGCGCTTCCTTTCGTGCGGCTTCACGCCAAGGCAATAAATTTATATGTGGCATGCTGAGAAGCTCCTCAATGCAAGACCCGTGGCGACGGCGAATTGGGCCTTATGCTTGCTGATCAGCTCCTGATCAACACGCGAACCAATTTCCATATGGGCAAAGGGGTCAACAACAACGGTATGAATACCCAGTTCATCGACAAGCAACCTATCCAGGCCATCGATCATGGTCGTACCGCCAGACAAGACAATGTAATCCACTTGTTCTTTACCACTGGTGGTCAAAAACATTTGCACCGCGCGACGAACCTGCTGCAACAAAGAAGTTTGGAACGGAGCCAATACCTCAAAGGTGTAGTTAGGCGGTAAGTCGCCCGTGCATTTAGCACGTTCGGCTTCATCAAAGTTTTTGTTGTAGTAGGAGACTATGGTGTTGGTGTATTGCTCACCACCAAATACCTGGTCACGGGTATAGATGGTCTCACCTTTTTGCACCACGCTGACCAAGGTCATCATCGCACCGATATCAACCAAAGCCACCACCTTGTCTTTGGCATCTTCTGGCAATGCCCCGTAGGCCACATCCAGACTCCTGCTTAAAGCATAGGTTTCCACATCAACCACCTTGGGTGTGAAACCACCGGCCTCAACCGCTCCGGAACGCGCTTCCACGCTTTCCGTACGCGCTGCCGATAGCAACACATTGACCTTTGACGGGTCGGCTTCGTTGATGTCGAGCTTTTCGAAATCAATGCTGACCTCATCCAGGGGATAAGGGATTAAGCTATCCGCCTCGATTTCGATCTGCGATTCCAGTTCAGCATCACTTAATGACACGTCCATAAAGATCACCTTGGTAATCACCGTCTGACCAGACACAGCAACAACGGCATGACTGACAGACTTTGGAATGCGTCTTCTGAGTTTTGCGATTACGCGGCCAATCGCCTCAATATCTTGTATGTTACGTTCGGCCATAGCCCCTTTGGGCATAGGTTCGATCGCAACAGCATCGAGACGATAACCCTGATCCTGCTGTGTTAATAACACTGCTTTAACAGAGTGTGAGCCGATGTCGATGCCCACCATGGCGGGCACTGACTTTTTGAGAAGTCGATTTAACATAAGAGCAACGTGAAACCTTTTTTTATAATTATAATAGACTTATAAATTATTGATGAAAAAATTTTATTCACTTTCTAATCAAGATATACTAGCAACCTCTGCGCTCAATTGGGAGTCCAAATAGGGAATTATCCGTGAAAATATTCAAAAAATTTTTACAAATCCTTTGCATATGTGGCCTCCTGGGCTGTATTACTCTGGTTGCTTTATACCTTTACGTGAAGCCTGACATCCCCAGCGTAGCGGTATTAAAAGATGTAAAGTTACAAACACCAATGCAAGTTTTTACGCGGGATGGCAAACTGATCAACCAGTTTGGTGAGAAGCGGCGAATCCCTGTAAAAATCAACGACGTCCCGGAACCACTCCGAAAAGCATTCCTGGCTACCGAAGATAATCGTTTTTATGAACACTACGGTATCGACCCTATAGGTATAGTACGTAGTGCTTTAGTACTAATATCCACCGGCGAAAAGCGCCAGGGAGCCAGTACTATTACAATGCAATTGGCTCGAAACTTCTTTTTAACTCGCGAAAAAGCATATATTCGAAAAGTTAAAGAAATATTTATCGCCATTCACATTGAACAATTATTAAGCAAAGATGAAATTTTCGAGCTTTATCTTAATAAAATAGAATTAGGAAACCGCGCTTTTGGTATTGGTGCGGCAGCCCAAGTTTATTATGGTAAGTCGCTCGATGAATTAACTCTAGCACAAATGGCGATGATTGCAGGTTTACCTAAAGCACCTTCGGCATTAAACCCAATTCGTAATCCAGAACGAGCAAAAGCACGCCGTAATGTGGTGCTCTCACGCATGTTGGATGAAGGTTATATCAGCACTTCTGAATATCAGGAAGCAACAAGTGCTCCGATCACTGCCACCTTCCATGGTGCCGAGATAGAACTCTATGCGCCTTATATTTCCGAAATGGCCCGTGCAGAGCTGGTTGCCATGTACGGCACCGAGCAGGCTTATAATTCCGGCATCAAGGTATATACCTCGGTAGAATCGACCATGCAGGCGGCGGCACAAACCGCGTTAAGGGATAACCTTTATGCCTATGATATGCGACACGGTTATCGCGGCCCTGTTGCTTACCTGTGGCAAAATGACAATGAAGAAGCTGTTGCCGAACAAGAGTTAGTGCAATACCTAAAAGGGGTGAATACACAGGCCGATCTTCATGCCGGTGTCGTCATGTCTGTTGAAGAGCAGGCTATAACGGTACTAAACAAAGACAGTGAACGCCTCACCATAGATTGGGAAGGTCTGAAATGGGCACGTACCTATATCACTCAGTCACGCCAGAGCTTTGCCCCCAAGACCGCCGCCGATATCTTGAACCCTGGGGCGCAAATTTGGTATCGCTTCGATAAAAATGACCAGCCTTTACTGGCACAAATTCCCGATGCGTCCAGCGCCTTGGTATCTATCGACCCTAAAGATGGCCGCATCAAAGCCATAGTTGGCGGCTACAGTTTTGAACAAAGCCAGTACAACCGTGCCGTACAGGCCAAGCGTCAGGTCGGTTCAAATATCAAACCCTTTATTTATTCCGCGGCGCTGGAGCATGGCTATTCACTGGCAACCATAATCAATGATGCGCCAATCAACCATTGGGATAAAAGTCAGGGGGTTGCCTGGCGTCCAAAAAACAGCCCGGAAAAATATGTAGGCCCAATTCGCGTACGTCGCGCCCTGGCTCAATCTAAAAACGTGGTCTCGGTACGTCTGATCCGCGGTGTAGGTGTCGACACCACAGCCGATCACCTGCTTAAATTCGGCTTTAAGGACGAAGATATTCCACACAATGAAACCCTGGCCCTGGGTAGCGCCTCGTTAACACCGCTGGAATTAGCACGTGGTATGAGCGCCTTCGCCAATGGCGGTCACTTGGTGGAACCCTACTTTATTAGCTCCATAGTCACCAGCGAAGATGAAGTGCTTTATCAGGCCCAGCCTTTGCTTGCCTGTAGCAATGAACAAAGACGCAAAAATGAAGTGTTGGCCGAGTTTGCCGAGCTTGAAAAATTGATCGCTGAGGAAACCAACACAGATACACAATTAGCAATCGACCCGCAAATCGATGAACTAGAGCAACAGCAAGAGCAAGAGCAAACCATGCCTAGCTGTGCGCCACGGGTGATCTCAGAGCAGAATGCCTTTTTGATTGCCGATGCCATGAATAGCGCCATTTGGGGTGGCGGCAGTTGGCAGCATGGCACCGGCTGGAACGGCACAGGTTGGCGTGCCACCGATTTAAAACGTCGTGATTTATCAGGTAAAACCGGTACCACCAACAACTCGGTAGATACCTGGTTTAGCGGCTTCAATGCCAATGTTATGACCACAATTTGGGTTGGCTTCGATAACCCGGGTAACCCATTAGGGCGAACCAGCTACAACAATAATCTCGACCGCGGTCAGATTTTTGGTGCCGAGTCCGGCGCCAAGACTTCACAACCGGGCTGGATCGACTTTATGCGTGTGGCCCTGGAAGATCAGCCCTATGCGGCGATTGAGCCACCTGAAGGCTTAGAGTCGGTACGTATCGACTTGAAGACCGGACTGCTGAGCCATAACAATGATCATACCAGCCGCTTCGAGTACTTTATTAAAGGCACGGCACCGACCCGTTACGCGGAAAAGGCTCCGCCCGTGCTATTTGAAACTCAAACATCAGGCGATAAACCCCTGCCCTCTGAGGATGAATTGTTCTAACCCAAAAATAAAAAAGCCAGCAAATGCTGGCTTTTTTATTTCTCAACCTGAGTTGGCGTTAGCTTAACTTACTAGCAAGCCAATATAGATCTGAGTGTACTCCCGCGGCGGTCACTTCCTTGCCCGCTCCCGGCCCTTGAATAACCAAGGCATTATCCTGGTACCAGTTGCTGTTAACGACAAAGATATTGTCACCTGGCTGCAAACCCGCCAAAGGATCGCTTGTCGGCACTGCCACCAGTCCTACCTTGGCCTCGACTTTCCCCTGTTCAATACGCAAATCGGCGTTGTAGCGCAGAACCTTCTGCTCCGCTGCCGCTTGCTGCTCCCGCGTCGCCACAAATTCATCGAGCACATCTAAGTTAGTCTGGCACTCCTGCCAACTGCCAGCGGCCAGCTGAGTTGGCATTAAGGCGCTAAGCTCAATATCATCCAGTTCCAGCTCTAAGCCCAGCTCACGGGCGAGTATCAATAGCTTACGCTGTACATCGCGGCCTGATAAGTCTTCACGGGGATCCGGCTCGGTAAAGCCAAGCTCCTGCGCCTTAAGCAAGAGCTGAGAAAAAGACTCGCTGCCATCATATTGGCTGCACAGCCAGGACAAGGTGCCGGAAAAAACGCCCTGTACTCGGGTCACCCGATCGCCGCTATTTTGCAGATCAGCCAGGGCAAAGTTAATAGGTAATCCCGCGCCAACGCTAGTGTTATAACGCCACTGCAAATTACGCTGAGCCAGATCCTGCTTCAAACTCTGATACCAGGAAAAGGGAGCGGTACCGGCATATTTATTGGCGCTGATCAAATGGCAATCGGCCTTGGCAAATTGCGGATAAAGCTGACTAAAGGCCTCACTGGCGGTGATATCGATCACCACCTTATGTTCATAGTCTAGCTGCGCCAGACGCGATAACAGTTCATCCTTGGTATAGGGCTGAGCACCTTGCTCCCAGGCTGTTTGCCATTGCTCGGTATCTAGACCACAAGGGTCAAAAAGCAGGGTTTCACTGCGCACTAAGGCCACCACCCTGACATCAATATGCTGACGTAAGCGCGCCAATTGCTGGGCAAATTGGGCCACGAATACCTCACCAACATTACCCAAACCTGCCACCACCACGGCCAACTGCCGCTGAGCGCCAAGCAAACGCTGATGTAAATAGCTCAAGCTATCGGCACCGATTTCTTCATCGGTTAACTGTAAGCAGTAACCTTCACCCACATGCGTAAAACGGCCATTTAGATTAAGCTCTCTCAAACCCTGCTCTACCTGCTGCTGGCATTTTTCCAGCTCTCGCTGCGGTGCAACCAGGGCGAAACCGTTAACATTGGACTCCAGCAATTGGGCACGCTCACCAAAGTGATGCAATAACTCGGCACTGTGCTGCTGCGGTACCACCAGATGCCACACACTTTTCACATCACAGTCGATAAGGCTGATCTGTAGTTGACGCCGTAGCAGCTCCAGCTCACCCTGCTCTAAGTGAACAAGCTTAATAACGTCTTGCTGCGCCAAGGTGGTAATAAAGTGCTTATGCTTGCACCCCCCCTCGCGCACCACTTCGGTACCTAGGGCATCGCTATCATAAGAGCTGCGCACCGCCAGTTTGATATTGGTGCCATGCAGGGGAGACAAGGTCTTGGCATGTAAAACCGGGTTACCCAGAGCCGCCAATAATTGCGCTTGGGCGCGGCAGATTTTATGGTACTTCTGCGCGCTTGCAACCTTTCTCGGGTCGGTGCTAAACACCCCTTGAGTATCCGTCCAGATACAGACCTCATCGACATCCATATAACGGGCAAATAAAGTGGCACTGTAATCACTGCCATTGCGTCCCAAGGTCACCGTCTGACCTTGTTGATCTGCGGCAATAAAGCCGGTGATCACATTAATCTTATCCGCGCCAATAAGGCGCTGACATTGTTGCTCATTCACACGATGCAACAACTGCCCTTGTTGAGCACAGAGTAGTTGGCGTGCATCTAACGCCTGTGCCTCTACGCCGAGTTGCTGCAAATAGCTGGATAACAAACGCGCCGACCAGAGTTCACCATGAGCCAGCAGCGATGCCTCTTGCAAGTTTCCTTGCTCAAATCCTAGCCATACATGTGTTAATTCTTGTTCCAGCTGAGTTAACACCTGAGCTTTGCGCTCGCCGCTTAGCAGCTCCTGGATCAGCTCCTGCTGGTGATTGCGCAACAGGCTTATCACATCCATACCGCTATGCTGATCTTGCTGCTCGAATGTCTGCCAGAGCTTAACCAGGGTGTCCGTGGTTTTACCGGCGGCAGACACCACCACTATGTCACCGACCTGACTATGAGCGAGAACAATATTAGCAACCGCATGATAACGCGCCGCACTGCTTAGGCTAGAGCCACCAAATTTATGTACTACCTTGGCCATTTTATCTGCTCCAACCTAGCTCTGATGAAGTTGTGCAAAAGCACGTTCAAGGTCGGCGATCAAATCTTCCTGATCTTCAATGCCCACAGAAATACGAATAAGGGTGTCACCCACGCCCGCCGCTAAGCGTGCTTCCTTGTCCATGCCCGCATGAGTCATGGTCGCCGGATGACAAATTAAGCTTTCAACACCACCCAAGGACTCGGCCAGGGTAAATTGCTGCACTGAGGTGAGGAACTTGGCGCTGTCTTTTAGTTCGCCTTTGATATCAAAGCTCACCATGCCGCCAAAACCACTTTGCTGCGCTTTAGCTAATTGGTGCTGTGGGTGACTTGCCAAACCAGGATAGTAAACCTTTTCTACCTCAGGGTGCTGCTGCAGGTATTCGGCGATAGCCTGGGCGTTTTTCTCATGCTGACGCAGACGCACTTTCAGGGTACGTAACCCGCGCAGAATCAGGTAACTGTCAAAAGGCGCACCGGTAATACCAATATTATTGGCCCACCAGGCCAGCTCTTCGCCAAGCTCAGGAGTTTTACAAACCACAGCACCACCGACCACATCCGAGTGGCCGTTGATATACTTGGTTGTTGAATGCACCACGATATCGCAGCCCAGCAATAATGGGTTTTGCAGCGCAGGTGACAAGAAGGTGTTATCCGCTGCCACCAAAGCACCCACTTGAGCTGCGGCCGCGCATACGGCCTTAATATCGGTCAGGCGCAATATTGGGTTACTGGGGGTTTCAATCCATACCAATTTAGGTTTGGCATCGATAAGCTGCTGATAACACTCGGCAGTGGTGAAGTCCACCACCTTCACTTTTAATAAACCGCGCTTGGCCAAGGAGGTAAATAATCGGTAGCTGCCGCCATAACAATCATGGGGGATCACAAGGGTATCTGCGGGCGTCAGCAACTGTGTTACCAGGTGCACCGCCGCCATGCCGGTAGCGGTAATGATGCCACGGGCGCCGCCTTCAAGCTCGGCCAAAGCCTCTGCGAGAATATCGCGATTGGGATTACCGCTGCGGCCATAGTCGTACTGACGTTTGGTATCAAAATCGGCAAAAGAATAGGTAGTGGATAAATAAATTGGGGGCACAACTGCACCATGATGTTGGTCGGCTTCAATGCCGTGGCGCACCGCTATGGTTTGTTTACTTAACTTAGGCATAGTGCCTCCAATCAGAAATGGATGTTTAGACGTCCAAAAGGTTAAAATATCCAAATATAGAAGTCAAAACATTTATACGTCTAAATAGCTATATGAGGAATATTTGACTATCCTTTCCAACACGATAGAATTTCGCCCTTATTGATGCCTAAGTGACCAAAGAACAAGACGCAAATTATGGCCAAGTGGAATGGTGAGTATATTCACCCTTATGCGGAACACGGTAAGAAAGCCCAACAGGTAAAAAAAATTACCGTTTCAATCCCGCTCAACGTTTTAAAAGTATTAACAGATGAACGCACTCGACGCCAGGTGAACAACCTGCGTCATGCCACCAACAGTGAATTGCTCTGCGAAGCATTTTTACATGCTTTTACCGGACAACCGCTGCCTGGCGATGAAGACTTACGTAAGGATAATCCGGAGAAGGTGCCGCAAGAAGTGCGTAAGATCATGGCGGAAATGGGCTTAGAGATCCCAGAGATCGGTGATGATTGATTTTCCAAACACATAAAAAAAGCCCCAAGCAAAACTTGGGGCTTTTTTTTGGCGACAAGGAAATTACTTATCGCTCATATAATCCTCTGGCAGCTCGATTTGCGCTACACCAGTTGCCACTGCGGCTTCGGCTACCGCCTTAGCAACGCGAGGCAATAAACGCGGATCCATTGGCTTAGGAATAATGTACTGCGGGCCAAACTCCAGCTCGGTCACACCTGATGCGGTCAATACCTCTTGTGGTACCGGCTCTTTAGCTATACTACGAATAGCTTCAACAGCGGCAATCTTCATTTCATCATTAATAGCCGTTGCGCGCACATCCAGGGCGCCGCGGAAGATAAACGGGAAGCACAGAACGTTATTTACCTGGTTCGGGTAATCAGAGCGACCGGTTGCCATAATCAAATCTTGACGGGCAGCGTGCGCCACTTCTGGCTTAATTTCAGGATCTGGGTTTGAACAGGCAAATACCACTGGCTTGTCGGCCATCAGCTTTAACTCGTCCGCAGAAAGTAGATCTGGACCAGATACACCCACGAATACATCGGCATCGGCGATCACGTCTTGCAGAGTGCGTTTATCCGTGTTGTTTGCGAACATTTGCTTATATTCGTTCAGGTCGTCACGACGAGTGTGGATCACACCTTTACGGTCAAGCATATAGATGTGCTCGCGCTGGGCGCCACATTTAATCAACAGCTCCATACAGGCCACAGCCGCTGCACCAGCACCTAAACAAACGATCAAGGCATCGTTGATATCTTTACCCTGAATCTCAAGAGCATTAAGCATGCCCGCCGCAGTTACAATGGCGGTACCATGTTGGTCATCGTGGAATACAGGTATATTACAACGCTCGATCAGCGCTTTTTCAATTTCAAAACACTCAGGTGCCTTGATATCTTCAAGGTTAATACCGCCAAAGGTATCGGCAATATTTTCAACCGTGTTGATAAAATCTTCCGTGGTGCGGTGTTTAACTTCGATATCGATTGAATCAAGGCCTGCGAAGCGCTTGAATAATAAGGCTTTACCTTCCATTACAGGTTTTGATGCCAACGGACCTAAATTACCCAAGCCTAAAATTGCCGTGCCGTTAGAAATAACCGCAACCATATTGCCTTTCGCAGTGTATTTATAGGCATTGTTGGCATCGGCGGCAATTTCGCGCACCGGCTCAGCCACACCTGGGCTGTAAGCCAAAGCTAGGTCATTGACCGTTTCCGCACTTTTAGTCAGCTCAACGCTGATTTTGCCTGGAACGGGATAAGCGTGATAATCAAGAGCTTGTTGACGAAAGTCTGACATGAAAAAGTATCCTGCTAGAAATATTGGTGAGAGTTCAGGTATCAGGCAACAATACTGCTTTTCCGGCTATATTCCAAGTAATATCAGGTCTATCCTGTTACGCGAAATTAAGCGGTTTTAGCATCATTATCCCGGTTAATTATTTTAATTTCCCCTAGCATGAGCGATATTCCCATGCCTTTTTTGGGTCAAAAAAAGCAATAAAAACTGCGTTAATCATAACTAAAGATATAAAAAATGCAATTTATATAACAATAGCGAATAAAAACACAAAAAATGCAACGATTTAACTGGATTTACCCAAACATCTACATGTTCATGCTTTTTAGCTGCATTATCGCCGCTTTTCATTAATACCTTTACAAAGAGTAAATGCAAAATGGCTTATATCAATACTGGGAATGGACCAGAGTAATTGTGTTAATCAAGCGATCAGAGAGTAAACAGGATAGGATACCAATTCACTTACTTCTAGCGGGCTAAATATCATGCTCACGGTGTTGGAATTTTTCTATGTAGAAGACAGAATTGGTATTGGATAGGTGCCGTAAAAAGTAAGAGGCACAAAAAAAGCACCCTAGGGTGCTTTTTTCTAATAAGCAATGAATTACTTCTTGCTGCTAAGCGCACCGAAACGCTTATTGAAGCGGTCAACACGACCACCTGTGTCAAGAATCTTCTGCTTACCAGTGTAGAAAGGGTGACACTCTGAACATACGTCAAGGTGAATGTCTTTACACAAAGTTGAACGAGTTTCGAACTTGTTGCCACAAGAGCACGTTGCATTGATTGCTTCGTACTTAGGGTGGATACCTTCTTTCATGGGGATTACCTCTAAATAGGCCGTATCGCTCTCCAAACCCGAAGTTCGGCACCATACGCGTTAGTTTCAATGTGCCAAGACCAATAATATTCGCTCAGCACCCTTAAGGCCGCGTATTTTATTGAACTCCTGTTTAATGTTCAAGCATTAATTGCCGCTATTCACCTTGCCATGAATTTAGTACATTAACAGCATGTCTGATGCTGTGAGTTCACCCTTGTCGTCTTTACCAAGCGCCCTACAAACCGACCTATTGCCAACTCAGGAAGAATGCTATGTGGAAGTGGCAATCAAGGTGCCTCTGCACCGCAGCTTTGACTACCTGGTCGACCCTAAGCTGGCGGCAAGCCTTGAACCCGGTATGCGGGTTTCTGTGCCCTTTGCTAACCGCCAAGTGACCGCCTTGGTCTTGGCTCGTAAGGCCAGAACTGAACTACCCAAAGACAAGGTTAAGGCGGTGCTTGGGGTGCTTGATAGCGCCCCTATTATCGACGCCACTCATATACAATTGCTGAAGTTTACCGCCCGTTATTATCACTACCCCCTAGGTGAGACTATTTTTACCGCTCTGCCTAAGGCGCTGCGCCAGGGCGACGACATAGATAAAACCAGCATTAACTATATTCAGCTTACCGAAAAGGGCCGCGCCTTACCCACCTTAAGGGCGAAAAAACAACAGTCGCTGATGTCGCAGTTAGCACAGTCCGGTAAATCGCCGGTAACCGAGGTAAAAGCCCTGGGCTTTACCAAGGCCACTATCGATGCCCTAGTTAGTAAAGACCTGGCCGAGATAAGCATCGAATTTTCCAGTCATTGGCGGGACAATGAAATAAAGGTAGCAAGCAAGCCACGACTTAACGCCGAGCAGGCGGTGGCCTGCAGCGCCATCAATCAAAGCTCGGGCTTTACCAGCTTTTTACTCGAGGGCGTCACCGGCAGCGGAAAAACCGAAGTCTACCTGCAATGCCTGGAAGAAGTGATAAAACAGGGGAAACAGGCGCTGGTACTGGTGCCGGAAATCGGCCTGACGCCGCAAACGGTTAACCGTTTTCGCCGCCGCTTCCCCGACACTCCTATTATGCTCTGGCACTCGGCACTGACCGATAACGAGCGCCTGCAAACCTGGCGCTTTTGCCAAAAAGGCAGCTGCGCCATAGTCATAGGTACTCGCTCGGCCATTTTTATGCCGTTTTTATCCTTGGGCATGATCATAGTCGATGAGGAGCACGACGCCTCATTCAAACAACAAGACAGCCTGCGTTACCATGCCCGCGATCTGAGCGCCTATCGCGCCCAACAACATAATATTCCGCTGGTTTTAGGCAGTGCCACACCGGCGTTGGAAACCCTTCACCGGGCAATTGAGGGCAAATACCACTTGCTGTCATTAACCCAGCGCGCCCAAACCAGCAGCGATAACCACTTTGAGCTTATCGATATCAAGGGCCAATATCTGCAGGCGGGTTTAAGCCATGCCAGCCTGGCCTATATGCAAAAAGAGCTAAGCCGCCAAAAGCAGGTCATGGTGTTTCTAAACCGCCGCGGCTTTTCACCTTCGCTTATCTGTCACGAATGTGGCTGGCTTAGCGACTGCCCCCGTTGCAGCACCAGCGCCACCTATCATAAATCCATGCGCCGACTGGTCTGCCACCACTGTGGCGAACAAACGCCGCCACCGATGCAATGCCCGGACTGCGGCAGCACACAGATACACCCGGTAGGCCTGGGCACGGAGCAACTGGAAGAAGCCTTAACGACCCAGTTCCCTGACGTTGCCATCAGCCGCATAGACAGGGACTCAACCCGTAAGAAAGGAAGTTTGGAAGAAGAGCTCGAACGTATCAACCAAGGCGGCGCCCGTATTTTAGTGGGCACGCAAATGCTCGCCAAGGGTCACCACTTTGCCGACGTCAGCCTGGTGATTATTCTCGATGTCGATGCCGGACTGCATTCCTGCGATTTTCGCGCCACCGAACATCTGGCGCAGTTGCTTACCCAAGTGGCCGGGCGTGCGGGTCGAAGCGGTGAGCCGGGCACAGTCTTATTGCAAACCCACTTTCCCGAACATCCGCTATTGCAGGATCTGGTTAATAACGGTTATCAACATTTTGCCCGCTACGCCCTGCAGGAACGACAGGAAACTGAGCTGCCACCTTATAGTCATTTGGCCTTATTACGCGCCGAAGCCCACGATTTATCGCTAGTACTTCGTTTTTTAACGGATTTAGTTCCCGCAACCCGCATCCCTAAGATACAATTATTGGGGCCGATCCCCGCCCCCATGGAGCGCGTTGCTGGTAAATTTAGATACCAGCTGCATATTCAGGGTGCCGATCGAGGCGCATTACACGCCTTTGTGGCACAACTTATCGATTACCTAGGTTCGCATAAGCTGGCACAAAAGGTGCGCTGGAACTTAGACATTGACCCTATAGATATGATGTAAAGAGAAGCAACACACAGGTATGGCTCAACACGACTACATAAATCGCAAAAGACCCCAGCGCGGTGCTAAGAAAAAAGCACCGCCGAAAAGGAAGCTGCCTATCTTGCTAATTATCGCCGCCATTATTTTATTCGCGGGCTTTGGTTATGGCCTGTGGTATATCAAGAATAATGCCGACCCACAAGCCGTGGAACAGGTAAAGCAACCGCCCAAGCAAGAGCCGAAAGCCATTATAAACAAACCGGAAACACCGGAGTTTATCAATGAGATAAAGCAGGCCGAGATAGAGGTTGAGGTCAAAGAAGTTGAGCAAAAAGGCCCTTACGTTATGCAGTGCGGTTCATTTAGAACCTATGCTCAGGCGGAAACCTTAAAAGCGAAAATTGCCTTCACCGGCCTGGTCGCCGAAATCCGTCATACCGAAGGCACTAACGGTGTCTGGTATAAAGTACGCTTAGGCCCATACGCCACCAAGCGCGGTGCCGAGAGTGATAAAAACAAACTAAAACGCCAAGCCAAAATCATGGGCTGTGGCATCTGGCTGTGGCAATAAGTCTCAGCCCCCAGCAAAAACACAGCCAATCTGCGGGGTTTTCGCCTTATACCAATTCCAACGCCGTGAGCATGATATTTAGCCCGCTAGAATGCTTAGCTATTCAAG
Organism: Pseudoalteromonas sp. T1lg22; assembly: GCF_002964645.1. Taxonomy (NCBI): domain Bacteria; kingdom Pseudomonadati; phylum Pseudomonadota; class Gammaproteobacteria; order Alteromonadales; family Pseudoalteromonadaceae; genus Pseudoalteromonas; species Pseudoalteromonas sp. T1lg22. Next base: position 523,355 of record NZ_PQBY01000006.1, read on the forward strand.
TGAATTGGTATTATACCTTGAAATCCCCGAACCTCGCCCATACTTCCTCGCTATTAGACTCAGCAAAGCCCAGTTTGATTTGGGGCAAAGGATTCACATGACTACGATAGTTTCTGTACGCCGCGAAGGCAAAGTCGTTATTGGCGGCGACGGCCAAGTTTCCCTTGGCAACACGGTAATGAAGGGTAACGCCCGCAAGGTACGCCGCTTGTTTAACGGCAAGGTGATCGCCGGTTTTGCCGGTGGCACAGCAGACGCCTTCACCCTGTTTGAGCGTTTTGAAGCCAAGCTGGAAATGTATCAGGGAAATCTGACCAAGGCAGCGGTGGAAATGGCCAAAGACTGGCGCAGCGACCGTGCTCTCAGACGCCTTGAAGCCCTGTTGGCGGTAGCCGATGAAACAGCCTCACTGATCATTACCGGTAATGGCGACGTGGTACAACCCGAGCACGACCTTATCGCCATCGGCAGCGGCGGCAACTTTGCCCAAGCCGCAGCTATTGCACTGTTAGAGAATACCGAGCTATCAGCACGAGAAATCGTTGAAAAGAGCCTTAAGATAGCCGGTGATATTTGCGTATTCACTAACAACTTCCAAACCATTGAAGAATTGTAATTAAGGAGCAGCCATGTCAGCCATGACTCCCAGAGAAATCGTCCATGAACTTGATCAGCACATTATTGGTCAAGCTAATGCCAAAAAGGCCGTCGCCATCGCCCTTAGAAACCGCTGGCGCCGGATGCAGCTTGATGAAGCCCTGCGCCAGGAAGTGACCCCAAAAAACATCCTATGATAGGTCCAACCGGTGTGGGTAAAACAGAAATTGCCCGCCGTTTGGCCAAGCTTGCCAATGCTCCTTTCTTAAAGGTTGAAGCCACTAAATTCACCGAAGTGGGCTATGTTGGTAAGGAAGTTGAGACGATTATTCGCGATTTGGTCGAAATTGCCTTTAAAATGGTTCGCGACCAACAGGCTAAGAAGCACAGCTTCCGCGCCGAAGAAGCGGCCGAAGAGCGCATTCTTGATACCCTGTTACCACCGGCAAAAGACAGCTGGGGTGAAACACAGCCAAGCGAGAACAACTCAACGCGCCAAGCATTCCGTAAAAAGCTGCGCGAAGGCCAGCTGGATGACAAAGAAATTGAGATCGATATTGCCGAGCAAGGTGCCAACGTTGAGATCATGGCGCCTCCAGGCATGGAAGAGATGACCAATCAGCTACAGAGCATGTTCCAAAACATGTCTGGCGGCAAAACCAAAAAGCGCAAGCTGAAGATCAAGGAAGCCTTTAAGCTCCTGGTTGAAGAAGAAGCGGCGAAATTGGTAAACCTAGAAGATGTGAAAGAGCTGGCCATTGATGCAGTTGAGCAAAACGGCATCGTCTTCCTAGACGAAATCGACAAGATCTGTAAACGTGGTGAGAGCAGTGGTCCGGATGTAAGCCGTGAAGGCGTACAGCGCGATCTGCTACCTCTTATCGAGGGCTCTACGGTGAGCACCAAGTACGGCATGGTAAAAACCGACCATATCCTGTTTATTGCATCGGGTGCATTCCAAATGGCTAGACCGTCGGATCTGATCCCAGAACTCCAGGGTCGTCTGCCGATTCGTGTCGAGCTTGATGCACTAAGCGCGAACGACTTTAAGCGCATTCTCACCGAGCCTCATGCGTCATTAACGGAGCAACAAATCGCCCTGCTAAACACCGAAGAGGTGAGTGTTGAATTTACCGAGGATGCCATTGAAAGCATTGCTCAGGCCGCGTGGCAGGTTAATGAGAAGACCGAAAATATCGGTGCCCGTCGTCTGCATACTGTGATGGAGCGTCTGATGGAGGAGATCTCCTTCGAGGCCAGTGATAAAGCCGGTACAACCCTAATCGTGGATGGCGATTACGTTAACCAGCATCTGGGTAACCTGGTTCAGGATGAAGACTTAAGTCGCTTTATTCTATAAGCGTAGGGGCCTTGCGCCCCTTCTTTGTTTTAAGGGAACAGTATGCTGGTCAAGACGTTACATTATCATCGCCGTACCAAGGTATTGGATATTCATTTTGATAATGGCGAGCAGGTAAGTCTAAGCGCCGAGTTTTTGCGCGTGCACTCGCCCTCTGCCGAGGTGCAGGGGCATCATCAGGGGCCGCCAAAGCTGGTAACCAATAAAAAGGCGGTGGCTATCGGTGAAATTGAGGCCATTGGCCACTACGCGGTACGCCTGCACTTTGATGATGGCCACCAAAGTGGGCTCTATAGCTTTGGTTACCTTGCCGAGCTTTGCAGCCATGCCGAGCAACTCTGGCAAACCTACCTTGAGCGCTTAAAAGCGGCCAATGCCCAGCGCGATGCCAGCATTGCTATTCGCGTCACTCCCTAAGTGAAAGGCACGATACACAAGCATTAAAAAAGTCGCATCTGCGGCTTTTTTGTGTTCAGTGAAGAGCAGTAACAAAACTAGTTCGAGCAATAAAGAGCTAGAGCACGCCCTGCCAGAGTTGCTGATTCAGCCTTTGTCTATCCTGCCATTGTCCCGCCATCAGCCAGGAAATAAGTGGCGCCGGATCATGAGGGAAGTTGATGCGCTCTTTTTTATCCATATTAAGCCAATCATCGAGGGCGTCCTGATCCAGAAAATGCATCACATGGGCGCGTTCCATATTTTGCAGAGTCAGGGCATTAGAGTGCTGTTCAAACTGACCGTTAAGAGGTTTCAACAGCAGTTTTTTACCTAGGGTCAGGGCTTCGCTCGACAATTCAAAACCGGCATTAGCAATAACACCACTGGCACTGGCCAGATCCCGTAAAAAACCCAGCCTGGACGGTTTACGTAAATGGATATGGGCCTCGGATCTATCTTCCGCTTTGGGGTGGTAGCAATAAAACTCCTTGCCCGGGAAGTCCTTGAGATAGGCAATAACCTCATCGAGATCTTCAAAGGGTAGATAAACCAACACCTTGTTATCCACATATTCGCTGTCGACCGGCCCGGCATGCTCAATAAAAGGCGGAATAATGGAGTCATCAAAAGGCTGCCAGTGCACGCCCAGGTAAACATCGGCGGGCGCAAAGTTACGTATCATGGCCTTAGTAAGTATGTTGTCGCCGGTCACAGGCACACTGTTCGAGAGAAACGCGGCCTGATGACTCATGCCCACCACGGGTACCTTTTGGCGCTTGGCGGCCCAGGCAGTAACAGGCTCGAAGTCGTTCATCACCAAATCATACTGCTTAAGGTTTAGCTCGCGTATATCTTTAATTAGCTCGCACACCTTGGCATTTTTCAGCGTTTTTAAACCATTTACACGGCCACGTTCGGTAACAAAGGTTAAGCCTTGACGGGCCTGGAAAGAGCCAAACTCCTGCATATCAAAATATTGGTCGCGACTGCGCCCGGAAAACAAATAATCTACTTCCACACCAGCCTTGGCAAATGCCTTTGCCATCACCCGAGCGCGGGTGGTATGGCCATTCCCTGTGCCTTGTACGCCATAAAGAATCTTCATAAAATCCCTGTGATAAGTAATGCAAATACGGCGCAGCCGTACCCAAGTAACGAGCCTAAAACTATGTCTAACGGGTAATGCACCCCGAGAAACACCCGTGAGCAGGCCACCAGTGTTGCCCAAGCATATAAATAGGGTGCAAGCTGCGGATAAAAATGACCAACAATCACCGCAAATACCCAGGCCCCGGCACTGTGCCCCGAGGGCAGACTAAATTTATCACTGGGACGAATATGGGCATAACGGGTTAACACATCACAGGGACGGACACGCTGGAACAGGTTTTTGGTGAAAAAGTAGATAGGCCGCTCAATGGCATAACCAAGCAGCAAGACCAGCAGCAAGGTAATTTGCTCCGGCGTGCTGTAAATCAACAAATAAAGTCCAAACAAAGCATACAAGATGCCGTCGCCGGATCGCGACATCAAACGAATGCCATGATGCTGCCAACGCCGGTACCTAGCTCGAAACAACACCTTAAATAACGCCCGATCAAAACGATCCAATTGCGCAAGTATCATGCTCTTTCGCCTGAAATATGTTCATAGCTTTGAATATAGTCAGCAAAAATAACAGATACATGACGTTTTTTAGACAGTAATATGTCTAACTTTTTTGTTGCTCTTTATAGGTCAATACCTTAGCTTGCTAAGCCCCATAACCTAGGTATACTTGAGACAACAAAGTCTCTAGGAGAGTCCGATGGAATATAGTACCTCTGAACTGTGTGATCACTTTGCTGATGTAGTCGATGTACTCGAACCTATGTTCATTAATTTTGGTGGCCGCGGCGCCTTTTGCGGGCGTATTCGCACCATCAAGTGTTTTGAAAGTAACCAGCTTATTCGCGAAGTTTTGCAACAAGACGGTACCAATTCGGTACTCTTAGTCGATGGCGGTGGTTCAACCCGTCGCGCCCTAATCGACATAGAACTGGCGGAACTTGCGGTGGAAAACAATTGGGAAGGGATCATTGTCTATGGTGCCGTGCGTCATGTCGATGAGCTCGAAGAATTGGAGCTGGGCATTCAAGCCATTGCCTCCATTCCCGTGGCCGCCGATAACCTCGCCCCTGGCGAAGAAGGCGTTCCGGTTAATTTCGCCGGCGTTTCCTTCTATGAAGATGATTATCTCTACGCCGATAGCACTGGTATTATTATCTCCGCCGAGGAGCTTGAACTCGAATATGTCGAGGACGATGAGCTTATTGGCCTAAACGATTAATGCCGCTATGGAATATGCAGTTAATATCTATGACGAACAGAGCATTGCCGATTTAGTCGCCGCCCGCAGCGCCGAGCAGCGAGTATTTCAGAGCATTGCCCTGCTCGATACCGAGGTGGAATTTAGCCAGGCGCTAAAAGACGCCAAAGATTTCGGTATTCGCTATGTCGTTGTCGGCATTCCCGAAGACATAGGCCCTAGAGCCAATCTCGGCAAAGGCGGCGCAGACCAAGGTTTTCGTGCCTTTTTGTCGAAGTTCCTCAATATCCCGGTGAATGAGTTTACCCCGGTGCAGGACGTCTTACTACTCGGTGAGGTCGACTGTGCCGACTTACAACAGCAAAGTCAGGCCCTCGATAACGGTAATGCCGACGATTTGGCGAAGTTACGCACCTTATGCGGCGAACTGGACCAGCGCATCGAGCCGGTTATTACCGCCATTTTCGAGGCTGGGCTGACGCCCATAGTTATTGGCGGTGGCCATAACAATTGCTACCCACTGCTGGCGGCCAGCGCCAAGCATTACAATACAGCTGTTAATGCCATAAACCTTGATCCACACGGCGATTTCCGCGCCCTTGAAGGTCGCCATAGCGGCAATGGTTTCCACTACGCGGCGACAGAAGGTTACCTTAAGCACTATCATGTGGTGGCGCTGGATCAGCAAAAGAATAATGCTGCCATCCTAGCGGCTATGGCGCAGCATCAAAGCACCTACACCAGCTATCACAGCCTTAAGGTGTTGGCACAAACCTCGATTGTGGAAAGTGTTAATGACGCCCTGGACAGCTTTACCCACCAAGCACCATTGGCCATAGAGCTGGATATAGATGCCATTACTTTGGCACCGGCCAGCGCCTTAAATTATCGTGGTATGTCTTTGAATGATGCCGAGCAATATGTTTATAACGCCACCTGCGACAGCGATGTGGCCTATTTGCATTTATGTGAAGCGGCGCCGAGTCAGGATCCTAATGGCCTTAGCGCCGGCTTTAATGCCGCCGGGCAACTGCTTAGCGCTTTAGTGATCGCCTTTTTACGCGCTCGCTACCACAGCTAAGAGCCTGAGCTAAGCATTTGAGCGCCTCTACCAGCTAGGGGCGCTTTGCTGTTCCACTTTTTGCTGCCATTGACGTGTCCAGCTCAATAAGCCATCTGCCGGCAAGGGGTGGGTAAACACATAACCCTGAGCCCCTTGCACATTAAACTCTTTTACATAGCTTAATTGCGTCGTTGTGCCAACGCCCTGACAAATCACTTGGGCATTTAGGTGGCGGTGCATATCGATTAAGCCGTTTAACAGCGCTTTGTTGTTACTGGTGTAGTCGACATCAGCAGTCAGACTTGGGTCAACTTTAACGTATTCGAGATTGATCTTCGGCAATTTGGCCAAGAACAACGGTGTTTCACCCATGCCATCCAGACACAAGTGTATCCCCTTCTGATGCAAACGGGTCAATAAAGCCAAGCCGCGCTTATCCAGAGACATAAGCACCGTCAGCGGACATTCGATAATTAAATCTCCCGCCTTTAGCCTGTGTTCACGCAGAATACGGCCGGCAAACTCAACAAACTCATCGTGCAGTATTTCTTCACCGAAGAGATTGACGCTCACCGGCATGCCCAGGCCTTCCATCTTCAGTCCCTTAGCCATTTCGGCCGCGCGCTCAAGCACATGGAAGGCCAGCTTATAACCTCGGCCCACGGCACGTAAATCGCGGATAAAGTCTTTCGCTTCAACCATGCCACGCTCCGGATGCTGCCAGCGCAGCAGTAATTCAGCATAAAGGGGCTTATTCTCTTCTAGACCAATCACCGGTTGGAAATACAAAGAGAAGTCTCGCTCAAAGTCTACCGCGCTCAGCAAGCGTAGTTGCTGCTGATGAGCGGCAGCCTGCTGCTCAAGCGAGTCATGATAATGGCAAATACGTTGCTGTGGATGAAATTCGATGGCCCTGTAGCCCTGCTGTAGTAAATCATCCAACGAAGTGTCACCGGCCATACCGGTACTTAGGGCGATATGTGGCTTAAGCTCCACCACCCCGTGACGAGAATTAAAGGGTTTTTGCAGCACCGCTGCTATGTCTTCGGCTAGACGCTCATGGCAATGACTGTCCGGACTGATATCTATCACCAGGCCATAACACAGAGGCGCGACCTGAAAAACTTCAATGGCAAACTGCTCTCGCAGCTGCAGATTCAAAACGCTTGGCTGCGCTGCCACCTTATTAATACGCGCCAGACTTTGCATCAAAACCAGTTCAGCAAACTCCTGACCTAGTGAGCGATTTAACTGCTCATAGCCTTCTACCTGTAATAGCAAGAGGGCAACCTGATGATTATTCTTTTGGCGCCACAGGTTATATTGAGTAACCGCCTGGCCCCAGGAAATAACGGGCAGGCTGCGGGCATTTAGTTCATTATGCTGAGCCTTTAACAGCTGTTCATCATCGTTGCCTTCCAGTTCCATAAAGGCCATAACTTGCAATATCAAAGGCAGGATGCACAGCCAGGAAAAATGCAATGGCCACACCAGATTGAGTGTAACAACCAGTAATTGCAGGGCCACTAGTGCGCCCCGCACCTGCAGTATTTGAGGTGCTTGATGGCGGTAAAACCACCACCAACGTGCGGTAAAGACTAAAATTAAAATACCGCTGGCGACATGCCATTGACCACCGACATAGGCCAATCCCGCGAGCGAATAGCACATCGCACTGATGCCGTCTTTACGTTCGCTGATCAACACCAGGCTGATCAATAAGGCCATTATAAATAAGCCACAAATAAAGGCACCAAGATGAATACTGGTTATCATAAGTTTTTATTATCACTGTGTGAGTGGCCGAGATCCCGGCCACTTAGGATTTAGTCACTTATGATTAAAAAGCCTTACTTAATACCCCCTGAATCCAAAGCTTTTTCAACGGATTTGTACCGAATTCATAACTTAATTGCGATGGGTGTTCAATATCCCATAAGGCGATGTCGGCACGCATATTAGCAGCCAACTGACCACGGTCATTCAGACCCAGAGCCTTAGCAGCATATCGCGTTACTCCGAGCAGGCTTTGCCCTGGCGTTAAGCGGAACAGGGTGCAGGCCATATTCATCATTAATTGCAGCGAACACAGGGGCGAAGTGCCCGGGTTGAAATCGGTAGCAATGGCAATAGGCACCTCATAGCGCTGCAATAGCTCGATAGGTGGGTACTTGGTTTCACGCAGGTAGTAAAAGGCCCCTGGCAACAGCACGGCAACCATGTCTGCGTCCTTCATCGTCTTCACACCTGCTTCATCTAGGTGCTCCAGGTGATCCGCCGACAATGCCTGATAACGCGCGGCCAAGGCCGTGCCATGCATGTTAGATAACTGCTCGGCGTGTAGCTTTACATTAAAACCCAGCTCTTTGGCACGTTTAAATACGCGCTCGGTCTGTGCCTGATTAAAACCGACATTTTCACAAAATACGTCAACCGCGGTGGCTAGTTTTTGCTGCGCTACCGCCGGCAGCATCTGCTCGCATACCAGGTCGATATAACCATCGGCATCGCCCTTGTACTCAGGTGGCAGAGCATGAGCACCCAAGAAAGTGCTTTCGATATGCACTGGGTGGTGCTCCTGAAGCAGCGCTGCCACTTCCAGCAACTTAATCTCGCTGGCCAAATCCAGACCATAGCCCGACTTGGTTTCCACCGTGGTAACACCCTCACGCATAAGTGCATCAAGACGCTGCTTGGCTTTGGTAAAAAGCTCTTGTGGCTCGGCCGCACGCGTGGCGCGTACCGTGGTGGCAATACCGCCGCCTTGTTGAGCGATGCTTTCGTAGCTTTCGCCCTGCAGACGACGCTCAAACTCCTGAGAGCGATTTCCACCGAAGATAATATGGGTGTGACAGTCAACCAAGCCAGGCGTCAACCAGGCACCGCCAGCGGAGTACACGGGTAACGACAGCAGATCCACTTGTGGCATCTCAGCCATGGGGCCCACCCAAGCGATCTTATCGCCGCTTAGCAATACGGCGCCATTTTCGATAATACCGTAGTCATCGTTTTCTGATGCAACCATGGTCGCGATATTGGCATCAATAATAACCTGATCAATTTGCATGCGGTTCTCCAAAATTAGCCCTACTTGTATAGACAAGAAAATATGCGCCATGTTACACAGCGCCCGTGGGCAGCGCAAAATTTATAGGCGCGACATAAAACCTGCGTTTGCCGAGACTGTTAAGTTAATTGTGCAATTATCTTTGCACTTGCCTTTGCGCTTTGCTGCGCACCTTAGATATCGCGGCTGTAGGTAAAGCCAAGGGCCTGGATGGCGTTGCCATTTATCACTCGCGCCACCGCCTTTTCGGCGCTAAATTGTGGCATTTCACTTCCCAAACGCTGGCAATGCCCACGGTAGTAATCCTGTTTTGATGGGTGGCTTGGGTGTACCAAATTATAAATAGGCTGCGCTTGTGTATAGTGTTGAATCAAGGTCAGAATGCCGGCTATTACATCATCGCGATGCACCATATTGACTACATCCTCAGCATGGGAGGATAAGGTTTTACCGGCAACAAAGCGGCCGGGCTCCCGCTGCGGCCCAACCAAGCCACCTAAACGCAAGACCTTGGCACCGCATGCCAACGCAACTTGTTCCGCCTCGCTCAGCCCTTGCTGACGCGCTGTTTCCAGCGTTAACGCACTGTGCTCATCATACTGGCCATTTTGTTGATCATAAATCCCGGTACTGGAGCACAACACAAAGCCTTTGCCCTTAAGTTCTTGAGAGAGGGCCAAGGCCTGTTTCAGACTTTGCTGATAATTACTGGGTTGGCGTCGGGCGCCCGGGCTCATGGCGCATACCCAATAAGCATCGGTGAGCGAGACATTATGTACCAGGGTGCCGTCATCTTGCAGTGCAAACTGGCGCTCATGGGCTTGGGGCCCCAGCTCTCTGTGTGTAGCCTCTACCTGCCAGCCCTGAGCCAGAGCAGCTTGTGCCAAGGCCTCACCGAGCCAACCGGCTCCGATTATCACTAGTTTCTTATCCATTTATTGCCACCATTTGCTGCAGAACCCAAGTCGTACAGCATATCTGAATAGGGTTTATGCACATCATACTATTGCCGCCACAAAGCAAACAAGAGCCCCAATTATTGCTGCAGATCAACAAGCAGCCAGGGACTTTTATTTACACTGCTTCTTATCATTAACCAAAGTGGATATGCGTCGTGATCAAACAAGTGCAATGGCAAAGCCAGCTAATCAACAAATACAATGTCTCCGGGCCAAGATACACCTCTTACCCAACGGCCTTACAGTTGCAGCCCGGGGCCAATACGCAAACCCTGGTGCAAGCCTTACAGCGATGCCCCAGCGGCGGATTATCCCTGTATATTCATATCCCCTTCTGTCATCAGCTGTGCTACTACTGCGGCTGCAACAAGGTAGTTACCCGCCATCAGCATAAAGCCGATTTGTATCTGGATTATCTGGGTAAAGAAATGGCCCTGCTGAGCGAGCATTGTCGCCACTTAAACGTACAGCAACTGCATTTAGGCGGTGGTACACCTACCTTCCTAGACACAGCGCAGATGGCACGTTTAATGGCCATGCTTGACCAGCACTTTCAGTTCGCCCAAGATGGCGAGCGCAGCATAGAGGTTGACCCCAGAGATTTGCCTCTGGAACGCATCGATGAATTGCAGCAGCTGGGCTTTAACCGCATCTCATTCGGCGTCCAGGACTTTAATGATGAGGTACAACTGGCGGTCAACCGCCCGCAATGTGCCAGTGAGGTCGAGGCCTTGGTGCGCCGCGCTAAAGAAGTGGGCTTTAATTCGGTTAATGTGGATATGATCTATGGCCTGCCGCTGCAAACGCCCGAATCCTTTGCCATCTCCATTGAGCGCCTATTGGATATAGGCCCGGATCGGGTATCGGTATTTAACTATGCGCACCTGCCGGACCTTTTCGCCGCACAGCGTAAGATCAAAGACGCCGATCTGCCCGATGCCACGGCCAAACTCACCATGTTTAAACAAACTCTGGAGCACATGATAGCGGCAGATTATCAATTTATCGGCATGGACCACTTTGCCAAGAAGGACGATGAGCTCGCCATAGCCCAGCGCGAAGGACATCTGCATCGCAATTTCCAGGGTTACACCTTGGGTGGCGATCTGCCCTTACTCGGCCTTGGGGTGTCGGCCATTTCGCAATTACACGGACATATCATCCAAAACCAAAAAGAGCTGAAAAGCTACTATGGGGCTTTAGAGCAAAACCAGCTCAGCGCCTGCAAGGAAATCCACTTAAGTGCAGAAGACGAGCTAAGGGCGGCGGTGATCAAGCAGCTTATTTGCCACTTCGAGCTCGATATGGCGGCATTTTCAAAGCGCTATGACTTCGATTTTAAAGAGCATTTTGCCGCTGAATTAGCACAGCTACAGGGCTTTATCGACGACGATATGCTCACTATCGAGGACGATATCATAAGCATTAACGCCTCTGGCGTACTCTTTATTCGCATCATCTGCATGTGTTTCGATGCTTACCTGCAAAACCAGCTCAATCAGCAGCGCTTCTCGCGGGTGATCTGAAAACGCTAGACAGCAAAAAGCCGCCAAGAGGCGGCTTTTTTTGTGAACATGCTTGCCATGTATGGCACAAATAGCTACATAAATACGTGTTTGCTATTTGGGTCTGCATCAAAATGCATGACCAGCTTTTCGCTGTCGGCCAGGATCTGCTCTTCAAGCTCCTGCTCTTTACGCCAGCGGGCACTGTCCTGCTTAAAAATTTCCTTTTTCGAGTACTTCTTGCGGGCCTCATGAGTCGGCAAGTCTTTCACCGCCTCATACATGGCAAACACACCCGGATATTCCTCTTCCAGGTTAGCTTCCTGCGCCTTGCTGTGTTGGCTCATCAACACCCATACTCGCAAGCAACCCTCTGAGTATTCGCACTGCCCCTCTTTCATCGCCCTGGCGATCAGGTTAATGCTATCGCTCAGTTTGGCGTTACGGGCGGCACGTTTTTTTGCGTATTCGGCCTGTTGTTTTGCCAAGCGCTGATTTTGCTCACGCACCTGCCACAATAAGCGACCGGCATAAAAAGCCAGGGCGGCAATGATCAAGGCGCCAAAAATTAGAGCTATGATCCAGGGGCCACTCATTTTTCGTCCTCGTCATCAAGCCATTCATTGGCCAGAGAGTCATTCATATAGTCATCAAGCAAGTCTTCATCATCCTCGAAGTCGTCATCATCCAAACCGAGGATTTCACATAGCTGCTGATGACGCTCAACCTTGGCATTAAAGTACTTAGCATCTTTACCTTGCAGGATCTCGCCATTGTCGTGACGGTCGATCAAGGCCAACAGACGCTCATCGGACTCTAACTGCTCCAATTCTTGTTCAGGCGTCAACTCCGGCTCTTTGTAGGTGCTAAGTACCGCTTGTGGTTTCAGATCTTTACGTACCTGCGGCTTTTGCGGTTGCGCCGTCGCGACCTCAGGGGTCAGGCTTACCGGCTTTTTACTGCCAACGCGATTATCACCGCTGGCACTGCCCTTGGCCTCTGTGGTTTCCACCTTCAGTAGCTGGGAGTTACGGTTACCCGCCTGGGCACCCTTGGTCTTTTTCTTGGCGCGCAGCTCTTTTAGCGCACGAAGCTCTCTTAATTTGTCTTTACTTAAGCGCGCGGTGCCATTATTAATGACTTTGCGTGACTTTTTCTTTCTGGTCATAGCATTCTCTAGCTTGCGGGCTTTGTTAAAAAGATGACATCGGCCGCGATAAATTCAAGGGTTAATCCAAAACGCTCAGCAATATAAGCAAAGGTTTCTTTGCTATAAAAGGCAATGTGCGTTGGATCATTTTTGTAATGCCAGGTAGCAAAGCGTTGTACATCGATCACCAATTTTGTCATTAACGCTAACGTCCCACCTGGGCGTAATAATTCTAGCCACAAGTGCAACTGCTGCTGCGGTTGTGCTAGGTGCTCGATCACTTCGGTACTACAAACGAAGTCATAGCGAGCCTGTAATACCTCTTGTTGAGGCTGGTAGTACAGATCATATAAGGCCACTGTGTGCCCCTGCTCTCGCAGCATGCTTGCCAATAGTGGCGCCGGGCCACAGCCAAAATCCAAACCTGAACTGGCCGTCGACAAACGCTCATTTAAGGGCGTAAAGATCCGTGTCAGAAAGCGGCGATAACCTTCATCATTGAGGTCATTCTCGTGCTGATCATAAATGGCTTTTTCATCCGCTGCGCTGAGGTGCTGAGGTGCAGCCACAAACACTAAGGCGCAACTGGCACATTGCCAATAGTCGCGTACTTTATCTTGATGATAATGGCTGATTTGCGCACTGTTGCACAAGGGGCAGGAGATCGCTTTCATGGTGCGCATTGTAACAGGACAAATAAAAAGGCGGTAGAGCAAAACTCTACCGCCGGATAACTCGAGCGCCAACTACTAATTGGACACTTCTCCCTTCGACTTTTATCAGTCTGTATTTATTATTTTTATTATTATTACTTTCCGTATTGTTGTTATTTTTCTTCCGTGTGGTGTTTTATTTTTCTCGGTCTTCCTAACGCTTTCTACTTCTTCCTTGTGGTGCATCTATTGATGCTCCCCTAGCGCACTAGCTTGTCGCGCTTCCTATGCTCTGATCCCTGTTGTAATTCTTTGTTGCGACAGCAGATAATTTACTGACTCATAAATTAGTTACAACTAATTTATAACTTTTTTATTAAAAAACACTAATTCAGTTATAGCTAACACTAGCTTTTTCATTAGGTTAGCATCACCCGAACATTAAATTTGAGTAATAGCTCACATGCATATATGGTCAATGTCCTACAGGAAAGTAGGAAATATCCCTAGGTTAGACTACCCACAAAAAAAGCAGCTAATGCTGCTTTTTTTAAATACTTAACCAATGCTTAGTGAAGGCCACCAAGATATTTAGAAAGTACTTCAATATCTTTGTCCGTTAGCTTCATAGCGATATCACGCATCATGCCGTTGTGATCATTACCACGAACGCCGCTGCGGAATTTTTCTAACTGGCTCTTGATGTACTCAGGGTGCTGGAATGACACCTTAGGGAAACCTGCCAGTGAGGTACCGTTACCACGAGGACCATGGCAAGCTGCACAAGCTGGAATACCACGCTCGGCATCACCGGCCTTGTAAAGCTGTTGACCAACGGCTACTACGTCTTCAGGAGTCGAGCCTTCAGACATATGTAAAGATGAGAAGTAAGCAGCCAAGTCTTTCATGTCCTGATCGCTTAGCGGCATAGCCATACCGCTCATAACAGGATCCATACGACCCTCTTTGCCCCCAGAGGTCATGCCTACTTTGAATTCTTTCAATTGCTTGTAGATGTACTCGGCATGCTGACCCGCAATCTTGGGGTACATAGTGACAGGCGCGTTACCATCTGGGCCGTGACAAGCAGCACAAGTTGCCGATTTGTCTTTACCAGCGTTAATATCGCCATCGAATGCTGCCGCGTTGTTTGCACTCAACACACCAACCAGCATAGTTAAAGATAAAACTAATTTCTTCATGGTAAATTCTCTGTTCCAGACCCTGTATTCAAATACAATCGTTTCGATGCAATGGCATTATTCTACACGATAAAAATTTCTCTGGCACGTTTTCTACCCATATTAAACTTATAAAAAGCGGGGTTTTAAGGAAAAAAAGTGATGCAAACCAGATTTAAATCAATTTATCCTGCGCTTGTAGAGCCTTTAGGTTCACCCCAATCTGATATAAAATAGCCTTTAGATCAGTTTCGAGCCCCCACTTCAGGAGTCAATGTGGCAAAATCACGTGTCAATTACACCCAAGCGCAATTCATTACCAGCGCTCCGGATATCACTAAGTTACCGGAAGATACTGGTATTGAAATCGCTTTTGCTGGGCGTTCTAACGCAGGTAAATCTAGCTCGCTCAATACCCTGACCGAGCAAAAATTGGCGCGTACCAGTAAAACTCCCGGCCGTACTCAGTTAATCAATGCCTTTGCCTTAGGCGAAGATCAGCGTTTGATCGACTTGCCCGGTTATGGTTTTGCCAAGGTACCGCTGGAAATGAAAAAGAAGTGGCAAAAATCTTTGGGTGAGTACCTGCAAAAACGCCAAAGCCTTAAGGGCCTGGTGGTACTGATGGATATTCGCCACCCGTTAAAAGATTTGGACAGACAGCTTATTGAGTGGGCCAGCGGCAGCGGTATTCCGGTGTTGGCACTGCTTACCAAGGCCGATAAATTCAAACAAGGCAAGCGCAACTCAGAAGTACTTAAGGTACGCCGAGAGCTTGCCGAGGTGTCTGAATTAATCAAGGTGCATGCCTTTTCATCCCTTAAAGGCACAGGCCTGAACGAACTACAAAAACAGCTCGACGAGTGGTTTTTGGGCCCGGTTCAGGTTAATCCGCCGAGCGAAAACGAAGCCGCTCCGGAATAAAGCATAAACTCCTGCTGCGTGGTCTCAATCAATTCCTGAGCCCACGCATAAAATACCGCCCGCGAAATCTTCGCCTCAACATTATGAGGCAACTGCAAATAAGGCACTTGCTGGCCTTGGACATCCTGATGCAACACCAAGGGATGCGTTTCTCCAACAATAAATTCACGGCCTATATTATCGCGGCAGATCAGCAGCGGATGATGTGTGTCATGCTCGGGCAACTCTTGCAGGCGCCAATCAACAATCAACAAAGGCGCATCGGCTACGCTGATGGCCATTTTCTCAACCGGCGTTTTTAGGTAATACTGATCCTGCTCACGACACAGCACCTTGGCAAAAAGTTGTACCAGGGGCAAACGCTTAATCGCACTGCCTTGATGGTGCCAAATGCCGTCGGCGCTGATATGAATATCAATGGCGCCGCAATGCTGCGGCTGCCACTGCTCCATCGGCGCGCTTTGCTGTTCGATCAAGCGCGACAAGGAAGCTAAGGGGTCGTTATTTTGACTCATTCAGGGTCAGCACAAAGGAGACCGGCACGGCGCGGGTAATGGATTTCAGCCCGGCCACTTTTTGCAACTCGTCAATGCCCGAGGTCAGGGCAAAATCAGCAGGCTTTACCAATACAGGTGCCATTGAACTTACCTGGATATTGTTGTTTTTATCCAAGCTGGCCAACAGATCGATATTAACGGTTTGCGTTTTCCCGTGCAGGCTGACGGTCGCATCCAAGTTGGCTTGCGCGCTACCTTGTTGCTTAAGCTTGGCCAAAAGCGCTTTAACATCCGCCTGCAAAGTTAATGCAGGAAATTCTACGGTGTTAAATAACATCTTCTGCATGCGCTCGTTGCGAATAGGGATCTGCGTTTCCACGCTGGCCAGATCGATAGTTAAATTAAACTGACCGGCGTCGCTCAACACCCCGGAAATCTGCTTAAAGTAATGATTTTCTGCTATTTGGTTATTCTTAACGGAAACAAAATTCACACGGCTTTGGTCATTGGCCACCTGCCAATCAGCATGAGCCTGAGCACCAGCAAATAAAGCAGTGGTAACCAAAAGTGTACGAGTAATAGAATTAAACATAACGCAGTTCCTTAATTAGCGGGATGAACCCTGAGTGTAATTCAGTTAACGGCGAAAGTTAATATAGGAAGAAAAAGCCGGCTTACCAAATAGCAAGCCGGATATAGCAATCTGGGGAGAAGCTATCAATACGCTGTACCATCGCTAAGCGAGTGGCACATCATCAACAGGATGTCCTACAGGATGAGGACGCGCGGACTTTAACAAATCACCCCCCATAAATAAACGCCCCAGCAGCCATTACATGCATATTTAATTCCGTATAAACCAAAAAAAACCAAATATTATACAATTTTACAAAAGGTTAACTATTGGAAAGTTTTTTCAATTAATTTGCACAGATACCCGGCCACAGCCGATTAAGTGAGGTTAAGTGAGGTTAAGTGGGCGGACAGAGGCAGAAAGAATAAGGGGAGCCTCTGCTCCCCTTTGATTTTAATTAATGTGCTTGTTGCCAGTTATCACCGCTGTCGGCTTCGGCAATCAAGGGCACATCCAGCTTGGCAGCGGCGGCCATTAGGTTACAGATCTGCTCGGTGTAGGCCGGCACATCCTGCTCCTTGATTTCAAACACCAGTTCATCGTGTACCTGCATCAGTATCTTAATGCTGTCCTTGGGTTGTTCTTTTAACCACTGATGCACGCTGATCATGGCTTTTTTTATGATATCGGCGGCGGTTCCCTGCATAGGCGCATTAATTGCGGCACGCTCAGCGGCCTTACGACGCGCTCCGTTACGGGCATTGATCTCAGGCAGATGCAGACGACGACCAAAGAGGGTTTCCACATAGCCTTTTTCGGCGGCGCTTTCGCGGGTGCGCTCCATATACTCTAAAACGCCGGGGAAGCGTTCAAAGTACTTATCCATATAATGCTGAGCTTCGTGGCGCGGAATATCCAACTGACGGGCTAAACCAAATGCCGACATACCGTAGATCAAACCGAAGTTAACGGCCTTGGCCTTACGACGCATATCGCTGGTCACCTCATCAAGCGGCACGGAGAAAACCTCGCTGGCGGTGGCGCTGTGCACATCCAGCCCCTCGGCAAAGGCACTAAGCAGGCCTTTATCCTGAGACAGGTGCGCCATAATGCGCAGCTCGATTTGCGAGTAGTCGGCAGCGACTATCTTATAACCTGGGCTGGCGACAAAGGCTTCACGGATACGTCGACCTTCTTCCGAACGAATAGGAATATTTTGCAAGTTAGGGTCCGTCGAACTTAAACGCCCTGTAGCCGTAACTGCTTGGTGATACGAGGTATGCACCCGCTTAGTTTTCTCATTGACCATCAGCGGCAGCTTATCCGTGTAGGTGGACTTAAGCTTAGATAAACCGCGATGTTCGATGATCACTTTAGGCAACGGATAATCGTGCGCCAACTCCTGCAACACCTCTTCGGCGGTTGACGGCGCGCCCTTCGGGGTTTTCTTAATAATCGGCAGCTCAAGCTTTTCGAATAAGATGGCCTGGAGCTGCTTGGGTGAGCCAAGGTTAAACTCCTCACCGGCCATATCATAGGCTTCTTTTTCCAGCTCTTGTAAACGCTCACCTAAGCGCTGCGAGTGCTGAGCCAGCATCTGCGAGTCGATCACCACGCCGGTGCGTTCTATATCGGAAAGCACTTCAACCAGGGGCAATTCAATATCGCAGAACACCGACTTTAACTTGTCGTCGGCGGCGACCTTAGGCCATAAATGCTGGTGCAAACGCAGGGTAATATCTGCGTCTTCAGCGGCATAAGGGGCGGCATTCTCCAACTCGATTTGATTAAAGGTCAGCTGCTTTTTACCCTTGCCGGCAATGTCTTCAAAGCTGATATTCTTGTGGCCCAGATATTTTAGCGCCAGCGAGTCCATATCATGGCGGGTACCAACGCTGTTAAATACATAAGACTCAAGCATGGTATCGAAGGCGATGCCGTTAAATTCAATGCCGGCATTGGCTAGTATGCTCTTATCATATTTAAGATTTTGCCCGACCTTGGGCTTATTTTTGTCGCTTAGGATCGGTCCCAGCTTGGCCAGGATCAGTTCTAACGGCAATTGCTCCGGCGCTCCCGGATAGTCATGGGTTATGGGTAAATAGGCAGCCTCGCCCACTTCCACGGCAAAGCTCATACCCACTAACTGCGCCTGCATATAGTCCACACTTGTGGTTTCGGTATCAAAGGCGATCAGCTCGGCATCTTGTAACTTCTTCACCCAGGTATCCAGCTGCGCTTCGGTCAAGATGGTTTCATAATGGGCGTCTGCTTTTGGTACTTCCTGCACCTCGGTAGGAGCGTCCAGGTGAGTGTCTGTGTCCGTGCCCTTATCCAGCAATTCACCAAGCCAACGGCGGAATTCACATTCGCCATAAAGCCTAATCAGTGCATCCGTATCCGGTGCAAGCAACTTAAGCTGCTCTAAGTCTTCTTCCACCTCCACATCAAGCTTGATGGTCGCCAGCTCGTAGCTCAATGGCAGTTGGCCAACGGCATTACGTAACTTTTCACCAATTTTGCCTTTGATCTCATCGGCGTGCTCAATAACCCCTTGCAGGGAGTCGAATTGATCCAACCACTTCACCGCGGTTTTCGGACCACAACCTTCAACACCCGGAATGTTATCAACCTTATCTCCCATCAGCGCCAGGTAATCGATAATGCGCTCAGGGCCAACACCGAACTTCTCTTTCACCGAGTCGGGATCGGAAATACTGTTGGTCATGGTGTTGATCAGGGTGACATGCTCGTTCACCAACTGCGCCATGTCTTTATCACCGGTTGAGATCAACACGTGGCGTTTTTGTTCGCTGGCGATGCGCGCATAGGTGCCGATCACATCATCGGCCTCTACACCTTCAATGCTGATCAGCGGAAAACCCATGGCACGGATAATATCGTGCAAGGGGGCAATCTGGCTGCGCAGATCATCTGGCATAGGCGGACGATGCGCCTTGTATTCGCTGTACATATCGTTGCGGAAGGTTTTGCCCTTGGCATCAAACACCACCACCATGTGCGATGGGTCGTATTGCTTCACCAGACTTTTCAGCATGTTCACCACACCATAGATGGCACCTGTGGCTTCGCCTTTGGAGTTGGTTAAATGCGGTGGCGCATGATAGGCACGAAATAAATAGGAGGAACCGTCAACTAAGATAAGCGGATTTTCAGGGATTTGCGCCATTTTTCAGCACTCAATTAGGGTAATTGCTAATGGCTAAAGGATGCCATAAGGCGACTAAGAAAACGAGCAGCAAAATGGTGCAAACCGTCTTTACGCTGAGTTTTAAGATCTGATCTTGGCCTATTTATTATCTATATGCTGGCCGCCCCCCTAAATGATCGGGGCAAAGCCGCTTAGCAAGCGCCTGAGAAATGCACTATTAGGGCGCAGTTGCACCATGATAAGCTGTGGATAACTTTGTAGATAAAAAGCACGAGAAAATATCCGAAGTCATAAAACTGACATCAGATTAAATTTAACTTTTTGTTTTTTAACGAAAAAAAGAAGAAACTCCGTATCTTATTTTCTTATTATTTTTTATATCCATTGTGGAAACCGGTTATTTGTGGGTCGTTTTTAGAGTAACCCTTCTAAATAACCAGCTAAGCATTCTAGCATAATGGATCAAAGATCCCAGCGATCCTTTATAACTTTTTTCTCATAAGCTATCGTTCATAAAGCATAAATGAGCATTGACGGGAGCTGGCTTAGCTGGCTACCTTACTGTTTTAGTTATTTTTCAGTTAGGAATTCAAAGTTATGACCAAGGTAGCGATCATCCTTAGCGGCTGTGGTGTATTTGATGGGGCCGAAATTCATGAGTCGGTATTAACCCTGCTTTATCTCGATCAAGCCGGAGCCCAGTACCAGTGCTTTGCTCCCAATATCAACCAACATCATGTGCTTAACCACCTAACCGGCGAAGAGCAAGCGCAAACCCGTAACGTGCTTGAAGAAGCGGCGCGTATTGCCCGCGGTGAGATCCTGGATCTAAAAGAACTGAATGTCGATGACTACGATGCCCTGGTGGTGCCCGGCGGCTTTGGCGCCGCAAAAAATCTCTGCGACTTCGCCTTAAAAGGCGTAAACAGCAGCCTTAATAGCGATGTTGAGCGTGTGTGTAAGGCCTTCGCCGAACAGCATAAACCCGCCGCCTACTTATGCATTGCCCCGGCGCTTATCGCCCACATCTACCCCCAGGGTACCAAGGCGACCATAGGTAATGATGCCGATACTGCCGCCGCCCTAACGGCACTCGGCGCCGAACATGTAGCATGCAGTGTTGATAACATAGTGGTTGATGAGCAGGCCAAGGTGGTGTCCACTCCGGCTTATATGTTGGCGGGATCCATTAAAGAAGCGGCCAGCGGCATTGAAAAGGCAATCAACAAGTTGCTTAGCCTGATTTAATCGCTGAGCAAAAAACAAGCAATGGCAAGTTAAAATTTGCGCTAAAGCATAAAATGCCTACTTTTTAACACATTAATAAAGGCTAGGCATTTTATAAATTGTTTGGCGAGGTTATACTTTGCCGATATTTCGTCACCCGGTCACTTTGACCGTTAGCATCCGAATGAGCAAAGAAACATGAAGAAACTATCTGCCGCATTGTTATTGTTATCCACCGCTGTATACGCACAGCCTCAAGACAACGCTATGACCGAAGAAGCGATCAAGAAACGTCTTCAGCCAATTGGCGAGGTTTACCTAGCTGGTCAAACTGCTGCCGTTGATACCGCACCTGCCGGTCCTCGCAGTGGTGAACAAGTGTATCAGGCTTCATGTTTCGCGTGTCACGGCTCGGGCGCACTAGGTGCACCGAAAACAGCGGCCGATTGGGAGCCTCGTCTAGCTAAGGGTGCCGACACTCTGCTTAACCATGCCATCAACGGTTTTAACGCCATGCCACCTCGCGGTACTTGCATGGATTGTTCTGATGATGAGATCCAAGCCGCTATCGATTTTATGACTAAGCAGTAAGCGCTTAGCACCTAACATCTTGTTTAAAGGGAGGCTTTGCCTCCCTTTTTGTTATCTGACTTCCTTGACCTAGGTTACAAAAGGTGAAATATTCAACGGTTAAGATTTGGTCAAAAACCTAGTGATGCGTTCAGTGGATGAGTGTTCAGTAAATAAGTTGCGCAAGCAAAACAAGCGCCTAAAGGAACTGCTGCAAAAATATAAGCATCAGCATCATTTGCAGTATGCACTTATTGGCCTATCTGAGCAGGCCAGCACTCATCCGGATCTTAATTCCTTTTACCCAGCCATTCGGCAGCTCCTGGCCGATTATGTTCCCAGTAAGAACTTCTATGTGGTGTTGCAAAACCCCATTTCAGGGTTACTTGAGCTCTCCTATTTTGTCGATCAAAAAGATGCTCCGTCGCATCCGGAACTTACCGAGCAGCATTTTGAGCAAAGCCTCACCGGCTATGTGTTTCGCTCCCAGGCTACGGCGTACTTTAATCGTGCCACCATGGCAGCGGCGGCGGCAGAAGGTAAATTTAACTTACATGGCACCCGCTCCGAGCACTGGTTAGGTGTGCCCATATATCAAGACACCCAGGTGATTGGTGTCATGGTGTCGCAAAGTTACGAGCAAGAGCTTAGCTATAGTAAGGAACAAATAGAGCTATTCGAGGTGATTGCCCTGTATCTGGCCACCGCCATAGAGCGGGTAAAAAAGCGCGAGCTCTTAGAGCGTCAAGTGGAGCAGCGCACCCTGGCGCTCACACAAAGCAATCACGCCCTCAATGAAGAAATAACCCAGCGTAAAAAAGCGCTGGAGCGCCAACAAACCCTGTTTCAAATTGCCGAGCTGGCCACACAGGCGATCAATATAGATGATGTGTATTACCAGGTGCATCAAATAATGAAGAGCATCACCTATGCCCAAAACCTCTATATCGCCCTCTATGATAACAACAAAAACTGGCTGACCTTTCCCTACGCCGTCGATGAAAGCGACCCTGATTTTAGCCCTCGCGCCTTTGCCAAAGGCTACAGTGAGTTAGTGCTTACCAGTAAAAAATGCCAGTTGATCAGCCGTGAACGTGGCGATCAACTCTGTAAGCAAGGCCTGGTTGAACCCACCCGCGCTCTCACCAGCACAGGGCGCTGCACCAGCTGGCTGGGTGCACCACTAAAAACCGCGCAGGGAGTTATTGGCTTGATCGTCTGTCAGGCCTACAACAATAAATATGAGTTTGTGCAAGAAGATGTTGAGCTGATCGGCTATGTTTCCAATCAGATTGCCAACGTTTTGCAAAACCAGCTATCGCAACAGGCCTTAAGGCTAAGTCACCAGCAATTGGAGCTGCGCGTGGCCGAAAAAACCAAGGAGTTGCGCCAGGCTAATATCCATCTGCAATTGCAAATAGACGAACGCCGTAAAATAGAGCAGCAGCTGTATCATGACGCTCATCATGATGCCCTCACCAGGCTGCCCAATCGCAGCCTCTTTATCGCCCAGCTCGAACGCACCATGGCGCATTCTCAGCACCTACCCGAGCAGAATTTTGCCGTGCTTTTTATCGATCTCGATAAGTTTAAAGAGATCAATGATCAACTCGGGCACCAGTTTGGCGATCAGTTCCTGATAGCCGTGGCCACCAAACTAAAGCAATGCGTACGTGAGCACGATTTGATCGCCCGTTTGGGCGGCGATGAATTTGTTGTCTTACTGTCGCGCTTGCAAGACAGACAACAGGCTGAGGATGTAGCCAAGCGTATTATCGCGGTGATGCAACAGCCTTTTTGCTATCAAGGCAGCTGTATTCAGGGTGGCGCCAGTATCGGCATTACCTATAGCGATGCCGGGTATAGCGATATAGATGAGGTGATCCGCGACGCCGATGCCGCCATGTATTATGCCAAACAAAGTGGTAAAGGGCGCTTTGAGTTTTATCATCCCCTGCTCAATTACGCCGAGGTGCAAGCGCACGGCCAAAGCGAACACCATTTAATGGACTTACACACCCATTTTCAAAGCAGTCAGGTGCTTGATGCCGAGCAGCAACCAATCTGCCACTTGCTCAGCGCCTACGGCGAACATCCGGTGCTCGGCAGCACCAGTTTTGAGCAACTTAAGCGCTTTAGCAGCGACAGCTATATGCTCGCCAAGGTAGAACTCAAGTTACTGCAATATGGTTTTGCCGAGCATAATAACCAGGGCTTAACCCTGCTTAAGTGCTCAACGGTGTTACTTGAAGATGAGCATTTCAAGAGTTTGTATTCTTGGATCAGTCAACTCGATAATATCGAGCATTTATGCCTGTTGTTTGATGAGCCGGAATTGAGTTGTGCCAGTGCCAAGCAACTGCACAATCTTGATGCTTTAAGCCAAAGCGGTGTGTATATCGGCCTGAATAACTTTGCCCAGGAGGGCTGCGAGCTTGGGTTGCTGGCGCAATTCCCCTATTACTGCGTGTTACTGAGCAACAACTTTAGTCGCCGCCTGTTACCAGAGCCAAACTATGCGCTTATGCTGCAAGGCATACTGGCGCTGACCAAAGAGGCGAACTGTAAACTGATGACCAAAAGCCCGGGCTCTCAGGCCGAGCGCGATAAACTGGAGCGCCTGGGCATTGAATACTTTATCGGCCAACGCTCACCACTGACACAGCAAAGGCCGTTAAGTCAGTTTACTTCTTTAACATCGCCCGTAAGTTAGCGACCCGCGCCTGCCCTTGCTGCATACGCTGCTCCTGGTTTTGCGGCGGCTTTCGCGCCTCAAAGGCAAGATCCTGCTGCGGCAATTCCTCAACAAAGCGACTGATCTCCGGGGTGATCACCTCACCGAATTGGCGACGATTTTTGGCATAGGTCATCACCAATTCCTGCTGCGCTCGGGTAATACCCACATAGGCTAAGCGGCGTTCTTCTTCAACATTATCCTCATCGATACTGCTTTGATGCGGCAATAAGCCCTCTTCCATGCCCACCATAAACACATAAGGGAACTCCAACCCCTTGGAGGCATGCAGGGTCAGCAATTGCACCGCATCGCTGTCGTCCTCTTCCTCATTACGCTCCATCATATCGCGCAGCGCCAGCTTGGTGACCACCTCGGGCAAAGTTAAAGGCTCATTATCGGCATCGCCGGTAAGCATATCTGTGATCCAGCGATACAGCTCGGAGACGTTCTTCATACGCATCTCGGCGGCCTTGGCACTGGTCGAGGTTTCGTACAAATAGGCTTCGTAGTTTATCTGGCGCACCAGATCCTTGACCGCCTCCAGGGTGTCGCTGCGCTGGGCATTATCGGCCAGCTCCACCACCCAGCGGGCAAAGCCCATCAAGGCATTAAAGCCACGCCCCTGTAAACGCCCAGCCAGCTCGGGCTCAAAACAGGCGGCAAACAAGCTAATGTGCTTTTCATTGGCCAAGCTACCCAACTTTTCCAAGGTCACCGGGCCGATTTCCCGTTTCGGTGTATTGACGATACGCAAAAACGCATTGTCATCATCCTGATTCACCAGCAGGCGCAGATAGGCCATCATGTCCTTGATTTCCGCACGGGCGAAAAACGACATGCCGCCGCTGATCTTGTAGGGAATACGGTTGCTCATCAGCGCCTTTTCAAATAACCGGGCCTGGTGGTTACCGCGATACAGGATGGCGTAATCCTTGTAATTAGTGCGCTTGGTAAACTTATGGGAGATGATCTCTGCCACCACCCGCTCTGCCTCATGTTCCTCATCCCGGGTGGCGATAACCTTGATCTCCTCGCCATAATTGAGCTCACTAAAGAGTTTTTTATCAAAGACATGAGGGTTATTGGCGATCAGTATATTGGCCGCTTTAAGGATGCGTCCGGCACTGCGGTAGTTTTGTTCCAGCTTGATCAGACGCAAGCCAGGAAAGTCCTTACTGAGCAGCACCAGGTTTTGTGGTTTGGCACCACGCCAGGAATAAATGGATTGGTCGTCGTCGCCTACCACGGTAAAGCGAGCGCGCTGCCCCACCAAGAGTTTTACCAACTGATATTGGCTGGTGTTAGTATCCTGATATTCATCCACCAGCAGATAACGAAACCGGTTTTGCCAGCGCTCACGCACCTCGGCATTGGAGCCCAGCAACAGGGTTGGGATCATAATAAGATCGTCAAAGTCCATGGCATTATAGGCGCGCAACTGGGTTTGATAGCGGGCATAGAGCTGAGCAAACTGCGCCTTTTGCGGCTCCCGCGCCATGGCAATGGCCTGCGGCGGCAGGATCAGCTCGTTTTTCCAATCGCCAATCTGCATTTTCAGCAGATTGAGTAAATCTTTATCCCCTTGCAATTCATCGGCGGTCAGCTCATTAAGCAGCTGATTGGTATCCTGATCATCAAACAGGGAAAAGCCCGCCTTAAAGCCTAAGGTCTTCAGCTCTTTTTTAATGATCTCCAAACCCAAGGTATGAAAGGTCGATACCCACAAACCCTTGGCCTCTTGCTTGCCCAAGGTTTGCGCCACCCGCTCACGCATTTCCCGCGCCGCCTTGTTGGTAAAGGTCACCGCAGCAATATTTCGCGCCTGATACTGACAGTTTTGCACCAGGTGGGCGATTTTATTGGTAATAACCCGGGTTTTACCCGAGCCGGCGCCGGCCAACACCAGGCAGGGTCCGCTAATGTACTTTACCGCTTCATTTTGCTGGGGATTGAGCTTCATAAACACTAATTTAAATCACATGGGACCGGCTATTTTAGCCTATCTGGGAGCGCGATACAGCCATGATAGGCAGGGCTTGGGAAATTAGTTACACTTAGGGCAGATAAAGATAGGAGCCAGAACATGATTAACCCGAGCAAAATTGAAGAAATCGCCCGCCAAATAGGCAGCAACATGCCCAAGGGCATGCGCGATATCGCCGAGAATTTTGAGAACAAAACCAAGCAGGTACTGCAAAACAAACTGGCGGAAATGGACTTTGTCAGCCGCGAAGAATTCGATATTCAAAGCCAGGTGCTGGTGCGCACGCGCGAAAAACTAACCGCACTGGAAGAGAAGGTAGTTGCGCTTGAAGCCCTACTGGCAGCACAAGCGAAAGACGCTGACGCAGAGTAAGCTTTCTCTAGCTTTCGTGGTACATGAACCACTGATGCCGTTGTTAATATCTTGTCGCTGTTGCGACGACACCTTAGGGGCGGTTTACGCCCCCCCTAAGAACCCCAAGACGCCCCAACATTGCATGATTACCTCAACGCGCTACGAGAAATGAACGTAACCAACATGCCCAGGACGTCCATAAATTGTTCCCTTCAACCTAGTTTCTTTCACTTTCCATCTGATTTAACATGAATTTTTACTTTCATTAGTGAAACCCCATTTGTTTAATGCTCCTACCTTACAAGGTAGGCAAGCTTGCAAGGTCTCATTAATACCCTGTTATACGATTTGCAAGTAAGGATGAAACTGAGAATGAAGTTTATTGAATTAGAAGTAAAAACTGCATTTATCGTGCATGGATTTGATGAGAATAACAAAGAAATAATTGAGAACATTTCGGATGAAGTGTTTGTAAAAAAACTTATATCAATTGATAGAATTCAATCAATAAGTGAAGAGTATGTTTTGGTTACTTCATCACATAGTCGAGTGATGTATTGGGAATATAATTGCTCTATGGTCGAGTTAACTAAAAAATTAAAATCTGCTGGATTATTAATCGCATAACAAACCGTTCAAGGGGACTGCCAACGCCTGGCGGTTTTTGTGCAAATCGGCACTTGTGATTACGGTTTGTTATTTTGAGTTCAGTGTTTTACGTTGTCAGCCCCTTAACCGGGCGTTATACATCTTAATAGATGAGAAATTAGATGAAAAAATATAGCCTTAAAACATTATCCATTTTTATCACGCTAGGATTGCTCGCCTCTTGCTCAAGTGTAAAAGAAGCGGGAAGAGATTTTGGCGGTGCTGTCAAAGAAGTGACAACAGAAATTGGTCATGCTTCAAGGGATGCAGCAAAAGCTATTAAGAAAGAGACGAAAAAAGTAGTCTCAGAAATTAATAATAATGAAGAATGATTAGCATAATGTCTTATCAAAACAATCCGAAACTAACAGGTATCGGTCTTCCCGTTTAGATTCGCGGAGTTTCCAAGGGGCGGTTGGCGCAAACCGCCCTTTGGTTATCGTCGCCAACGCGACAAATTCTTTCGAAGCAAAACCCCACTCACAGCTATCACCAATAATCTTACATATTGATTTATTACCGTTTTTAATAGATTTCCCCGCCATCTATTTATAGACTGCCCGCTCTCCATAGGGTGGCACAGCCAATAAAGCCACCAGCTTCTTAAATGAAAAAGGAAACCACATTTATGCTCGAGTCTGATGTTTTTAAAAGACGAGTCACCAGTAGCCAAGAAATCAGCCCGGCGCTTTATAACCTGACAATAGGGCTCTGTTTACTCTGGGGTTTTTCCGTAAACTGGTTTTTGGTCGTTAATATCGACCCACAAACCCTGTGGGCCATCAACCCTTGGGTCTTCTTTATCGGCTATTTTGCTTCCTGCCTTGCCGGGGTCTGGCTTTTTAACGAGTCGAAAAAACCAATAGTCAGCTTTATCGGCTATAACCTAGTGGTAGTGCCCTTTGGCTTAATCGTCAACATGGTGGTGGCGCAATACAATGAGGCTCTGGTTGTTGAGGCGATTCGCCTTACCGCCGGCGTTACCCTGATTATGATGCTGCTGGGTTCTATGTATCCCAAGTTTTTTCAACGCATTGCCGGGGCTCTCAGCATTGCCCTGCTGGCGGTAATAGTGGTCGAGCTATTCCAGATATTTGTCCTGGGGATACATCATGAGTGGATCGATTGGGCCGTTGCGGTGATCTTTTGTGGCTATATAGGCTACGACTGGGGCAGAGCGAACCAAATACCTAAGACTCTGGATAATGCGGTAGACAGCGCCGCGGCTCTGTATATGGATATTATTAACCTGTTTTTACGCATCCTCCGCATTCTAGGGAGAAAGCAGTAACAAAAAAGGGAAGCACTTGGCTTCCCTTTTTTCGCTTCACTTATGTTAGTCAGTAAGCTCGCCACGAACGCGCTTAGCTACGTTCTCCAGCGCTTCCTTATAGCTGTCGCCCAGCTCCTGCTGGCAACGAGCCACAGAATTCATATCGTGCAGGCGGCCATTTTCCAGGCTATAAACCCAGCCATGTACCGTCAATTCCTGGCCACGGGCCCAGGCGTCTTGCACTATATTGGTACGACATACATTACGTACCTGCTCGATAACATTCAGCTCAATTAGGCGGGCAAGACGCTCCTGCTCCGGTGCCTGCTCAAGTAACTCAAGGTGACGCTCTTTAATATCGCCTACATGGCGTAACCAGTTGTCGATCAAGCCAAATTTTGCTTCATCCAGAACCGCTTTAATACCGCCACAACCATAGTGGCCCACCACCATGATGTGTTTCACCTTAAGCACCTCAACGGCATACTGCATGACCGACAAACAGTTATGGTCGGTGTGCACTACTACGTTAGCCACGTTGCGGTGTACGAATAGCTCGCCCGGCATTAGGTCAACGATCTGGTTGGCCGGTACGCGCGAGTCCGAACAGCCAATCCATAAATACTCAGGATTCTGTTGCTCTGAGAGTTTCTTAAAGAACTCAGGATCTTGTTCGGTAGTACGCTTAGCCCACTGCTTATTGTTTTCAAAAAGATGACTTAAGTTTTTCACAACAACTCTCAATTTAATTTCGCTTCTATAAAGATATTTCTGGGTGTCAGTGACGATTCACAGAACTCGAAAATATCCACCCGGTAATTTGCTTGCTGCAAATATAAAGCACGATCGAGCACGAGCCAAACCTCAATTGTCCGACGAAACAGATGTCTTACCAGTTCAATACGGTCGGTCATATGCTTTCGATCAGCACCCAAGGCCAAATAATGCGGGTAATTCAAGCCCTCTGGCAGGGTTAGCCCCTTCTGCTGTGCCGCCCACTGGCAAAAGTCTTTAAACTCACCGCTAAACACCAGCTTACCCACAGAAGGCACTGGGGTATACTCGTTGCGTTTAAATACATCGCGCACCAATTGATCAAAGCCAAGACGCCACTGCACCTCGGTTTGGCGCAGCCGCTGCACCCGCTGCCCGGCGGTTACTGTTTGCTGCAGGGCTAACTTTAAGTCACTGCTATAAAAGCTGTTTTGGCTGGCTTTGGCGGCGCTGCTCATGGCCTGATAATGATCACCGTCGATAAACAAATGATAGCAGCAAGGAGAAATAGACAAACGCTGGGTGCCCAAACGGCTGGCCTGGCGCATAAGTTCCTGATGCAAACCACCGCAGGCATGCAGGGCCACAGCATGATCACACTGCTGCAAGTAGCTCTGGCAATCGTCCTCAAGCACATTGGCGACATTAAAACGTATCGGCAAGGCAAAGCGCTGCGCCAACTCTTCTCCCTGAGCGCATAGCTGTGGCTGAATTTCGACACTCTGTACGCCAATACCGTATTGATGCGCCAACAAACGCCCTAAATGGCCCTTGCCCGCACACCATTCCAATACGGTTTTGGTATTTTCTTGGGGTTGTAAATGAGCGACAAAGGCCTGGAGCTGAGTGAGCTTTCTGCCCTTAATGCCATTACTTAACCAAAAGGGTAAGGTCGGCTGCTCGGCCGCGCCTTGACGCAGCGGCAGAGCACTTAGTTTATCCAGCTGTGCCAGCTCGGGAATATAGGATTGAAAAAAACGCAGCAACTGCTTAGGGTCGGCTTCAAGCTCAGCCACCTGCTCATCGCTTAAGCCATCAAGCACCCCGGCCAGCTCGGGCCAGGGGTATTGGCCACAGGAAAAGGCTACACACTGCCAGTAACGGCGAGTTTGATATAAGAGGTGATCCAGCGCTTCAAAGTGCGCAAGCAAGGCAGGCATAAGGGTACGGCGGTTAACAATTTGCCGGCGATTATAGCAAAGTAAGTGCCGGTACGCCGCAGTAATTCTATGCCTTCTTGGAGTGCCGGGCGCAGAAAAATAAATGAAGATAGGCAGGCACCGCCACCATCATCATCATCAGAGCCAGCACCATCATCCAGGATAAATTCATCGGTGAGTGCGGCGGCGATGGCTGATAAATAAAGCCATCAAAATGCTTCGCCAGCTTATCCGACTCTAAATGGTAGAGCTCAGTGATCACCCGCCAACGGGCATCCGACATAGCCCCTATGGAATTCCCCGACTGCATGATCAAGGGCTTAAGCTGATCCGCCTCAAATGCCAATTGTTCCAAGGATTTATTGGGAGCGTAATGTTGCTGCGTAAGGGCAATGGCATGGTCGAGATTCAGTAAGGCATAGCGCCAGCCGCGCATACTCGCCTGATAAAAGCGTTCAACCACCTCGGGGGAGTGGGTAATCAGGTGTTTCGAGGTAAAAAGCACATCGCCATATACATTCAGGCCATAACGTTTTGGGCACACCAAACGGTAGTCTATGCCCAACTGGCTTAATTGATAGGGTTCATTGGTGACATACACCTGCATGGCATCAATTTCTTGCGCCAGCCAGGCATCTAAATTGGACTTGCCAAGATGCTCTACCACCTCAACATCGACCTGGCGATGATCCAACAAGCTCATCAGCTCGGCATCTTCGCCCTTGGTCAGCAAACTGATACGCTGGCCTTGAAAGTCTTCGGGATTAAAAATGCCAGAGTCTTTACGCACCAGCCAGCAATAGGCTGAGGACTGCAATAAGGCCGCCAGTGCCACCACCGGCTTGCCTTCCAACCTTTGCTTGATAATGCCCGAGTGAGTCACTCCGAAATGAGCCTTGCCACTGAGCACCTTGGCCATGGTATCAGTGTCCGTTGGCGACGCCGGTACTATATTGACCTCTAAACCCACATCGCGGTAATAGCCCAGCTCCTTGGCAACATAATATCCGGCAAACTGAAACTGATGCTGCCACTTAAGCTGTAAGGTTACGTTTGTGGGGGAGTCAGCCCAAGCCCATGGCATAATGCACAGCAGCAAGAAGCAAACACAGTAGCTAGCGAATACGGTGGCTTTGTTCACGATTCATCCCTGATTACGTTAACTACTCCACTATAAGCAAGCTTCGCTGATATTGCCAGTTGCGCCACCTTGGCGATGGGCTAAAAACTGGCGATAACAAGGGTTTTGCGTTTCATCTATGTATTGATAGCCCAAACGCTGCAAATGCTGGTTAAAGGCCCCCTGCTCCACCTCGGGCACCTCAAATGCCGCCAGTACATTGCCGGTGGCAGCACCATGGTTGCGGTAATGAAACAGGCTTATATTCCATTTACTGCCCAGGGTATCCAAAAAGCGCGCTAAGGCGCCAGGATATTCAGGGAACTCGAAGCGCAACAAACGCTCTTCAAGCTGATCGCTGGGCTTGCCGCCGACCATATAACGCACATGCAGCTTAGCCAGCTCGTTCTCCGACATATCAACATAGTCGTAACCTTGCTGATCAAGGGCTGCCAGCAGCTCTTGCAGTTCACTGGCGCCCTGGCGCAGACCGATACCCACAAAGATTTGTGCCTCGCCCGGACCGGCATAACGGTAGTTGAACTCGGTGATGGCACGGCCACCCAAGGACTGACAAAAACGCTTAAAACTGCCCTTTTCTTCCTTAATGGTGACCGCCAGCAGGGCCTCATTTTTCTCACCCAGCGCGGTGCGCTCGGCGACATGGCGTAAACGGTCAAAGTTGAGATTGGCACCGGAAAGCACAGCCGCCAGCTTAAGCCCCTTCACACCCGAGTTATGCACCCATTTTTTCAAACCGGCCAGCGCCAAGGCGCCGGAAGGCTCGGCCACGGCTCGGGTGCCAACAAAAATATCCTGTACCGCGGCACAAATTTCATCACCGCTGACGGTGACTACTTCATCGCAAAACTGCTGCGCCAGCCTAAAGGTTTCGGTGCCGATGATCTTCACCGCCACACCGTCGGCAAAGCTGCCGACGCGCTCCAGTTCCACCGGCTTACCGGCGGCCATGGCCGCTTGCAAGCAGGCACTTTCTTCGGCTTCAACGCCGATAACGCGAATGTCCGGGCGCAAAGACTTGATATAGACCGCCATGCCGGCGAGTAGACCGCCGCCGCCGACCGGCACAAACACAGCATCCAGCTCGGGCAACTGCTGCATCAGTTCGCGGGCTATGGTGCCCTGGCCGACGATCACATCCGGGTCATCAAAGGGGGGCACAAACACCGCCCCCTGACGCTCGGCAAGCGCCAGCGCATAAGCCTTGGCGGCATCGAAATGATGACCATGAAGTATCACCTCGGCACCAAAATTACGCACCGCATCCACCTTGATCTGCGGCGTAGTCAAGGGCATCACGATAGTGGCCTGATGACCCAGCTCGGTGGCACTTAGCGCCACCCCCTGGGCATGGTTGCCCGCCGAGGCGGTAACCACCTTAGAACCCTTGGGTAACTTGCTCAGCTTGTTATAGGCACCGCGCAATTTAAAGGAATATACGGGTTGCTGATCTTCCCGTTTAAGCCAGATTTTTGAACCCAGCTTGGCTTCCAAGGCACTGAGTTCACTGACTTCGGTCACCTTGACCAGGGGCTCCATATTAGCCTGTATGATGGCGCGAAAATAATCGAGTTCAGTGGCCGCCATCAGCTTAACTCCTCAAGCTTTTGCAGATCGCGCACCGCGCCCTTATCGGCACTGGTGGCAAGCAAGGCATAGGCTTTAAGAGCCGGGGTCACCACACGCTCACGAGCAAGCGGCTTATAGGCCTGCTTACCACGAGCCTCTTGCTGGGCGCGTCGCTCTGCAAGTTGCTCTTCGCTCAGCGCCAGGTTGATGCCGCGGTTGGGGATATCTATCATCACCTGGTCACCATCTTCCACCAGGGCAATGGCACCGCCGCTGGCCGCCTCTGGCGAGACATGGCCGATGGATAAGCCTGAGGTGCCGCCGGAAAAGCGGCCATCTGTGATCAGCGCACAGTCTTTATCTAGGGCCATGGACTTAAGATAACTGGTGGGGTAAAGCATTTCCTGCATACCCGGGCCACCTTTAGGGCCTTCGTAGCGAATGATCACCACGTCGCCCTTTTGTACCTTGCCCTCAAGAATGCCATCGACGGCATCATCCTGAGATTCATAAACCCGGGCGGTACCGGTAAATACCAGCATGTCCTCGGCAACGCCGGCGCTTTTTACGATACAGCCGTTTGGCGCCAGGTTACCGTAGAGCACGGCCAAACCGCCATCCTGACTAAAGGCATGTTCAACACTGCGGATACAGCCCTGCTGGCATCCAGATCTAGCTCCTTCCAGCGATAATCCTGACTCATAGCCTTTGTAGTACGAATACCCGCCGGGCCGGCGCGATAGAAGGTTTGCGCCTGAGTATTTTCCGAGTCAGTAGCATCGAAACGGGCGATCACTTCGGCCAAATTCTTGCCAGCCACATGACCTACGGATAAGTCGAGCTTATCGGCCTTGGCCAGCTCATTGAGTATGGCCATGATGCCACCGGCACGGTGCACATCTTCAATATGGTATTGCTGGGTGGCCGGTGCCACCTTACAAAGGAATGGCGTGCTACGAGACAGTCTGTCTATGTCCGTCATATCAAAGTCAACGCCGGCTTCTTGCGCCGCGGCCAGCAGGTGCAACACGGTATTCGATGAACCGCCCATGGCGATATCCAGGGTCATGGCATTCATAAAGGCCGCCTGATTAGCGATATTGCGCGGCAGTACAGACGCATCATCATCACCATAAAAACGGTTACATAAATCGACGATACGCTGACCGGCCTCCACATAAAGCTGCATACGATCCTTGTGGGTTGCAAGCGTAGTGCCATTACCAGGCAGGGCCAGACCTAAGGCTTCGAGCAAGCAGTTCATGGAGTTGGCGGTAAACATGCCGGAGCAGGAACCACAGGTAGGGCAGGCGGAACGTTCAACCTGCTCCGAGTCTTCATCGCTAACCGTAGGATCGGCGCCCTTGACCATGGCATCCACCAAATCCAGCTTGATATCTATGTTGGCCAAACGGGTTTTCCCCGCTTCCATGGGGCCGCCGGAGACAAAGATCACCGGAATATTTAAACGCAGCGCCGCCAACATCATGCCCGGGGTGATCTTATCGCAGTTAGAGATACACACCATGGCATCGGCACAGTGGGCATTCACCATGTATTCCACCGAGTCGGCAATGAGGTCACGCGAGGGAAGCGAATAGAGCATGCCGCCATGGCCCATGGCGATGCCGTCGTCTATGGCTATGGTGTTAAACTCGCGAGGTACGCCGCCGGCGTCGCGAATGGTCTGCGCCATCAGATCGCTGAGCTGGTTAAGATGCACGTGCCCGGGCACAAATTGCGTGTAGGAGTTGACCACGGCGATTATTGGTTTTTTAAAATCGCTGTCGGTCATCCCGGTTGCTCGCCACAGGGCACGGGCGCCCGCTCTTTTACGTCCTTCGGTTGTTGTTGCACTGCGTAATTTAGCCATGGTTACCTCGATATTTTTTGCGATTCACTGAATCGGCTTTCCTCATTCCCAAAAATTCGGCAACGCCCATGCGCTGCCCTCATTATTAGTCGTTTACGTATTCCAACCAGCCGCGAGGGTCTGGGCTTTGTCCTTTAACCAAAGCAAAATATGCTGCTTGCAGCTCTTCGGTGATAGGGCCTCGCGCACCTTGACCAACGGGGATCTGATCCACGCTGCGCACCGGAACGATTTCTGCCGCTGTGCCTGTCATAAAAAACTCATCGGCCAGATATAAGGCTTCACGAGCAATTGCCTCTTCGCGTACCTCAAAACCACGCTCTTTAGCCAGCGTCATTATGGTGTCGCGCGTCAGGCCAGGCAGGATACAGGCTGTGGTCGGCGGGGTATAAAGCACACCCTTTTTGATCACGAAGAGGTTTTCACCAGCACCTTCACTCAGCAAGCCATTGGTGTCCAAGGCGATGCCTTCAACATAACCGTTACGCTTGGCTTCACCCGAGATAAGCTGTGATGACAAGTAGTTACCACCTGCTTTAGCGGCGGTTGGCATGGTATTCGGAGCCAGACGGTTCCAAGAAGAAATACACACATCCACGCCCTGCGCCAATGAGTCTTCGCCCAGATAGGCACCCCATTGCATCGCCGCAACTGTGACATCGGCAACACGGGATTTAGGGTTGATCCCCAGGCCCACATGACCCAAAAATGCAAACGGACGCAAGTAAGCATCGCTAAAGCCATTTTGCTTTACCGCATCCTTACAGGCCTGGGTGAGTTGCTCTAAGGTAAAGGGAATTTCCATACGGTATATCTTGGCCGAATCATAAAGACGCTTAAGGTGATCGGTTAAACGGAAAATTGCCGGACCGTTTGGCGTGTCATAGGCGCGAACACCTTCAAATACCGAGCTGCCATAGTGCAGCGCATGGCTTAATACGTGCGTCGTTGCTTGCTGATAGGGGATCATTTCGCCGTTATGCCAAATCAGTTCAGAGCTTTGTGTCATGTTTTGTACCTTCTTTAAAATTCAATTCTCGCGTTGCCATTGGACGCGGACTAACTTGCTTGTTGCTGTAGCTGCGCCGTGGTGACACTGTGCACATCTACTAATTTATTGAGCTGCTGTGTTAAAAGATAGATAGGTTTATCGCTATCTACCGTGATATTGACCGCAAATTGATCTTGGTCACAGGCCAATTCCAGGGCGGTCAGTTTAAAACCACGGTGACGAGCCACTCGCAGGAAACGCTCCACGGCCACGGTTTGATTCGCTAAGTTTAGGGTTAAACGGTGTTTCATGGTTTTTTCTCGCTATTGGCTTGGGTCATCATTTGGTCATTGGCGGCACCCGGTGGAACCAGGGGCCAAACATTGTCTTTATCGTCTATGCATACATGCAGTAAATACGGGCCCTTACTGCTGAGCATGGCATCTAACGCTTCATCTACCTGCTCCTGATGGGTGATGCACTGTCCATCGATACCGAATACTCGCGCCAAAGCGACAAAATCCGGGTTATCCGAAAGATTAGTTTCACTGTAGCGCTCGGCGAAAAATAACTGCTGCCACTGGCGTACCATGCCAAGACGCTGGTTATCTATCACCACAATTTTCACATCCAAATTATTGCGGCGTATGGTGGCCAGCTCTTGGATATTCATCATGATTGAGCCATCGCCGGATACCGTCAGCACCATATCGTTCGGGCGCGCTATTTTGGCGCCTATGGCCGCCGGCAGGCCAAAGCCCATGGTGCCAGCACCGCCACTGCTTAAGTGATTGCTGGGGTGAGAGAACTGCATATGCTGGGCCACCCACATCTGATGCTGACCCACATCACAACAAACCACCGCATCGGCACTTAAGCGCTGTGACAGTTTGTTCAACAAGGCTGGGGCGTAAACCGTTTCGCCAGGATAGTCATAGCGCCATGCATGCTGCTGTGCCAAGGCGGTGATATGCGCGCACCAATTCGGCTCGGTGACAAAACAGTGCAGCTGCGGCAAAGAGGCTTTTAAATCAGCCACCAAAGAGGCGGCGGCAGGCTTGCGTTTACCCACCTCGGCGGCATCTATATCCAGGTGAACAACCTGGGCATTGGGGGCAAATTTAGTCAGGTTACCGGTCACCCGGTCGTCGAAGCGTGCGCCGATACACAACAATAGATCGCATTGCTGCACCGCCAGGTTGGCTGCTTCACCGCCGTGCATGCCTAGCATGCCAAGGTTCAGTTCATAGTCTGGTGTCACACTGCCCAGGGCTTTTAGCGTTTGTACCGCCGGCATCTGGGTTTTATACAAAAACTGCATCAGTTGGGCTTGCGCATCCGCGGCCTGAACGCCGCCACCGATATACGCGACCGGGCGCTGGCATTCGCTGAGTAGCTGATTGGCCTTGTTCACCTGTTCCTGACACGGCTGCTGTCGCGCCTCGCTATCGGCCAGCCAGGGCTGATATCGAGCTTCACCCATTTGGATATCTTTGGGGATATCCACCAGCACAGGGCCGGGACGACCGCTTTGAGCAAGATGAATGGCCTGTTGCAGTATGGGCGCCAAATCTTCGCTGCGCTCAACCATAAAGCTGTGCTTGGTGCAGGACAGCGACATGCCCAAAACGTCCACCTCTTGGAAGGCATCGGAGCCGATGGCGGCGGTGGGAACCTGACCTGTGATCGCCAACAGAGGCACAGAGTCCATCATGGCGTCGGCTAAAGCGGTGATCAAATTGGTTGCGCCCGGGCCACTAGTGGCCATACAAACTCCCAACTTGCCACTGCTACGGGCGTAGCCTACTGCGGCAAAACCGGCACCTTGCTCGTGACGAGTAAGATAGTGAGTTACCTGAGATTCATACAAGGCGTCATAAATGGGCATGATGGCTCCGCCTGGGTAACCAAATACCTCATTTATTCCTTCCCTTGCCAATATCTCTACTACTAATTCTGCGCCGGTCATTGTTCCTCATTCCTCAATGTGTTGGCCCTGAAACGAAAAAGCCCCCCGAACTTTTCAGTGCGGGGGGCCTTAAGCGTGTTAATTTTTTAACGCACTACGAAGCCCCCGCGGTAATAATAATCACCACGGTGTTAATCACTAGGACTAGGCTTGATAGCAGGTTAAGCATAAATTAATTCGTTCTAAGTCTAATTAAAAAATCTAATGGACGGCTGGGCCGTCGCTCTTTTTCTATTAGTACCGCGAGCACCCGCGCAAGTCAACTACAAAAACAATGCAAAATTCCAAGAAAAGAAGGAGTGAGAAGCATAAAAAATCCCTTAAACAACCTAAAATTTAAACCTATTAACCTCACAGCCCTCAACTGCATATAACTTACCTTCACTTACCGATAGCACTAGCTGATTAATTTCTAGCAATTATTTTTCGGTCAATGGGTTTTATGAGTTAACTCGGGTACACTCAGAGGCGACTCTAGTTTAAGGATGACACGATGAAAAAATTAACTGCATTTTGGCTCTTTTGCCTGTTTATTATTTTTACCCAGCCCGCTTTCGCCGAACTGACACCGGCTTTGTGGCAGGTGGAAAAGCAGGGAAAAACCTCGTACTTATTCGGCACAGTACATGTTGGCGACACCAGCATGAAGGGCCTGCCACAAAAGATAGAAAAAGCCATAAGCAACAGCGATGCTGTGGTGGTGGAAGTTGATTTAACTGCCCTGTCTGCGGTGCAAATTCAACAGCGCTCCATGCCGTTTTTAATGCTGCAAAATGGCCGTACTCTGGACTCGGAGCTAAGCCCGCAAAGCTACCAGAAGCTGGACCAATACTTTGGCGAAAAAAATATTAATATCAAGATGTTTTCCTCGTTAAAACCCTGGGCCGTGCTACTGACAATGATGCAGATTGAGCTGCAAAATGCCGGTTATTCAGACGAATTCGGCATAGATAAGCAAGTACTGGCCAGCGCCAAACAAAAAAACAAGGCCATTATCGAGCTGGAATCTCTCGAACAACAACTGGAAATGTTTACCGTACTAGAAGAGCATTCGGACCTCATGGTTGCCGATACCTTCCGCCAGCTCAATCAATTTGATGAGAGTTTTTTACGTCTGATCAATGGCTGGAAAAAGGGCGAAACATCCGTGCTCACCGAGGCCTATGAACAGTCCTTTGACGACTCCGAATATGGCCAGCTTAATGAACATGTACTCTTAATTGAGCGCAACCATAAGTGGATAAAACAATTGGAAAAAACACTGCATAAGCAATCATTATTTATCGCCGTTGGCGCCCTGCATCTGGGTGAAGAAAACGGCTTAATCAAGCTGCTACAGGCACAAGGTTTTAAGGTCTCACGCATCTAATTTCAAACCCATGCGCGCCAAACAACATGGGGAGGCGTGAAAATTTGTGTCGCCATGGGCGTTGACAGCGTGGCATGGAAAGTGTTTGAATAAAAAAGCACCCTATTGATTCGGCCATTTAGATGGCCGCAAGGGCTAGAAGAGGTGCGTCATCCAGGTAGTTATGATGAGGAGAGCAAACTCCAACGACTCATAATGAGGGGGATGTACGCCGAGAGGTGAGGTAAATTGCTTAATACTCCCTCGGGCGCTTGGGTTGAATCCCAGCGACTGTCACCAATAGCACACATTGCTATATATTTGGTGGAGAGCTTCTGGTCTTAACATAACAGGCCGGCAGGCTTTGTTACGTCTAAGCCCATTCGCTCTTCGAATTTAACCTGTTCGAGTCGGCGAATGCGGAAACCACTTCCCTTTGTTGCTCTCGAACTCGCACTAAGTTCGGATGAGATGACAACTACTCAATCGTTATCACACACTGTGCTGTGGACAGCACTGATCACCCCGCTGCTTGAAGATGGCGGTATAGACTTTGACGCCCTAAGCGC
The DNA here is from genome assembly GCF_002964645.1 of Pseudoalteromonas sp. T1lg22. Taxonomy (NCBI): domain Bacteria; kingdom Pseudomonadati; phylum Pseudomonadota; class Gammaproteobacteria; order Alteromonadales; family Pseudoalteromonadaceae; genus Pseudoalteromonas; species Pseudoalteromonas sp. T1lg22. The sequence continues at coordinate 562,990 of NZ_PQBY01000006.1, forward strand.
GCTGGCACAAGAGCAAGCGGCAGCCGGTAATGGCGTGTTGATCCTGGGCTCCACAGGCGAAGCCCTTGCCCTAGATCTGGCCGAGCAACAAGCCGTGGTGCAACACATTTGCGCCCTGGAACTGAACACCCCGATTATGGTCGGTGTAGGTGGCTACAACCTTGAAGCACAGCGCCAATGGCTGACCTTTTGCAATGACTACCCGATAGACGCCTATTTGCTTGGCGCCCCCTTGTATGCCAAACCAGGTCCAGTAGGACAAGAGCTATGGTTTCGCGCTCTGCTTGATGCCAGCAAACACCCCTGCATGCTTTACAACGTCCCCGGCCGCGCCGCGGTCAGCCTGGACCCGCAGGTACTCGGCAAGTTGCAAGATCACCCGCGCTGCTGGGCATTGAAAGAAGCCAGCGGCAGCATCGACTGCTTTGAGCAATATCGTCTTGCGGCACCGCAACTGGCTATTTTCAGCGGCGACGATGCACTGATCCCCTATTACGCTCAGGCCGGCGCCGCCGGTTTGGTCTCGGTTGCTGCCAACGTGTGGCCGCAAGCAACGCACCGTTTTGTGCAGTTAAGCTTGCAAGGGCAAAGCCACAATGCCTTTTTGCATTGGCGCGAGGCGGTGGCGGCGCTCTTTCATGTTAGCAACCCGATTCCGACAAAGTACTTGTTACACGCCCTTGGGCGCATCAATACGCCAACTCTGCGCGCCCCGTTAACTCATGCGGAGCTAAGCGATTTACGACCACTTTTACGCGTACACGACAGCATCACATCTTGGCATTCAACACAGGTTTAATATTTTCATGAGCTGGTTAGAACTTCTTAATAATTTAGAAACGGGCGCCGTTCGCGCCGCATCACAAGACGAAAATGGTCAATGGCAGGCCAATATCGAGGTTAAGCAAGGCATTCTTGAAGCCTTTAAAAACGGCACCAATACCGAATTCCCTGGCGGTTTTGTCGATAAAGACAACCTGGCACCGCGCGGTTTTAGCGCCGAAGACAATGTTCGCATGGTACCGGGCGGTACCTCGGTGCGTCGCGGCGCCTATGTGGCCCCTGGCACCATCATAATGCCACCGGCCTATGTCAATATTGGCGCCTTTGTCGATGAAGGCACCATGGTCGACAGCCATGCGCTTGTGGGCTCTTGTGCTCAGGTGGGTAAAAATGTGCACCTTAGCGCCGCGGTGCAACTCGGTGGCGTATTAGAGCCTATCGGTGCCAGCCCTGTGGTGATCGAAGACGACGCCTTTATTGGCGCCGGCTGCGTTATCGTTGAAGGCGTAGTAGTGAAAAAAGGCGCAGTACTGGCGCCAGGTGTGCGCCTAAGTGCCACCATTCCGGTGTACGACTGTGTCAATGAGCGTCAGCTCAACAAGGGGGAACCCATCCCGGAAAACGCCATAGTGATCCCGGGCTCACGTCCAAGCTCAAGCGCCTGGGGGCGTGAACAAGGCCTGTCGATGAGTTGTGCCCTAATCGTGAAATACCGCGATGAGCAAAGCGATGCATCACTCGCGCTGGAAGAGGTATTACGCTAATGCTTCCTGTCGGTACCGAGCTGCAAACGCACCTCGAGTGCATCGCCCAAGAGCAGATGGAGCCATGCTTTGTCTACGATCTTGACGCCTTACGCCAGCACTTGGATAAGCTGATGGCCCAAGACGTGGTCAAGCTCTGGTATGCGGTTAAAGCCAACCCTTTATCGCGCATCATACGCACCCTGGCCGAGGCGGGCTTTCAGTTTGACGTGGCCAGCAGTGGCGAATTGCATCAGGTACTGGCACAACAAATTAACCCGGAGCAGGTGTTGAATACCGGCCCGGCGAAATCAAAGCGACAAATCGATGAATTTATCGCCCTTGGCGTGCGCACCTTTGTGGCCGAAAGCCTTAATCAGGTGCGCTGGCTAAACCAAGCGGCGCAGACTCATAAGGTACAGCTTAAACTGCTACTGCGGGTGCAATTGCGCTGGCCCACGGGTGAAAAAAACCCCTTGGGCGGTGATACCCTCACCCCTTTTGGTCTCGACCCGCAACAGTGGCATGGCCTTTACCTGGCGGACTATCCGGCACTGACCTGTATCGGCGTGCATATTTTCCAATGGGGCAATATGCTTAGCGCCGACAAGCTATTACATCTATGGCAACAGATGCTGCCGCCACTTCAGGCCCTAAGTGAGCAGCTTGGCTTTGCCATGCAGGTGCTGGACTTAGGCGGTGGTCTGGGCGTGCCCTATGACGACGAAAGTGAGCCCCTGGCCTGGCAGGATGTACTGACGGCGCTTGAGCAAATCAAGCGCGAAAGCGGCGTGCAGGAACTATGGATGGAGCTAGGTCGTTATGCGGTGGCCGAATGTGGCTATTACCTCAATCCCGTAGTCGAGCAAAAGGAGAACTATGGCGAGCAGCAGTTAATTGTCAGCGGTGGCATCAATCATATACTGCGCCCTGCTGTGGCAGGCCAGGCTTTCCCTTGCGCCCTATTGCGAACAAGTACAGCGCCGACCCGGGCCTTCAATATTCACGGTCCCTTATGTACGGCATTGGATTCTTTGGGCACGCACATGCTCCCCGAAGATATTAACGAGCAAGACTGGCTGGTGTTTTTTCAGGCTGGTGCTTATGGCTTTACCGAGAGTATGCCGTTTTTCCTCTGCCACCCGCTGGCGGCCGAGTATGTAATAGCCGACGGCAATTTACACCTATTGCGCGAAAGCGCTGCGCCCAGTAGTTATTTGAGATAGTCGCATGAACAAAATTGAGCAACAAAATATTCAGGTTGGTGAAATCGCCAATGGTTTACCCCTGACCATTCCCGTGTACCGCCTAAAAGGCGATGGCAGTGGCAAGAGCGTCTATATTCAGGCCAATATGCATGGCGCCGAGGTACAGGGAAATGCGGTTATTTATCAGCTGCTTGAGCAACTTAAAAACTTAGGGTTACGGGGCGATATCACCCTGGTGCCTTATGCCAACCCCATCGGCTGTAACCAAAAGTCGGGCGAATTTACCCTAGGTCGTTTCGACCCCATTACCGGCGTAAACTGGAACCGCTTATATCATTACAATCCCGAGCTGGTAAGGCGTTTTGCCGAGCAAAGCGACGGCCTGTCCGATCAAGAATTGCGGGACGCCTTTAAAGCGGCCTTGGTTGAGGAAGCGGAGCAGCGTTTAAACGGCCCACAGCATGCCTTAACTACCGGTAAGCGTATTGCCCTGAATCTACAACGCCTAGCGCATCAGGCGGATATAGTACTCGACCTGCACACAGGTCCTATTTCCGCCAAGCACCTGTATTGCCCCGAGTATGCCCGTGCCAGCGCCCGTTATTTTAATATTGAGCACGTGCTCTTGATCCCCAATGAATTCGACGGCGCCATGGATGAAGCGGCATTTTGCCCCTGGTGGCAGCTGCAAACCCAGCTAAAACGTCAGGGCCGCGACTTCGAAGTACCAGTAGAAGCCTACACGGTGGAGCTGGGCTCACAGGAGCGCATTGATTTGACCGAAGCCTTGGACGATGCACAAAGCATACTAAGCTATTTGAATTATCAGGGCGTGTTTGTGGATGCGGCCTATCAGCCTAAAACCATGCAGCGCCACGCCTGTTATCTGAAAGACTATGTGGCCTATTATGCGCCCATGGGCGGGATGATCGAATATCTGGCAGGATTGGGCGAGCACCTGAAGGCGGGTGATGCCTTTGCCCGCATTCTTCGAATGGAGCGCTATTTAAGTGAAGAGCCGCTGCATACCCTGCGTTTCGACCAGGATGCCATCGCTATTTTGCACTTTGCCTCGGCCAGTGTGAATCAGGGCACCGAACTCTACAAATTCTTTACTAATACCTTCGAGTTATAGGGTCTGTTGACCTTTTCTGTTTGTTTCTGCAGCAGTTTGTAGTGTATTTATACAAGGCGGCACATGTGTGGTGTAGTTATTCTACATGAACATGTAACAACACAGTAGAAATGCGCTACAAGCGCTGCCCTGCGGGTTCATCTAAACGCATCCTGCTCTGTGTTACTCGCTATGAACATAGAATGCTATGCATCATAACGAGCGTCGTGATCAGAATGCGTTTAGATTGAACATAAAGTAAACCGCAAAGATAAACAGACCCTACCAATTGCGTGAGAGTCAGTGAGAGGTACTCACTGCTAATGGGCGGCCTAGCCGCCCATTTTTTCAGCCTAAATTCACGCAAGTGCTGCGAAAGTATCGCACTAACAGTATAATTCCTTGTACCTTATACAATTAAATAACAGGTAAGTTATGGATTGGCGCTATCTTATTGCCGGTTTAGCCACGAGCACACAGCTCTGGGCCGCTCAACCGGAAGCTGAAGAAAAAAGTTACCAGCAAGAAGAACTCAATATCGTTAAGCAATGTATTCTCAATGAAGCCATTGCCGGGGATGGCGAGCAAACTCTCGCCCAGTTGCGAGAAAAATGCACTGCACTTGAGGTAAGCAAACAACTCAGCGCCATAGATAAACGCAAGGCTCGCGAGCAGGTGACGGAAAAAAACCGTAACGTGATAACCCCGCACAATCGTAACTATATTTTGCCCGTCACCTATATCAAGCATCCCAACGAGGAGCCCTTTGGTGCTGATCTTGAAAACCTCTCCACAAATGACGAGGGCGAAAACCTAGATAACGTCGAAATTAAATACCAGCTTTCGCTTAAAGTTCCAGTTTTCGACGATTTTAGCGACAAGGATCAAGCCGTTTATTTCGCCGTCACCCTGCAATCGTACTGGCAGTTTTATAACGACGATATTTCCTCGCCGTTTCGCGAGACCAACTATGAGCCGGAAATCTTCTGGATTAACTACCTGGATGAAGAAAACGTCTGGTGGGGCGATGAGCTTGCCGTAGCTTTGGGGATTTCACACCAGTCTAACGGCCGCAGCCAGCCTTACTCGCGCTCCTGGAACCGCGTCTATGCCAACTTTATCTGGGAACAAAACGGCTATGTATTTAGCTTCAAGCCCTGGTACCGCCTTCCCGAAGACGAAAAAGACGATCCGATGGAAGCCAAGGGCGATGATAACCCGGATATTCACAAGTACATGGGTTACTTTGAGTTTCGCGGAGTGCGCCGCTTTGAAGACCACGAGGTCAGCTTTATGCTGCGCAATAACCTAAACTCGGACAACCGTGGTGCCTTACAGCTTGATTGGTCCTTCCCGCTTTGGGGCCGCCTGCGTGGCTATGCCCAATACTTCAACGGTTATGGCGAGAGTATGATCGACTATAACGCCGATATCGAACGCTTTGGCGTGGGTATCCTGTTGACTGACTTGCTGTAAAAAGCAGCCATTATCATTAAAAAAGCCAGCATTATGCTGGCTTTTTTGTCGATATTATCGAGTTAACGAGGTAAAGGCTATTTCGCTATAACAACAAAGCGCCCTTCAAACTCGCCAACCAGGGTGTCGCCATCATAAATCTTCACCGGTACCTTATAACTGGCTTTACCATCACTTTCCAGCTGCTCAAAGCAACCTTCACATACCTGTTGATCTACATGCGCTCTGGGCTGTGACTTAATTGGCTTGAGGTATTTAATATTGGCATCGGCTAAAACAATGTCGCCCTCTTTACCTGCCTCTCTCAAGGCAAGATAAGTGCCCCCCCATCCAGCCAGGGTTGCCATGGAATACACAGAACCGGCAAACATGGTGTTGTGCACATTGATATTGGCATCCAGATCGGCCACCACACTGAACTGCCAATCCGTGTAGGATTCCACCTTAATGCCCATCTTATCGCTGATGGGGATGGATTCACGCCAGGTATTTTGCAGCACCTGAGTCCAGTCCGGATGACGGAACCAACCGGGCTCGCTAGGGCGTTGCTTAACCATGCGCCAATGCTGCACATCGCCATAAGCCAGATGCGCTTTTTCTTTTAATTCATAGCCATGACGCTTATAGAATTCAAGTGCTCGCTCGCGGGCAAAGAGCACCAACTCATCGGCATTTTGCGTCCAGGCAATCTTCTCTAATTCATGTAATAAACGGCTGCCTAAATGCTGGCCTCGGTGCTCTTCAGCCACCGCCATATAGCGCACCTGAGCCTGCTGGCCATTGTTAAAATGTAATCGGGCGACGGCAAGCACCTCACCTTCTTTATTTTTAATAAAGCGATGTTCTGATTCCTGCTCTAAATCATCCTGCTCACTGCCACGAGGCTGATCCCATGGCGCTCGTAAAACCTGCCAGCGCAGTTGGTAATACGCCTGCCAATCATCACTACTTTGTGGGGTGGTTACCTGGAACATACTTCCTCCAATCACTTTTTTGCCATCCACCTTACAAGATTTAACGCTTAGGGCAAATAACACTAAAGCACAACTAGCCAAACAAGCGTAAATGATTATGCACGGCTAACAGTATGGGTCTATGCTGAGCTAATGAAAGCTGCACTTATACACAATGATGCCGCATCCAGGCACTTTATTACCAATTGCGCCCACCTGGGGCATTTACTTTATTGGTATCGCCAAGGGGGCACCCGCCTTGAGGTGCGACAACAGCAAGAGTTTCGCTGGCTGTTGCTCAATCACACCCTGCAATCCGTCATTGTCGCCAATCAACCACAAAGATTGCTGCTCCCCCATCTGCATATCCTGGCCCAATACTGGCAAACCCTTAAAAAGCCGCAAAGGGTGCTGGAGCTGGGCCTTGGTGGCGGCGCCATTCGTAATTACCTGCAATATTCCTATCCCGAGGCCGAGCTGGTGTCGGTGGAACATAATGCCCAGGTGATCCACTGCTATAAACGCTTTTTTAGTGCCGGGCAAAGCGACAACCTCTGCTGCCTTGATGCCGAGCAAGCGCTTAACCGCTGCGGTCGTTTTGATTGGTTGATCTTGGATTTATTTAGTGAGCTGGATGCGCCGATGTTTTTATTCCAGCAGCGCTTTTACGAGCTTTTGAGTGCAGCATTGGCGCCACACGGATATGTTTTTATTAACTTTCTAGCCCATCATCACAGCCAGTTAACACGCTTAGAACAGCTGCTTGCAGCCACCTTTGGCAAGGCGGCAAAAGTTATTACTGTGCCCGGCTACGCCAATCATTTGCTCTTTATCAGTCGCTAAACCGTTAGGTTAAAAGTGACCGGACCATCATTGGTTAAACTCACCTGCATATCGGCGGCAAACTGGCCGGTGGCTACGCTGATCCCTTGCTCCTGCGCCTTGGCGACAAAATATTCATACAGGTGGGTAGCCTGATCTGGAGTTGCGGCACTGGAAAAACTCGGGCGCATGCCCTTTTTCGTATCCGCTGCCAGGGTAAATTGCGACACTACCATAAGCTGGCCGCCTATATCCTTAAGGCTGAGGTTCATCTTGCCCTGCTCATCGGTGAAAATCCGGTAATTGCTGACCTTGTGCAGCAACTTATCCGCCTGGGCTTCGTCATCGGCTTTCTCTACCCCAAGCAACAATAAAATGCCCTGGCCTATTTCCCCGACTAGCTTGCCTTCCACTTCCACTTTGGCGCCACTTACACGCTGAATTAATCCTTGCACTAAGACCTCTTTAACTGCAGATACAAATGGTCGGTCGCCCGACATAGAGCCTGACAATATACCTCATTTTCGAGAGTGCAACCAAGCTCGGCGACTATCTGCAATTGGGCCTGAAGCGCATTTGCCAAACGCTGTGCCTGGGCAAAGGAGCAGCGTAAATCATAACGGCCATGAACCATATAAGTTGGCATCTTGTTGAGGCTGTAAGCCCCTTTCAGCAGCTGCTCTTCCGCTAAGAAAAAGCGGTTCACCCGATAGTGCAGATGCAATTTTGTCAGCTGCAGATGATTATCATGCTCCATGGTTTGCCGCCCCAATTGCTGCTGCCAGGCTCCCCAAGCTTTGGCGGCTTCTATTTGAACCAGCTCATTGGCATCGAAAAGGCGTTGATAGTAGTCATCTACCAACTCGTCCGGGGCAAGCAGTTTTGGATTAAAGAGGTGATACTGCTGCGGATAAAATTGTGCCGCCGCCCCAGATGAGCCCAAGCTCCATGCACAATCCTCGCGGGTACCTAATAAGCTCGCCCATAACAATAACGCGGACACCTGCTGAGGATGCGCTAAGGCATAGCTCAGCGCCAACATGGCGCCAAAACCTTCACCGGCAAGAATTACACGGCTTAAACCGAAATGCTCACGTATCAGCTCCAGATCGGCAATCAATAAATCGAGATTGTTGTGCTCGCAGGTATGCGGGGTGGAGTTACCACAGCCGCGCTGGCTGTAGAGAAAGATACGATAATGACGGGGATTAAAATAGGCACAAGGAGCGCGATTAAGGCCTGCACCGGGGCCATCATGGCAGACAAGCACAGGAAAGCCGTCGCGATTACCATGCTCTTCAATTTCGAGTTGGTGGCCATGAGCCACGGCAAGATGATAAACCTGCCGCGGCGCGTCTATAGGATAGCTGAACGCCATGCTCACTCCTTGCGAGCGGCAACCTCCTCGGCAACGATATCGTCAATGGGTGGCCGACTCACACTAATACATACGGTAAATTCCGCGCCCAGCAAGACCACAATCCACGACAGATAAACCCAGACAAACAAAATAGGCACGGTAGCCAAGGCGCCATATATCAGTTCGTACGAGGGAAAATGACTGATATACAGTGCAAAGCCTTTCTTAGTCAGCTCAAACAGCAGCGCCGCAAAAATAGCGCCGGGGATCGCCGCCCTAAAGGGAACGCGGGTGTTAGGTACTAGAGTATAGAGCATTATAAAGCCCGCGGTGGACATCACATAAGGCAGCGACTTAATCACAAAGCCGCTGAACCCGGGGATCCCTTCATCGGCAAAGGACACCAGAGACACTATATAAGACGTCGCGCCTATGCTTAGACCAAGCAGCACGGGGCCAAGGCTGAGCACCATCCAATAAACGGCGAAGGAAATCATCGCCGGGCGCTTTTTCTTAATGCGCCAGATACGATTTAAGGTGGCATCTATATTGCGAATCAAAAACAGCGCCACAACCGCCAAAAAGCTTATCCCCACCGCGGTCATCTTATTGGCATTACCGGTAAAGGCACCTATATGCTCTTTGATCACATCCGTAGAGGTAGGCACCATGTTAGTGAAGATAAAGTTTTCGATATTAATACGTATGTCTTCAAAGCCGGGAAAGGCGGAAAAAATAGCCACACCCACCGCGATTAAAGGCACCAGGGATAATAAGGTAACATAAGCCAGGTAGCCGGCATTCACGGCGATCTGGTCTTCACCACAACGGGTAAAAAAGTAGCGCCACCAGCGCGGCTGAGCTTTAACCCAAATTGCCAGGGTTGTTTTTATTTTGTCACTATCCCACTTCATTACGAACTCAAAGAAGAAAATCTTTTGCTTATCATAGCAATCAGCCACATAATTTACAGTATCAAGTTTAGAGACAGGACACTCAAATGCTCAAAAAAATAGCCCTAGCAACGGCTTTTCTCTCCCTTAGCGCATGCCAATCTGCCTACTATTCGGCCATGGAATCCGTAGGCGTACACAAGCGCGATATTCTTGTCGACCGAGTGGAAGAAACCAAGGAATCGCAACAAGAGTCTCAAGAAGAGTTTCAGTCTGCCCTTGAGCGCCTAAGCACCCTGATAAACTTTGACGGTGGCGATCTGCAAGACGCCTATGAGCAACTGAACGATGATTATGAGGCAAGTTTGGCGGCCGCTGAAGAGGTCAGCACCAATATCGATAAGGTTGAAGATGTGGCCGAAGCCTTGTTTGAGGAATGGGCCGACGAACTCGAAGAATACAAAAGTGCATCTTTAAAACGCGAAAGCACGAAAAAGCTGCGCGCCACTGAGCGTCAGTTCGCCCAGTTGCTGCGCTCCATGCGTGCCAGCGAAGCAAAAATGCAGCCGGTGCTGGAATCGCTGCAAGACAATGTGCTTTATCTGAAGCATAACCTGAATGCTCAGGCCATTGCCGCCATCAAGGGCGAATTTGCCAACCTGCAGCGCGATATCAAGGTACTGATCGACGATATGAATCGCTCTATCGCCGACTCCAACCGCTTTATCGAGCAAATGAACCAGGGTTAAGCCTGATACCAATTCACTTAAACAGCTCATCATTCTAGCGGGCTAAATATTGTGCTCACATACTTAACTGAATTGGTATTAAAAAAAGGAGTCTTACGACTCCTTTTTTACTTTTATCGGCTAATTAGCTTGCGCTTTCACTGGTTTGACCGCAGCCACCGCAACATGAATCCTTCTCACTTTCTTGCAGTTCTGCGCCCGCGAAGGCAGCAGAAGCTCCCCCTACAGTCACAGGCAAGGCTTCATCCTTATCTAGGCCAAAGACCCCTTTAACCACCTGCCAGGTAACCGCAACGGCACCAATAATGAATACCACATCGCCAATGGTACGGATCCAACGCAATGCCACCAAGACATCGCTTTGTAATAATGCCTCTGAGCGGGCATACCACAGACCTTGAGAAGCGCTAGCATAAAATTGAATTAAGCCCACAGGCAGTAAACTGGTAAACAACATTAGAGCAAGGCCTGTATTCATCCACCAGAATGACGTTTTCATCAGCTTTTCATCAAACTGCATGCTTGGGCGGATATAGCGCAGTACCAACAGGGTAAAGCCCAGAGCAAGGAAACCATACACGCCAAATAGTGCTGCATGAGCATGCGTTGCCGTAGTGTTTAAGCCCTGCACATAGTACAAGGAAATAGGCGGATTGATGGCAAAGCCCAGCACGCCCGCGCCCAACATATTCCAAAATGCCACGGCAATGAAGAACATCAAGGGCCACTTTACGTTTGCCATCCAAGGGCTACGTTCTTTCAGCTTGTACTGCTCCCACGCCTCATGACCTAGCACTATCAAGGGCACTACTTCCAGCGCACTAAAGGTTGCACCAACCGCCATCACAGGTGTGGTTGTGCCAGAGAAATACAAGTGGTGGAATGTACCGGGCACGCCTCCAAGCATAAAGAGCGATGCAGACGCCAAAGAAGCTATTGTTGCAGAGCGCTTAGAAACCAAGCCCATGCTGTGGAAGATAAAGGCCAATGCCGCAGTTGCGAACACCTCAAAGAAGCCTTCAACCCAAAGGTGGACAATCCACCAGCGCCAGTACTCCATTACCGAGATATGGGTGCGTTCACCATAGAAGAAACCGGCACCATAGAATAAGCCAATAGCCACTACCGAGGCGCAGAATAAAGCCAACAGGTTTTTATCACCTTCTTGCTTAAACACAGGAAGAATCGCTCGCAACATCAGTACCAGCCAAAAGACTATGCCGGTAAATTTACCTATCTGCCATAAGCGACCCAGATCAACAAACTCATAACCCTGATGCCCTAACCAGAAGTTTAAATGCGCAGGCATAATTTGTGCGATAGCCAGGTAGTTACCAACAAATGAGCCAACGACAACGACCACTAAGGCCCAGAATAAGATATCTACCCCCAGCTTTTGGTATTTGGGGTCTCGCCCACCATTGATAATGGGAGCGAGGAAAAGGCCGGCAGCCAAAAACCCGGTGGCTATCCAAAACAGTGCTGCTTGAATATGCCATGTACGCACTAGGCTGTATGGGAACCATTGTGATGTTTCAATGCCATAAAAGCCCTGCCCTTCGACCGTGTAGTGTGCCGTAAAGCCACCCAGTAAGACCTGGAAAGTAAATAAGGACACCACCAGAAATAGATACTTACCCAAAGCTTTTTGCGATGCTGTTAGGGAAAATGATGCTATGGGGTCTTGCTTAGGCGGAGTCGGTGCTTCTTCATCTTTATGCAGGAAGGACCAGGCCCAAACGAGCGCTCCAACACCGGCGATCAGCAAGATAACGCTAACAATCGACCACACCAAGTTTTCCGCAGTGGGTTCATTATCGATCAGCGGCTCATGAGGCCAGTTATTGGTATAAGTAGACGAACCATCGGGGCGCTCTGTGGCCGCAGCCCAAGCCGTCCAAAAGAAGAACTCGGTGAGTTTTTCGCGACGCTCTGCACTGGGCAAAGTGTTTTCTTTCATCGCATAATGTTTACGGGTTTGCTGTAATAACGGGTCGCTACCGAACAGCGCATGGTAATAAGCCGCCGTTTGCTCAATGGCAGCCAGGCGACGGGAAGACAGAGTGACCGTACCCGTATTTTGATCATAGGTATTGGTCCTGTACTCTTTTTTAAGTGCCCAGAGTAAAGGCTGTTGTAGCTCTTCAGACAGGTCATCAAAGCTTACTCCATGTGCCTCTTGAGCAGCAATATCCAGCCACTGGACGAGTTCACGATGCAGCCAATCGGCGGTCCAATCTGGCGCCTGATAGGCACCATGCCCCCAAATTGAGCCGAGTTGCATCCCCCCGACCGACTGCCAGGCCGTTTGCCCATCTAAAATCGCATCCTTAGAGGTGTAAACCTGACCATCCTGACTAACAAACTGCTCGGCAATAGGCGGCGCAACACGATAAACCTCACGACCAAAATAGCCGAGAATGGCGAAAGTAACGGCGAGCACCCCAAGCAGCGTCCACCACAGTTTTTTATATTCTCTCATCGTCTTTCTTCCTTAAACCCTTGTGAATAAGGTCTTGTTTTCAAAGTTAATTCGGTTAGCGAATAAAAGAGCTGCAACCCTGGGTATAGGGTCGACGGGCCAACTCAGATAAGCTTCCAACGGAACCTCAATAACATGCATTCAAAATGAATCTTCAGAAAGTTTACACATCACAAGCAAAGATGTAAAATAAATACATGTTTAAATATCATCAAAGGCGCTTTGACGCTAAGGTCTTTCGTTAATGAATATCACCCGCTTTACCGATTATTCGCTGCGCACCCTGATCTATGCAGCCTTGCATCAGGACGAGACACTCACCATACAGGCGGTGGCCGATAAGTATCAGATCTCCAAAAACCACCTGATGAAGGTGGTGCAGGTGCTGAGTAATAAGGATTACCTCACTGCCACCCGAGGTAAAAATGGCGGTATTCGCCTTAGCCGCGATCCGGCGCAAATCAATATAGGCGAACTGGTGCGCCTGCATGAGCAGGACTCGACCCTGGTAGAGTGTTTTGGCGCAGATAATCACTGCGTGATCTCTCCCGCCTGCCAGCTTAAGGGGATTTTGGCGCAGGCCATGGAGTGCTTTTTTGCCCATTTAGATAATTTCACCCTGGCCGATTTGGTGAATGCGAACACGGATTCAGAGCTCAAGCAGTTACTACAGATAAGCGAACCATCTAAATTTTGAGATAACAAAGAGAGGATGTCATGGCCGTGTTACTACCCAGTGGACAAATTGCAGAACCCGATGAAAAGGCCCGTGGTTGGGCCTTTATGCGCTTAGCGTTTCGACCTCTATTTTGGCTTGGCGCCCTGTTTGGCATGCTCAGCATAATCACCTGGAGCCTTACCTATACGGGTCACCTAGCGTTTTCACCTTATGGCGGCGGCTATTTCTGGCATACCCATGAAATGCTGTTTGGCTTTGCCGTGGCCATTATGTCGGGCTTTTTATTGACCGCGGTGCAGAATTGGACCGGAGTGCCCAGCATTAAGGGCAAGCCCTTGGCAGCCCTGGTGTTACTCTGGTTAAGTGCGCGAATACTGATGGCCCTGCCCGGTTCATGGGTCCCCAGCGCCCTAGTGATTGCCGTGGATATCGCCTTTCTACCCGCCGCGGCACTGTGTTTTGCCTTACCCATTATCAAGGCTCAGCTAGTGCGCAACCTGTTTTTTGTGCCCCTGTTACTGGTGATGGCGGCTCTTAACCTGTTAATGCACTTATCCCAGCTTCAGTGGGTAGCGCTGAACTTTATTACCCTCAGCCATACCATGGTGTTAATGGTGGCCTTGGTAATGGTAATCATCGGTGGTCGGGTATTCCCCATGTTTACCGCTAATGGCACACAAACTCCAAAAGTAGACAATTTCCTGTGGCTGGATAAGGCCGCTATCATCTCGGTATTGGTGTGCGCTTTGCTGACCCTGGTCAACAGCGAACAAGGTATTGCACTGCAAGCTATGGCCTTTATCGCTGCGGCCTTGATTAACTTTGTGCGCGCCTGGCGCTGGCGCATCTGGGTTACCTTTGGGACCGCCTTAGTATGGCCGCTGCATCTCAGCTACTGGGCCATTTGTATTGGCCTGTTGATGCTGGGGCTGATGAGACTGGAAGTATTAAGCAACCCTTCTTTGGCCTATCATGCCATTACCGTTGGCGGCATGGGATTAATGATATTGGCTATGATATCTCGGGTGTCTCTCGGTCATACCGGACGCATGATCAAGGTAGGCTGGGTGATCAATAGCGCCTTTATCGCCCTGTTTAGCGCCTTTGTGATCCGGGTGTTTGCGCCCCTGGTGAGTGACCAGTATCAAAGCCTAATCTTGGTGTCTGCACTCTTGTGGACCCTTGCCTACCTGATTTATATCATCGCCTATGCCCCCGTGGTATTTAAGCCCCGCGTGGATGGCCGCGATGGTTAAGCATGACATAAACAAGACGGCGTCAATACGCCGTCTCTGCCTAACGCTTTTTCCTTCGCCCATTTAAGACAGGCGTTACGGCCAGCATCACGCCGCTGACAAAAGCAAACACAGCGATAAAGGTCAGCACACCGTTTATCGTCCTTGGGTGTTCAATCACGGTACTATGGAAAAACACCCGTCTTCCACCATCAACCTGCTCTTCAAATTTTATCCCTAGCATATCAAAACTGTATCTATAGGTTTTATCGGCTCGCAGAGACATTTCCTTTCGCTTTTTATCCACTGCTACGTGGTCTTGCTCATCAGGTATTAAATGGCGCCATCTTGAAAAAACATCGTCCGGCTCAGAGTCTTTTATCACCCCTTGCGACTCGTAAACGATTTGTCGCTCCGGAAACAGTAAGGCATTGTGGGCGCAATAAAAAAGTGCGCAACCTAATGCAACCAGGGCGATGGCCCAAATCTGTATCTGTGCTCGGCGGCGCTGTATCGCACTTTGCTGCTGTTGCAGATATTGCTTGGTTTGCGTGATTTGGTTCAGCTGCCCGAGGTCTATGTCTTCACCCCACTGCGCCATAAATTGCTCCAAGGTAAGATTGAATGCACTTAATAAGCGTTCAAAAATATCTTGAGAAGGGGTCGATTTATCATTTTCAATTTTGGATAAATAGCTTTGCTCAATGCCTACCTTGACCGCCAGCTCGGGCTGGCTTAATTGATACTGCTGACGCAAATTTTTTATTGCAGTTCCTAAACTCATTGCTGCTCTCCATGTTAATAGTCAGCTCAAGTCTTTCTAATTCCTTAAAGAATAAGAACATGAATAGTGATGAATACTCAAGAATATTCAATGGGCTACACAAGCATCTAGAAATTAACTGACATTTGCGGCGACAACTTTTCAAGGCGCACAAAAAAGCCCGCAGCAATGTGCGGGCTTTTCATCATGAACTGTAATTAGCTTTTTTTGCTTTCGCGTGAAGCGCGCTTACGTTCGTTTTCCGTTAGGAAACGCTTACGAATACGAATGCTTTCAGGCGTTACTTCCACTAATTCGTCATCATCGATGAACTCAAGCGCTTGCTCTAGCGTCATCTTGATAGGCGGCACAAGTGTTTGTGCTTCGTCAGTACCTGATGCACGAACGTTGGTTAACTGCTTACCTTTAAGGGCGTTAACAGTTAGGTCATTGTCACGGCTGTGAATACCGATAACCATACCTTCATACACTTCAACACCATGACCGATAAATAGTTTACCGCGCTCTTGTAGGTTGAATAGGGCGTTAGTTAACGCTTTACCTTGCGCGTTAGCAATCAATACACCGTTTTTACGTTGACCAATCTTACCGCCTTTATGAGGACCGTAGTGATCGAATGTGTGATACATCAGACCTGAACCAGACGTCAACGTCATAAAGTCAGTTTGGAAACCGATTAGACCACGGCTAGGAACTATAAAGTCCATACGAATACGGCCTTTACCATCTGGAGACATGTCGGTCATTTCCGCTTTACGCAGACCAAGTTGTTCCATGATTGAGCCTTGGTGCTCGTCTTCACAGTCGATTGTTACTGTTTCATACGGTTCTTCAAGAACACCATCCACTTCGCGAAGGATTACTTCAGGACGTGAAACTGCAAGCTCGTAACCTTCACGACGCATATTTTCAATCAATACGCCTAAGTGAAGTTCACCACGACCTGATACACGGAAGCTATCAGGGTTGTCAGTGTCTTCTACACGCAGTGCTACGTTGTGAACAAGCTCAGCGTCAAGACGCTCGCGGATATTACGTGAAGTCACGTATTTACCTTCTTGGCCAGCAAACGGTGAAGTGTTTACAGAGAAGGTCATGGTTACTGTTGGCTCGTCAACGCTTAACGGAGGAAGCGCTTCAACATTGTTTACGTCACAGATAGTGTCTGAGATTTTCAGCTCACCAAGACCCGTGATAGCTATGATATCGCCCGCAGTTGCTTCTTGCGCTTCGTGACGATCTAGACCCAAGTAAGTCAATACCTGGCCAACTTTACCGTTGCGTGTTTTACCGTCAGCACCGATAACAGTGACTTGCTGGTTCACTTTAACGGTACCGCGCTTGATACGACCAACACCGATTACGCCTACGTATGAGTTGTAATCAAGCTGAGAGATCTGCATCTGCAATGGACCTTCAGGATCAGCATCCGGCGCTTCAACTTCGTTAACGATCGCTTGGAACATAGGTTCCATGTTGTCTGAAGGCTCATCTAAATCTAATGTTGCCCAACCGTTGATAGCTGACGCGTAGATTACTTTGAAGTCTAGCTGTTCGTCAGTTGCACCCAGGTTATCGAATAGATCGAATACTTGGTCCATAACCCAATCAGGACGAGCACCTGGCTTGTCGATTTTGTTGATAACAACGATTGGCTTCAAACCCTGTGCGAACGCTTTCTGCGTAACGAAACGCGTTTGCGGCATAGGACCTTCTTGAGCATCTACAAGAAGAAGTACTGAATCAGCCATCGATAGAACGCGCTCTACTTCACCACCGAAGTCGGCGTGTCCTGGAGTATCTACGATGTTGATGTGGTAATCGTTCCAGTTGATTGCCGTATTTTTAGCTAAGATGGTAATTCCACGCTCTTTTTCAATGTCGTTAGAATCCATCACTCGCTCTTCGTTACCACCGCGAGTTTGCAGTGTGCCCGATTGCTCAAGCAATTTATCAACCAGAGTCGTTTTACCATGGTCAACGTGCGCGATGATCGCGATATTTCTTAACTTTTCGATGCTCATATATCTACTTAAGAGGCAAGCCTCATTGTTCCTAGAGGATCCACGCTCGGCAAACAACTACCTGCGTTGGGTTTAAAAGGGCGCGTATTATCCCTTATAACGTCACTAGATGAAAGTTTATCCAACATTATTTTTCTGTGACTGTGACCTAATTGTCATAACGCACCGTTAGTATGGATAAAAATCAACCACAGAAAAATCTTAGCAGGTATTTTTCAGCTAACCTATTGCACCTTGCACAAGGTAAGCGCTTTAATCTAAAGCAAGCCTTGAGTGAGCCGTAAACCATGGCTTAAAAAAGGGCAAAACAAATGCACCAAAGCAAGGCAAATGCGCACCAAAAGGGTGCGTAATAGCTTTATTGAAATAACAAGTTTAATTAAAACCCTTTACAAACATACAGTTAAATAGTTGGCACGATTTAAGCTTATGAGTGCACAATTGCAGTAACATGCAGCACACAAAATATTCCTAGTTGGAGGACACATGTCACATACGGTTTTAACTTTTATTAAAGAAAATGACGTTAAGTTCGTAGATTTACGCTTTACCGATACCAAGGGTAAAGAGCAGCACCTTTCTATCCCACATCACCAAGCAAACGAAGACTTCTTCGAAGAAGGTAAGATGTTCGATGGTTCTTCAATCGCTGGTTGGAAAGGCATTAATGAATCTGACATGGTACTTCTACCAGACGTAAACAGCGCCAAGCTTGACCCGTTTGCTGAAGAAACCACACTGATTGTACGTTGTGACGTAGTTGAACCTTCAACACTACAAGGTTATGAGCGTGATCCTCGCTCTGTTGCTAAGCGCGCCGAAGAGTACATGCGCTCTACTGGTATCGCCGACACAGTTCTATTCGGTCCAGAGCCTGAGTTCTTCCTATTTGACGATGTTAAGTACAAAACCGATATGTCTGGTTCTATGTACAAGATCGATGCCGAAGAAGCGTCTTGGAACTCAGACCGCGACTATGAAGGCGGTAACACTGGCCACCGTCCTGGCGTAAAAGGCGGTTACTTCCCGGTTGCGCCTGTTGATTCATCACAGGATTGGCGTAGTGCAACCTGCTTGGTACTAGAAGAGCTAGGCCATGTAGTAGAAGCACACCACCACGAAGTAGCCACTGCCGGTCAAAACGAGATTGCCACTCGCTTTAATACCATGGTTACCAAAGCCGATGAAATCCAAGAGATGAAGTATGTTATCCACAACATGGCTCACCTTTATGGTAAAACGGCTACCTTTATGCCTAAGCCTCTAGTTGGCGACAACGGCTCAGGTATGCACTGTCACCAATCACTAGCTAAAGATGGCAAGAACCTTTTCGCTGGTGACAAGTACGGCGGTCTTTCAGAAGACGCGCTTTACTACATCGGTGGTATCATCAAGCACGCTAAAGCGATCAATGCCTTCACCAACCCGGCAACTAACTCTTACAAGCGTCTAGTTCCTGGCTTCGAAGCACCGGTAATGCTTGCTTACTCGGCACGTAACCGCTCTGCATCAATCCGTATTCCAGTGGTTCCTTCAGAGAAAGGTCGTCGTATCGAAGTACGCTTCCCTGACCCTGCGGCTAACCCATACCTGGCGTTTGCAGCTCAGCTTATGGCTGGTCTTGACGGCATTAAGAACAAGATCCACCCTGGCGATGCCATGGACAAGGATCTATACGACCTACCTGCGGAAGAAGCGGCTGAAATCCCAACTGTTGCCTCTTCACTAGACGAAGCCCTAGCTTGTCTTGATGCAGACCGTGAGTTCTTAACTCAAGGTGGCGTATTCACTAATGACCTAATCGACGCTTATATCGCGCTGAAGGCCAAAGAAGTTGAAAAGCTAAACATGACAACTCACCCAGTTGAGTTCGAAATGTACTACAGCGTATAAAACAGATAATGACAATTTAGTTATATCATGTGTGTTCTCAAAGCCTGCTCTGCGGGCTTTTTTTATGGAAAAAATACAACCTTTGGACTAAAGTTAATACCTAGCCAGTAACTTGGCTTATTTTGCTAACTATAAGAATAACAACCATAAATAGGATTTCACGTGAACACAAGGCTGTATATTTTAAGTATGGTCGTGCTGCTAACTATTTTTAGTACAGCATGGGCCGCACCGAGCAAAGACATCTACGTGTACAAGGATGAGAATGGCGTATTGGTATTTTCTGACACCCCGCGCAAGGGAGCAGAAAAAGTCACCCTTAACGCCCCGGTAATGAATATGCCAAGCATCGACACCAGTGTTCTCGATGAAGTCGATGATGAACTGGAGCAAGTCAAATTTAGCATAACTATCACCTCACCGACGCAAGAAGAAACCATTCGCGACAACACCGGCTCAGTGCATATCAGTGGGCAGGTGAAACCAAGATTTTTACAAGGACATAGCGTACAGCTGTTTATGGACGGCCAAGCCTATGGCGAACCACAAAGCTCCAGCCTGTTTGCCCTGCGCGATATTGATCGCGGCGAGCACAGCCTGGTTTTAAAACTACTCAATAGCGAGGGCGAAGTATTGGCCAGCTCCAAGGCCATCACCTTCTTTATGCATCGCCGCTCGATGATCACCGGCCCTTAATTGCAATGCAGCTAAGGAAATGGCTGCGCACAGCCTAATAAACCTGCTAAGATAGTTGCACCATACTGGTGCACCTTATTACTAAAGATGAAACTTCACGGCGATTTCTTCCAGCAGATGTGGGAAAACCTGCACACTGCCATACTTATTTTAGATAAAAATTTTAATCTGGTTTACGCCAACACCAGTTGCACCGAGCTGCTTGGACAAGGCTTAAAACGCATTCAAGGCCAGCCCTTCGAATCCCTATTTAACTATCACTCGGTAGAGCTTGAGCGCATCGCCAACTACACCCTCAAGCAAGGAGTGGATTGCCACCAGCACAGGGCTGACGTGGTGTTCGTAGATACCCGCCATGCCAACCTGGCACTTAATAGCCGCCGCATCAACTACCAGGGTGAGGTATTTTTACTGCTTGAAATCCGCCAAACGGATGAAGAAATCCGCCTCGATCAAGCCTCCAACCAAATGCATCAACACCAAGCGGCTAGAACCCTGATCCGTAATTTAGCGCACGAAATTAAAAATCCACTCGGTGGAATTCGCGGAGCGGCGCAATTATTGCAGTATGAGGTTGATCAGCAGGAACGCGATGAGTGTGCACAGCTAATTATTCACGAGGCGGATAGATTAAGGCAATTGGTCGACAGGCTGCTGGGGCCAAACCAGCGCTTACAAAAACAGGCGACCAATATCCATCAAACCCTGGAGAATGTATTAAAGCTCTGCATGCTGGATAACAATAAAAATATCGACCTGATTAAAGACTATGACCCGAGTATTCCGGATGTTGTGGTCGATGGCGATAAAATCCAGCAGGTCCTCCTTAACATAGTGCGCAATGCCATGCAGGCGCTCAGTGCAGGAGGCGAAATTAAAGTATCAACCCGGGTACGCTATCATGTGCGCCGCTACGATACGACACTCAAAAAAGCCCTGCAGATCAAAATTTGTGATAATGGCCCAGGC
Organism: Pseudoalteromonas sp. T1lg22; assembly: GCF_002964645.1. Classification (NCBI taxonomy): domain Bacteria; kingdom Pseudomonadati; phylum Pseudomonadota; class Gammaproteobacteria; order Alteromonadales; family Pseudoalteromonadaceae; genus Pseudoalteromonas; species Pseudoalteromonas sp. T1lg22. The sequence continues at coordinate 583,853 of NZ_PQBY01000006.1, forward strand.
ATAGCGCCGGAGGTAAAGGAAACCCTGTTTTATCCCATGATCACCAATAAAGAAGGTGGTTCGGGACTAGGGTTGTCGATCGCACAAACCTTGATCGATCAGCATCAAGGCTTTATCGAGTGCGACAGCTGGCCGGGCCATACTGAGTTTACACTGTATTTGCCACTGTAAGCGGCTAAGAGGGCTATGATGAAATCTGTTTGGTTGGTAGATGATGACGCATCGATTCGCTTTGTGCTGCAAAAGGCGCTGACGCGCAGCGGTTATGATGTAGAAAGTTTTGATAACGCCCAAGATGTGTTAACCGCCCTGACCTTTTCACAACCGGCGGTCTTACTCTCGGATGTGCGCATGCCCGGAATGGACGGCATGGCCTTGTTAGAGCAGATCAGCGAAGAAAATCCCAATCTGCCGGTAATCATCATGACCGCCCATTCGGATCTGGACTCGGCGGTACAGGCCTTTCAAAAAGGAGCCTTTGAATACCTGGCCAAACCCTTTGATTTAGAAGAAGCGGTGAGCGTGGTTGATCGCGCCGTACGTGCCCACACGCAAAAAAAGGCCAAAAAAGTCACCAAGGAGCAAAAACGCTCTGTGATTATCGGCGAAGCACCGGCCATGCAGGAGGTGTTTCGTGCCATAGGTAAGCTTAGCGCCTCAAGCATGAGCGTATTGATCAATGGTGAGTCTGGTACGGGTAAAGAGCTGGTCGCCAGCGCCCTGCACCAACATAGCCCACGTAAGGATAACCCCTTTATCGCCCTGAACATGGCTGCCATTCCCAAGGACTTGGTGGAGTCTGAGCTCTTTGGCCATGAAAAAGGCGCTTTCACCGGCGCCGACAGCGTGCGCAAGGGTCGCTTTGAGCAAGCCAATGGCGGCACCCTGTTCCTCGATGAAATCGGCGATATGCCCCTGGATGTACAAACCCGCTTATTACGGGTGCTGGCCGACGGTGAATTTTATCGTGTTGGCGGTCACCAAAGCCTCAAGGTGGATGTGCGTATTATCGCCGCCACCCACCAGGATTTAGAGCGCCTGGCACAACAGGGCAAATTCCGCGAAGATTTATTCCACCGTTTAAATGTGGTGCGCTTAAAGCTGCCACCTCTGCGTGAGCGCACCGAAGACATAGAGCAGTTAGCCGAGTACTTCCTTAATAAAAGCGCCCAAGAATTAAAGGTGCCCAGTAAGACCTTAAGCCCACAGGCCTGTGAGCAAATGAAGCTGTTCAATTGGCCGGGCAATGTCAGGCAACTGGAAAATACCTGTCGCTGGTTGACAGTGATGGCGCCGGGGGAATACATAGGCGCAGAAGATCTGCCGCCCGAGCTCAGTGCCAGCATAGAACAAGAAGCAGATTCTGACTGGCTCGATCTATTCCAGCAGTGGCTCAATAACGAGTTTAAACAGGGTAAGGACAATGTCTGGCCCGATATTCAGGCACAGCTGGAAACGCGGCTGATCAAATCCGCCCTGGCCAGTTGTGGCGGCCATAAACAAGAAGCAGCATTGCGTATTGGTTGGGGACGCAACACCTTGACGCGTAAGTTAAAAGAACGAAATATCAGTACATCTTGATGATAAGGCCATTTGAAACGTGCCATCTCTAAACGGCACGAGCAAGTGCATGGCCAAGCTCAGCGGCGCTAATTGCAGCGGCGCTAGCGAAATCCCTGCCACGCCTGCATAAGGGCGAGCAGGTCTTCAACGCCACAGGCGGCAACTAATTCAGATTCATCCAGCACTAGCTCATCCGCGGCATAGGCGTCAAGGTCATCCTCATCGTGATGCAAGCCGTGACTTTCAAAGAGCACCTCGCCATGGGCTATCACCACCCGCATTTCTTTGCCTTGAATTACCAGTTCTTGCGAGCCATTGACCGAACTTCTTGGCGAATCCTGGTTTAGCGCCTGCCGAAAACGCTGCAACAGCTCATCATTGTCATATAACTCATCGTTAAACCAGCGCGCGACTAAGCGGTGCTCATCACTTAGCTTTACACGCTTACCCCATAAGGGATCAGAATATAGCTGATATTCCATGGTATTTTTGCCCTTGCAAATAAGGCGCGCATCATACCAACAAGCATAGCTTACTGCCTAGGGAATTAGTTGCTCCGCCGAGCCTAGGAGCATGATAAAATCCCCCCTATGTACCGCCACCAAAAATGACCATGTTCGATACCTTTGCCATTATTTTCCCACTGATATTTATCGCCGGCGTCGGCTTTGCCTGTGCCAAGCTACGCTTTCTAAATGGTGAACAGCTCTCGGGGATCAGTCGTTTTACCTTTTACATCAGTATTCCGTTATTTCTGTTTATTAATATGGCGCAGGCCCAACTGGGCAGCGTGGTTAGCCTGGAGCTGATGCTGAGTTTTTATATTCCGGTGGTGCTGATGTTTAGCCTGATGCTGATCTTGTATAGATACTATAGTGGCGATTGGTCACAGGGAGCGGTATTGGCACTGGGTGCCAGCTATTCCAACACTGTCTTAATCGGCCTGCCCATTGCCATTCAGGCGCTTGGCAAAGACATAGCGGCCACGGTTTTTGTGCTGATCACCTTCCACAGTGCCCTGCTATTTTTACTCACCTATGCATTTTCGGGTCGCTCGCAAAGGGTAAGCTGGCTCACCACGGTGCGCCAGCTGCTGTTAAACCCGGTGATCTTGGCCATTACTTTAGGTTTGCTGTTCAACCTTAGCGGTTTGGCCCTGCCCGAGCCAATGGAAAATGGTTTAGCGCTACTGGCTGAGCCGGCCATAGCCGGAGCCCTGTTTGTATTAGGCGCCAATTTACATCATTACCAAATTCGCCCCGGGCTGCATCTGGCTTTAGGCCTGTCTGCCAGCAAGCTATTCTTGCTACCCGCCCTGGTATGGTTATTTGCCAGCCAGGTCTTTGCCTTGCCACAGCAACAACTGCTACTTGTAGTGCTGCTCAGTGCTTCACCCTTGGGTGTAAATGCCTATTTAGTTGCCAAACAACTTGATACCCGCAGCGAAGTATTGGCTAGCGCAGTGGTGTTAAGCACCTTGCTAAGTGTTGTCAGTTTCTTCTTTTGGCTCACCCTGATATAAAAAGACACAAAAAAAGCGTGCCTTAAGCACGCTTTTTTCCGATTCAATCGTAAGAACGATATTTGGCGGCGTCGATAATGGCCCAAACATAGACGATTGCGGCAATAATGCCGGGCACTATCAGCCACCATAAAGCGGCGCCACCGAAGAAGAAGATGGCAAATAATAAGGCCGCAAGAATACGCCCCTGTACCAATTGCCCCAGTCCCGGGAAGAATACGTTACATAGAGCGGCGATTACATTACCACCTGAACCTTGTCCTGACATATAAGCCTCGTTAGTCAATTACAATTCTTTAATTACCATAACCAATTACAATATTCAGGCCAACTTTTTATACTTATTTTTCAATCAGTTAAATCCTTGCCCTTTTTGTAATCTCATTAACTTTAGCCTATCATGCTAAAGTTTAGTCTTTTTAACATTACCCTATCTATGTTAAGAGAGTAATAGTTAAAACAATAATAATTAATACCAAATAGTTACAGACCTATGCTAGCCAAAATTGCCAAACCCATAGCCAAACTGACCGACAAATACATGCCCGACCCGCTGCTGATCGTCATGCTGCTCACCCTAGTGAGCTTTGCGCTCGCGTTAATTAGCAGTGATCACTCGCCCTTGGCCTTGGTGCAAATGTGGGGCGGCGGCATCAGCAACCTCTTCACCTTTGCCATGCAGATGCTGCTGGTCTTGGTATGCGGCTACCTGCTGGCAACCACTCCCAGTGTCGAGCGCGGTTTAAACTTTGTCGCTCGGCGCCTTAATACGCCAGGCAAGGCGGTGGTCGTTACTACCTTGGTCGCCCTCTTAGCAAGCTGGCTTAACTGGGGCTTTGGTCTGGTGGTTGGCGCCCTGTTTGCCAAAGCGGTGGCGCGCTTTTGTCGCGTTGACTACCGGGTGCTGGTAGCCAGTGCCTATTCCGGATTTATTATTTGGCATGGCGGCTTATCCGGTTCGATCCCTCTGACCATTGCCACACCGGGGCACTTTGCCGAACAGCAAATTGGTCTGATAGACACCTCGCAAACCCTGTTCTCGACACTGAATTTGGCACTGGTGATTGGCCTGGCCATCATTTTGCCCCTGCTTAATTACTTGCTGCTACCCAAGGCGCAGGACGCCGTTTATGTCGATACAGAGCAACTGCAGGGAGATAAGGAAACGACACAGCAAAATGCGGCGGGCAATGCCTTAGAGCAGGCACGCTGGCCTACCGCAACCTTAGGTTTGCTGGGTCTGATTTATTTGGGCAGCAGCTTTTATACGGGTGCACAGGGCTTAAACCTCAACACCATTATCGCCCTGTTTCTGTTTTTTGCCCTGCTATTGCAACCCAACACCAGCGCGCTTATTAGCCAACTCAATAATGCGGTGCGTAGCGGCAGCGGCATTGTCATTCAATTTCCATTTTACGCCGGCTTGATGGCGCTGATGAGCCAAAGCGGCTTGGCCAAAGACATCTCTGAGCTGTTTATCGCCCTGTCCGATAGTACGACCCTGCCGATATGGAGTTTTCTTAGCGCCGGCCTGGTGAATATTTTTGTGCCTTCGGGAGGCGGCCAGTGGGCGGTGCAGGCACCCTTACTACTCCCCGCCGCGCAGGCCCTTGAGGTGCCGGTTTCATCTGTGGCCTTAGCGGTAGCCTGGGGCGACGCCTGGACTAACCTTATCCAGCCATTTTGGGCCATTCCTGTTCTGGCAATTGCCGGCTTAAAGGCCAAAGACATTATGGGTTTTTGTCTGATCCAGCTGCTGGTCAGTGGCCTGTATATCATCTTGCTGTTAGCCCTGCTCGCTTAAGTTTTCGCCTCAAAGGAGGATTAATAGCCGGGGCTAAAAACCGCCGTGAGCAATATAATGGTGGCGCAATTTAAGGGGCATACTCCTTGTCTTGATCTGATTAATCCAGCAAACACGGGCCTCGGCTTTGTCGTAAATAGTTGGCAGTGGGCCCATTACATTATAAAGTTGGAGCCAATACTGCCGCCTCCTTAGGTCAATAATACGCTAGGTAAAACCATATGCCCGTTCATGTGTTACTTGTTGAAGACGATGAGCTACTCGTTAAGCGCATCGAAAATCATTTTGCCGATACCGAGTTTTGCATCCAGGTCGATAGTACAGGGGCGCAAGCATTGGCTTTGGCGCAAGCATCACAGGGCGATTCCCAACATGCCATCGAATTGGCCATAGTCGATATCGTCTTACCCGCAAAGGATGGCCTCACCTTAGCCCGGGAGCTAAGCACCCTTACCGAGATCGGCGTGATCATGCTTTCAAGCCGGGACTCGCAGTCGGATCGCATCGCCGGTCTGGCACAAGGAGCCGATGACTATATCTGCAAGCCCGTTGACTTACTTGAACTCGAATTGCGTATGCGCGCCGTATATAAGCGCCTGCATGGCGCAGCTAGCCCGGTCAGTGACAGCACCGAATATATCGAATATGCAGACTTTAAACTGCACCCGGATAATCGCACCCTGATCACCGCCAAAAACGAAGAACTGCGGCTTACCGAGGCAGAACACAAGGTATTGATTTGCTTAATTGCCAATGCGGGTAAAGCCACATCGCGGGAGAAGGTGTCAGAGGAAATTGGTCAGCCGGACTGGAGCCCCACGGATCGCACTGTGGATGTATTGATAGGGCGCCTGCGTAAAAAGCTAGGCGATGAAAAAGAGCAAAAGCGCATTGTCACGGTACGCGGCAAAGGCTATATGCCTCTTCAAGTTAAGGCTTTAAAACAGAATGTTACCCTGCTGGTAGGCCGCAAGCGACTGCAGGAAGGGCGTCGGCTCAAAGGCCTGTTCATTGGCTTCATTCACCGCCTGCTGCTGGTAATCAACCGCCTCTTCAAAGTTGCCCAGCTTGGCATGTGCCGCTGCCAGATAAGCATAGGCAAGGGGATGATCATTCTCATCCGCTACTTCTTCGGCCAGCTCTATGGCCTTTTCCAGCTCACTGCCATTATCGGAATAGCGTACATACCAACCGGCTAACTTACGCTTAGCGATCAGGCTGCCATGCGCCGCCGCTTTTTCTAACCAATGCTTAGCCTGCTCCGCATAAACAGCAGAACCATCGGCTTTGGTCATCAGGCATTTGCCCAACTGTAATTGCGCCCGACTATGATCTTGTTTCGCCGCCAAAGTCAGTAGACGCAGATTGCAGTTCACCCCAAGTTGAAACAGGGTATCGCTGTGACCTCCCATAGCTGCCTTATGCTGCCAATAACGCCATTGCTGTTCTTCTTCTTTGTTACTCAGCGGCTTAATCTCAACATGGGCAGTTATTTGGTCATTCAAATACGCTGAATTCGCGACCTGATTATTATAGAAAAACTGCACCCGGTACCAATTTTGGTCTTTTAGCTCTCCATCAGCGGCACTTAGCTGCCACTGCTTCATCAGGGTTTCGGATTTTTTGCGTAAGACCCTAGGAATATTCACCTGCTTATACGGCTGCCAATGAACCACCTTACCCTCGGCATTCAGATTAACCAGGTAAGAAAAGGTAAAGTAAGTAGTCTCTAACTTTTCCTGCTTGATAAATTCTGGCTGAGTAATACTGCTAAAACTTATTTGTGGCGCAACTACTGGTATGGCCTTCACGCTACCGTCGATAGCATGATATTGTGGCTGCTCATCCAACAACTTTAATACCTGAGCTAATTCGGCCTGGGCATTCACATCATCTCTTTTTGCCTGCTGTAATAACTGCTGTGCCCTGGCCTTAAGCTTTTGACTCATTTCACTGTCTTGGGCACCGGCGAAAACACCGCGAATAATGGCATTATGGAACTTTTTATCGGCGGCAACAAAACGAGTTTCGCGTAATTTTTCGGCAATGCTTTGGCCGAACTCGGGAGCCGGATAGGAATTCAGCAAGAGCAGATCCCGCGGCACGCCGTTTTCATCTATATCAAATAGATAGCTGGCCAGCCCCGGCACACCATCGCTTTGCAGAGAATCGGGGTAAGCGGTAGCTGGGTTGGCGGTTTTCTCCCGGGTCGGATTATAAGTAAGCGTACGACTCAACTCATAATTGATGCTTTGAGTTCCTAGCTTGCCATAGCGAGCGATAAGCTCGTCGGCCAAGTTTTTAGCTTGTGCTAACTGGGATTTATCTAGGCGGCGAGCCACAGACTTTCTCGCCTGCTCGGCCATTTTAAAGCCATTATCCATGGCCACAGAAAAGTAACCGTAGGCCTTGATGGGATCGGCCTTCACTCCTTGTCCGCGTAAGTACTGCACTGCAAGATTAAACTGACTGCGGCCATCGCCAAGTTCGGCGGTTTGCTCAAATAAGGTAAAGGCTTTTTGGTATTGCTGATCAAGATAAAAAGTCATGGCATCGCTAGCATTTGCCAAGCAAAGTTGAGGTAATAACGCGGCCGCAAAAATCCACTTTTTCATTGAACACTCCAATTTGGCTAGTTCAACAATGTTAACAGCTGGTAAATATTGGCGCAATGGCAATTACCCCAGAGCTGCCACCATGCGCTCAAAAGCGCGATAACTTAAAGCCTCTTTAATGCAGGCTTGGGAAATTTCCTGCTCGCCGGCGAGGTCGGCTATGGTTCGCGCCACCTTGATAATACGTTGATGAGAGCGAGGCGACAGCTTGAAGCGTTCACTGGCAGCACCAAGATAGTCCCGGCACAAGGCAGTTAACGCACAGTGAGTCTGCAGCTCTTGCACCGACAGCAAGGCATTAGCCTTGCCTTGGCGTTGCTGCTGCCTTTGCCAGGCGGCGATCACCCGGGTACGAATGGTCGCGCTGTCTTCCTCTGCTTGCGAGGAGAGCAACTGGGCACTGGGAATGCGGAGCAATTCAATTTGCAGGTCGATGCGGTCAATAAAGGGGCCGGAAATACGCGCCAGATAGCGCATCACCTGATCCGGCGTTGCCCGCTTATCACTATAATGCCCGGTAGGGCTGGGGTTCAGTGCAGCAATTAGCTGAAAACGTGCGGGAAAATCCACCTGCTGAGCGGCTCGTGAGATGGTGACCTTACCGGTTTCCATCGGCTCTCTTAGACTATCAATCACTTTACGTTCAAATTCGGGTAGCTCATCTAAAAACAAGACACCATTATGAGCCAAGGAAATTTCACCCGGCTTAGGTTTAGAGGAACCGCCAACCAGAGCTACCGCCGAGCAGGTATGATGAGGGCTGCGAAAAGGACGCTGCAGCCATTGGCTGGCATCGATAGGCTTTCCCGAGACTGAATATACTGCGGCGGTCTCCAAGGCCTGTTGCGTGGACATCTGCGGCAATATGGTCGCAAACCTCTGTGCCAACATGGACTTGCCTGTACCCGGAGGACCACTAAACAACACATTATGGCCACCTGCGGCAGCGATTTCTAACACCCGCTTTGCCATGGGCTGACCCTTGACCTCACTAAAATCGACACTCGCGGGTGTGATCTTTTGCTCAATGGGCAAAGGAGTCAACAAGTCCAGCTCTTGCTGCCCGGAAAGATCGTGCCAGAGCTGCTGTAATGAATGAGCACACTTAACCCGAGCTGTGTCGATTAATGCTGCCTCACCTTGATTCTCTGCACTTAGATAGACCAGGCGATTAACCTTGTTGGCAGCCATAACCGAAGGGATCACCCCACGAATGGGGCGCAATTGTCCATCAAGGCCAAGCTCGGCCAGCAACTCAATCTGAGTAAGATTCGCAAACTTAAGCTGCTCCGAAGCAATGAGTATACCCACGGCAATGGCAAGATCGTAACGCCCTCCCTCCTTGGGTAGATCGGCGGGAGCCAGGTTGACGACTATACGTTGGTTAGGAAAGATAAAATGGCTATTCTCTATGGCACTGCGCACCCTGTCCTTGGCTTCCTTTACCGAGGTTTCGGGTAAACCAACGATATTGAAATTGGGCAGGCCGGAGCCGAGATACACTTCAACACGCACCTCAATGGCTTCGATGCCGATTTGTTCACGAGTATATACTTGCGCTAAAGACACATCCCTGTCTCCTTGCCTGACTAGTTAATCTAAGTCTAGCTAGGATATCGGAAAACGTATAAACCCAGATTCCAACGAATGGCAATAAGGCGCACCAGCAAGGTAGCGATACCACCGAGCCACATGGCCAACTCAGGATTGGTTCCCAGGTGCAGAAGCAATATATATAAACCGGCCCCGACAACGCAGGCGATGGCGTACAAGGGACCTTTTAACAACATGGGCACCTCTCGCGCCAAAACATCGCGAATAACGCCACCAAAACACCCTGTCAGTACAGCCATGATCACGGCCGTCATTGCCGGCACCCCAAGTTCCAGCGCCTTTTGAGCCCCCATTATGGCAAAAAAGGCGATCCCCAGAGCATCGGCGAGTTGCAAGCAGTAGTGAGGAAAGTTTGGTTTATAGTTAAGCCACATTATGGTGATAAAAACCGTGGCTAATATGGTGATAAAGTAACTGGTGTCATACACCCAGAATACCGGCACATCTAAAAGCATATCGCGCAGTGTTCCGCCTCCAATGGCGGTTACAGCGGCCAGGACGATCACGCCAAATCCATCCATATTTTTTTCATGAGCCAAGAGCGTGCCGGAAATAGCAAAAACGGCTACACCTAAGAGATCAAACCAATGATAAAGCTCATACATAGTCGTTGCTCATGAACAAAAACTCTTTGTAACATAAGCGTAAAAGTACTGGCAACCATGATGAGACCAGGCTATTCGGGATTTGCGTTGTAGCTCGGGGTTTGCCGCCAAGAATTGTAGGCTGGCCTTTAGGCCAACATTAAACAATGCAGGAGCATCTTGCCGATAACCGCGACAAGGAGGGCGGTAGTAGAGCAATGTGCAGATCCATGCCGCAATGTCGGCCTAAAAGGCCGACCTACAAACGCAAAAAACCCCCTGCATTGCTGCAACGGGTTTCTTTAAATAAGGCCCTGGCTCGCTACGAAGTAGCGACTACTTTACTCCGGGCTATCCTGCCCTCCGCCCTACGGGCCGCCTTCGGCGTTCAAAAATGTTCCCGACATTTTTGTCACCTGTTCAAGTAGAACATCACGTCTTTAAAACGAAAAAACCCAGCACTAGGCTGGGTTCTTCGTTTAATAAGGCCCTGACGATGTTCTACTTTCACATGGCAAATGCCACACTATCCTCGACCGGGGCCGGCCATCCGGCTGTTTCGTTTCACTACTGAGTTTGGGTGACGAGAAACCGAAG
>NZ_PQBY01000030.1:0-233 GCF_002964645.1 Pseudoalteromonas sp. T1lg22
CTGAGTTTGGGTGACGAGAAACCGAAGCCCCGCTTCGCAGTTCGAGGAAGTGAGCGCATGGATGCGCGAAGGGGAGATACTTCATGGATGAATTGATTGCACCCAGGCTGATAATTTTAAAACGCCAGAAAGCAAAAAACCCACTCATTGAGCGGGTTTTTCTGAATAGGAGCCTGGTGATGACCTACTTTCACATGGCAAATGCCACACTATCATCGGCGCTGTTCCGTTTC
>NZ_PQBY01000031.1:0-215 GCF_002964645.1 Pseudoalteromonas sp. T1lg22
AAAGTGGCGTCCCCTAGGGGATTCGAACCCCTGTTACCGCCGTGAAAGGGCGGTGTCCTAGGCCTCTAGACGAAGGGGACACAAAGTGTGTCACTAGGACTGGTTATTTAAACTCTTACCATGCGAGTAAAGTGGCGTCCCCTAGGGGATTCGAACCCCTGTTACCGCCGTGAAAGGGCGGTGTCCTAGGCCTCTAGACGAAGGGGACACAAAAT
>NZ_PQBY01000032.1:0-414 GCF_002964645.1 Pseudoalteromonas sp. T1lg22
CGCCGACGGTGAACTGACCGTCACCATGACAGTGACCGACGCTGCCGGGAACACAGGCACGGTCACCGATACCACCACCTTGGATACGGGCGCACCGAGCACGGGTGATGGCGTAAACAGTATTGCGTTCGACGACGGCGGCGATGAGCTATTAAGCGCAGAGGAAGCGACCAATGTGACCCTTTCTGGCGTTGTTGAAGCCGGTGCCACCGTCGACAGCATCACCATCAGTGATGGTGTGACGACGATCACGGTACCGAGTTCGGCGATCAGCACGGATAGCAACGGCAACGTGACCGTCGTTGGGCAAGACCTTTCAAGCCTCGCCGACGGTGAACTGACCGTCACCATGACAGTGACCGACGCTGCCGGGAACACAGGCACGGTCACCGATACCACCACCTTGGATACGGG
>NZ_PQBY01000033.1:0-217 GCF_002964645.1 Pseudoalteromonas sp. T1lg22
TGGGTTTTGTTTTTGGTTGGCACTTCCAGGGTAAAGGGCATGCCGGCGTTGATTTCGCGGTGCGATAGTTTGGCCCCACAGGTAGTGAGGACTAAGGAAAGGCGCAATGTACCATTAAAACCATCGATGATACGGCTTTCGCAATTGAACTTGGCGGTATCACCGCGGCGTTGATGGTGAGCACCGAACTGGCACACTGCAAATTAAATTTAGGGTC
>NZ_PQBY01000034.1:0-215 GCF_002964645.1 Pseudoalteromonas sp. T1lg22
AGCAATCATCTGTGTGGGCACTCGTACAGATTGAGTTCTAACAGCAGATTCTAGTTCGCTAGATGACGCAAACAAATTTAGAGTCTCAATTGAACTGAGTGACCAACGGAAACAAGTTTACTTGTTTCAGCACAGTCAATTCGATTCGAAAGAATCAAAATCAGAATTCAATGAGCGCCGTTCTTCACTCTTTATGGGTGGGAACAAAAAAACTT
>NZ_PQBY01000035.1:0-334 GCF_002964645.1 Pseudoalteromonas sp. T1lg22
CAAGGTAGCCCTAGGGGAACCTGGGGCTGGATCACCTCCTTATACGATTTAGAACTAATTTGTTCGCAGTGTCCACACAGATGATTGTTGATTATGAAATAGAGAACAAACGTCATTGTTTGGGTCTGTAGCTCAGCTGGTTAGAGCGCACGCCTGATAAGCGTGAGGTCGGTAGTTCAAGTCTACTCAGACCCACCACTTTGCTTCACAGCAAAGACCGGTTATAAACAATGCACGTATCCTAGTAATGTGGGGCTATAGCTCAGCTGGGAGAGCGCCTGCCTTGCACGCAGGAGGTCAGCAGTTCGATCCTGCTTAGCTCCACCACTTTACT
>NZ_PQBY01000036.1:0-252 GCF_002964645.1 Pseudoalteromonas sp. T1lg22
ATTTCTTTACTTATTGAGAACTCTAAATTATTCAAATTGAACAATTCAAAGTTTTTATCAGCTTTCCAAATTTTTAAAGAGCAAGAGAATTACTTCTCAGAGTTAAACACACTCTATTCTCAGGGCATTTCCCCGAAAGAATGTTTATCTATAAGAAGGAGCAGTAAAGTGGTGGAGCTAAGCAGGATCGAACTGCTGACCTCCTGCGTGCAAGGCAGGCGCTCTCCCAGCTGAGCTATAGCCCCACATTAC
>NZ_PQBY01000037.1:0-437 GCF_002964645.1 Pseudoalteromonas sp. T1lg22
GTAATGTGGGGCTATAGCTCAGCTGGGAGAGCGCCTGCCTTGCACGCAGGAGGTCAGCAGTTCGATCCTGCTTAGCTCCACCACTTTACTACTCCTTCTTATAGATAAACATTCTTTCGGGGAAATGCCCTGAGAATAGAGTGTGTTTAACTCTGAGAAGTCATTCTCTTGCTCTTTAAAAATTTGGAAAGCTGATAAAAACTTTGAATTGTTCAATTTGAATAATTTAGAGTTCTCAATAAGTAAAGAAATAAATTCGCCAGAAGTTAGAATACTAAAGTAGACGCACAATCAATCTTTCAATTGACTGGCATATTTCTTTACTTATTGAGAACTCTAAATCATTCAAAATTGAACAATTCAAAGTTTTTATCAGCTTTCCAAATTTTTAAAGAGCAAAATATTACCTACCGGACTTGCCAGTAAGTAACAATCAT